>DASSXG010000079.1:0-63824 GCA_035704085.1 Candidatus Acidiferrum sp. | reverse complement strand
ATTTGGCTCCCCGGGCTAGATTCGAACTAGCAACCCTTCGGTTAACAGCCGAATGCTCTACCGTTGAGCTACCGGGGAACCGCGCAATGCATTTGTTTTCATTCTAATACAGCAGACAGATTCACGCCAATTGCCGAAGAGATGTCCATGGGGACATCCACCGCTCATGCCTGTCCGGACCACTGGGCGTTTCTTCCAAACCAGCCTGTGAATAAGCGAGGGCCACGAACAAGTACAACGCGGCCCACACTAGACACACGACTTGCGCCCAACTTTTGCATGGTTCGCGCGGCGGCGCTCAGGCCGCCGTCGTTCGTGACACTGACTCGACCTTGTATTGGGGCTTGTAGACCTGTTCGCGAATGAACGCGACCATGTCTGTGGGGCGTGAAACACGTGCGAGTCCCGAATCGAAGACCAGCTTGGCCACGCGTGCCGCTGTTTGAATCTCGATCTCCAGTATGTTCGATTGCAGCGGATAAAGGAGTCCCTGCTTCAGCAAATCGGGCTGTACTTGATCGGCGACTGCCCGCGCAGCCTCAATGAACATCTCGTCGGTGACTCGGGAAGCTTGGGTCGCGAAGATGGCCATGCCGACCGCAGGAAAGATGTAGAAGTTGTTGGCTTGTCCCGGCAAGAAGGTCTGCCCGTTGAGGTGGACCGCCGGAAATTGGACGCCGGCCGCATAGATGGCCTTGCCCTTCGACCAAGTGTAGGCCTGCCCGGGCGTGCACTCAGCCTTTTCGGTCGGGTTGGATAACGCGAGAATCACCGGCCGCTCATTGATGCGCGACATGGCCTCGATCACTTTCTGGGTGAAAGTGCCGCCGACGGTGCTCACGCCAATGATTGTCGTGGGCTTGATGCTCTCGATGGCAGCGACGAAATCGCGCGTTGGCGCGTGCTTGTGCGCGTAGGGCTTCTGAAAATCGACAAGGTCTTTCCGCGTGTCTTCCAGCAGGCCGTTGATGTCGAACATGTACACTCGCGACTGCGCCTGTGTGAGAGTCAGACCCTCGTGAGTCATGGCCGTGCAAAGCAAGTCGGCAAGACCTATCCCAGCCGAACCAGCGCCCAGGAAGAGATACTTCTCGTCACTTAGCTTCGTGCCTTTCATCTTTGCCGCGTTGATTATCCCTGCGAGCACAATCCCAGCTGTGCCCTGGACGTCGTCGTTGTACACGCAATATTGGGCGCGATAACGCTGGAGCACGTGCACGGCATCGACGCCGGTCCAGTCCTCGAAGTGAATGCAGCACTTCGGGAATAGTTCTTGGACCGCTTGTACGAACTCGTCCACGAAGGAATAAAGTTCTTCGGTGGATGGGCGCGTCTTGCGCATTCCCAGGTACAAGGGATCGTGGAGGTATTGCTCGTTGTTCGTGCCTGCGTCGAGGTACATCGGCAGCAAATATTGCGGAGGTACGCCTGCACAAGCGGTGTACAACTGCAGCTTGCCGATGGGGATTCCCATGCCATTGGCTCCCAAGTCGCCAAGCCCAAGGATTCGGCCGGCATCGGTGACACAAATGAAGCGCACGTCCTTTTCCGGCCAATTTTTCAAGATTTCCTTCACCTTGCCGCTGCGTGTCATGGAGAGATACATGCCGCGAGCCTGACGGTAAATGTGCCCGAACTTCAGGCAAGCTTCACCGATCGTCGGGTCGTAGACGATGGGGAGAAAGCGTGCCGGGTCCGACATGAGAGTGCGGTAGAAAAGCGTTTCATTGTGATCCAGTAAATTCATCAGGTAGATGTAGCGTTCCAGATCCGTGGGCTTTTGCGAGAGCTGCAAATTGACGCGTTGCAACTGCAGGTCCTCGCTCTCCGTCACATCGGGCACCAGGCCAATGAGACCGAGAGCCTGCTTTTCCGCTTCGGTAAAGGCAGTTGACTTATTGAGTTTTGGATCCTGGAGTACCGCAATTCCGCGAGCATTCGTTGCCATTTCTAATCTCCTTTTTTCGCAATCTTCATTTATTTTGAGTATCGACAGAAAACTAAGATTTCGCTGCGCTGGCTTTTGCAACGTAGGGGTGGACCATCTTCACCGGATCGACGACGAGGTCGAACTCCTCTTCCGTTACAAAACCCAGCTGCAGTGCTGCTTCTTTGAGAGTGAGATCGTTGTCCAGCGCGTAATGCGCTATTTTCGACGCTTTGTCATATCCGATCACGGGTGAAAGCGCGGTCACCAGCATCAGTGAGCGGTCCACGTATTCCTTGATCTTCTTCACATTTGGTTTGGTGCCTTCGATCAGGAATTTGCGGAAATTGGTGCAGCCATCGGTCATAATCGTGATGGAGTGCGCGATGTTGAAGATGATCAGAGGCTTATAGACGTTCATCTCCAGGTAGCCGCCAGCGCCGCCAAAGCCCACGGCGACGTCATTCGCCATCACTTGCACGGCGATCATGGTCAGCGCCTCGGCCTGGGTAGGGTTGACCTTGCCGGGCATAATCGACGAGCCGGGTTCGTTCGCGGGGATCGCCAACTCGGCGAAACCAGCGCGCGGCCCGCACGACATCAGTCGAATGTCATTCGCGATCTTGTAGAGAGAGACTGCGAGCGTGCGCAATGTGCCGGAGAGCTGAACGATAGCATCATGGGCCCCCTGCACGGTGAATTTGTTCGGAGCACTTACAAAAGGCAGGTTCGCAAGCGTCGCAATCTCGGCAGCGGCAGCTTCGCCGAAGCCGGGTGCAGCATTAATGCCGGTTCCCACGGCTGTGCCGCCGAGCGCGAGGCGGTAGACACCCTTCAGTGCATCTTCGATGCGCTCGATGTCGTCGCTGAGCATCCCCGCATAGCCGGACCATTCCTCTCCGAGGGTAATCGGTGTGGCGTCCTGCATGTGCGTGCGGCCAATCTTGATGATGCTTTGCCACTCGTTGGCTTTGGCTTCAATGGCATCGCCGAGCGCTTTCACCGCCGGGATCAACCGTTCTTTCACGTTGAGCGCCGCTGCGATGTTCATGGCCGTGGGAAAAGAATCGTTTGAGGATTGGGACATGTTTACGTGGTCGTTAGGATGTACAGGCGTTTTGCTGCCCAGCGGCGTTCCCCGCGAGCTGGCAGCAGCGATTGGAAATGACTTCGTTCACGTTCATGTTGAATTGCGTGCCGCTTCCGGTCATCCACACGTGCAAAGGAAACATGTCGCCGTGCTGGCCGGCTAGGATCTCATCGCAGGTTTGAACGATGAGTTGATGTTGTTTGTCGTCGAGCCGCTTGGCTGCATAGTTGGCGTGGGCGGCCGCTTTTTTGAGGATCGAGTAGGCCGAGATCATCTCGCGAGGGATTAGGTCTTTACCAATACTGAAGTGGTCAAGCGAACGCTGTGTCTGAGCGCCCCAGAGTTTGTCGGCGGGCACTTGGACTTGACCCAAGCTATCGGTTTCGTCGCGGAAGTCGCGGGCTCTTACTTCACCAACGGTGCTCATGTTCTCCTCCTGCTTACTTCCAGAGAGGTCGGTGGGAGCCCTCGGCTGGTCAAGTCTGCTTCGCTCCAGTGCCTGAGTGTGTGCTCCCGACTGTGGAAGAAGACGCCAATAATGATTGGGGCCAAGTGAAAACCTAGGCCTGCGGCAGCGTCAAAGCAAGCCAGAACTTTTAAGTAAGAGGTGCACTATCGCGGCAGGGGCGACGGGTGGGGACATCCGGGGGACAAGAGTATTTTTTGGATGCCCCGGATGTTTGCTAACTGAGACCAGGGAAACGAGTTATTTGATTTGAAGTTCTCTGCGGACAAATCGTCAATCAGGCAGATCGCCCGAGCGAATGAGAATGGACCCATCCACTTCAGTGTCACCAGCAAGATATTTCCGCCGTATCTCTTGTTCGATGGGCTGGCGGTTCGCTCGGAATACTTCGAGCCGCTCCTTGCCGTCTCCTTGGAAGTGACTGTCCAGGGCTTCCCCGCTGATGACGCACCGCACAACCGCTTCGCCATCTTGCCCGTAGAAAAGGACAGTGTCGCGCCCGAAAAGAACACTCTCGTTGGGCGCAGGAAATGTCACGTCGTGCTGCTCAAGACGCCACTGCACGCGGTGGACGATAAAGTTTGTGAACGGATGGATGTCCATCTCGATGCTGGCGCGGTCCAGTGCGCCCAGATAAGACTTGCGATCCACGATGCGAATCACGGTCCAAGGATAGCCGCCCGAAGCCAGCATAAGGTTCATAAGGAAGCGAGCCATGCGGCCGTTCCCATCCGGGTACGGGTGGACATAACCAAAAAGCCAGTGTCCCAACACCGCGCGCACCGAAGGCTCGGGTTCCTTTTCCAGAAGATCGAAGAACGCCGGCATGGCGTCGCGCACCGCCTCCCACCTCGGTGGAACGTAGCGCGACCCGCGCAGAAACACAGGTATGTTCCTATACCCGGCTAATGCCCCGGGTTCCATCAAGCCGGCTGTCACGCAGGGCAGGAACAATTCGCGATACCAGTCGTTGTGCGCAGCGCGAGCGAGCGCGGCGGGGTTCTCACCGGCGATCACTCTCTCAAGTTCTTTTTTCACGAGCTGAAACGATTGCCAATATCCCCGCGCCGCGAGGGCATCACGATTTCTGCGATCGCCAGCGTCATGCTCGGGATCCCAGCCGCCCTGCCGCACTCTCTCAACCAGGGCTGGGTTGACTGAGTAGCCTTCAATGGACAATGAGTGGTAAGCATCGGTCCGATAGATGTCGTCGACGAAGCGAAGATACTCTTCCTTGTCTGCGGGAAGTCCCGGCGGTTTCGGGAACGCCGCGATGACCTTGCCACGCATCCATTGCCATAGCATCTCGACGCGGCTCACGATCGGTGCGGCGGGACGGCTCGGCCTGTGGAATACCTGTCCGGCTTCAAATGGACTGCTCTCTCGCACATCGTATCCGGTGCCCTTCATCGCCCGGAGAATCTCGTCCGCGAGTTCGCCGCGCCCGGTTTGGCGGAAGGCTTTGGCAAGATAACCGGCTTTCGCGGAATGGCCACCGTTCAGGAGAAGCCGAAGCAGGTCCGAGGCGTCAGCGAGGCTGGCCATCACCACTTGCGTCTCGAGGGGGTACAGCAGAAAAAATGATTCGGGCACACGCACCAATGCCGCCGCTGGCGAAAACAGACGCAATCCATCCCTCACCATAAGAGCCGCGGTCGCGGGCATCTCGGCAACTTTCAGATCGTAGAGCGTGGTGCCGAACAAAAGCTTGATATCGTTGTTCGTCGCTTTCGGACTGTGTACAACCAGTTGATCCGGGATCACCGTTCTCTCGCCGTGCAAAAAAAGGGACTGCTCCGGCGACAGGTGCCATTGTTCGCCAAAGCGCTCGTCGCAGTAGCGTGCGCAGAATTCCCAGAACGAGGCATGCCAAGGGGTGCTCTCGCCAGGCTGTGCGTCGGGGCTAGACGAAATCAGCCAGCCCTTCATGACTTCTTGCAAGAAGCCGTTCTCCACCAGGCGTTCGCGGTGAACTCGGCTTAGGTCGTCGGAACGGAACACACGCCGGTTACCTTCCTGGAGTGCCTTAAGCGCTTCAAGGGATTCAGCCAGTTTTTCGTTTGGCGAGGGCATGAAGCCTCCCATCGTTCATAGGCAATTGCGAGTTTGTTGAGGCGGGTGAGCACAAGTATATGATGCCGTGTTGTTACAAGTCAATCGTGCCATGTGAATGCAAGTATATTATGCCGTGTAATTACAAGTTAATTGTGCTGTGTTAAGACAAGTATATAGTGCTATTTCCATGTATAACTCATTGTAGGTCAATCAGTTACGAAGTATTCTTTACTTCGTTCAAGGTGATTCCTCAAAGCCACCCAGGAACAACATGGAAAGAGAAGATAGCATGGAACATGCGCAGCCGTCTTTTGAGGTGTTTGGGACTTCGAAAGAAGTCGGCGCGGAGGAGATTAGCCTGATCCCGAGTTGCGATCGGTTGGGGGACATTGGAGCAGATAGATTGGTAACTAACCGATGCCAAACAAAGGCTCATGTTATCCCGCCGCATAGTTAACGGCCGAACGCTCCATCACTGAGCTACCGCGGAACTGTGTATGCGGGGAGGGTTAGTACTCTTTTCGGTCTAGCGGCACGTCAAAGCAGTGTCAACGCGAGCAAAAAGCATCTAAGCAAATGAGCCGCGATCTTCTGCGAAACAGGAGCTCCTGGCACAATTTGTATGCCCCTCTCCGGTGGCGTACACTGGTTGTTTCGCGGTGGCGTTAAATAGTGAGTGAGGCTCCCTTGACCATATCCATCCGTAGTCGCGTAGTGCCAGTCCTTTGTGTATTAAATCTCTTTGCGATCCTGGGCCCAGGCACGGTGCAACTGGCGCAAGCAGCGCCACCCGACGCACCAGGAAAACGTACTCCCTTGCTCGCGGCGCTGCAAGCTGAGCTGGACCGCTCCTGGAAGGCACTGAGCGCGCTGGACCCCCCGGGATACTACCTGGGATATACGGTCACCGAGACGCAACGCGTGGATGTCTCGGGTTCAAATGGTGCGCTGCTGAACAGCAATGAAGCGCGCAACCGCTGGCTGGAAGTTTCGGTGCGTACGGGCGACTACAAGCTGGACAATACGCACAAGGTCGGGGAGCGGCAAATGCAAAGCGGCGGACCGGGCGAACCCGTGCCAATCGACGACGACGCAGAGGTATTGCGCCGCGCGATCTGGCTGGAAACCGACAAGCAATACCGGGCGGCATCCGAGGCGCTGATCAAGATCAAGACCGGAAAAGAGGTCAAGGTGGAGACCGTCGAGGGCCGCGCACCGGACTTTTCGAAGGAACAACCGCATGTCTACATCGATGCGCCAGTTTCGATTTCCGTGGACCGCAAACCGTGGGAAGAAAAGGCTCGCGCATATACCAAGGCATTCCGCGATTCGACCGCCATCATCAATTCCATCGTCACTTTTTCCGCGCAAGCTCAAAACACTTTTCAAGTGACCAGCGAAGGAACGCAACTCCAGTTCGGACAGATTCGCTACCGCCTGGAGCTATTCATCCAGGGCAAGGCGCCGGACGGGATGGACATTGACCGCTATTACAACTTCGATTGGGTAGACGTGAAGGATACTCCAGACGACAAGGCCGTTTACGCCGCGGAAGCAACCATGCGGAAGGAGCTGGAAGGATTGGTCGCCGCGTCCATCAACGATCCTACCGTGGGTCCCGCGCTGCTAACGGGCCGCGCGGCGGCGGTCTTCTTCCACGAAGTGTTTGGTCATCGAGCGGAGGGCCACCGGCAAAAAGACGTGACCGAGGGGCAAACCTTCTCGAAAAAAGTGGGCGAGCAGATTTTGCCGGACTTCCTGAGCATCACCGACGACACCACGATGAAAAAGCTGGGCACGCAGGACCTCCTGGGCTACTTCCAGTTCGACGACGAAGGCGTGCCCGCACAGCGCGTGACGCTGGTGGATCACGGCGTTTTGAAAAATTTTGAGATGTCGCGCTCCCCGCTGGTGGGCTTTCCGCATTCGAACGGCCATGGGAGGCGGCAACTCGGTGCCACGCCGGTTTCCAGGCAGGGCAACCTGATCGTGCAGAGCAGCAAGACGGTGACGAACGCGGAACTGCGTGCGAAGCTCATCGAATTAATCAAGGCACAAGGAAAGCCCTATGGGTTGTTGATTGATGACATTGCTGGCGGGTTTACGTTCACTGGGCGCGGGCAACCCCAAGCTTTTCAGGTGCTGCCTCTGGTGGTCTATAAAGTCTTTTTTGATGGGCGGCCCGATGAATTAGTGCGCGGAGTAGATATCGTGGGTACCCCGCTCGCAGCACTGACGAAGATTGTCGCCACAGGCGATTCGACGGAAGTGTTCAACGGTTACTGTGGCGCCGAGTCCGGTTCAGTGCCGGTTTCTGCTGCTTCTCCTGCAATCCTAACCTCGGAACTGGAAGTACAGAAGAAAGAGAGCTCGACGGACCGGCCACCGATCTTGCCGCCGCCGGCCCACGATACCGTAAAAACAGGGGGCCAGCTGTGAGTCGCATACCCAGGATCGCAGGAACAGGTTTTCTTCTCGTGGCCCTCACTTGTGGAATCGCGAGGCCCGCGGATCCCCAACACGACAACGATCACACGCTGCAAGCGATGCGTGATGAGATGACCCGGACGAAGACCCGGCTGGAACTCATGATTCCGGGCACGGAGCAGCCCGTACGGCCGTATTACGCCGAGTACCGCTTACTTGACCTCGACGTGCGCGAAGTGGTCGCTGAATATGGAGCGCTGCTCTCCAGTACGCGCACGCGCAATCGTTTCATGAACGTGGCAGCGCGCGTGGGCAGCTACAAACTCGACAGCTCGAATTTCGTAAGCGACGATGGCTTCCGCACCTTCATCGGTCCCACCGGCTCGGTCGGCATTGATCGCGATTATGATTCGCTTCGCCAAGATCTGTGGATCGCAACGGATCAGGCCTTCAAGGAAGCGGTGGAGACCCACTCGAGGAAGCGAGCGTATCTGAGCAGCCTGGCCAGCCCGTCAAACATCGATGATTTCTCGAAAGCGGAACCTGTCCACCTCATCGAACCGCTGGAGACGCCGGATTGGACGAGCCGCAATTGGGAGCAGGAAGCGCGCGACACCTCCGCAACCCTGCGCGCGTTCTCAGAGATTCACGAATCGCGCGTGACCTACTACCTCGTCTTCGCCACCGAATATTTGCTGACCAGCGAAGGCACAGAAATCCGCCAGAATCGGCGGTTTGCCGCGATCGAATCGGGAATGCGCACCCTTGCCGACGATGGCGTGCCGCTAAATCACTTTTACGCCGCGTACGCCGCCCGCCCGGCCGATTTGCCCAACGTGGACATGGTCCGCAAGGGATTGAATGTGGCGGGCTCCGAATTAATGGCCCTGCGTGCTGCGCCCACCGCGCAGGACTACACCGGCCCTGTGCTTTTCGAGTCGCGCGCCGCGGCTTCGCTGCTTGCGCAGGTGCTGGGCCCGGCACTAAACGGGGCGCGGCCACCGATTTCGTTCACGCCAGTCATGGAACAGCTCCTCAGCGGTCTCGGTGGAAAGAGCGACTGGGTGGGAAGGCTGGGCGCGCGCGTTCTGCCGCCGACCGTTACGCTGGTGGATGATCCAGGAGCGAAGGATTTCAGCGGCACGCCGGTCATCGGCGGCTATGCCGTGGATGATGAGGGAGTTCGCGCCCAAAAAGTTACTCTAGTGGAAAACGGCAATCTGAAAAATGAGCTGATGTCCCGCAGGCCGGGGCCGGACTTCGATCAGTCTAATGGCCACGGGCGCGCTGCGTTCCTGAATGATGCCAAGCCCACGATGAGCAACCTGAGGTTCATGTCATCGGAAACACTTTCAGTGGCAGATATGAAGAACAAATTTCTGAATGCCTGCCGAGCGGAAAAGCTGGCCTATTGTCTGGTCGTGCGGGAAATGGACAACCCCGCCTTGAGCTTGCTGCACCAGGAGGATTTCTCCGAACTCCTGGCCAGCTACGGTGGCGGCGCGGGAACAGGTGATCGTCTCCCACTAGTTGTGTACCGGGTGTACCCCGAAAGCGGCCGGGAAGAAATCATCCGCGGCGCGCGCATCACCGGATTAAACACGCGCGGTTTGCGGAATCTGGCAGGAATTGGCAACGATAATTTCGTTTTTAATTATATGCAGAGCCAGAATAACGGCTTCGCTGGCACGGCGCTGGGCGCGTTTGGTTCGGCGCAGGCAGGGTTGCCCGCCTCGATGGTTGCGCCGTCACTCTTGTTCGACGAACTGGAAGTCCGGGGCGCACGCGGTGAGGCCAAGCGGCTGCCGCTCTTGCCGCCGCCGCCGATGAGCCCGGCAAAATAACTCTTCTTCATGGATTGTTTGCGATGAATGAAATCACCCGGCGCGGACTTATTTTTGGCGCGGCAACTGTTACTGCTTGCGGTCTGCTCGCCGGCGTGGAGCGCGTCGCCCGTTCCGCTTTTGCGGGGAATGACGAACCGGAAGACGATCCGGGCCCGGTAACCATCGTGAAATTCGCTGATGATGGCGCACGGCTCGGAACAGTCACTACATCGAGAATTCGGAAGAGCAAAGCGGAGTGGAAGAAACAGCTTACGCCGCTGCAATACGACGTCACACGGCGTGCTGCAACCGAGTTCGCCTTTTCCGGCGCTCTTTACAACCAGCATTCTCCCGGACTCTATCGCTGCATTGCGTGCGACAATGCGCTCTTCGACTCCAGGACGAAATTCGAATCTGGCACGGGCTGGCCTAGTTTCTGGGAGCCCATCGCCAAGGAAAATGTTCGCGAGAAAAGAGATTTTAGTCTCGGCGTGCTGCGAACTGAAGTGAAGTGCTCACTGTGTGACGCGCACCTCGGCCACGTCTTCACCGACGGGCCCGAACCGACCGGCCTGCGCTACTGCATGAATTCCGCCGCGCTGCGGTTTGTCCCGCGGAATGTTCTCGTGCCACACTAGGCCTGAAGTCCTTTACCTGCACGAACTGTCAGGCTTACCTGAGTCTAGGTTCCTATTGCTTTATTTCGGCCAGCAGATCATCGTACTCGTTGATCGATACTCGATCGACTTTCCCCGGTAAAACGAAATCGAGCGGCTCGTTAGAATGCGTGGCGCTGATGGTGCCAAAGCGAAAGATCTTGTCTCCGACGTGAGCATAGAGTGGGACGACGTCCTTCCATGAGTCGGGGACGCCTGTGCGTGCGAGGGCTCCTTTTAAGTGCATTTTGCTGTCCGGGGTCGCCTCCAGCGTGGCGTGAAAGCTGTACTGGGCAATACCCGTACCGTAGACATACTGATTGAAGAACCAGTCCATCTTATGATTGCCATCCAGATCCATCGCGCGCGTCATATGTTTTTCGACCATCATCTTAAATTCTTCGGTTGAAGCGGCTTTTCCCCGGTAGGCATTCACGAAATCCCGCATAGTTTCCTTAAACTGTTGATCCCCGGAACGGCTGTCGTACATCATCATTCGTATCATGTGCAGGACGTAGGCGCCCTTGGGATAAATAAGGCGCCGGGTAGTTCCCCAGCCGGTGCGTGAGTTGCTGGTGCGGTAGCCCATGGTCAGCGGACCCACATCGATGGCTCGATAGCCCTGCGCGTCGCGTTCCAGAAGCAACTGGCGTTCATCATTCCAGAACGAAAGGAACTTCTTGGGATCTTTTTCGATCATGCTGAGGTAAAGCGACGCAGACATATCCGCGAAGCCTTCACTCATCCACTGGTCGCGGCCGGAACTGAAGCCCACGGTGTGGCCCCACCATTGATGGGCCACTTCGTGTGGCGTCACCACCTTCCAGTAACCGCGGTCACCCGCATCCATGCCAAGGAAGTGTCTAACGGTTGCATCGAAGTAGTAGCAGATGGGAACCCATACGAGCCCGGGCCACGATTGCCCGAAGTTGCAGGCGGTCTGCTGGGTTATCTGAATGTGCGCAAAAGACGACGGGCCGAAATATTCCGTATAGAGTTGGACGGCCAGTTCACCTTCGGCGAGGGCCTTTTTGTTGAGCAACGTCGTGTTCATGTTACCTAACACGCTGCTCCCGCTCCGCTGCACCGAGCTGACCCAGTCGGGAGGTTCTTCGTTGGCAAACGACTGGATGAACACCTCGGGCTTAGCGAGTTTTGCTTCCTCCACTTTGAATTTGCCGAAATTGAAGCCCGCGACCGTTTGGGGAGCCTCACTCTTCCACACGGTGACGTTCTGCCCGCCGTCGCTTGAATCGCTGACCTGAGCCCCCGTCGCCGCGATCTTCATGCCCTTGGGAATGCGAAAGGTCATGTCATAGGAAGCGTACTCACCAAACGCCGAGCCCACGTTGTTGGGATACCAGTTCTGACGCGCCACGGGGAAATAATTTCCACCGCCTTCGTTCGTGACTGCCTCTTTGCCGCTGTACGTTGTCGTGAGAGTGAACTTCTCCCCAGCACCAAGCGGTTTAGGGAGAATCACCGCAAAATCGGCATCGTCGTTCTTGTCCTCCTGAATGAAGGATAGCGGCTGGCCTTCGGCGGTAACGGTCTGCACACGCAGGGTGCGGAACAGCGAAAACGGGACGACGCGCAGCCCGTTGCGGAGAGAGACGAACGTGGTCGCCGACTTGCCCGAAAGAGTCCCGCTCTTTTCCAGCGTGGTGTCGATCTGGTGGTGTTCAATCCGCATGATTCTGCCGACGGTGCCCGTGGCGTGGGGTTCCGTAAAGTCGAAAGAAGCCCAGTCGCCCATCTTATTCTCGTCGTACGTCCAGAATTCCACTTGATTCGAATCCTTGTTGGGATCGGTCGAATAGATTTCTTTGTCATCGTAGTGCTTACCGTGAATGAACGCGATGAAGAGACCCCTAGGCTCGGAACTGAGTACCTCCCCGAGGAGCTCTGCTTCCAGGTTGTGCCTGATTTTGTGGCGGGTTGTACCTTGGCTGTCTTTGAGAGGCCCGGCGTCGCAACTGCCGGAGGTTGGCGTCCCCGCTTTCCTAATTTCTTCGTAAGTAGAATCTGTAAAACGAAGCACCAGCCGCTCGAATTTCTCACTGAATTCATCTTCCTTACTCAGGAGCCTCAGACTCTTTTGCTCGGTTTCTGTGGGCGGCGACAGCAGGAAAATGCCGTCCCCAGCGAAAACTGCTCCGGTAACCTTGCCGTTCACCGGTGGAACAAAACACACTGTGCCCGAATTCAAGCGAAGCTTACCTGCGTCACGTTTGAGATCGAAGTTCGTGACGTTGACGGCTTCGCTTCCCAGCGTAATGTTGCGCAGAGTAACGTAGGTAGGATCGGAGTTTGGAGCGGACTGCGAGTAGGCGCCGGGCACGACGAGAATGAGAAACGCTGCCGCAAGGAAAAATGCCGCGAGCATGCTACGAGACCACCTCACAGTTGCCCGGGGATCAGTTCGTTTGAATTCCAGATGGCAGCCAACGGATGCAACGTCGCAGGACAAGACACTTGGAAAGCAAGCCCTCATATTGACCTTCCATAATTCTCAAGATGAGATTATTACCCGGCTACGTAAATGGCAAGTGACGACTTTCGTAGATAAGTAAGTATGTTGGATCAAAATCTATTCAATACCACAAATGCAAATTTTTGGCGCTTGCAGTCATTCAACCTAGAGGCTCGCACTTGACTCAAGAATACTCGAAACTTGAGGTAGTCTAAGCGAGGTGTGATCGCCATCTATCAAGCCGGGGAAGGCCGCGAAAAAAAAAGAGCCGCGCTCTTGAGCGTTGGCTCGGCCGTGCTCCTGGTGTCGTTGAAAACCTTTCTCGTTGTCCGTACAGGAAGCCTTGGCGTGTTATCGGAGGCGCTGCATTCCGGGCTCGACTTGATCGCCGCGATCATCACCTTTCTCTCCGTGCGTGTGTCCGATCAGCCGGCCGATGAGCGGCATCCCTACGGCCATGGAAAATTCGAAAACTTTTCCGCGTTCGTCGAAACCGGGCTCCTGGCGCTCACGGCCTTGTATATCGTTTACGAAGCGTTTGACCGTCTGTTTTTCCATAGCGTGCACATCCAGCCCAGCGTGACGGCGATTCTGGTACTCCTCGTGGCCTTGGCTATTGATCTCACACGCGCGCGCGCTCTGGGATATGTCGCAAGAAAATACTCCAGCGATGCCCTGGAGGCAGACGCGCTGCATTTTTCCACGGATGTATGGAGCACCATCGTCGTCATCACCGGCATCGGACTGGTCTGGGCTGGCGAGACATGGAACGTGCCCTGGCTGATTTATGCCGACGCGCTCGCCGGCTTGGCTGTCGCAGCCGTCATCTTGTGGGTTGGGGCGCAACTCGGCAGGCGCACGCTGGACGCTCTTCTGGACGTGGCGCCGCAAGGGTTGCAATCGGAGATCGCCAAGGCCGTGGCGAGGATGGAAGGCGTTCTGGATGTGGACCGCGTGCGAGTGCGGCGCGCCGGGAATCGCCACTTTGTGGACGCGACGGTCAGCGTGGCGCGGACCGCCAGCCTCGAGCAAGTGCACGCGCTGAGCGACGCCATCGAAAAACGCATCGGCGAAATCGTTCCTTCAGACGTGATGGTGCACGCGGAACCCCGTGCCCCGCAGGGAGAACATCTGTTCGAAGCGATTCGCGCCGCGGCCCAAGGCATGGGCCTGGCCATTCATGACATTTCCGCCGTTCAGCAGGTTGGGCAACTCTTCATCGAACTTCACCTGGAGGTGGATGAGAAATTGAGCCTGCGTGATGCGCATCGGCAAGCGACGGAATTGGAAGAGAAAATTCGCGAGCTGCGCGACGGGAATGCGGAGGTGAACATCCACATCGAGCCGCTGGGGCGGCACATCGCCACCCCCGATGCGGGGATTGGTGAAATGAAACAGCTCTCGCGAGCCGTCGAGGACTTTCTGAACCGGCTGCCGGCGGAATTCGACGAGCTGGTGAATTGCCACGACGTCCGTGCCCGGCAGGTGGAACACCACATCCTCGTGTCGTGCCACTGCACGATGAAGAGCGATCTACCGATCACGCAGGTCCACGACGTCACCGCAGCTCTGGAAGACCGTGTTAAGGAAAAATTTCCGCAGATCTCACGCGTCACGATTCATCCAGAGCCGTTCGAGGAAAAGTAGAAGCACAGGATTATCCTGTGCGCGTGACACTGCAAGAAGAGACATAGACTGAAGTCTGTGTTACGTCGGATTGGAGCGGCTTGCGAAAACCTGCGCTCCCGCGGCGATCAGGGCGGGAAAGCAAACGAGGACGTAGCGCGGCTCGGGCGTTTCCAGCGTTGTCAGAAACGCCGTGCGCAATAAAATAAATAACGCCAGAAACGTTAACGCCAGCCATGCCGCTGGATTCGACCGCCGGAGCTTTACTGTGCCCCAAATCCCCAGCCCCATATAGAATAGATTCAACAAGAAGAACAGGCTCGTGACTTCCTGATCTACCGGGTCGTCCTCGCGCATCTGCGCAAGAGGAAAAACGTGCCCGGCGACAGGCAATAATTCGATGCGTGGCGTGAACCAGATCGTGAAAACACGCGCCGCTGGTACCCAAAGATACGTTCGGAGGGGATGGCGCGCATTCCTTTCTTTCGCGAGCTGGGCGAAGGCTGCATCTTCTTCCGCCGTGAGCGTCAAATCGTCGTTGTATTGTTCGAGAATGGCGGCGACGCGCTGCTTCTCCTCGGGCGTATCAAAGGCGCGCGCGGGCAGGTCATCCACAAGAATTGCTTCTTCGTTCAGCCTCCATGACACAAGGTAACAATCGCGAACGCGATAGAGCCACGTTTTTTCCCACGCCATGAAGCCGTAGGGGACCAATTCTCCCGGCAGATTGGAATATTTCGGAGCCAGGAACTGCGGTTCGCCAAGCGTCACCAAATTCCGCACTGCCCAGGGAGTAAGGACCGCCAGGCATCCCAATCCCGCGACAATGCTGACGGTGAACCAACGCCTGAAATTTCCTCGAAGCAAGAACCATCCGCCAAACGCCACCACCGCAGCGATAAGCAATATCGGCATTTCCGGACGAAAGAGCGTTCCCGCACCCACAATGAATCCCGCCGCCAACGCAGAATACCCCGCGCTCTGGCGAAGGGGCGGATGGGCGCTTTTCAACTGAAAATTCGGCTCTTGAACTCGCCGAAGAGCAATCACAAGAGCGCAACAAGCAAGTGCCGTCCAAAAGGTGGCGAATACTTCGGTCAGCGGCACAGCCGTGTAGTTCGCCGTGAAGGGGCACAATGCGGCGAACCAGAGCGCAACAGAATAGACCCGCTTGTTCGGAGTGGGACCTCCGGCTGGGCTGGCCAGCAGCTTCGCAAGGCAGGCGATCACCAGGCACGAAATAAGATCTACGCCGGCCTGTGCAAGCATTACCCACAGTCGCGCGTCAGGGCCCGTGCGGCCCGTGACTGCGTAAATGATCGCAAGGAAGGCTGGATACCCTGGCATGCGCAGATCCACAGGCGTGACGGCACCGCCCACGTCCATGGCGTAAGCGTGGTGCTTCAACCAGTTCGTGGCGATCTGTTCGTAAAGAACCGTGTCGCCGGAATTGGCGGGAAACTTCAGCACGAAGTACAGCCGCAAGGCGAAGCCCGCAACCAATGCGACCACGGGATGCGAGAAAATTCGCTTCATCAATGCAACGCATCTTACAATAGGGAGGACGGATTCGAGCAGACGGACTCAGCCTTGCCCTGAAGCTCCGCCCCTGCCGTGCCGCCAGGTTAAAAGGTTTCATGAAAGAACGCAGGCCCATATTCTACGACGCGGAACGTGTGCGTTGGCGCCGCACGCGCCGTGTCATGGAAATCTCAGGCGTCCTGCTGACCGCGCTGCTGGTCTATTTTTTCGTTACCATCGCCGTCAGCGTGGAACTGCCCGCGGGGCTTCTGCCCGACACGAAGCCGGGCTACCATCCGCTGAAAATCAAAAAGAAGGCTGCGCCTGTGCGCGAAGGCCGGCGCCGTCGCGTCGCGAATATCGGAAGCGTACCCGCCAGCTACGATCCGGTGCGCTCCGCCTTTTACGTAAGCTGGGATGCCAACAGCCTCGCTTCGCTCAAAAAGCATTACAAAGATATCGACCTCCTGATCCCCGAGCAATTGCACGCGGTCTCGCCGGATGGTGCCCTCAGCGTCGTGGATTACGACCCTCTTGGGCAAAGAACGGTCAAAGCGTCACCGGCAGAAGCGATTGCCATCCTTAGATCAGACAAGCTCCATCAATGGATGAAATCGCTCACGCCTCCCATCGAACTTCCGATGATGGGGCTGTTGAACAACTACGATGGCGCCCAATGGCGCGTCAAGGAAATGGCGCAAATGCTGGCCAATTCGGCGGCGCGGCAGAGCCTGGTGCGCAGCGCCGTTGATTTTGCGGTGCAATTTCATGAGGCAGGCATCGTTGTCGATTTTGAGGAGGTACCGGAAGAAAGCCAGGTGCACTTCCGGGAATTCGCCGCGGAGCTGGGGCCCGCCCTGCATTCTGTGGGGCTGAAACTGATGATCGCGCTCCCGGCTCGCGATGACGCCTACGACTACGAATTTTTCGGAAAGCACTGCGACGCCATCGTGCTCATGAACTACGACGAGCACTGGCTTACTTCGCCTCCCGGCCCCATCGCCTCACAGGACTGGTTCGTCGAAAACATGCGGCAGATCCTGAATGAAGTTCCCGCTCAGAAAATCATTGTAGCGGTGGGCAGTTATGCCTATGACTGGTCGGAAGCTCCGAAAAAAGCCAACGAGGCGGCCCAGTCGCTCACTATCCAGGAAGCGCTGCTCCGCGCCTACGAATCCGAGACCCAGGTGGAGTTCGATTCTACGTCCCTCAATCCCCATTATTCCTACTACGACGAACACGATCACGTGCATCGGGTCTGGATGCTTGACGCTGTGACCGCTTACAACGAAATTCGTGCCAGCGAACGCTTGGGTGTGCAGGGCACGGCCCTGTGGCGTTTGGGTTCCGCGGACACTTCCATCTGGCCGATCTGGGATGCCACCCGGCCCGACGATGCGGCCAGGCAAAAATTGACGGACCTTCCTCCGGGGCCGGACTTAATCCTCGAAGGCGACGGTGATGTCTGGCACTTCCTCGACACACCGAAACACGGCAAGCGCAGCTTTACTTACGACCCCACGGCCGATCTTTTTACCGCCGAGAAGTACGACGCGTATCCGCTTTCCTATCACATCGATCAAATCGGAGCCGCAAAAAAGAAGATAGCGTTGACTTTCGACGATGGTCCGGACCCCTCGTGGACTCCGGAGATACTCGACGTTCTCAAGCAGAAAAATGTGCCAGCGACATTTTTCGTGATTGGACTAGACGCCAACAAGTGGCCGCAACTGCTGCGCCGCGAATACGCCGAAGGCCACGAAATCGGCAATCACACCTACACGCATCCGGATTGGGAGAACTCCAACCTCTCCACAACGCAAATTCGCTGGGAGCTCAATCTGACCGAGCGCCTGATTGAAAGCATTCTCGGCGTAAAGCCCATTCTCTTCCGCCCGCCCTACGGCATTGACCACCAGCCTGAATTCGCAGAAGAAGTCGCGCACCTCCCGACCGCCCAGGATATGGGCTACATAATCATCGGCCAGAAAGTGGACCCGAACGATTGGAGCCAAGTCACTCCGGGCGTTCCTCTGCCGGCTGGGAAGATTGTCGAGAACGTTTTGCGTGAAGCCCCGAAGGGCAACATCATCCTCCTTCATGATGGAGGCGGAAACCGCAGCCAGACCGTCGCCGCCCTCCCGCAAATGATCGACGTCCTTCGCGCGAAGGGCTATGAATTTGTTTCCGTGTCTGATCTGCTCGGCAAAACGCGCGCCCAGGTCATGCTGCCTCTTTCCTCGCAAGAACAATTCGAAGCGCGCGCCGACGGCTTCATCTTCGGTATTTATCACTGGTTTTGGGTGCTGATCACGACGACATTCATTCTCGGCATCATTCTCGTCAGCGGCCGCACGCTGATTATCGGCATCCTTGCCTTAATTGAGAAGCTGCGCCCGGATCACACGGTGATTCCGGATCCGCGGCCGAGCGTCGCCGTTTTGATCCCCGCGCATAACGAAGAGAGCGTGATCGTGCAGACTGTCGCGTCCGTCCTTCTTTCCGATTGGAAGGATTTGCAAATCATCGTGGTCAACGACGGCTCCACGGACAGGACCCGCGAGTTGCTGGATGCCAACTTCTCGCGCGAGCCGCGCGTGCGCATCATCCATCAGATTAACCGCGGAAAAGCGGCCGCGCTCAGCCTCGCTATGGCCGAGGCCGGAACGGATATTGTCGTAACCATCGACGCTGACACGGAAATCGAGCCGGATGCCATCAGCAAGCTGGTTCGGCATTTCTCCGATCCAAAAACTGGCGCCGTAGCGGGCAACGTCAAGGTCGGCAATCGTTCGCGCTGGCTGACGCGCTGGCAGGCGCTCGAATACATTACCAGCCAGAACATGGAGAAGCGCGCATTCGACCTGCTCAATTGCATCACCGTCGTGCCGGGTGCACTCGGCGCGTGGCGCAAGAAGGCCATTGACGCCGCCGGCGGCATCACCGCGGACACCGTGGCGGAAGACGCAGATCTTACCATCGCCATTCGCCGACTGGGATGGCGTGTGAGCTATGAAGAAGAAGCCATTGCCTGGACCGAAGCGCCGGAAACAGCGGGACAGCTCATCCGCCAGCGCTTCCGTTGGACCTTTGGGACGCTGCAATCATTCTGGAAGCACAGCAGCACGTTGTTCCGCCCGAAATACGGCACACTGGGTTGGGTGGCCTTGCCCAACATTTTTGTCTTCCAGCTTGTGTTGCCGCTGATTTCTCCGATCATTGACTTGTTGTTTCTCGGCTCGGTGGTGTTGTGGGCGCTCGAAAAATGGCACTTCTCCTGGCTGCCCACGGTTCAGGCGTCCACCGACGACTTGCTGCGATCCGTGTTTTTCTTCATCGGGTTTTTGCTCATCGACGTTTTGACCTGCGTCATCGCCTTTGCCCTCGAGCGCAAAGAGGATTGGACCCTGCTTGTTCCGGTGTTGCTGCAGCGTTTCTACTACCGCCAGTTGATGTACGTCGTTCTGTTTCGCTCCGTGAAGGAAGCCGTCAGCGGCCGGCCTGTAGGCTGGCGCGGTGTCGAGCCGGAATCTTCCCCACCATCCCCCAAAGCGCCGCCTAAGCCCGCTCCCGTCGAAGGCAACTGAAGCTGCTCACGCCGGGGAATTCTGGACGTCTGATTCGTCAAGGGCTGTATCATGCGCTCAACTGTTTCGCGCCGTGTTTTTCTAAAAACCTCCGCTGTGGCCGGCGCCAGTCTGGTCGTATCCTTTTACTTGCCGGATTCCCGTGCCAACTTGGCGGATTCCCTCGGCGCTTCTTTTGCCCCAAACGCCTACCTCGAACTCGATCCTGGGGGCCAAATCAAAATCTGGTGTGCCCGTTCTGAATTCGGCCAGGGCGTCCGCACCTCACTTCCCATGCTGGTCGCGGAGGAACTTGGCTGCGACTGGGCCCGCGTCACCGTGGTACAAGGCGACCTCGACGCTCGTTTCGGCGATCAGACCACCGGCGGGAGTTACAGCGTTCGCGGATCCTACGCCGATCTTCGCAAAGCCGGCGCTGCTGCCCGCGAGATGCTTCTCGCTGCCGCTGCGGCGCAATGGAACGTCTCACCTTCTGAATGCCCCGCAGAAAATAGTTTCGTCCTTCATCCACCCACCCACCGCAAGCTCGCCTTTGAAAAACTCCTCCCGGCCGCCTCCGCCCAGAAACCTCCCGCCGATCCGCCACTGAAGAAACCGTCTGAGTTTACGCTCATCGGTAAGCCGACTCGCCGCACGGACACTAAAGCAAAAATCACTGGAGCTGCGCAATTCGGGATCGACACGCGAATTCCCGGAATGTTGGTCGCCTCCATCGAACGCTGCCCCGTCTACGGGGGAACGCCTCGTCGCTTCAACGCCGACAAGCTCAAGTCTATGCCCGGCGTCCGCGCAGTCCTTGAAGTCCCCGCGATCCATCTCACGCATCAATTCGGTGAAGTATCCGGCCCGGGCAGCCGCAATTTCTCGTGCTCCGGGGTCGCCGTCGTTGCCGATTCCACCTGGGCCTCCCTGCAGGCCCGCAAAGTGCTGGAAGTGGAATGGTCGGAGACTGATTTCGCGAAGGAGTCCACCGATTCTCTGCGCGAGCAGTTGGCCGCGCTCACCACCAGGCCCGCTGCGTTCATTCGCAACGACGGTGATTTTGACAAGGCTCACGCCGCCGCCACTACACAAATCGAAGCTACTTACGAAGTTCCTTTTCTCGCCCACGCCGCCATGGAGCCTGTCAATTGCGCCGCACACGTGCGCGGGGATTCCTGCGAGCTCTGGGCGCCAACGCAAATTCCAGGCGCCGCCGCCGATGCTGTCGCCAAGGCTCTCAACATTTCACGCAACCGAATTCAAGTTCACGTCACTTTTATTGGCGGAGCTTTCGGCCGCCGCTTGATCCAGGATTACGCCGTCGAAGCCGCTCTTCTGTCCCGCGCGGTGCAGGCTCCCGTGCAACTTATCTGCACGCGCGAAGACGACATTCATCACGATTTCTACCGGCCCGCGGCTCGCCATGTTTTTCGCGCCGGCCTGGATGATCAGAAAAATCTCGTCTCCTGGCTCCATCGCGCGGCTTCACCCTCCATCGGTCAGTTTTACAGTGGCACCGGCATCTCCGCGAACGCCGCCGCCGAAGTGAATGGCCCGGACTTTCCCGCCTTTGGCGTCCCGAATTTCCGCCTCGAGTTCGCAGTCGCGCAATCCGGCATGCCGCTCGGCTATTGGCGCTCGGTCGAAAATTCCGGCAATGGATTCGCCATCTCCAGCTTCCTGGATGAAGCGGCCCATGCAGCTGGCCGAGATCCGGTGGAATTTCTGCTCGCGGTTCTCGGGCCTGCGCGCAAGATCGATCTCGGCCGCGATCGCGCTGCCATTGACGTTGCGCGCCGCCGCCGCGTCATCGAGCTCGCCGCGGAAAAAGCGGGTTGGGGCCAGTCTCTCCCGAAAGGTGCAGGGCGCGGAATCGCCGCGTATTTTGGGTATGGCAGCTATGTCGCACAGGTCGCAGAGCTTTCCTGTGACCTTTCCTCCGGCAGCATTCGAATCCACCGCGTGGTTTGCGCGATCGATTGCGGCACGGCCATTAATCCGCGCGGCGTCGAAGCCCAGATGCAAAGCGCGATTAACTTCGGCCTGGCGCAGACTCTCAAGAGCGAAATTACCGTTTCGAACGGCCGCGTCAACCAGAGCAACTTCCACGATTACGAAGTCCTGCGCATGAACGACGCCCCGCCAGCCATAGACGTCTACATTGTTCAGAGCACGGATCCGCCGGGAGGCTGCGGCGAACCGGGCGTGCCGCCCACTGCCCCAGCGGTCGGAAACGCGATTTTCGCGGCAACGGGTAAACGGATCCGACGGCTGCCCATCCGGGCCGCCGACCTGCGCCCGGCATAAACGAGTTTCTGCGGATTTTCATCCAGGCCCCGAGTGTTGTAGGATATTTGCCTGCTTGAGGGAGGACTCCATGGCCATCAGTTTTACCTTAAACGGCAAAGCGCAATCCGTCGACGTCAGCCCCGATATGCCTTTGCTTTGGGTGCTTCGCGACACGCTGAACATGACCGGCACGAAGTTCGGCTGCGGCATGGCTCTTTGCGGAGCTTGTACCGTGCACATTAACGGCGAAGCATCGCGCTCCTGCATCACCGCGATCTCCAGCGTCGCGGGTAAGAAAATCACCACCATCGAAGGTCTTTCTGCTGACGGCAGCCATCCCGTCCAACAGGCCTGGATGGAAGAGGACGTTCCGCAGTGCGGCTACTGCCAGTCCGGGCAGATCATGTCCGCAGTTGCTCTGCTCTCCAAGAAGCCCAACCCCACCGACGCCGACATTGATGACGCCATGAGCGGCAACATCTGCCGCTGCGGCACCTACCAGCGCATCCGCAAGGCCATTCACCGCGCCGCGTCCATGCACGCCGGCCAGACCAAGTCAGCCGCCTAGTCCCATTAGCAATCGCATTTCTCGAAAAGCTTGCCGAGGTGCCCAATGGCGAATGTTTCTGTTCTGAAGCGCCGTGATTTTCTCAAGACGGGTGCTGCTGGAGGTGTGGCCCTCATGGTTGGGTTCCATCTCTCCCCCCGCGCGTTTGCCGATCAAGCGCAGGACCAGGAAAAGAAGACTCCCAATCCATTTGACGCGTGGGTCCGCATCACTCCCGACGATCACGTGACGCTGATCCTCGGCAAGTCCGAGATGGGCCAGGGCATTATGACTGCCCTTCCTATGATCCTCGCCGAGGAGCTTTGCGTGGACTGGAAGCAGGTCAGAGTCGAACAGGCGCCCACTAATCCAAAAATTTATGATCTAGGCACCGGCGGCAGCGGCAGTGTTGCTGGCTCCTGGCTGCCTTTGCGCCGCGCCGGCGCGGCCGCCCGCGAAATGCTCATCGCTGCCGCGGCCAAAAAGTGGGAAGTAAGTCCCGACACCTGCAAAGCAAAAGACGGTTACGTCGTTCACGGTCACCCGGAACGGTCCATCCGCTACGGCGAACTGGTCGAGGCGGCCTCCAAACTTCCAATTCCGAATTTCAATAAGGTTCCGCTCAAGAACTCCGATGATTTCACGATCGTTGGCCACGATACCCGGCGCTTCGAAGGCGCCGCAAAAGCGACGGGCGCTGCTAAGTTCGGGATTGACTCCCGCGTGCCCGGCATGTTGTTCGCTGTCGTTGCACGGTGCCCGGTCTTCGGAGGCAAGGTTGCCTCCTTTGATGCCAAGAAAACGAAAGCGACCCCCGGTGTCCGCGACGTAATCCAATTCGAAACCAGCGGAAGAGGCGCATCCAGCACCGGCGGAATCGCCGTCCTCGCGGATAATTCCTGGGCCGCCATCCAAGGCCGCAAAGCCCTCGTTGTGAAATGGGACGAAGGCCCGGCGGCGAACGAATCGACGGCGGGCCTTCAACAGCAGTTTCTCGACAACGCCGCCAAGGGGGGAAAGGCGTTGCGCAATGACGGCGATGCGGACGCCGCCCTGGCAAGTGGCGCAAAAAAAATCGAGGCGGTCTACCAGCTTCCCTTCGCTCCTCACGCTTGCATGGAACCGATGAATTGTACCGTGCACATCCGCCCCGACGGCGCGGAGGCCTGGATTCCGACGCAGGCCCCGCAATGGGCGCAAGCCGTCATCGCGGAAGCCGCCAAGTTGCCGCCGGAAAAAGTGATTGTCCATACCACCTTGATGGGTGGCGGATTTGGCCGGCGTTATCAGGCGGACTTCGTAATGGAAGCGGCGCAAGTCGCCAAAGCCACGGACAAGCCGGTCATGGTTCTCTGGACCCGGGAAGATGACATGCAGCACAGCTTCTATCGCCCCGCGTCCTATCACAAATTGCAGGGCGCGCTGGATGCCAACGGGAATCTTGCCGCTTGGAAGCATTTCCAGACCTCGACGTCCATCGCTGCCAAGTGGAACGAGAAAGGCGCGGATGATCCGGGGCTGGGTGAGTTTGGCAGCGGCGCTACCGTTCCCTACACCACGCCGAATATTCGCTTCGAGTACAGGTTGGCCGAATCCAGCGTGCCGCGTGCTTGGTGGCGTTCTGTTGAGCATTCCAGCAGCGGCTTCGTCATGGAGAGCTTCATTGACGAACTTGCTGCTATTGCCGGCCGGGATCCGCTCGCGTTTCGCCTGAAACTCATCGGCACGGACCGGAAAATTCCGCGATTTGGCGAAGAATCCGATTCGCACCCGCTCGATACAGCGCGGCTCAAGGGCGTGCTGCAACTCGCCGCCGAGAAGGCTGGCTGGGGCAAGCCGCTACCGAAAGGCCAGGGGCGTGGTATCGCCGCATTTTATTCTTTCAATTCCTACACCGCGTGCGTCGCGGAGGCTTCCGCCGAAAAGGGCGCCATCAAAGTTCATCGCCTCGTCTACGCGGTAGATTGCGGCCGCCCGATCAATCCCGAAGGCGTCCGCGCTCAAGTCGAAAGTGCCGCTATCTATGGCCTTTCCGCCGCTCTGCATGACGCGATCACCATCAGCCGAGGCCGGGTCGAGCAATCCAATTTCAACGACTACCAGATGCCGCGCATGAACGAAACTCCGAAAACTGAAGTTCACGTGATTATGAGCAAGGAAGAGCCCACCGGAATCGGTGAGCCCGGATTGCCGGTGGTGGCTCCAGCCGTTTGCAATGCTATCTTCGCTGCAACGGGGAAGCGTCTTCGCCGCTTGCCGATTCGCAGCGAAGATTTGGCCTAAGTATTCGGGTTTCTGGAATCCTTGTCGCGTAAACAGAAATTTAGTCGAGCACGGAGGCTCTTATGTCCCCAGCAGGAACTCTTCACCGCCGCGAATTCCTGAAAAAAAGCGCGGCCGGTGGCACGGCACTCGTCATCGGATTTTATTTGCCGTCGAAACTCGAAGCACTAGCCGCCGCACCGCCATCGGAGCCGGTAAGCCTGAACGCCTGGGTTCGCATCGCTCCGGACGACAACGTAACCATCCTGATCGACAAATCTGAGATGGGGCAGGGCGTCGTCACCTCTCTCTCCATGCTGCTGGCCGAGGAGCTTGAGCTCGACTGGAAAAAAGTCAAGGCGGAGTTCGCGCCTGCTGCGCCGCAATATTTCAATCCTCTGTTCGGCCTTCAGGGCACCGGTGGAAGCACCAGCGTGCGCGCTTCCTGGGGCCCTCTGGCCAAGGCGGGCGCCGCCGCGCGCGAAATGCTCATCGCCGCAGCCGCGAAGCAGTGGTACGTTGAGCCGTCCGCGTGTCACGCGGAAAATGGCGCCGTCGTGCACAACGCGACAGGCAAGCGGCTGAGTTACGGCTCGCTGGCTGAAGAGGCCGCAAGGCTTCCCGTGCCTGCCAATCCTGCGCTCAAAGATCCCAAAAACTACAAATTCATTGGTAAGCCCACCAAGCGCCTGGACACTCCCGAAAAGATAAACGGAAAGGCTGGCTTTGGAATCGACGTCCGGCTTCCGAATATCCAGCATGCCGTGGTGGCGCGTTGCCTTATCTTCGGCGGCAAGATCAAGAGTTTCGACGCTACAAAGGCTAAGTCTGTCCGCGGAGTGAAGCAGGTCGTGCAGATTTCTTCCGGGATCGCCGTGGTCGCGGACAACACCTGGTCGGCGATGGAAGGACGCCGCGCGCTGCAAATCGAATGGGATGAAGGTCCAAATGCCGCGGTCTCATCGGAGTCCATTCGCAAGCTTTACCTGGAACGCGCCGAACAGCCGGGTGCCATCGCGCGGAAGGATGGCGACGTCGAAACCGCTCTCGCGGGAACCGCGAAAAAAGTGGAAGCCGTCTACGAAGTTCCTTTCCTTGCGCACGCCACCATGGAGCCCATGAATTGCGCCGCGGATGTTCGTGCCGATGGTTGCGACATTTACGGCCCCACGCAATTCCAGACGTTCGTGCAAATGACTGGCGCAAAAATCACCGGGCTGAAACCCGAACAAGTCCGCGTGCACACCACCTATCTCGGCGGTGGCTTTGGGCGCCGCGCGGAACAGGACTTCATCGCGGAAGCCGTGGAAGTTTCGAAAGCTGTCGCCGCACCGGTGCAAGTGACGTGGTCACGCGAAGACGACGTGCAGCACGATTTTTACCGCCCCGCGGTTTACTGCAAGCTCGTAGCGGGCCTCGATTCCAATGGCTGGCCCGTGGCGTGGAAGAGCCGCATCGTCAGCCCCTCGATCATGTCGCGCTTCTTCCCCGGCTCGGTGAAGAACGGCATTGACGATTCTTCGGTCGAGGGTCAGGCCAACAGCAAGTACGCCATTTCGAATTTTCTCGTCGAGTATGTTCTCACGGAAACGGGCGTACCCGTGGGCTTCTGGCGCTCCGTTGGCAATTCGCAGAACGGCTTTATCACGGAATGTTTCATCGAAGAGCTGGCGAAGGCGGCCGGCAAGGATCCGTTCGAATTCCGCCGCAAGCTGCTCGCCAACGCACCGCGTCATCTTGGCGTTCTGGAACTTGCCGCTTCGAAAGCGGGTTGGGGGCAGTCGTTGCCGGCCGGTCGCACGCGCGGTATTGCGGTTGTCGAATCGTTCGGCAGTTACGTGGCGGAGGTCGCGGAAGTCAGCTTCAATAAAAGTTCCGGCGTAAAAGTCCACCGCGTCGTCTGCGCCGTCGATTGCGGCCGTTACGTGAATCCGGAAACGGTTGCCGCGCAAATGGAAGGTGGAATCGTCTACGGCCTCACTGCCGCGCTCAAGGGAAAAATCACTATCGCTAAGGGCCGCGTCCAGCAGAGCAATTTCCATGATTACGAAATGCTTCGTCTGAACGAAATGCCAAAAGTGGAAGTCCACATCGTGCCGAGCAACGAGGCGCCGGGCGGCTGCGGCGAGCCGGGCACCCCGCCAATTGCACCTGCAGTGTGCAACGCGATTTTCGCGGCCACCGGAAAGCCCATCCGGCGGCTGCCCATCCGCGTCGAAGATCTGGCATAGCGTTCCGTTCCCGGGTTATTGCAAAATAGCGCGTGCCTCTGACGTCGACGCTTATTTCTGCCGTTCCACTGGCTATTTGGATTTATCTCGCTTTAGCGCGCGGAAACTTCTGGCGGCTGGACGAAGACAAGATCGAATCGCAGCCGCTCGCTTGCTGGCCGCGCGTTGCGGCAATCATTCCAGCTCGCAATGAAGCTGAGTCCATCGTTCAAACAATAGCCTTCCTTGCGAAGCAGGATTATCCCGGCGATTTTTCGATCATTGTTGTTGACGATCACAGTGAAGATGGCACGGCGGCACTCGCGCGGAAAGCTGGCGAAGAATCTGGCGCCACCGGGCGCGTGACAGTTCACACCGCTGCAGGCTTGACGTCGGGCTGGACTGGGAAACTCTGGGCGCTGAATGAAGGCGTTCGAATTGCGTCCGCGACTGCGCCGGACTTCTTTTGGTTCACCGATGCGGATATCGTGCACGCGCCGGAGACGTTGCGGCGCCTCGTGTTCCGCGCGGAAAGAGATTCGCTCGACCTCGCTTCGCTGATGGTTTTGCTGCAAGCGAAGACTTTCCCTGAACGATTGCTGATCCCGCCGTTTCTATATTTCTTTCTCATGCTGTACCCGCCGCAATGGATTGCGGATTCAGGTTCGCGCACTGCCGGCGCCGCGGGCGGCTGCATTTTGTTGCGCCGCGAAGCGCTCAAACGCGTCGGCGGCTTCTCCGCAATTCGAAACCAAGTCATTGACGACTGCGCGCTTGCCCGCGCCGTCAAGCACGGCGGCGGGGAAATCTGGATGGGTCTTACCCGCGCCAGCGTGAGCCTGCGCAGCTACGGCAGTTTTTCTGAAATTCGCGACCTTATCGCGCGCACTGCTTTCACGCAACTCCGCTATTCTTTTTTTCTGTTGATCGGAACACTGATCGGACTGTTCGCAACGTATCTGCTCCCATGGATTTCTTTTTTCACTATGGAGGATCCGGCGTGGATTCTGGGGAGCACTGCCATTTCCCTGATGACGGTTACCTTTCTCCTGACCGTGAAATTTTACAACCTTTCCCCCGCCTGGGCATTGACGCTGCCGTTCGCAGCCGCCTTTTACGGCTATGCGACGTGCGCTTCCGCCGTGCGCTATTGGCTCGGCCGCGGCGGCCAATGGAAAGGCCGCTCCCAAGCACCGCGACACAAAACCCCCACGCAGACATCTGGCTGATGTGATTCGCCAATTGTGCATTATCGAAATTTGTGGTTATTCGAATCGGAGTTTGTTATCCTTCGAGAAGGTACAGGGCTGCATCCTGCGGTCAAGGAGCGGCACCGGAGGCCATCATGAGTTTTGTTCCTAGTCCTGGGAACGGTAAAATCACCGCACCCGATCTCCTGCAGCGCAAGGCCCGGTCTGCAGGATCTCATTCCGATTCACCAAAAATTACATGTTTGACGGCGTACGATTATCCGACCGCGCGACTGCTCGATGAAGCCGGTGTGGACGTGATTCTCGTCGGCGATTCGCTCGGCATGGTCGCGCTCGGGCATGACAACACGCTCTCCGTCACGATCGAGGAGATGTTGCATCACACGCGGGCCGTTCGCCGCGGGACGCGCCGCGCGCTTCTCGTGGCCGACATGCCTTACGGCAGTTATCATACGGACATCGCGGATTCGCTCCACAACGCCATGCGTTTTGTGAAAGAAGCGGGCGCGGAAGCGGTCAAGGTAGAAGGCGGGGAACGCCGGCTGGAATTAATTGCGCGGCTGACCGAGGCGGAGATTCCGGTGATGGGGCACGTAGGCTTGACCCCGCAATCGGTGAATGCGCTGGGCGGGTACCGCGTGCAAGGGAAAACGCCTGATGCCGCGGAGCAGCTGATCCGCGACGCTCGCGCGGTGGAGGCTTCGGGAGCTTTTGCGGTCGTTCTGGAGGCGGTGCCGCGCGAACTGGCGGGACAAATTACGCGGGAACTGCGTATTCCCACCATCGGCATCGGCGCCGGGCCGGATTGCGACGGACAGATTCTCGTCACGCACGATTTGCTGGGGCTTACTTTTGGTCAAACGCCAAAATTTGCGCGGCAGTATGCCAACGCCGGAGAAGTGATTTCCAATGCGGTGCGCGAATACTGCGCCGACGTCCGCGGAGGAACATTTCCATCGGACGGCGAGTCCTACCATGCGACGCAGATCGCGATGGAGCAGAAAGAGGCGCCCGTCAACAGTGACGGCGATTGGTAGAAAGCGGGCAACAAAGTAAGACGAAGGGCCGCAAAACCATTTTCATCGCGAGCTGAACCATCCGAGAAGACTACCGTTCCAAGAGGAGCCTGCCATGACGCCGGATGAAATGCGCGTGCTGTACGATTACAATGCCTGGGCGAACCATCGCCAGTTGGAAGCTGCTTCCAAGCTTTCCGCGGAGCAGTTCGTACAGGCGATGGGATCAAGTTTCGGAACCGTGCGCGACACGCTCGCGCATATCTATGGTTCCGAATGGCTGTGGCTAGAGCGTTTTCAGGGACGCTCGCCGGCATCTCTGCCGGATACAACACAGTTCAAGGATGTGGCGAGCCTGCGAGAGAGATGGAGCGAGCACGAGGCGCGGTTGCTCGGCTTCGTGCGAGGGTTGACACAGACGGACCTCGATCGCGTGATGGAATACAAGACGCTGAAATTCGGCATGTATCGCAACCCGCTGTGGCAGTCGATGCAGCATCTGGTGAATCACGGAACCTATCACCGCGGGCAGGTGACGACTCTTCTACGGCAGCTTGGCGCGCAGCCGATCCTGACGGACCTCATGCACTTCTATCGCGAGCGCTCGACGGCGGCGGGCGCGTAGTTTCGAGCTTCGAATCCTTCCCAGTGGAGACTATCCGAACGATCGCATGGATGAAGGAGATGGCGCGGCGAGCGCGCACGGAGAATCGCATCATTGGGCTGGTGCCGACGATGGGCGCGCTGCATGCAGGGCATTTATCGCTCATTGAGCGGGCGAAACGGGATTGCTCGCCGGTGATCGCATCCCTTTTTGTGAATCCGAAACAGTTTGGGCCGAACGAAGACTTTTCAAAATATCCGCGCACGCTTGAGAGCGACAGCGAAAAGCTGAAAGATGCGGGAGTGGACGCGCTCTTCGCGCCGGAGCCGGCGGACATTTATCCGAAAGATTTCTCGACGTACGTCCATGTTGAAGGGCTGAGCGAAAGGCTCGAAGGGCGTTCGCGGCCGGGCCATTTTCGCGGCGTCGCGACCGTCGTGATGAAGCTCCTGCAGATCGTGCAGCCGAATTTTGCATACTTCGGACGGAAGGATGCGCAGCAGGCGCGAATCGTCGCGGAAATGACGCGGGATCTAAATCTGGATTCGGAAGTCATTGTCTGCCCGATCGTGCGGGAAGCGGACGGCTTGGCGCTTTCTTCCCGGAACGTATATCTGAGCGCAGATGAGCGCAAGGCTGCTACGGTTTTACATCGCACGCTGGACGCCGCGAAAAATGAACTGGCCGCGGGCACGCGGGATGCGCTAGAGCTGCAAACTAGTTTACGGCGCAAACTCGATTCAGAACGGCTAGCGGCGGTGGATTACGCCGAAGTTGTTGACGCGGAATCCTTCGAGCCGGTCGTGCGGTTCAGCAAAGCCTGCTACGTGCTTCTTGCGGTATTCATCGGCAAGACGCGATTGATTGACAATCTGTACGTTGAGCCGAAATCGCCGGGGTCCGATGAACTCGTGTTTCACCTCTAGCACGCGAGGCGCGGCTCGGAGCGCTCCCTTCCTTCGGTTCTGGTAGACTTTTTCTACAGCCCCAAATCCAGGGCGGAGGTGACGGAGATGAATCCTCGAATTCGTACGACCAGTACCTTTCTGACGCTTGTATTCCTGCTGCCGGCGTTATCGCAAGCGGGCGGCACGATTCCGCAAAGCACTCCCATTCATGTCGTAATCGATCAGTCCGTAAGCTCCAAGACGGCCAAGGTCGGCCAAACTATACCAGCCACGGTCTCAGAAGACGTCACAGCAGACGGCAAAGTCATCATTCCCAAGCATTCGTCTGCCAAGCTGTCGGTGGTTAGCGTGCAGGCTTCAGGGCGGCTTTCGACGCCAGCGAAGCTGTACCTACGGCTGCGGACAGTCACAGTGAATGGCAAGACGTACACGCTTGCTACCAGCTCCGTCGGCAGAACCGAGAAGGGGAAGGGTAAACGCGATGCCGGATTCATCGGCGGCGGCGCGGCTGGAGGTGCCGCGATTGGTGCGCTGGCCGGTGGCGGCAAGGGAGCAGCGATCGGAGCAGCGGCTGGTGCCGGAGCCGGTACCGCGGGCGCCGCGGCCACGGGAAAGAAAGATATCGAGTATCCCACGGAAACGCGCCTGACGTTTACGACGAAGGCAGCTGTAGCGATCAACTGAACCAAGGCGGATTTGCAAGAGCAATATGGGGCGAAGGACTACTGGCTTGAGATACGTTTCAGGACTTCGGTGGCGTGGCCTTTGGCCTTCACGAGGGGCCAGACGGCTTCGACCGTGCCAGTTTTGCCAATGAGGAACGAGCTGCGGACGATGCCCATGGATTTGCGGCCCATAAACTGCTTTTGTTGCCACGCGCCGAAGGCTTCGATAGTTTTGTGATCGGAGTCGCTGAGCAAGGGAAAATTGAGCTTTTGCTTGGCCTTGAACGAGGCCTGGGCCTTGACGGAATCGGCGCTCATGCCGAGGATAGCCACATCGAGCTTGTCGAATTGTTTCTTTGCGTCGCGAAACTCGGACGCTTCGATCGTTCAACCGGAAGTGTTGGCCTTGGGGTAGAAGAAGAGCAGGACGCGGCGGCCCTGGAAGTCCTTCAGATCGACGTCTTTGCCATCGTCCGATGGAAGACGGAAGGCAGGGACTTTGTCGCCAACTTTCAGCATTAGATTTTCCTCGTTCGCTTCGAGTGTAATGCTAAACCCGATCGTTTTGACTCGACGCTCACGTTGAGATTCTCCGCGCAAAAACCGCGCGGAGAGAAAGCGGTCTTCGCCGATCCTCGTCGGATCGCCTCAGAATCAAAGCGCTTCCCTTGGGGCCTCACTTCCTGTTATAAGTCAAGACGTTCGGACTCCTCACTTTGTTTCGGCAAGTAGCCTCTTGAGAATACTGTTCACGGCCTGGGGGTTGGCTTGACCGCGAGTCGCTTTCATCACTTGACCCACGAAAAATTGAAAGACGCCCTCGTTACCGGCTTTGAATTTGGCGACGTTGTCGGGATTCTTGGCGACAACTTCGCGGGCGGCTTGTTCGATGGCGGCATCGCTGACCTGGTCGCCGAGACCTTGGGCGGCGATGATTTCGGAAGCGCTGCGGCCCGATTCGAACATGGCGGTGAAAACTTTCTTTCCAATGGCGCCAGTAATCTTTCCAGATTCCACGAACTTTACCAGTTCGGCGAGGGCTTGGGGAGCGACAGGGCTTGCGTCAATCTCCTTGCCGGAATCCTTTAAACCGCGCAGAAGTTCCGTCTGTATCCAGTTGGCAGCGGCTTTACCGGGGGCGCCAGCCTTCACGACGGATTCGAAATAGTCAGCGAGAGCTTGCGTGTTCGTGAGGACTTCGGCGTCATAAGGGGTGATGCCGTAGGAAGTGACGAAGCGGGCGCGTTTGGCTTCGGGAAGCTCGGGGAGGGTGCGAAGAACTTCCTCGCGCCAGGCGGCGCTGACGTGCACGGGGAGGAGATCCGGCTCCGGGAAATAGCGGTAATCGTGGGCTTTTTCCTTGGAACGCATGGAGACAGTGTGGCCTTCGGCTTGATTCCAGAGGCGCGTCTCCTGTGAGATACGGCCGCCGGATTCGAGAACGCTGATGTGGCGCCCGATTTCGAATTCCAGGGCTTTTTGGAGATAACGGAAGGAGTTGAGGTTTTTGACTTCGACCTTGGTGCCGAATTCTTTCGAGCCGCGCAAGCGCACACTGACGTTGGCGTCGCAGCGGAGCGAACCTTCTTCCATGTTGCAATCGCTGACGGTGGTGTAAAGCATGATTTGGCGAAGCGCCGTGAGATAGGCGTAAGCCTCCTCTGGCGTGCGGATGTCCGGCTCTGAAACGATTTCAACGAGCGGGGTGCCGCAGCGGTTGTAGTCAATGTAGGCTTTGGTCGCGGATTGCGAAAAGCCTTCGTGAAGATTTTTTGCCGCGTCTTCTTCGAGGTGAAGGCGGGTGATGCCGATGCGTTTTCTTGCCCCATCCACTTCGATTTCAAGCCAGCCGTTGGTGGCGAGCGGCAATTCGTATTGGGAGATTTGGTAGCCCTTAGGGAGGTCTGGGTAGAAATAATTTTTGCGGGCGAAGCGCGAATGATCGTGAACAGTACAGTTCAGTGCGAGCGAAGCACGCATGGCCATTTCCACGGCGCGCTTGTTGAGCACGGGCAGCGTGCCGGGAAGGCCGAGGCAAACGGGACAGACGTTGGTGTTCGGCGGATCGCCGAAGCGCGTGTAGCAGCCGCAGAAAATCTTCGTCTTTGTCAAGAGCTGGACGTGGACTTCCAGACCGATGACGGGCTCGTATTTCGCGAGCACTTCTGGCCCAAGCGAGACAGCCTCTGGAGCGGATTTCGCCATAAGGGAACAAAGATTATAGCATCACGCCGGGTGGGCGCGGGCTGGTGAAGAGTGGCGCTGAGTGTGGGCGCGGATGGCGTTGCGTGCGGTTATGGTGAGATTTGGCGGGAGATCGCTAAGTAGGAACCAGCGAACCTCGAGCGTCTTCTGAGGTTCGCAATTCTTGGCTTCGCCGTCGGAAACCCGCCCCAAATAGGCGGGAGAAACCCAGTGCTGGTTTTCCCGGGGCAGGAGATGGTCGGTCACACAGAGAAGCGCATCGATGCGGACATTCACGCCCACTTCCTCGCGAGCTTCGCGGACGGCGCATTGTTCCAGAGTCTCAAGATAGTCCAGTTTGCCGCCGACGATGCTCCAGCAACCGGCTTCAGGAGGCAGATTGCGGAGCGTAAGAAGGACGCGGCCTGCGTGATCGAGAATGAGGATGCCGACGCCGACCCGAGGACCTGAGCTGGTGTCCACGCTAGTGCCTCGATTCGATCGGAGATTGGCGCAGCTCGGGGAACATTCGCTCCGCGAGGGCGAAGCCGCCGAAGAACAAGACGGCGTAGAAAGCGTCGCCGGCCAGCGTGTTCCAGAACAGCGGTGTGCCGGCGACGTAGCAAGAGAGAAGACCCGAGGCGGTATGAGGGAAGCTATCAAAGAATTGCCACATAGCAAGATTGGACATAAGGAAAAACTGGATGGCGCCGAGGAGCGTGGCGAGGCTAATAGGGCCAATCGTGCGCCGGCCGCGCAGCCAGAAGCCAATGGCGACACTCAAGAGAAAGCTGGCGTAGACCATGAACATGAGTTTGTGAAAACCGACGAAAATGTCACCGACGAAGAGCGCGAACAAGGGAAAGAAGAACGCAAGACGGCGGTCGCGGATCACAGCGCCGGAGAAGAGCGCCATCGCGCCGATGGGGGTGAAGTTCCACGGATGAGGAGCGATGCGCACCGCGGCGGCCATGATAATCATGACGAGAGCCAGAAACGTGCGAAAAAACAGGCTTTCTTTCTGAGAGATGTCGAATTTCATTTTTGGGCTTCCTCCATTTCGGGCAATAGATCGCAGAAAACAAAACCATCGCGGTTGACGGTGTCACCCGTTCGAACGGGAATGGAAGTGCGAAAGATGGGACCATCGAAGACGAAGGTGTGGAACCCGCCGTTTTCGCCGCAGGGATCGGCGCTAGACGGAAGATCGCGGAAAAAGGATTCGTCTAGTTCGCGGCCCGCGAAGCTGGGATTGAGGATCCTGGTGTCAACACAAACGGCGATGGCGCGAAAACGTTGCGCGTGGAAGAAACGAATGAGTTCGCGAGTGTCGCGCTTCCAGATGGGGAAGAGCGCGGTCATGCCCATGCGCGCGAGATTTTTTTCGCGATAGGCGCGGAGATCTTCGAGGAAGATGTCGCCGAAGGCGACCATTCGAACGCCGCGGTCGTAGTGCGCGCGAAGGGCTTCTTCCATGCGCGCTTCGTAAATGGGATTCACACACTGGGGAGGGATGCGAACTTCGTGCAGCGGCAAGCCGATGGATTCGCCCTGCCGCTGGAGAAGCTCGCGCCGCACGCCGTGCATGCTGATGCGCTCGTAGCCCTCGGTGACCGTGGTCAACAGAGCTACGACATGAACGTCTGGCTGCTGGAGCAGCGTGAACAGCGCCATAGCGCTGTCTTTACCACCGCTCCAGCAGAAGAGGATGGGCTCCTGGCTAGGCATCAGTCTCTTCCGGAGAACTGATACCGGAGACCGAAGCGATAGTCGCGGCCCAAAGCCGGGAAGCCAAGAACGTCCTGGTATTGCTTGTCGAAGAGGTTGGTGGCGCGTGCGGTCAATAGGACGCCATGGGTGAGGTTGTAGCTAGCGGCGACGTCAAACCGGGCATAGCCCGGATTGCCGGTCTGCTCCGGATTAACGAAGTTCGAATCCGCGCGAACCCCGGTGAAGTACCCGATGAAGTTCCAGTTTATGCGGGCGTAATAGACGTTGAGCCCCAGTGAGCCGGAGTGAAGCGGGCGGCGGATCAGGGGTTTGCCGGGCGCTAACGCAGGGTCGGCAAATGCGTTCTCTGATTTCAGTACGCGGGTATCGTCGTAGGTATAGTTGCCATTGATGAAGAGCCACTTGCGCACGCGAAGCTCGGAAATAAAGTTAACGCCCCGTGCAAAAGCAAGGTCGGTATTGAAGTAGGTGCCACAAAAGTTCGGATTGGGTTGGGGATTGAGCGCAAAGCTCACAATATTGTAAAACTGGTTGTAAAAATAATCCGCTGAAAGCCTTAAACGGTCCGAGGCAAGTTTCTGTTCGAAGCCGGTGGTCCAGCCTTTGCTCGCCTCTGGCTTTAGATTGGGGTTGCCGGGGAAACAAGGGTCTGTGCCAAAAGTCTGGTCGAACCGCGGCTCCTTGATGCCCTGGCCATAGAAAGCGCGATACCGGGTATCTCCAAAGAAACCCTTGCCGTAGCGCAGGATATAGGAGCCGCCGACGCGAGGGAGAACGCGGGTGCCAAAGCTGGCGTTCGCTTCCACACGAATGCCGAAGTCAAGCGACAAGCGCGGAAGTGGAGAATAGCGGAAGTCGAGGTAACCCCCTTGGTTATTACGGCGAAGATGGCCGGGCGTAACGAAGGAAACGCTGCCATTTTCCACTTCATATTGGTAGCCGGCGGTGGCGTTGAACGAACGAAGAATATAGGTGGATTGAGCAGAGAAGCCCGCGCGGTTGAATTTAAGCAGGGAATCGAAGGGAAAATCCGGCGCTGTGGCAAAGCTGTTCTGGCGCGTGTAGGATTCCGTACCGCTCAGCTGATGGCGCCAACGAGAGCCGGTGGCGAAATCCCAGCGCCCATTGGCTGAAAAAATGTGCTGGGCATAACCTTGAAATAGATCGGGCGGAGCGACGAGCGTGGGTCCAGGAATGCCAGCGTCGCTGGTGTTGTTGCGCAGAGAGAGGCGGAGCTCGTTAGTGCCGGAGAAGGAGTAGCCGAAGTTTCCTGAAAGCCCGCGATTCAAGAAAGCGTCGTTCGGCCCTTGTCCGTCGGTTTGGAAATAAGAGGCTGCGCCGGAGTAATCGAATTTGCCCAGGAGGCCGCTGAAGTCCGCACCCCCCCGCGCGGAGGAATAGCTTCCACCTTCAGAGTAGAGGTTGAAGGCCGGGACGCGTGTTTCGCCGCGATGGGTGAACAATTGAATGACACCGGAGACGGCGTCGGTGCCATAGATGGCGCTTTCCGGGCCACGCACGATTTCGACCTTGTCAATGTTTTCCGTGCTGAGGCTGGAAAAATCGACCGCACTGCCAGGCGGATTGATGGGTGTGCCGTCAACGAGAACTTTTGTGAAAGCGGAGTTGCCGCCGTTGAGGAAAATAGAGACCGTTCCGCCTTCCGCACCCGTGCGCCCGATGGCAACGCCCGGTGAGAATTGCAGCAGGTCAGGCAGCGAGACAGCTTGGCGCTGCTCGATCACTTCGCGGGAAATGACGTCTGTCGGAGCGGCGGTTTGTTGCGCCGCAGTAGGGACCGTTTGGGCGGTGACGATAACGCTGTCTGAAAGCGGCTGCAGTTCGAGATGGAGATTTATGGCCCGGGCCTCCCCGGCGGCGAGATCGAGAATGATCTCGCGGGAAGCGAAGGAATCATGGGAGAAACTGACGCGGTAGCGGCCGGGCGGAATCACCAGGAGATAAGAACCGTCGGGGCTGGAAGTGGCCGAGGCGACGGACGAGTTGGAGCCGTTTTCCAGCTGTGCGGTGATTTTCACGTTGCGGACGCCATAGCCGGAAAGATCCGTGATCTTTCCGGAGAGCCGGGCTTCGGATGAATCGGCTTGCGCTTGTGAGGAAATGCTGACTACGAAGAACACGAGACAGAAAAAAGCAGACCGAATCAGAGTTTTCATTTTCTCCTCCGCTCCCTCACGCGCGGGAGCTTGAAGGTTGTCCCGTGCGCGCGGAAACATCGCACAGGCTGCAGACTTCGCCGGTCTCCTGGCTTGGCGGTATTACCAGCTCGCAGCCTTCCCGCGACGTTGTCCGTCCTTTAAGAGTGCGGCCCTTGCCGGGCCGCGGGGACGAACGAATCGTTGCAGTGGCCTGCGAGCTAATTTTCAAGCGCGCTCACAAGGTGAGCGGCTTCCGCCTTACAGTCGCGCGGCGGCGACGGATTTTTTCCGTGGCCCCTACTCAGTCGGAGCCACGAACCGTCTTCCCGAGCACGAAGTCTGCGGTGATAGTGATCCGCGGCGCGGGGCCGCAGGGTTGAGGTTGACGAGTAAAAACCTGGAAACAACTACGTTCCAGACAAAACGGTCACGCGCGGGCGGCCGGAGGCGCCAAACTCCACGGCGAGCGATGTCTGGAAAACCTGTTCGAGCAATTCGCGCTGATAGATGCTGGCCGGCGGACCGACGCGCAGGCATCTGCCGCGCTGCATCAAGACGACTTGATCGGCGTATTCGGCCGCAAGATTCAGTTCATGCGTAACCACAACCACTGTGTAGCGGTTTTCCGCGGCCAACCTGCGCAACGCGTCAAGCAAACCGACCTGGGCGGCAATATCCAGGTGAAGCGTGGGTTCATCAAGCAGCAAGAGAAGCGGCTGCTGCGCCAGGGCGCGCGCCAGAATAACGCGCTGCTTTTCGCCACCGGAAATTTGATCCATCCAGCGGCCGCTGAGAGCAGCGGCGCCGACCTGGGCGAGAGCATTCCTGGCGATCAGCACGTCGTCTGCGGATTCGAAACGCAACGAGCGTCCGTGAGAATGGCGGCCTTGCAAGACGAATTCCCAGACGCGCGCGGGGAAAAGTAAAACACTTTCCTGCTGAACGACGGCGATGCGCTGCGCGCGAGTTCGCGGTGTGAGCGATTGCGTGACAAAACCATCCAGCAGGATCCGGCCGGACAATGGTGCGAGCTCGCCAGCGATCAGTTTCAACAAAGTAGATTTACCGCTGGCGTTGGGGCCGAGGATGGCCACGATTTCGCCGGGCTTCGCTTGAAAGCTGGTGGCTTCCAAGGTGAACAGCGGGGCCTGCGCGGGATTTGCTGAATAGGCGTAACTGACCTGCTCAACGCTCAGGCGGGCATCACTACTTGCACGCGGGGCGTCATTGGGATTGCGCGCAACAGCGGATCCATTGCTCATGAGAGCCTCTTGCGCAGGAGGTAGATGAAAAGCGGCGCCCCGACAATGGCTGTGACGGCGCCAACGGCAAGTTCCGCAGGCGCAACCACGGTGCGTGCGAGTGTATCCGCGCCAACCACGGCAATGGCACCGCCAAGCGCAGCGGTGGGCAGGAGGGTTCGATGGTCGGAGCCAAAGATGAGGCGCATTACGTGGGGCACGATGAGACCGACGTAGCCGACGGCGCCGCTCACGGAAACGGCCAGCCCGGTCAGGAAGGATGCAGCAACGTAGACGACTAGACGCACGCGCGGGACGTCCACGCCGAGATGCATGGCTTCTTTTTCGCCGGCGAGGAGCAAGTTCAAGTCCGCCGCAGTGGTGTAAATCGCTCCAGCAGCCACGAAGAAGCCGATGCTCAGAAACCAGTAGACGCTTTTCTGCAAGGGAGTGGAGAGATCGCCCTCCAGCCAGAACGCGAGGCCGCGAAGATTGCCGGAAAGAGTGTTCATGAGAAACATGATGACAGCGGAGAGGAAGGACGCGGTGATGACGCCGCCGAGAAGAAGGGTGTTGCTATCAATCTGGCCTTCGCGACGGCCGAGGAAATAGACGGCCGTGATCGTCGCCGCTGCCCCGAAAAAAGCGCCCATCGGGGTGAGCAAGGCGGCAAACGCAGGCGAAAGCGACAAATGGGGCTCTGCGATGAGGGCCAGGATGGAGCCGAGCGCCGCGCCGCTGGAAACACCGAGGACGTACGGATCGGCGAGCGGGTTGCGCAACAAAGCCTGAAAGCTGGCGCCAGCAACAGAGAGACATGCGCCGACGATAATACCGAGCAGAATGCGAGGAAGACGGATGTTGACGACGATCAAGCCGTAGTCACTGGAGATCTGGCTGGTTTGGCCGAAAATGACGCGCAACAAGTCGTGTCCCAACGCGTAAAGAGAAACAGGCACCGCGCCAAACTTCAGGGCGATGACTACTACAACGAACAGAATCACGACTAGGATCGAGCACTGGAGGAAAACCCGCTGGATCGTCAGAGGGCGCATACGCAGCAGCCTCTTGGATTGGCGGTCTCCTTCCGCAGATCCAGCGGATGGAAATAGGCTCTCGCGGGAGATTTCGTTTTGGGCGCCGGATTTTCCTTGTCCATTCTCTCTTTGCCACCGTCCGGTTTTTCGGCAAAGGCGTCTGGGTGCAACTGGCGCGCAAGGTCTTCAATGGCTGAGACAATGCGGGGCGCGGGGCGATTCACGGCGTCGCTGATCACGGCGAAGCGGTGATTGCTGACGGCTTCGAGCATCCGCCAGCCGGGAAGAGCCGCGAGCCGTTCGATTTCGTGCGGCGCGTCTTCCGCATGCGACGTCGCAAAAACGAGGAAGTCTGGCTGCAACCGGACGACTTCCTCAAGATTGACTTGCGGCCAGCTTTGCTCGGAATCCACGATGGACGAGGCGCCCGCGTAGCGCAGGGCATCCGTGATAAACGCATCCTTGCCGACAGAAATGAGCGGCTGGGTCCACACGACAAAAAGAACGCGCTTGGCCGCGGCAGAGCCGAGACGCTGGCGCAGGTCGTCAAGGCGGCGGTGCATGTCGTTGGCCACGGAGACGCCCGCCTCCGGCGCACTGAGCACATCGGCCAATTTTTTTACAGAGGTAATGATTTCATCGACGGTGTGCGGGTCCGTGCCATAAACTGGGATCCCCAGCGAATCCAGCGCCTGAGCGGTTTCGATGCGGTTTAGTCCTCTTTTCATGAGAACGAGATCGGGATGAAGCGTCACGATCTCTTCGAGGCTGGGATTCATGATTCCGCCGACCTTGGTTTTTTTCTGCGCCTCCGGCGGATAATCGCAATAGTCGGTGTCCCCCACAAGGTTGTCCTGCAATCCGAGAGCGTAGACGGTTTCTGTCAGGCTCGGCACGAGAGACACGATCCGGCGGACCGGCTGAGGAACGCGGACGGTTCGGCCCGTTTCATCGATGACTTGACGAAAGGCGGGCGAGGCGGCGGAAGTCGCAGGCTCTGTCTGTGCATGCGCCGGCACTGTGTACGCGCAGAGCGAGATGATGGCCGCATAAATCACAGTCCGCGGGCGCGTGACGTCTTTCACGATTGTTTCCGGGCGAACTTCATATTCTTCCAAGGCAACAAAAAAGCCCCACGAGACACTTTGGGGCGTTGGGCCTCGCTCTTTCTCGCGAAGAGCGCGGGCCACTACGGCTTGGGAGGGTGGCCTGGCTTACGGCTCTTCAGCCGATTACAGTGGCGGGACCGCGGCCGATTCGCACGGCCTTCCCCGCTTCCCTTGCCTGCAAAATGAAATTCGAGTGTATGCCCCGCCCGCGGGAGTGTCAATGCGTGCCTGAAAATTTTCCAGGCGTCTTAGCGATTCTTCCAGTTGGGCTTGCGCTTTTCCACCAACGCGCGCAGGCCTTCCTGCGAATCTTCGAGGCGGTAAAGTTCGTTCAGGAAAATGTTCATGGATTGCTTAAGGCCTTCGCGGAGGGACATACCCATACCGCCGAGAATGGCTCTCTTCGCCATGGCCAGCACCGGACCCGAGTGGCCGCTAATACGGTTGACCAGATCGTTGACCGCCTGTTCCAACTGACCTTCAGGCACGAGGCGATTGATCATGCCCAGTTCGAGGGCCCGCTCCGCCGTCACCGGTTCCCCTGTTAGGACAACCTCTAGCGCGATTTTCGGTCCGACGAGAAATGGCAAAATCGTGGAGGCGAGGGGCGGGAAGACTCCGATGCTGATTTCCGGCTGCGCAAATCTTGCTTTCGGGGTGGCAATCACCAGATCGCCAAAGACCGCCAGCTCCGCGCCGCCGCCGATGGCGGGGCCATTTACAACGCAAATGACCGGCTTGCCGACTTCCAGCATGCCCGCAAAGGCCGCGTGGAACGCATCGAGCATTTGAAAGACGCGCTCTGACGTGTATTCCCCAATGTCGATCCCGCCGCAAAAAACTTTGCAAGCCGAATCGAGGACGATGAGTTTGACGTCATTGCTTCCGCCCGCGTGGCTGATTCCGTCGGCAATTTCCCGAAGCATCGCTTCGTTGAGCAAATTGTGCTCCGGGCGATTGAGGGTTATCCTCGCAACGTCTTTATTGATATGCAGTTTTACATACTGAAACTGGTCTGGTTTGCGCTTCTCGGGCTGCGGTGTGAAAGTTTCCGTGTTGACGCGCTCAATCATTTCCGTTGCTCCCAGGATTGCCCTCCGCCGACAGCGGCGAAAGCAGGTAAAGTAGGCAAATTCCATGCTAGCACGCGGAAATGAGGGAATCTGGGCCAAGAGAAGGTCCTGGTGCGCAAACAGTTTGCACGACATGGACAGGCGAAAATTACGAATGGAGTAAGCCATGCGCCAAGAAAACTTTCTTCTTGTCTTCGTGATTTTTTTTGTGAATCCTGTCGCAGCGGTTATTCTGGCAAGCACAGCTCCAAACAGCCCCAAACGGCCGTGGCGGAACTCAACGACGAAGGTTCAGCATAACTTGATTTCACCCGAAAAAACCGCTGTCGCGATTCGAATGCCGGACGCACAAGATGCTGATGGATTCCCAACGCAGTCTTCGTGGGAGCTTGCCGCGCCGTTGCGTTTCAACGCAGACTGGCAAGGCCGCAAAGCCGATCCGGGCAGAGAGACGGAAGTGCGGTTACTCTGGACTCCGAACTCACTCTTTCTGCGTTTTAGCGCGAAATATCGTGTGATTACCGTTTTCACAGACGCGGAGCCCAATGGACGTCGCGACCAGCTCTGGGACCGCGACGTCGCGGAAGTTTTTCTTCAACCCGACCCTTCAATTCCCACGCGATACAAAGAATTCGAAGTCAGCCCGAATGGCTTTTGGATTGACCTGGACATCGCGCCGGCAGAAAAGCGCGACTTGAAAAGCGGCCTGCGCCGGCGCGTGATGGTCAATGAAACGAATAAGCGTTGGGTCGCAGAGCTCGTGATCCCGATGAGATCTCTTGTCACGAGCTTCGACCCCGGCGCGATCTGGAGAGTGAATTTCTATCGGGTCGAGGGTGCAGCCCAGCCGCGGTTTTATTCCGCGTGGCAGCCGACCATGACGCGCGTGCCGAATTTCCATGTTCCGGAAGCATTCGGCGAGCTGGTATTCGCGCCAGCCCCTGTACCACAAAAGTAAGGATTTGCCGCAGAGCCGCGAGGAATCGAGACTGGCGTCGCCGCGCATTTTTCCTTATCCTTTCGGCGTGAGGGAAAGATCCCAGCAAGCTTATTTTTCCGCAGTGAGTCCCTTTTTTCGATCCCTATTTCATTTTGCGATCGTAGGCCTACTCGCTTGCTGGTGTCCCGGGCTGCGAGCCGAGTCGCAGCAAAAGATCACGGACGCGGCTCCTGTAGTCACGAAAGTCGAACCGCCGAACTGGTGGGTGGGACTCACGCCCGAAGTGATGTTGCTTCTTTCCGGACGAGACTTGGAAGCCACGCACGTGAGCTGCAATCTTCCGACTCTCACTGTCTCGCGCACGCAGTCAGCGGCCGGAGGAAATTATCTTTTCATCTGGCTAAAAATTGGTCCGGACACGAAGTCTGGTACCGCCGTCTGCCGCGTCACCGCGCCAAAGGGAACAACCTCGTTCGAATTGCCGCTCGCAGCGCGCGCTTCCACGTTGCGCAGATTTCAAGGGCTTTCTCCGGACGACGTAATCTACCTCATCATGCCGGACCGGTTTGCCAACGGCGACCCCACGAATGACGAGCCCGCGGAAGCGCCTGGCTCACACGATCGTTCGAAACCACGCGCGTATCACGGCGGCGATTTGCTCGGCATCAAGAATCATCTGCCGTATTTGAGAGATTTTGGCGTGACGACGCTTTGGCTCACGCCCATCGTGAAAAATGGCGCCGCACAGGACTATCACGGTTATGGCGCGGTCGATCTTTACGCCGTTGACCCGCACCTCGGTTCGCTGAACGACTATCAGGATCTGGTCGCCAACGCGCATCAACAGCATATGAAGATTTTCTTTGACGAGGTGCCGAACCACGTCGGCCCGAAACATCCCTGGGTTTCAATTCCTCCGCTTCCTGATTGGTTTCACGGTACCCTACAGCATCACCTGGATTCGTTCTCGCCGGTGAAAGGCTCGTTCTACGGAAGGCCTGGTGGCCAGAATCGTTCGAATGATCCATTCGAAGCGTTAGTCGATCCGCATACTCCCCTGAGCATGAGGCGAAACCTCACCGATGGTTGGTTTTTCGGAGTACTGCCGGACCTAAACACGGAGAATCCCGTCGTCGAACAGTATCTTGTGCAAAACAGCATCTGGTGGGTGGAAATATCGGGCCTGGACGGCTTCCGCGTGGATACGTTTCCTTACGTCAGCAGAAAGTTCTGGGCCAATTGGCACGCGGGATTACACAGAATCTATCCGCACCTCACGACGATTGGTGAAGTGTTTCATCCCGACCCTAGCGTGACGTCTTTTTTTGTGGGTGGAATGCGACGCTACGACGGCATCGATAGCGGGCTCTCCACCGTGTTCGATTACCCGATGTTCTTCGTTCTTCGTGACGTGTTGCTGGGAAAGTCGCTGGCGGGGCGCATTGCGGATGTCCTGAGTCATGATTCCCTCTATCTGCATCCTGAAATGCTCGTTCCCTTTTTTGCGAATCACGACGTGCCGCGATTCGCGAGCCTTGAAGGAAGTTCTCCAGCAAAGCTGAAGCTGGCGTTTGCGCTTACGCTTACACTGAGAGGCGTACCTCAAATCTATTACGGCGATGAGATCGGCATGCAGGGTGGCGACGATCCGGACAACCGGCGCGATTTTCCTGGGGGCTGGATCGGCGATTCCAACGATGCGTTCACGCCATCCGGCCGTACCCGAGATCAACAGGAGATTTTTTCTTACATTCAGTCGCTGTTGAAGCTTCGTCGGGAACATCCGGCGCTTCGCAGCGGCCGCATGTGGCATCTCGCGTCCGACGAATCTTCCTATATTTTTCTTCGCGAGTCGGAAGAGGAGCGGCTCGTCGTCGCTTTCAACAATGCCGATCAGCCGCGCGAACTTCGCATACCAGTGAATGAAACGCCGGCGCAGCGCGCGGCAAGCCTCGTAAATCTTTTCGGCGAAGCAAGAGCGGAGTTAACAGGCGGCGAAATTCGATTGAGGATGCCCGCGCAATCCCTTTCGATCTTTGTTTTGAACTGAAGTGATGCGTGGCGAATCTTTTAGAACGTCAGGCGGATGCTCCAATTCGTGACCGCATCTGGAACGGTGAGCGTGACGGTGTGAGCCTGATTGTCGTAACGCCATTCTCGAATAATGGAGTTTCCGATTCGCACTTCTTTTGGTGACGTTGCGTTGCCGAACACAATCAGTTCCGCGCTGGTCCACCAAGGCTTGTACGCGTTCTTGTCGATGCTGCTCGTCACCGTCACACTTGTGGATGAGACCTGGCAGGAGTAATGGACGCGCAGAACTTCGCCTCTTAGGTAGGCGAACGTGTGGCCATCATCCTGATACAACGCCCCACTGCAATCGTCGCCGGGATAAACACGCAACTGCAGCGGACCGTTCGGCGTTTCTCCGGTGTGTTGCACAAGCGGCTGCATCGGCACGATTGCTCCTGCACGAACATAGAGTGGCATCTCATCGAGCCGGGGGTGCAGCGTGATCTTTTCCTTGTGGGTGTGCTTGACGTTCGTCCAGAAGTCGTACCACTCGCCGGGCGGCAGAGAAGTTTCTTCGGCGTCAACCTTTTCCGTCGTCACCGGCGCCACGAAGAAATCGCGGCCAAAAAGGAAATCACGATTGTCTCCGTAAAACTCCTGCGCCTGCGGATATTCGAGGAAAGGCGGCCGCATAAGAGGCAGCCCGGTTCGCGTGGATTCCTCGATTCCTGAGTAAAGATACGGCATCAATCGGTAGCGCAGCTCGATGTACTTTCTGCGAATAGCCTCGTGTTCCGGGCCGTGCACCCAAGGCTCCTGGTCGGCGGTGCCTTTTCCGGTGTGGTCGCGATAAACCGGATTCAGGGCGCCGACTTCAAACCAGCGCGTCAACAGATCCGCGGGCGGAGAGCCAACAAAGCCTCCGATGTCGTCACCGATGAGAGGAAAACCGGAGATTCCCATGCTCAAAAGCGTCGGCGTACTCATTTGCAGATGATTCCAAGTGCTGCTGTTATCGCCGGTCCAGGTGGCGGCGTAGCGCTGCGCGCCGGAATAGGCGGCGCGCGTGAGTACGAACGGCCGTTCCTCCGGCTGCAATTTGCGCAACCCGTCGTAAGTGGCGCGTACATTCTCCAGGCCGAAAACGTTGTGTATGGCGCGGTGGTCGAGCGTACTGCCATCATCAAGGCGGTGCACGGTGTCGAGTGGCATGGTCTTGTCCGAGCGCTCGAAGATCGAGGGTTCATTCATGTCGTTCCAGAATCCGGCCGCACCCATGTGGATGAAATCCTTATAAAGCCCGCCCCACCAATCGCGTACGCGACTCATGGTAAAGTCCGGAAAAACGCTCTCGCCGGGCCACACGATTCCAACGTAGACCGAGCCATCCGGATTCTTGACGAACATATCGTTCTTCATTCCGGAATCATAAGGAGCGTAACCATGGCCCGGATCTTTCTTGATGTGTAGGTCGGTGATGAGGATGGTGTGAACGCCCGCAGTCCGGAAATCCGCGATCATCTTTTCAAACGTCGGAAAATACTCGCGGTTTACCGTGAAAGGAGCGTTGCCTTGCTGATAGTCGATGTCGAAATAGATGGCGTCGGCGGGAATCTTTTTCTCCCGAAGCGTGGTGACAATCTCTCGGGCTCGCGATTCGGGATAGTAGGAATAACGGCTTTGCTGATAACCCAGCGACCACAACGGTGGTAGCGGGGAACGCCCGGTCATGGCCGTGTAGCTTTCCACGACCTTTTTAGGCTCGGGCCCGGCAATGAAGTAGTAGTTCAGTTCGCCACCTTCCGCGCCAAAGGAAAAATAGTCCTGGGATTCCTTGCCGAAATCAAACACGCTGCGGTAGGTGTTGTCAAAGAAGACTCCATACGCCGTGCCTTTGCGCAGCCCGATAAAGAACGGAATCGTCTTGTACAGCGGGTCGGAAGATTCCTGCCAGCCGTATTCATCCGTGTTCCAGTTGGTGAATGCGCGGTTGCGCCGATTCATGGGGCCGGCTTTATCTCCAAGACCATAATAATTCTCGTCCGCAGGCATCTTCTTCCAAACGTGGATTCGCGTCCCGTCCCAGGCCATCGGCAAGCTAGGTTCATCAGCGAGTAATACCTTTCCGGAAGCGTCGGAGAAATTAATCAGCAAGGGCGATTTCGTGATTGTCACGTTGACTGTGCCAGCGGCCATCTTTACTTCATTTTTTCCGTCCTGAATCTGGATGGGGATTGTCTTGTAGTCCATGGCTGTCTCGACCATGGCCCACGAGGAATCCTTCGGAAAGTGTCCGTTCGGCGCGACGCGCACGCGCAAGACCCCGCTATAAACCTGCGTAACGCGGACCTTCGCCGCCCCGGCGGTCAGTTCTACGCCGTCTTGGCCATACTGCAATTTTTCGACGCGCTGGACTTTTCCAACGTGCTGCCAGCCTTGTGCGAGCCCCGCGCCGCTTCCCAGGGCGCAAATCAGCAACCCCATTCCCGTACGCCGAACAAACACCCTCATGCTGTTCCTCCTGAGTTTCTGGAAGGAGTGGAAAAAATCGGGCGAGTCTCTTCCCCTAGCAGAGCAGTTCGGGCACCGGAACTGCGCTTCAAGCCGCGAGCCACTGCTCGAAAAACGCAGAGGCCTTGGCGCCTTCGATTCGGCGTCTCACTGCATCCATCACGCGGCAGCGCACTGCTCCGTCGCGCTCATGGAATCCGAGCCAATACGGCAGATGGATTTCATAGGGCACCGCAGCGATCTCCAGGTGGAGTTTGCGAACCTTGAAAAATCCCTGCTGGAAAATCACGCGCAAGACCTTCTCACGCAAAAGCTCTGTCGCACGCTCTTCGGTCAAGGCCGCCTTCAGTCGGTTGCGGCCATCGAATGGCAGCAACTCCTGATCTCCGGGGATTCGCGGGAATTCAAAGAGATCCAGGGATCCATTCACGGCGTCTATCGCGAAAAGGCGGCTCTGTACCGGCCCGAACTTCACGCGGTACAAAAAATACTGAACGTAAGCATCCGCGATTCGACGCAGCGGGCCGCTGCGCATCCGCCAATAGGCCGCCGAAAATCCCGCGGCCGAAAATGCGCGCAGAGCCTCTTCCTGAGTCACGTTGGGCTTCAGCGCCCGGATGGAGCTTCCACTCATCGAATATTTTTTCCTCCGGGCTCCTATCGAAAGTAAATCCACAGTCCGATAACGGTCGCCAACAACAAAAGGCTGAACACGACGTTTATCGTATGTTCCAATGGGGTCTCGTGCGCGGGCTTGCGCTGGGGAGGTCCACCGACGGCAACGGTTTCGATTTTGTCGTCCACCGTCGCAAAGGTCAGCCCCGCGAGGCGCTTGCGGTCGGGAGCCGGGGTCATCAGGCTGACCGCGACCAGCACCACGGAACAGACCACGAACATGAAAATCGCGTAATGCAAGAAGTTCATATCAACAAGCCAGCGTACAGCCCCAGATTCAAAGCGGCCGCCACTGGCGCGGTCCGCGATTTCGAGGACAAAGCGCGTGGCGCCCAGGACGAAGCCGGTAAGGAGCGATGAGATGGCGCCCGCGCCATTGAGCCGAGGCCACAAGATTCCGAGGATGAAACAGGCGGAGATGGGCGGGCTGATATAGGCCTGGACGCTTTGCAGGTAGATATAGAGCTGGCTGCTGATGTAATGAATGAAAGGCACCCACAGCAGGCCCAGCAGCACCATAACGCCGGTCGCGACCCGGCCGAAATTCACCAGTTGCTTCTCTGAAGCTTGCGGACGGATCTTCTTGTAAAAATCGAGCGTGACGAGCGTGGAAGCCGAGTTGAACACCGAACTCATCGCGCCCATGACCGCCGCAAGCAATGCCGCCATCACCAGCCCGACCAGACCAACCGGCAAGAGATTGAGGACCAGCGTCGGATAGGCGAAGTCAGGCTTTTTCACCTGCTCCGGAAACAATGCGAAGGCGATGATGCCGGGCAGGACCAGCATGAATACCGGCAAGATTTTAAGGAAGCCGGCAAAAATCGTTCCTGCTTTCGCGTGTCCCTCATCACGCGCAGAGAGCACGCGCTGCACGATCACCTGGTCGGTGCACCAGTACCATATGCCGAGGATCGGCGCCCCGAAAAAGATGCCTGTCCAAGGAAAGTTGTGGTCGGATGCGGGTTTCATCATGTGGAAGTAATCGGGCGGCACCATGGTTCGGAGGTGCTCCAATCCGCCGACGCGCATCAAACCGATTATGGTGAGGGCCACTGCGCCGCTGATGAGGATCAACGTTTGGACAGTGTCAGTGTAGATGACCGCGGCCAATCCTCCGGCCACGGTATAAATGCCGGTGGCGATGACCAGAACCACAGCCGTCTTCCACAACGACCAGCCGGCCACCCGCTCGAGGACCACACTTGCGGCGTAAAGTTGCACGGATATTTTGGTGAAGATGTAGGCGATGATCGAAATTCCCGCGAGATATACGGCGGACTGGCGGTTGTACCGGCGTTCCAGGAATTCCGGCATCGTGAAAACGTTGCTGCGCAAATAGAAGGGCACAAACACCCAGCCCAAAATCAAAAGAATCAGGCACGCCAGCCACTCAAAATGGCCAACTGCCAGTCCGGACGAGGCGCCTGTGCCGGACAGTCCGATGAAGTGCTCGGTGGAAATATTCGAGACGAATAAGGAGGCCCCGATGAAGAACCATCCAATGTCGCGCCCCGCAAGGAAATACTCTTCGGAGGACCGCTCTTTCCTCGCAAAGTACATGCCGATGCCGAACACAATCGCGAAATAGACGCCAATGATGGCGAGATCCACGTTGGCGATCGTTCGGTGGGTCACTTCGACAAAAGATGCAAACAGCATCCGTGCCTCCCTGGCTTCCGCCCCTGAAAGAGCGGACAACCGTTATAGCCTGCCGACCATTTCAGCCACGCACCGCTTGTCCGTGGCCTTCTATGCCAGGCCCCGATTGCTTTCCCGCACTATCGCCGCCCGCGACGAATTCGCCGTTAGGAAAGGCGATTGCGAAGTCTATAACAGGCCCCATTCAGGCTCAATCCCAGATTGTTGATTACATGAGGTTTCGTGAGCAGCTAAGTATAATCGATGAGTCGCGGAGGGCAGCACCTCAGAGCATGCCGCCCGCTCGCGAATCTTCATGCCCATACTCTCCTTGCAGGACGTCTCGAAGGATTATTTGACCGACGGCCAGCGGGTACGCGCGCTCAGCGGCATTTCGCTGAGCTTCGAGCGCGGTGAGTTCGTCGCCTTGGTTGGCCGCAGCGGATGCGGGAAGTCCACACTGCTCAATCTTGCCGGCGCCATGGATTTCCCGACGTCCGGCAAAGTGCTTCTCGATGGCATTGCGACGTTCTCGCTGAAAGACGCGGGCCTGACCCAGTTGCGGCGCGAGCGGATTGGGTTCGTTTTTCAATCGTTTCAATTGCTCCACACCTTGACCGTTTACGAGAATGTGGAGTTGCCGCTACTTCTGGCAGGAAAATCGAACCCCCGCGAAGCGGCCAAGGAGCGCCTCGCCTGGGTCGAACTTGATGGGTATGGCGATCGCTATCCTCACCAGCTTTCCGGCGGGCAGATGCAGCGTGTCGCCATTGCGCGTGCCCTGATTCATTCGCCAAGCCTCCTTCTCGCGGACGAACCGACCGGCAATCTCGACACCACGACGGGGAACGTCATCCTCGAATTGCTCCACCGCCTCACGCGCGAGAGAAACACAGCCACCATCCTGGCCACGCATAGCCCGGAAGCCGCCGCGCTCGCGAGTATAGTTGTCCGCCTGCGCGACGGAAAAATCGAAGAGATCACCCGGCGTTGACATGCCACGACTTTTGCTCTTTTATCGCTTGCTTGTTCGTCCCCTCTTCCAGGAGCCGGTGCGGGCAGCGCTCATCGTCCTCGCCGTGGCCCTGGGTGTCGCCGTCGTCCTGGCCATTGATCTCGCGGGCAACGCGGCCACGGGCTCGTTCCGCTCCTCGATGGAAACGCTTGCGGGTGACGACGATTTGGAAATCACGGCAACCGGCGGCGTGCCTGAGGACGTCGTTGGGGTCTTAGCCGCTCTGCCGTATTCGATTCGAGTCTCGCCGCGCATTGAGGACTTCGCGGTCATCGCGGAAACGAAGAAGTCGCTTCCGCTCATCGGCATGGATCTCGTCGCAGAAGGCGCGACGTATGCGCAGAGTGAATCCACGAACACCGCCGAGGGTTCTGCTCGTCCGGCTGTTGGAGAATCATTCGAGCATCTGGGAGATCTCGACAGCGCCTGGGTGAGCTCGAGCCTCGGCTACAAGACTGGCGATCGCCTCCAGCTACTCATCAACGACCGGGAAAGCGCATACACCGTTCGAGGAATCTACCCAGATTCGAACGGCAAAGAGTCCGCCATCGTGATGGACATCGCCGCAGCGCAGCACGCGTTGACTCGGTATGGGCGCGTGGACCGTATTCTCCTGAAAGTTCCCCAACAGCCCGGCCTCGATCAGTGGACTCAGCGTCTCCGTGCTGCACTTCCCGCCGGTGTGAACGTTCGTCCGCAAGGCGCCGGCACCAACGAAAATCGTCGCATGCTCGCAGCCTTCCGTTGGAACTTGCGCCTGCTCAGTTACATCTCACTCGTCGTCGGCGCGTTTCTCATCTACAACGCCATCTCCGTCTCCGTTGTTCGCCGCCGCGCGGAGGTCGGCATTGTTCGCGCGCTCGGTGCCGCCCGCTTCGCAATCCTCACTGCCTTTGTCGGCGAAGCCGCTTGTTTCGGGCTCGCTGGCGCTCTCATGGGGCTTCCGCTCGGACGCTTCATGGCCAACGGTGCCGTGAAGTTAATGGCCACAACCGTGCAATCGCTCTACGTCAGCAGCCGCCCCGGACCGATCGAGCTGACTGCATCGTCCATCTTTTTCGCGCTGGCCATCGGCGTTGGCGTTGCCGTTCTGTCTGCCTATTCGCCCGCGCGCGAAGCCGCCATGGTCTCGCCTGTCGAAGCGATGGCGCGCGGAAGGCGCGAGTACGACACGCGCGTTCACAAAGCACGCGATTTCTGGCTGGCCGTCGTGCTGGGAGTCGCCGCCGCTGCAGCCTCGCGCGCTCCCGCGATTGCCGGAAAGCCGCTCTTTGGCTACCTCGCGGCGATTTTATTGGTGGCTGCTTCCGCATTGGCAATCCCTGCGTTTGCCGATGCGCTCATGTCGTTTTCTTCGCGAGTCATCGGTGGCCTGCTCGGCGTTGAAGCCATGCTCGCCTCGCGAAGTCTCGCCGCCTCGCTTCGTCGCACCTCTGTCCTCGTCGGCGCCCTCTCCACCGCCATTGCCATGATGACGTCGGTGGGCATCATGGTCGGCAGCTTTCGCGAAACGGTGGTGCTCTGGATGAACGATCGCTTGCCCGCCGACCTGTATCTGCGCCCTGCCGGCAATCCAGCGGTCGATCACCACCCCACGATCTCTCTGGATCTGGCGCAGAGACTTGAAACGCTTCCCGGCGTCGAAGCCGTCGCGCGTCTCCGAGCCTACGAAATCAGCTACGACGGCATACCCGCCACCCTGGCGTCCATCGATCCACAAGCGCTTCGCAAATCTCGGCGCTCGAATTTTTTTTCTGGCCGTCCTATCGAGCAGGTATTCGCCGAGTTGCGTGATTCGAACGCCGTCATCGTCAGCGAGCCCTTTACCTACAAGCATCACGTAAAGACGAGCGATTCCATTACTCTTTCGCTGGGAGCGGCGCAGGCCACGTTCCGCATTGCCGACGTGTACTACGATTATTCGAGCGAGCGCGGCATCATCATCATGGCCCGTGCCACGCTGCTGCGCTATCTGCCCGACCCCGCGCCTTCCAGTCTTGGCGTTTACGTCGCTCCGGGAACCGCAGTGGAAACCGTGCGCGCCGAACTTGAGCGAGCCGCCGCGGGACATTCCATTCTCATGTTTTCGAATCGCGATTTGCGCGCCGAAGCCATCCGCATCTTCGACCGCACCTTCGCCATCACCTATGCTTTGGAAGCCGTCGCTGTCGTCGTCGGCGTAATGGGCATTGCGGGCGCGCTGCTGGCCCTGGTGATTGACCGCCGCCGCGAACTCGGCCTGCTGCGTTTTCTTGGCGCTGCAACCGGCCAAGTTCGCAAGCTCATCCTGGTCGAAGCCGCCCTGCTTGGGGTTCTTGCCAATCTCGCCGGCCTCATTCAGGGCTTCGCACTTTCGCTGATCCTCATCTACGTGATCAACAAGCAGTCCTTCGGCTGGACCATCCGCTTTCACTGGCCCATGCAAATCCTCCTTGGCGCGCTGACCGTCGTGTACGCCGCAACGATTCTCGCGGGCCTGTATCCCGCCCAGGTGGCTGTGCGCCTGAATCCGCTCGAGGTCGTCCATGAAGAGTAGGCTTGCGTGCATTGCCGCGGCGTTGCTTATTCGCCCGCCACTCGCCGCGCAATATCGCGTCGCTTTGCCGGGCTATCACTTCGAATTTCCGCGCGATTATTTCAGCCATCGCGATTTTCAAACCGAGTGGTGGTATTACACGGGAAACGTAAAGTCCCCCGACGGTCATCGCTTCGGTTTCGAATTGACCTTTTTCCGCCAAGCTGTCAGCCGCGATCCCGCAAAGACGGCAGCGTGGGACGTGGAGGATCTCTACCTCGCGCATCTCGCGTTGAGCGACCTCGATGGCGGTCAGTTCTATCACACGGAGCGCACCAATCGAGCTGGCCCCGGTATCGCGGGCGCAAGTGAATCTATCGGCCGCATTTGGAATGGCAACTGGCAGATTCAATGGGATGCCGGGGATCAAAAATTGCAAGCCATTGACAAGCGATTCGAATTGCGCTTAAACCTGCACGCGGAGAAGCTCCCTGTTATCCACGGCGAAAATGGTGTCAGCCAGAAGGCTGAAGGCCCGGGCCGCGCCTCGCACTACATTTCCTTCACGCGCCTCGCAACCTCCGGCTCAATCGCGCTGCGTGGCAAGAAATTTGCCGTGAACGGCACGAGCTGGATGGACCACGAATTTTTCACCCACCAGCTCGATTCCAATCAAACCGGCTGGGACTGGCTCAGCCTCCAGCTCGGGGACAGCACCGAATTGATGCTTTTTCACATTCGCCACAAAGATGGTTTGATCGACCCGTACTCGGCGGGCACTTACGTGGATGCGCAGGGCAAATCGACGCACTTGCGCGCGGACGACTTCACGCTTCAGCCCCTCGAAGAAAAGTGGGCGAGTCCGATCACTCGCGCCACTTATCCCGTTCACTGGAAAATCGTCATTCCAAAACTCGCCATCGAGCTCGATGTCATCACGCCGCTCAAATCCCAGGAGCTCACCGGCAATTCAAAATTCGCTCCAGCTTACTGGGAAGGTGCCATCGTTCTAACTGGCCGCCGCAACGCGCAACCGCTCACCGGCGTAGGTTATCTGGAAATGACCGGCTACGACCGCCCTGTCCATCTCGCACCGTAACCGCTGCGGCCGCCGCACCCGCTCCATGCCCGCCAATCTGCAAACCAACTACGGCACGATAGGCACCATCAACGCCGACGGGTGCGCCTTGTCGCCGGGGCTTCAGCCCGACGCCCTTCTGATGAGTTGTGGAGCCTAGTCTCGCTCCAAGCCCCTGCCAATCAGCTTCCCTGCTTGACATTGTTCCCCGTCCCGTTGCAAATGGACGTTCCGGGACCGAGCCTCTCTCCCGACCAACCAATGAACATCCTCGACATCATCGTCGGCAAACCCATCAAGACCAGCGACGAACGTGCCGAACAGATTGGTATCCGGGAAGGCATTCCCATCTTTGGCCTCGACGCCCTCAGTTCCGCCGCTTACGGCCCGGAAGCCGCCTTGAGCTTGCTGATTCCCCTCGGCCTCCTCGGCGTGCAGTTCATCGTCCCCATCAGCGCAGCGATCATCACGCTCCTCGTCATCGTCTATTTCTCTTATCGCCAGACCATCGCGGCCTATCCCGCCGGCGGCGGTTCCTACACTGTCGCTCGCTTCAACCTCGGCGCTTTCCCTAGCTTGCTGGCCGCCGCAGCCCTGCTCACCGACTATATTCTCACCGCCGCAGTCGGCATTTCCGCCGGCGTCGGAGCGCTCGTTTCCGCCGTGCCCTCCTTGCTCCCGCATACCGTCCTCATTTGCGTCGGAATTCTCGCTGTCATCACCATTCTCAACCTCCGCGGCGTCCGCGATGCCGGCGTCGCGTTCATGCTGCCGACCTATCTCTTCGTCGGCACGCTGTTGATCACCATCGTTGGCGGAATCATCCGCGTCTTCCTCAGCGGCGGGCATCCTGTCCCTGTCACGCCTCTTCCGTCCCCTCGTGCGATGACCGAAGCCGTCACCTTCTGGCTTCTCTTGAAAGTTTTTGCCAGTGGCTGCACCGCCCTTACAGGCGTCGAAGCTGTCAGCAACGGCGTCAAGGCTTTTCGCGAGCCTGCCGTGAAAAACGCTCAGCGCACCCTGACCGTCATCATTCTTCTCTTGGCTATCCTGTTGGCTGGAATTTCTTATCTTGTCAAAGTCTACGGCATCGCCGCCACCGACCCGGGCCACCCCGGCTATCAGAGCATTCTCTCTATGCTTATCGCCGCGGTCTTCGGCAAGGGCGTTTTCTATTACCTCACCATCGCCTCCATACTTTTCGTTCTTTCCCTTTCCGCGAACACCGCCTTCGCCGATTTCCCCCGCCTCTGCCGCGCCATCTCCCAGAACAATTATCTTCCGCACGCCTTCGGCTACCGCGGCCGCCGCCTGGTCTACACCTACGGCATCGTTGTTCTCGCGACCCTTACTTGTTTCCTGCTCGTTGTGTTCGGAGGCGTCACCGACAAGCTGATACCGCTTTACGCTGTTGGTGCTTTCCTCGCCTTCACGCTTTCGCAATTTGGCATGGTCGTGCATTGGCGAAAAAACCGCGGCCCGCATTGGCTAAAGAGCGCTTTGGTGAATGGCCTCGGCGGTTTCGTCACCGGCGTAACCGTCATCGTCGTGCTGGTCGCAAAATTTGCCGAAGGAGCCTGGATCACCGTCATCTTCATTCCGCTCGTGATCCTCCTTTTCCGCACCGTGCGCCGCCACTATCACATGGTTACCGTCGCCACCAGTTGTCCCGCTCCCGCCGTCCCCGGCCAGGACCAGCCGCCAATTGTTGTTGTTCCAGTCGAGCACTGGAGCCGCATTTCCAAGCAAGCCCTCGAGTTCGCCTCGCAGCTTTCTCCGGAAGTCGTCGCCCTGCACGTCGAGCCCGGTGACCATTCCGAATTCCTGCATATGGATTGGGAGCGCTACGTCGACCAGCCCTTCCGCGCCGCTGGCATCACTCCGCCCAAGCTCACCATTCTCCCGTCTCCCTACCGCTTTGTCATTGTCCCCCTCGTTCAATACATCCGCGAACTCTCCGAAAAGCATCCCGGCCGCCGCATCGTCGTCGTAATCCCAGAACTGGTCGAGGACCGCTGGTACGAATACTTCCTCCATAACCAGCGCGCGCGCCTCCTGGAGTGGACACTCTTGGTTCGCGGGAATGACCGGATCTTCACCGTCAGCTCCCCCTATTACATTTCCCACCCATCTCCGAGCTGAGCTCCTGAAGATGACCCTGAAGAGTAGAACGCGAACAAGGCGTGGTTAGGCAATAGTCAGAGGAAGTCTTGTCTAAACTCAAGATGTAACATTCCGGTTTTCGCAACCCTGAAAGCCTGATTTCTCCTTTCTTTTCACTACTAAGCTGCTTATTCGTAAGTGAGAGAAATTCCAGAAACGTTTAAGGTGAAGTCCCACTTCCTGGCTCGTCTCTCTTCATAGCCTGGGTCATGGTTCCACGGTTCGTCGGGCGGCTCCTGGTTGACGGCCCTTGGGGCGCTCCCATTCGAACGGTCTGTGACGGTTGGCAGGTCCGGGCGGGAGAAGATAAGATGTGGGCCGTCCTCATTTTTCTTTTTGTATCAGCACTCTTGTGTAGCACGGTGTCCCCACAAACTTCCAAGTTGGCACGCTCGGCCAGCTACCCGTTTTCTCTCGGCGATGTTCCTGCCGCCTCGGCCGCGTGCTTTCAGGACGCCGAATTCGCCGCCCTCACTTCTCGTCGAGCCACACCCGCCGCTGCCCTCGTTCACCCTTCTTGTGATACTCAGCCAACCCCATCTGCAGCTCCGGGTCCATGCAATTCCCTGGGTTCTACGCGAACGGATTGCGCCTCACCGGGAGACCCTGTCTTGGTGGACTTGGAGGCCATCAGCAAGGAAGGGGGCAAGATTCTTCGCGCGCGGAAGAGGGTCCTTGAGATCCTCGGCGGCGAGAACGCCTGCACCGCGTGGTACCAGGAGAAAGATTCAAATCCCGCCGCCACCTTTCGAACGCTCAGTTTTGTGCTCGATCGCAAAGGTGAAGATTCCGTCCGGGAATCCCGCGAAACCGGCTCCCTGACTGTTTTTCGGAACCCCTACGTTGCAAAGGTCATGCAGGCTGACGGTCCGTACGCCACGGTTACGATCAATGAGAAAGGGGCCTTTTTCTCTCCCGTAGCCAGGGTCATCGAAGTGAGCAAAGAAGGCGGCCCCATCACTATGCGAGTCCCGCGGCTGTTACATGTCGGGCCTTACACGGGAGATACATTGCCCGCTCAGGTCGTCACTTTGCTCCATGAATTTGGTCATCTCGTGGATCTGCTTCCCAGCGATGAAGGCGACCAGGACGGAAAGTCCGTCCGTAATACTGAGGCCGTCCTCCATTATTGCCGTCCTGAGATTGAATCCAGGGTCAGACGGAATGCCCTAACCGCCACGCGCTGAAAGGGCCTGCTTCCCTTGACACACTTCTTGATGTCACACCTCCGTTTATTACCGGAGGAAAGAAACGCTGTATTTTTTGATTGACCTCCTTCAAGACCTCACCCATCCTCGCCTGGATGGCAACCAAGCCGTGGCCGCTTCATGGATTGACGCTGAAGGCGCTGGATCTTTCCTTGGAGATTGCCTTCTACGAAGAGTTTGGATTCCGTCTCGCTCACAAGAGCGTGGATAAGGCTGTCTTGACGGCCGGTGAGGGTGTTGAGCTCACGCTCAACCAGCTGCGCCACAGCCGCGCCCGGCCTCCAGGTACAGCGGGATTGTTTCACTTTGCGCTGCTTCTGCCAGACCGGCTCGACCTGGCTTCCTTTGTCCATTTTACTGCGCGAACTTCGTTCCGGTTTGTGGGCGCCGCGGATCACCTGGTCAGCGAGTCCTTGTATTTTTCCGACCCCGAAGGCAACGGAATTGAAGTGTACGCCGACCGCCCGCGCGAACAGTGGCAATGGAACGGCACCACCGTCAACATGGCCACTCTACCACTGGAATTGCGGGAACTTGGCCGTGTACCCGGTCCCGAGTGGTCTGGCTTTCCCCTAGGTACACGCCTCGGGCACATGCATCTGACGGTCGGTGACCTTGATCGAAGTCAGGAATTTTATAAATCTCTTGGCTTGCGGCTCACTCTGGATTGGGGTTCGTTTCGTTTTTTTTCCTGGGGAGGTTACCATCACCACTTGGCACTCAATCTCATGGAGGGCCGGGGCGCTGCGCCGATTTCACCGGAAGCCTCCGGGCTTCATTCTTTTTCCGTTCGTAGCGACACGGTTTCTGCAGAATTGGTGGACCCCAACGGGATCAAAATCCTTCCTTAGAAGAAGAACCCATCTTTCCGCTGTGCGTTCTATCTATTGTTGTGCCCAGCCATATTCCGCGCGGCGAGCTTATTTCTCCTCTCTTTGGCGGGCATAAAGTGCAGTGGCGTGAAACGATTCGAATGTGAAACGCACTATTCGAATGAACCAGGACTGACAGGAATCAGCGGCCGCCGCCATAACGACATTTTGCCTGGCGGTCTTTCTTTCCTATTGGCTGGTTGAGGGGGGAGCACACTTGGGAGAGTTGCGCTTCCCTCCTCCCATTGTTCCTCTCTCCCGCTCCATTTATCCCTAACCATTCGAATCCCATTCGCATCTCGCTTAAGGCCGCGAACGCGATCGCTGAGTGCGTCTCCCATCAACTTGTGGGAAGCTAATCCGGACCTGCAAGACCACAAGGGGCACCATGATTTCAGGACGTTTGATGGCTTTTCTGGCAATAATCGTCGCCGCTTTTGGTGGATGCTTGATTGTCTGGGTGCGGGCGGGGAAAGCGCGGCAACCAGGGCAATCTTCGCAGACAAATCAAAAGACGCCCACGATTGATGAATACCAGCCGAAATCTACGCTGATCACCAAAGACCACAGAATTGATCGCGCGAAATTTCCGTTCATTGATATTCATAGCCACCACTGGAATCCCACGGCGGAGCACGTGGATCAACTCGTCAAGGAAATGGACACGATCAATCTCCGCGTCCTGGTGAATCTGAGCGGCGGGACCGGCGAGCAGTTACGCCAGACCGTGGCGACGATGAAGGGCCGTTACCCGGATCGATTCGTGGTGTTTGCCAATTTGAGCTACGACGATATCAACACGCCTGGATATGGCCACCGCGCGGCGGCGCGGCTCGAACAGGACGTCAAGAACGGCGCACAAGGCTTGAAGATTTTCAAGAATTTCGGAATGGATGTGAAATACGCGAATGGCGAGCGTGTGCATGTGGACGATCCGGAGTTCGATCCGGTGTGGGACAAATGCGCAGAGCTGAAGATTCCCGTGCTGATCCACATTGCGGAGCCGTCCGCGTTCTTCGATGCCTGGGATTATCACAACGAACGTTGGGAGGAACTCAAGGAGTATCCGAGCCGCGCGCGTCCGCCGGCAAAATACCCGCCGTTCGAATCGCTGATGACGGAACGCAATCACTTGTTCGAAAAACATCCGAAGACGAATTTCATCGCCGCCCATCTGGCATTCCACGGCAACGATCTGGAGCGACTGGGGAAAACTCTCGATTCGCTGCCGAACATGTACGTGGATATCGCCGCAGTGCTGGCAGAACTGGGGCGGCAACCCTATTCGGCGCACGATTTTCTGGTGAAATATCAGGACCGCGTGCTGATGGGAAAAGACATCTACGACGTGAACGAATACAAATGGTATTTCCGCGCCCTGGAAACTCGCGACGAGTATTTTGAGTATTACCGCAAGCGCCATGCGTTCTGGCGGATTTACGGTTTCCAGGTGCCGGACGAGGTCTTGAAAAAAATCTACTATAAAAATGCGCTCAAGCTGCTGCCGGGAATTGACCCGAAAGCGTTTCCGGATTAAAACGAGAAAACGGCGAGCTACTCTTTCTTTTCAATTTAGAATTTCATCGTAGCACGCGCTCTATTGAATCTTGCGAGTGACCACGATGGCCTCAGTTCCCATTCCTGCTGTGAACGGAGAGCCAGTAATCGGCGTTGGCGCACCGCTTGGGCCGAGACTCAAGGCTCGTACGCTTCCCGGACTGTTATCAGCAACATAGAGAAATTTGCCTGACGGATCGACAGCAACGTCCAACACGCCTATACCGATGGCAAATGGTGATCCCGTGATTGGGATGAGGCCGCCGGATGCGCCAATGGTATAGACCGAAACCTTTCCGTCACCAAAGGTTCCAGCAAAGAGGAATTTTCCATTCGGGTCCGTACAAACACTCCGCGGGCCCACTCCAGTCGCAAAAGGTGAACCTGCTACGGGCGTAGGAGCGCCACTCACGGCATCAATGGCGAAGGCAGAAACCGTGCCGTCCGTTGTGTTTCCCATAAAAAGGAACTGGCCGGAGGGGTCAAGGACAATTCCGAGCGGGTTCTTGCCGACCCCCACCGTAAAGGGGGAGCCAGTCATTGGCGTCAGGCCGCCAGAAGAAGGATCAATCTTGAAACCCAATAAATTATTCGCGTTAAATCCTGAAGCGTAGAGAAATCTGCCAGATGGGTCCACGGCCACATGCGCTGCGAATCCGGCAAAGGGAGAACCGGTGATTGCCGCCAGCCCGCCGGACGAGCTAATGGTGTTGGCGTAAATTCCTGAATTCGTCGCCACGTAAGCAAATCGTCCCGAAGGATCAACGGCGACGCCCGCGGGGAAAGTACCGGTCGAAAAAGGAGAGTTCTGCACCGCGGTCAAAAGTCCCGAGGAGGAGTTTACGGAATAGGCGGAGACGTTGTTTGACCCGACGTTTGCCACGTAGATGAATTTGCTATCAGGGTCGGAGGCAATCGCTGTGGGCGCAGTGCCAGCGGCGATGGGAGAGCCAGCGATCGAGGTCAATGCCCCTGTCGTAGTAGTGACGGTGAATTCCGAGACGTCATTTGACGTATTGTTCCCTGAGTAGACGAAGGAAGGCGTAAAGACGACCGGAGCTGCTCCCGTACTGATCGCCAGTGCAGCGGCTTGCGGGCGAGTGCGGATGCGTCCAGAAACGGTGAGAGCGCCGGCGGAACCGATGCCAAATATTTCGATCTCGTTCGCAGCGAGGGCTGGGACATAAGCGAACTTCCCCGCCGGATCGATCTGCACTTCGCGCGGCTGAGTGTCCACCGCAAAGGGGGAGCCGGAAACCGCAGTGAGTGCGCCGCTTGCTCCTATTGAAAACGCCGAAATATTGCTCGAACCGAAATTCGCAACATAAAGAAATTTGCCGGTGGGATCGACACTAACACCGGCAATTTCCATTCCAGCTCCCGTGAGGAAAGGAGAGCCAGTCACTTGGGCCAGGGTGCCGGATTGGGAGTCGATGTTGAACACGGAAACATCTGTTGAAACGGAATTCGCTACGAACGCGAATCGGCCAGCGGGATCGATCGCCACCGCGGACGGGCCGCTGCCTCCCGTAAAAGGCGACCCAGCAGCCGGCGCCGGTACGCCCGTCAAAGGATCAATCAAGTAACCTGCAATCTTATTGGAAACAGAACTAGCTACATACAGCATGCGCCCCGAGGAATCTACGGCAATGGATTGGGACCCCGCGACAGCGACAATTGGCGAACCATTGAGTTCTCTCAGGGCGCCAGTAGCGGGATCGATGCTAAAGGCAGAAATATTGCCGCCGCCGGAATTGGCCGTATAAGCGAAGGAGCCCGTCGGGTCGATGACGATGGCATTGGGTGCAAGGGCCGTCGGAAAGGGAGAGCCGGGGACGCCGGTCAGCGCACCTGTTGAGGGATCTATAAGGAAGGCAGAGATAGTGCTGTCATTCGAATTCACGACGTAAACGAATTTGTTGCGAGGATCGACCGCAACCGCTATGGGCCCCGAACCGACAAGCACATAACCATTCGCGTGAAGTTGTCCGGCCACCGGATCGACGATGAAGCGCGAGAGCGTACCGTCCACATTATTCGCGGCATAGACAAATCGGGAGACGTTGGCAGTGCTCCCGGGGACCACGAGCAGGACCGTCGAGCTGCTCACCGAACCAGAAACGGCCTTGATCTGTGGACGGCCGACGGCGACCGCGGTAGCTAGGCCGCCGCCGCTTACGGTGGCGAGAGTGTTATCCGACGAACTCCATGTAACGGAACCCGTCAGGTCGCTCGTCGAACCATCGCTAAGGGTGCCAGTGGCTTTGAACTGCTGGGTCGCACCGACGGCTAGGGGAGCGTTTGCGGGAGTGATTGCGAGGGAACTCAAGGTGGGGGCGGGCCTGCCACTGCATCCGGCAATGCCAAGAATGAGCAAAAGAATGGCCAAGAGGGCCTTGAAAAATGAAACCGACTGGCGGCTCTCAGTCTGGTGTTGTGACTGCCCGCTGAGACAGGAAGAGCCTATTTGGGGCTCGGGGCGATGGGAGGGGGCCATAATAGTGCTCCTTTGTGTTGCCAGAGGGATGGCAACCCTGAACCACAGTACGAGGAGCGGGCGCGAGAGACAAGCGACGAGGTGCGACATTCGAGAGTGTCGCCTCTTGTCGCGGAGAAGGCTTTTGCACAGAAAGGCACAGGGAGGGGCAAAAATAATTATTACCGGGGGCTTGACGGATAAAGAAAAGCTGGTATAGTTACAAATGGCCCGGAGGTTCTAATGGAGCCACGGGACCAACCGGGGCGTCACAGTCGGATTCGGAAGTAACTCTGCAACGATCCTAAGTGAGGTTCTTTACGAACACGGGCTAGAAAGAAGTCGAGCATCGCGTGGAGCCACTCAAGTGTGGGTGGCTGTACCCGGCGCTCGACGCCGGGTTTTTTATTTTGCGGCAGTGATTAGTGGCGAGTGACGAGTGGGATGAAGTTCCGCAAGGAATTTCAGAAGCAAGTCGCAGGGCAACTAAAACACGAAGCAAAAACTCAGCGAAAGCTGAGGTAAGCCGAGCTGGAAGGCGAGATCGCGCAACGCGGTCCGATAAGTCCCGCCAGACACGTCCTGAGCTGAATTTGGCATGGCCGCGATGCGGCCAAACAGGGCATTCCGATAGACTCGGAACAAAAGTTCTTTGACAACAGAAAGGCTGGCAAGCCCACGCCGATAACCCTGGTCCCGATTACGGTCGGGCGGGGCGTCATGGTGTGGGTTATTACAAGTTTGCTCGAGATTGAGCATAACTGTGGAAGAAAAGGCGGCTTATTCAATTGTTTGAGGATCGTAGAAACGAAAGCCTGCAGCCGATACCTGAGTGATTCGAAACGAGTCACGCAGACTTCTTTGCGGCCCATGCCCGGGCAACGAGAAGATCGATTGCGAGGATGTATGGAGCTACGAGAGTCAAGACGCGAAGCTGAATTGTAATGCCTGACTAAAGTCCGGCGCTACAAAACAGCAGAGACGGATTGAGTAAGTTTTATGATTAAGCTACTAAGGGCGTACAGTGGATGCCTTGGCGCCAGAAGGCGATGAAGGACGTGGCAAGCTGCGATAAGCCTCGGGGAGCCGCAAGCAGGCTTTGATCCGGGGATTTCCGAATGGGGAAACCCGGCGAGATGAACTCTCGCTACAGCCCGCTGAATACATAGGCGGGTATGAGCCAACCCAGGGAAGTGAACCATCTCAGTACCTGGAGGAAAATAAATCACAGAGATTCCGAAAGTAGCGGCGAGCGAAATCGGAACAGCCCAAACCCAA
>DASSXG010000006.1:0-3407 GCA_035704085.1 Candidatus Acidiferrum sp. | reverse complement strand
CGACTGCCGCCGATGCGCTCAAACTCATGCTCTTGCAAAACACGCAGGAGGGCAATTTGGGTCTCGGCTGGAAGTTCTCCGACCTCGTCGAGGAAGATCGTACCTCCACTTGCTAATTCAAACCGACCCAAGCGCTGCTGGGTCGCGCCCGTGAAGGCGCCCTTCTCATGGCCGAATAACTCTGAAGCGATCAGATCGCGGGGGGTTGCTGCACAGTTCACGCTCACGAATGCGCGCGAGGCGCGGTTTGATCGTCGGTGGATAGCGCGTGCAACAAGCTCTTTGCCTGTGCCCGTTTCCCCTGTGATGAGGACCGTGGAATCACTTGGCGCGACTTTGGAGATACGCGAGAGTACAGCTTTCAAAGCTGGAGAGGTTCCAACGATCTCCTCGAACATCGATGCCTTGCTGATTTCTTCGCGTAGCGCGATATTCTCGTTTCGGAGTCTCTCTTCAGCCTGCTTACGCTCTTCAATGTCGGTCGCGGCAACATACCAACGCGCGACCTGTCCCTGTTCGTCGCGCAATGGGTTATAACGGACTAAGAACCAGCGATAAGTGCCATCATGTTTGCGTCGTCGCAACTCCAACTCGAAAGCGGAACCACCAGAGCGAGCATTGTCGGAATGAGTGCGCACCGCACGTTCTCGGTCATCAGGATGAAAAAAGGACGGGGACGAAAAAAAATTCCCGGGTGTTTGCCGCCACTCTTCAAGACTGCGGCCGATGTAATCGAGCCACATGCGATTGGCATAAAGACGTTCGCCACCCGATCCGTACACAGCAACAAGTTGAGGAAGGAGATCCAGCATCTGCCGGAGCTCCGATTCCTGCTCCCGGATCTTGTCTTCCGCCCGCTTGCGATCTTCAATGTCGGTGACGACGCCATACCATTTGACGATGTTGCCGGTTACGTCTCTCAGCGGTACGCCGCGCCGCAGATGCCATCGATACTCCCCATCTGCGCGCCGGTAACGCGCCTCGTCCTCAGACGGCTCGCCGCTGGCAAGACACGCGAGCCACTTAGCATTGTGCCGCTCAAGATCATCGGGGTGAATTGCAGATTGCCAACCTGATCCGGTCATCCGCTCCGTCGGCAGCCCCGAGTACTCCACCCATCGGCTGTTGGCGTAAGAATTCGAGCCGTCCGGTCGTGCGCTCCAAACTATCGCTGGAATGGTATCGACCACCTCACGAAGCTCCGCTTCTTGTTCTCTGATCACCGCTTCTGCGTGGCGTTGCTCGCTAACATCGGTTACTGCTCCTACGAACTCAAATTTACCCGCGCTATCCCGGGAAGGGTGAGCCGTCACTCGGACATTCTTGACGGAACCGTCGGGCAGCTGCAGCCGATGCTCGAAATCAAAGCTCTCGCCGTCACGCGATGCTCGGTCGATTTGCCGCTGCACCAGATCGCGGTCCTCCGGATGAACTCGCGAGAGGACAAATTCCACCGTCGGTTTTGTCTTTCGATTACATTCAAAGATTCGGAAGGTCTCGTCGGACCAGAAGATCTCCCCGCTGGAAACCTTCCAGCCGAAGCTACCCGTATGACTTAGTTTTTGGGCTTCGGCAAGATAAGCTTCGCTTCGACGTAGTTCGTCAGTTAATTCTTCTTGCTCAGTGACATCTAGCCCTGTCCCGACAAATCGTTGGGCAGTCCCCAAGAAAGTCGTCGGGATACCCACGCAACGTACGCGCCGAATCTTTGCGTCAGGCCGGACGATGCGTTTCGTGAATTCGAATGCGCTATTGTTTGCCAGCATTTTCTGAATTTCGCGCACAACAAACTCCCGATCCTCTGGGTGTACGAGGTCGAGATATTCCTCTACTGTCGGGGGCTTGCCACTCGGATTAAGACCATGAACTCGAAACAACTCGGAAGACCAATACTCGAAGCCGGTAGGATTGAATGCCCAGCTACCCATATGGGCAAGCCGCTGCCCTTCTGAAAGGTAGAACTGTGCTTGTTTGAGTTCGTCAATCTCGAGATTCACCCCTATCCAATACAGGAGAGTTCCATCGCTGGCCCGGAGGGTTTCGGCACGAGTAATGAACCAGCGGTGGAATCCTTCAGCGTTACGAACTCTGAAAGTAAATTCACCGGCGCAGCCGGTGCGCAAACAGGTTGACCAGATTCTGCGTGCCTCTTCGTGGTCGTCCGGATGCACAAGCGCAAGATGCGAATCCCACGCTGCGCCCGTGGCAGTGCCGAATCGAAGAGGATGGTCTTCCGGCAGACCGAGATAATCCGCAAGTCGTTTATTTACAAAAGTGAGCGCGCCAGACGGATCAGCGTACCAGGAGTACGCCGGTATTACGTCCAGAGTCGCTCGCAACTGCGCCTCAAGGACTTGTTTCGATTCGGACTCGTATCCTGGAGAGGCCATCGCAGGCATCATACACCCCGACGAATCCACATATCGACGAGAGTGAGAGCATTGCGCCGATGCTCCCCGTAATTGTTCAACTGCTCGCCAATTGTCGAAATTTCGGCGTTAAGTCGTTGCCGCAAAAGTCGCGTTTTCAACTACTTACAATTGGAGCGCCAATTGCACCTTAGCTTTACCGCAGGTGATTTCGACGAGGCGATTAGATGCTGAGGATCACGAGAAAGGCAAACGGAGAAGTGGTCTTTAAGGTCAGCGGTCAACTGAACGCGGAAAACGTCGCCGAAATAGGAACGCTGATCGAGGCAGAAAAGAAAGGGAGCCGCATTGTCCTCGACTTGACAGATTTGAGATCGGTAGATGGCGAGGCCGTTAAATTTCTGGAGCGGTGGGAAGCGGACTCGATCAGGCTGGAGAACTGTGGTCTTTACATCCGCGAGTGGATCAGGAGAGAGCGGCTGGAAAGAGAATCAGACCAGAGTTCGGATAAATGAACAACAAACGGGTCCTGCTGAGTTGAGCTTGTGCAGTAGAAGGAGCAGTTATGATGACAGCAACACGATCGACCCATAAAAAAGAACGCGGTCCGCACGTGGGAAAAGGGGCGGATCAGGGGCTCTCCCGGTTTTTGGACGCGGAAAAACGCAGTGCTACAGCTTGCCAGTTTGAACATGCGATGCGGGAGAAAATCGTCGGGCAAGACGAGGCCGTGCAAGCGCTTGTTGATATCTATCAAGTGTTCTGCGCCGGTCTGCATTCTCCCGGACGCCCCGTGGGGAATCTGCTGTTTCTGGGACCCACCGGTTCAGGGAAAACGCGCACTGTCGAAGCCGCGGCCGAGATTCTGTTCGGAGACAGCCGGGCGGTAATCAAGGTGGATTGCGCGGAATTCCAGCATTCCCACGAGATTGCGAAATTGATTGGTTCGCCGCCGGGCTATCTCGGCCACCGCGAAACGCACCCGCTTATCACTCAAGAGGCGTTGGCTGCAAGCCATCGCGATGGTCTGAAACTGAG
>DASSXG010000127.1:0-28838 GCA_035704085.1 Candidatus Acidiferrum sp. | reverse complement strand
GAAACCCAAGAAAATGTCCAGAAGTCCTTTGCGCTCACGCCGGCGAGCAAATTCGCTTCTAGGTAAGCCAAACCGAACGCGCACGGCAACCCAAGAGTAAATCCCAATAGCATGAGTCGGAATCCGCGGCTAAGGACAAGCTGCACAATCTCGGCGGGACGAGCTCCGACCACTACGCGGACGCCGATCTCGTGGGTGCGCTCCTCGACGGAGTAGGCCATCACTGCGTACACACCGACGGAGGCAAGTAGCAAAGCCAGAGCACCCGCGACGGCCATCATCACTGCTACGTAAGCGATCGGAAGAGAATTCTCTCGGATCACGCGATCCAAGGTCTTCACTTCAAAAATAGGCTGGTCGCTGCTCACGCGGGCGACAGCAAAACGGGCTGCGGAGACTAAAGACGCTGGATCGTCCGCGGCGCGCAAGCCGAAAGCCACATAGTTCTGCGGAGCTTGGCGGTAGGGCCGGTAGACCGCGAGCTCTGGCAAGGAAGACCCCCACGCGTACTTAATATCGCCCACAACCCCGACAATTGTTAGCCAGGGATCGGATGAGCCCTCCGCGCCGATCTTGATGCGATGGCCCAGGGAACTCTCGGTCGGCCAATAAAGCTTGGCTAACCGTTCACTGATGAGCGCAACTGGAACCGAATCCGGCCCGTCAAGATCGTTGAACGCGCGTCCGGCAACGAAGGGGGCCCCCATCGTCTCGAAATAATTCGGACTGATATCCTTGGTAACGGCGAAGCGTTGCGCGCCGGCGCCGGTTGACGGCTGACCCTCGATGCTGAAAGCTCCGTCGTTCATTAACCCGCTAAAAGGAAAACCCGTGACCATCGCCGCCGAGCGAACACCTGGGAGCGTGGCGAGTTCCTTGAGCGTTTGGTCATAGAAAGCTGCGCGATGGTGAGGGTCCTTGAAAGCGGGGGTATCCGGCAGAATCAGGCGCAGCGTAAGCAGACTCTCCGGCCGGAACCGGCGATTCGTATCGAGGAGGGCGCGAAAACCTTTGACCATGAGTCCGGCACCGACCATCAGAACTAGTGCCAAGGAGACCTGAGCGACCACGAAAGCGCCGCGCAAGCGGCGGCCCGAGCGGCCCCCGGAATTCTTCCGCGCTCCTTCCTTGAGTATTGAGTTCAAATCCGGCCGCCAACTCTGGAAGGCGGGAGCGAGGCCAGCAAGAATTCCCGCCGCACCTGCAACCACCAAAGCGTAGACGAAGACGGTACTATCCAAGCGAATCTGATCCCATCCGGCAACGAACCGCTCAAGCTCCGGGGGCATGTTCGCCAGGATCAGGTAGATCGCCCATTGCGCCAGCAAAAGTCCTGCGCCCGCACCGAGCAGCCCAAGAACCAAGCTTTCGGAGAGCAACTGCCGTGCGACCCGCCATTGAGTCGCTCCCAAAGCGGCACGCACGGCGATTTCTCGCCGACGCCCCGCCGCGCGGGCGAATAGCAGGTTAGCCACATTGGCGGAGGCGATGAGGAGCACAAAACCGACCGCTCCCATGAGCAAATACATGAATGGGGCACTGCCCCGGAACATCGCATACTCTCGCAACGGGATCACTTGCGCGCTCCAATCGCGGTTCGTTTGCGGATACAGATCGGAGAGACGCTGGGCGATGGTCCTTATTTCTGCTTCGGCTTTCTCGCGCGCAACTCCTGGTTTGAGGCGGGCCAGAGCTTGCAGGTAACGATCGTTTCGGTTGTTCTGTGCCTTCGGCTCCAGCGCGAGTGGCAGCCAGAGCTCGACCGTCTGCGGGAACTTGCAGTCTTTGTCCATTACGCCGAGGACGGTATAGGGACGGCTATTGATGCGGACAGTTTTTCCGACGATCTTCTGATCCCCGCCAAATTGGCGTTCCCAGAGACCCCGTGTGAGAACCACCTCCTGGTCATGTCCCGCCTGACTTTCCTCTGGCAAGAAGGTTCGACCCAGAAGCGGCTTCACTCCCAGCGCTTCAAAAAAGTCTGTGGAGACATGAATCCCCTGGGCCTCTTGAGGCGCGCCTACTCCGCTGAGATTCACGCTCTCCCAATCGAATGCGGAAATGTCGTCGAACGACTGAGCTTGCGATGCCCAGTCGAGATAGTTTGCCGGGGAAACCCGGATCGTATCGTTCCTGTCATTCGCTTGCAGTTCACCGATAGCGACTAGGCGATCGAGGTGGGGCAGCGAAACGGGCTTGAGGAGAAACCCTTGAGCCATACTAAAAATCGCCGCGTTGGCACCGATTCCGAGAGCCAGCGTGAGAACCGCCACGAGGGTAAAACCAGGACTCTTGCGCAGCGTTCGGAGCGCGTAGCGAACGTCCTGGAAGAAAGTCTCCACGCTCGGTAACCCGCGGTGTTCGCGATGGGCCTCCCGGATCTGCGTGACACCTCCGAGTCGCAGACTAGCCGCCCGGCCCGCCTCCTCCAAGGTCATGCCCCTGCGGATGTTTTCTTCGGTAAGGCTGGCCAAGTGGGCATGAAGTTCCTCTGCGAAATCTTCATCGAGGTGTTGCCTCGACAACAGTGCACGAATCTTGGAAGCCAATATCCGCAACCACTTGAACATGGCATTATCCCCGTTCTCCGAGCTGCAGCACCCGGCCAATGACTCCTGAGACCTTCTCCCAGCTCGCGGCCTCCGCCGAAAGCTGCTTACGGCCAATTCTTGTGATGGTGTAGAACTTCGCCCTGCGGTTGTTTTCGGACGCGCCCCACGCCGCAGAAATCCAGCCTTTCTGCAGCAGGCGAACCAGGGAGGCATAAATCGTTCCTTGGTTTACCTGCAAGGCCTCTTCGCTGATCTGCTCGATGCGACGGGCAATGCCATATCCGTGGAGCGGGCCCATGGCTTCAAGGGTTTTGAGGACCATCAAATCGAGGGTGCCATAAAGAATCTCTGATTTGCTTGTGGCCATTTCTCCTCCTGTGGTCTTGCCAGAGGAGACTATCAAGGCTCCTGTGGGCTGTCAACAGGAAAACAGAGGCCGGCCACAACAGCCAGCCGACGTCTGCGGCGCTAAACGTATACACGTAGAGGTACCGTTTGCGCCGGATAAATTGCGGGCGTATCGTCGGCTAACCGGAAACTGACCCCACTCCCTGAGAGATCACGAGCTTGACTTCCATGCCGGTGCGTTTCAGAATTTGCCAAAAGCATTTCCTCTACAGCGATTAGGTCTTTTCGTTTTCAATAATGGCTGCTAACGAAGGAGGTCAGCATGAAACGACTCACCTGGTTGTGCATAGTGGTGATTGCCACGGTCGGCGGAGGTTTCGCGGCACCAGCTATTGCCCAACATGAACATCCCGCAGGGGATCCGAACAAGCTCGGCAGAGTGAGTTTTCCAGTTTCCTGCGAACCGGCGGTTCAGCCGCAATTCAGCAGCGCCGTCGCCATGCTCCACTCCTTTTGGTACGAGAAAGCGAGCGATACCTTTGCTGCCGTGGCGGAAAAAGATCCCGCTTGCGGCATGGCCTATTGGGGAATGGCCATGACTCACTATCATCAGATCTGGGACGCGCTGGGACCGGGACCGGCGGACCTGAAAGCTGGCGTCTCCCTGTCGGAAAAGGCCGCGGCGGCTGGCGCCAAAACACAACGAGAACGAGACTACATTGCCGCCGTTGCGACGTATTACAAGGACAATAACAAGCTTGACCATCGCACTCGCGCGCTCGCTTATGAAAAGGCGATGGAGGAATTGCAGGGCCGTTACCCAGAGGACCGCGAAGCGGCTGTTTTTCACGCGCTCGCATTGCTCGCCACTGCGCCTCCCGCAGACAAAACTTACGTGAACCAAAAGAAGGCTGGCGCCATCCTAGAGCCTTTATTTGTTGAACAGCCAGACCATCCGGGAATCGCCCACTACATCATTCACGCATACGACTACCCGCCGCTAGCGGACAAGGCCCTGGAGGCGGCGCGGCGCTATGCCAAGATCGCACCGGATTCGCCGCACGCGTTGCACATGCCGTCGCACATTTTCACGCGGCTTGGTCTTTGGCAGGAGTCTATTGATTCCAACCTGGCTTCCTCAGCTTCGGCCTTGAAGAACAATGCGCCAGGGAACGAATTGCACGCGAAAGATTACATGATTTACGCGTATTTGCAGGGAGGGCGAGACGCGGAAGCGAAAAACGCGCTCACGGCGGAGCTGCACGGCCGGGCGGATGATCCACAGTATATGAACTGGCTTTATGCTACGGGCTCTTCGAAGGCGCGCTACGCGGTGGAAAGACATCAGTGGTCTGAAGCGGCAGCCCTGCCGGTGCCGTCGGATACGTTTCCGCACGAACGCTATTCCTGGACGGAAGCCAATCTGCATTTCGCGCGCGCTCTCGGCGCGTCTCATACCGGCAATATCGAAGTGGCGCGGAAGGATGTGCAACAGCTTGGAGGGATTCGGGAAATTCTTGTGCAAGAGAAGAACACCTACTGGGCCGACCAGGTGGACATCCAGAGTGAGATTGCAGCAGCCTGGATAACTTTTGCGGAGGGCAAGCGTGAGGACGCCGTGCAACTGATGCGCGCTGCCGCCGACCACGAAGACCGGACGGATAAGCACAACGTGACTCCAGGAGTCCTGCTGCCGGCCCGCGAGCTACTTGGAGAGATGCTGTTGGAAGTAAAGCAGCCTGCTGCGGCGATGGCGGAGTTTGAGAGTACGCTGCGCACGGCACCCAATCGTTTCAATGCGCTGTCTGGCGCCGCCCGTGCGGCCAAGCTTTCCGGGGACAACGAGAAGGCGAAAAATTACTACACCAAGCTCCTGGCCATCTGCGACCATGCCGATGGGGACCGGCCAGAGCTCCAAGACGCCCGGACCCTCTTAGCCCAGAAATGAGTTGGCGCTCAGACTTATAGCCACCTATCAGGATTCGGAGAGGACGCGCTTGTAGTAGGCCTCGTAAGCGGGGATGACGTCGTTGGAGCAGAATTTCTTTTTGGCGTTGATACGGGCGGTCTTGCCCATTTCGCGGCCGCGGTCGGCGCGCGACAAAATTTCGATGGCGTAGCGCGCGGCTTCCTTCACGGCGCCGGGTTCCACTAAATACCCATCCACACCATGCTCGACGACTTCTGGCATGCCGCCTGTGTTTGTGCCGATTACGGGAACTTCGCAAGCCATAGCTTCCAGTGCGGCAAGACCGAAGGATTCGAGCTGCGAAGGAAGCAGGAAGAGGTCGGCTGCGGCGAGTTTTTCGTAGACGGCATCCTGCTTGCCCAAAAAGAAAACCTCTTTTTGCAGCTTTTTCTTGCGAACGAGATACTCGGCGGCGCCGCGATCCGGGCCGTCGCCGATGAGCACGAGCTTGGCGGGCATTTTGGCGCGAACGAGAGCGAAGATTTCCACGGCGTCGGTGAGGCGCTTGACGGGGCGGAAATTCGAAAGATGCATGAGGATGGGCTCGCCGTTGGGCGCCCACTGCTTGCCGAGGCCTTTGTCGGCAGCACGGCTGTAGAGATCGCAGTTGACGAAATTGGGAATGACTTCGATGGGACGCTTGATGTCGAACTCCTTGAGAGTCTGTTTCAAAAGATAGTTGGAGATGGAGGTGACGCCGTCGCTCTGCTCGATGGAAAACTTGGTGATGGGGAGATAGCTGCGGTTGCTGCCGACGAGAGTTATGTCGGTGCCGTGAAGCGTGGTGATGAAGGGAAGGCGGCGCGGAGCGGCCATGGAACGCGCAAGCAGGGCGCTGACGGAATGTGGAATGGCGTAATGAACGTGCAGGAGGTCGAGAGAAGCGGATTCGAACACTTCGAGCATTTTTGTGGCGAGGGCGAGAGTGTAAGGCGGATGGTCGAAGAGCGGGTAGGACACGACTTCGACTTCGTGGAAGTGGATGCGCTGGCCGTCAGCGATCATTCGGATGGGCGGAGCGTAGCTGATGAAATGGATATCATGGCCGCGAGCGGCGAGCTCCATGCCCAGTTCGGTGGCGACGACGCCGGAGCCGCCATAAGTGGGGTAGCAGGTGATGCCGATGCGCATGGTTTTGAGTTTGAGGCTCCGTCTTGTTTTTTAGAACCGCTACGATACATCAAGTTCAGGCGCGACCGATCGCATTCACAAGGAAAAAGAACGGGTCTAAAGACCCGCCCCTACAAGGCCAGCGAGATGGCTTGCGGGTCCGCGAGCCGGGATGCTAGAGTCGCGCGGACCGGACGGGACAGGATCCGGTTGGCGCGACATCCTTATTAGACGCGGGAGCGGAGAAATCCGTGACACGACTTTCCGGCAAGGTGGCACTGATTACAGGCGGCGGCACGGGCATTGGGCGGGCGATTGCGCTGGCGTTTGCGCGAGAGGGCGCGGAGGTGGCGGTGGCCGGGCGCCGGCTGGAAAAGCTGAAGGAAGTCAGCGGCGAGATTGAGAACCAAGGGGGCAGGGCGATTACGCTGGAGTGCGATGTGACCCAAGCAAAGGACGCGGGGCGGGCGGTGCGGGAGACGGCCAAGAAATTCGGCAAGCTGAACGTGCTGGTGAACAACGCCGGGACGCTGAGCGTTTCGGCCGTGGACAACATCAGCGAGGAAGACTGGGACCGCGTGATGACGGTGAATATGAAGGGGCCGTTCCTGATGTCGAGAGCGGCACTGAAGGAGTTTCGAAAGGCCGGGGGCGGAGCGATTGTGAATATCGGGTCGGTGCTGGGGCTGGTGGCAATGCAGAACCGCGCGGCGTATTGCGCCTCGAAGGGAGGCGTGACCATGCTGACGAAGGCGATGGCCCTGGATCATGCGCAGGAAAATGTCCGAGTGAATTGCATTTGCCCGTCGATCGTGGAGACGGACCTGGTGAAAAGACTGTTCAACGACAGCGCGGAAGGGCAGGCTTTGCGGAAAGCGCGGGAAGGCGCCATTCCGCTGGGAAGATTTGGAAAGCCGATGGACGTTGCAGAGTTGGCGGTGTTTCTCGCTTCGGAGGAGTCGTCATGGATTACCGGAACGGCGATACCGCTGGATGGCGGGCTGACGGCGTTCTGAAGCGACGAAGAAACGAAGTAAGGAAGTAAGGAAGTAAGGAAAAAGAATGCAGAAGTCGAGAGCAAATTGGGGGGCGACAGTTTGAAGGGATCGAGAACGAACTGTTTCGCATGAAGGATAAATCCAACAAATCGCATAACTCGAAAAAGCCGAAGCAATCGGAGGACGCGCGGTGGGCCACGAGACTGGTGCGCGAGCGCATGAAAGAGAGCCAGGCGATTACGCATTTCGGCTTCGACGTGGAGAAGGTGGAGAAAGGCCGGGCCATTTTCCTGTTGGACGTGTTGGCGCACCACAAGCAGCTTCACGGTGTAGTGCATGGAGGAATTCTGGCGGCGCTGGCGGATACGACCGCGGCGATCGCAGCGTACACAACCGTGCCGAACGGAACGGAGATTGCGACCGTCGAACTAAAAATTAATTACCTGGAGCCGGTGCCCGGCGGGCGCATCAAAGCCGATGCGCGCGTGCTGCGCACGGGGAGGAATTTCGTGGTTGCGGAATGCGAAATCATCAACGAGGACGGGTCGCTTGCTGCCAAGGCGCTGCTCACCTTTGGAGCAACCGCCGGGTATGTGATTTCCCGATAGGGAGCTTATTCGTCGCCGCCTTGCGCGGATTCCTCTCCATCCTTATAGAGATACTTGATGACACGCTTGAAAATGAGCAGGTTGGGGCTGCCCTGGCGAGTCAGCTTGATGCAATCACGGTCATACCATTCGATTGTGCCGCGAAGTACCTCGCCGTCCTCCAGAACGACAGCCATCGGGGTATGCGACTGCATTTGCTTGACCCAATAAAAATTCTCAGCGTGGGTGATTTCCGGGGGCGCAGGCTTCTTGCTCGGAATCGGGCCATTATGCTGGGGACCGTTGTGCGGCGGGCGGGGCACGCTCGGCTCCTTGATGTCCGGGAAACCCGGACGAAACATACGACGGTTCACCATGACTGCTCCTTCTGAACTGCTCGGGGTGGAATATCTGTTCTTAAGATGCGAGTAGAAGGCGCCGGGTTACAGTCCAGCCAATTAAATTGGCTAGGGTCAATACCTGAGGGCGATTCTCAGGATTGGGAGAGAGAAATTCGCGAAGAATCGGGGGCGAGAGACGCGGCCAGGGCATCGAGGGCGAGCTGGCGATTCAAGTTGCGGCGAGCCCCGGCGTAGAGTTCGTCAAATCCGGCGATGGCGCGGAAAACCCAGGCAGAATCGACGGACTTGCTGAGAGACTCGAGCTCTTTCGAAAGAGGAGCGTTTCGCAAGACCGGCTCTTTGATTTTTGACGTAAGTTCGAGGAGATCGGTGAGCAGGCCGTAGAAGATGCCGATCTGATCTTCGAAGGACGACTCGCGGTCTTTGGCCAGAGCAGAAGTGTCCGCGAAAAGTTGAGCAAAGCCGTGGCCGCGCGCGGCGCGCTCGAGGATGCGGAGGGCGTTCTTGCGGGCATGGGCCGCGGCAACTACGTCCATTTCAATGGCGAGGCCGGGGCTGCCTTCTGCGAGTTGAGCGGCCAGCTTGATTTCCGCGGGCTTGCGATCCGTCTTTTCTTTCAGAATATTTTCCACGGCGGCCTGCGGCAGCGGAGCGAAATGAAACTGCAGGCAGCGCGAAACGATAGTGGGAAGAAGCGCGTAAGGCGAGGGCGCAGTGAGAATCAACGTGGCCGAGCCGGGAGGCTCCTCGAGAATTTTCAGGAAAATGTTGGCGACGTCCCAGCGCATCGTTTCCGCGCCGTCTAGGATGAATACGCGGCGGCGGCCTATGGGCTGGAAGTAAGCGGCGCGCTGAACGGCGCGCAACTGTCCAACGCGCAGCATGGGACGCGCGACAGGACTCTTCAAGCGGACAGGATCGGGCACCAGGGCCCAGACATCCGGGTGGGACTGGAGAATTAACGGCACGCGCTCGACGGTGGCGGCGTCCGCGCTCTCGCCGCGCTCGACGAGACCCTGCTCGAGCAACTTTTGAGGATCAGCAAGCTGGGAGATGCGCTGGCACGTCGCGCACTCGCCGCAGAAGTCGTCTGTGAGGCGTTCACAGTTCGCGGCCTGGGCGAACATACGCGCGAGGGTGAATTTGCCGACTCCGCGCGGGCCGGTAAAGAGCAGCGCATGTGGCACGCGCCCACTCCGGAGACTGCCACGGAGGGCCGCGACCAGGCGTTCATTTCCAAGGAATTCAGAAAACCCCATGCGTTATTTTTCCTCCCGGGCGGGTGCCGAGGAAATTACCGGTTCGACCGCGGCGAGGACTTCGACCGCGATATCTTCCGGTTCGCGCATGGCCTTGCGTGCGGAATCAAAACACTGGATGGTCGCCCAGGGCTCGCTGCGGGAGAGCGAGTCGTACATTTCGGCGGCATCTTCCAGATGGCGAAGGCTGGATTCCTGCAGATCCGTTCGCGCGGAGGTGTAGCTGCGCGTGGATTTGCGCGCCACCAGGCGCTGCGCTTCCAGAGGCGGCACCCGGAGATAGAGGATTAGGCTTTCGCGCGGAAGGCCGTAAATGCTGTATTCGAGATGCTCGATCCACTCCAGGAATTCGGAGCGCATGGCGGGAGGAACACGCGCGGTTTGATGGGCCAGGTTGGAGCCGATGTAACGATCCACAAGAACAATTTGGCCGTTGTGCAGCGCCGCTTCCAGTTTAGGCTTGGCTTCGAAGCGGTCGCCGGCGTAGAGCAGGGCCGTAAAATGCGGCTCCACGCTTTCGAGAGGGCCGAGCTTGCCATTGAGGAATTGGCCGACCATTTTGCCAAACCAGGAACCGTATTGAGGGAAGTCCGTGGAATAGACGGAATGGCCGCGAGCCTTCAGGCTAAGGGTCAGGAGCTCGACTTGGGTGCGCTTGCCGCTACCGTCGATTCCTTCGACGGCGATGAGTTTTCCGCGAGGGGCCATGATCAGGGCGACCGCGCATAGAAGAACGGTCGAAAGCCAGTCTAACCGCAGACACCCTGCGCCGCAATGCTGCGCGTGCTAGGATTCGAATTCGGCGATGACGCAAACTTCCATTCGAGAAGATCTGGAGCGAATTCGCGAGCGGATTTCGCGTGCCGCAAAGCGCGCAGGGAGGCGTGCCGAGGAGATCACGCTGATTGGCGTCTCGAAGACGCATCCCGCCAGTGCGATCCATGAAGCATACGAAGCGGGCGTGCGTCACTTCGGTGAAAACCGTGTTCAGGAGTGGGAAGGGAAGCGAGTCGGCACGGAGGGACTCGCCGCCTCGTGGCACCTGATCGGGCATTTGCAGAGCAACAAGGCGGCGCGGGCGGCAAAGTTGTTCGACAGCGTGGATTCCGTGGATGATCTCGCGCTAGCGCAGAGACTGGACCGGGCAAGAGGAGAGGCTGGTGTCACGGGCAAGCTGCGTGTTCTGATTGAAGTATGGGTGGCGCAGGAGGAGACGAAGAGCGGAGCGGCGATTGAACAGCTCCCGGAATTGGCCGAGAAGATAGCGGCATTGCCGAGATTGCATCTTGCGGGGCTGATGTGCATTCCGCCGTTTCTTGAGGAAGCCGAACGAGTGCGGCTGTATTTTCGCCGGTTGAGAGAGCTGCGAGAAGATTTAGAGAAAAAGCTCGGTTTTGCGCTGCCGACACTCTCGATGGGCATGTCGCATGATTTTGAAGCAGCGATAGAAGAGGGCGCGACGGAAGTGCGCGTTGGAACTGCGCTGTTCGGTAGCCGCAACGTGAAGCTGCCGGAGATCGGGGACACTGATGCTGGAGATTGAGGACCGCAGCGGAACGGTGATTTTTCCGGTGCGGGTGCAGCCAAGGGCCAGCAAGGATGAAATCGCCGGAGAAATGGGGGGAGCGCTGAAGGTACGGCTGTGCGCTCCGGCCGTGGAGGACCGCGCCAACGAGGCACTGGTGGAACTACTGGCACAGCTTTTGAAAACACCGAGGGCGACTGTTAGAATTCTCAGCGGCGAAAGAAACCGCACGAAACGATTGGAAATCCGCGGTGTGACGCGGCAACAGATCCTGGCGCTGCTAGAGCACGAGGCTTGAAGCCGCGCATTTGAGTTTTGTCCGGGCGATGGAGTGAACCACCAATGAGTGCAGATATTCAGGGCATCCAGAGCGATTTGCGCGCGGCCAAACTCGATGGCTGGCTCTTTTACGATTTTCGCGGGCGCGATCCTATTGCGCAGCACATCCTGAGCCTGCCGGAAGGGATGCGGACACGGCGGTGGTTCTATTTTGTGCCAGCGAAGGGAACGCCGAAAAAACTGGTTCACAAGATTGAAGCGGAGTCGCTGGCGGCTCTGCCGGGAGACACGTTGTATTACGCGGGGCAGGAGGAACTGCGGAAGAACGTGGGGAAAATTCTGGGGCGCGCGAAGAACGTGGCCATGCAATATTCGCCCAAGAATGCAATCCCTTATGTGGCGATGGTGGACGCGGGAACGATTGAGTTGGTGCGCAGCGCAGGGGCAAAGGTGGCGAGTTCGGCGGATTTAGTGCAGAAGTACGAAGCATGCTGGAGCGCGGGGCAAGTTGAATCCCACTTCGAGGCAGGCGTAGCCATAGACCGCATCGTGCGCGAGGCCTTTCAGACTGCGGCGAAAAGCGTGCGTGAGAAAAAGACCATCACAGAATACGATTTGAAGCTTTGGATTTTGAAGGAATTTGAAGCGGCGGGAATCTGGACCGAGGAAGGGCCGGATATTGCCGTCAACGCGCATGCCAGCGATCCACATTACGGGCCCACGGCGGAGTCCGCCTCGCCGATTCGAGAGGGCGATCTGCTGCTGCTGGATGTTTGGGGCAAGAGAAAGACGCCTGGCAGCGTGTATTACGACGTCACTTGGATGGGTTACTTGGGTGCGAAGGTGCCCGCGAAATACGCACAGGTTTTTGAGGTCGTACGCGAGGCGCGCGACAAGGCCGTGGAGCTAATTCGCAAACATATTGCGGCAGGCAAACCACTTCAGGGATGGCAGGTGGATAGAGCTGCGCGTGCGGTGGTCGAAAAGGCGGGCTACGGGAAATATTTTTTTCACCGCACCGGGCATAGCATCGGAGAAAAAGTCCACGGCAATGGCGCGAATATGGATGGGCTCGAAACACACGACGTGCGGCATCTGATCGCGCACACGTGCAATTCGATTGAGCCGGGAGTCTACCTGCCGGAATTCGGCATACGCAGCGAAGTGAATGTCTATGTTGACGATGACGCGGCACGCGTGACCGGGGCGATTCAGAACGAGATTCTGGCGTTGCTGGCCTAAGTCGGGATTTGGAAGGAAGAAGGATGGCAGACGAAACATCGGCACGGGCGGCGCCGTCGCGGGACTCGAAACGCGAGGCCATGGCCTACTTCATCGGCGTGGCTGGATGGCTTGTCCCCGGACTGGGACATGCGCTCTTGAAAATGTGGGGCCGCGCCGTGGCGTGCTTCCTGACAGTCGGCCTGCTCGTCATCGTGGGCGCAGGGATGCGGGGAAACGTATTCAGTTCCCGCGGCAATGACGCTTTCGATTCTCTTGGATTTCTGGCGGATCTGGGGACGGGAACTTTCTATCTGGTTGCGAGATCCTTGGAATCGAATGGTCCCGACGTATCGCATGCCGGCGGCGATTACGGCACGAGATTCCTCGCCGCGGCCGGCGTGCTGAATCTTCTAGCGGCACTTCACGCGTACGAAGCCGCGCGAGGGCGAAAGGCATGACCACGGCAACCGCCATCAAGCTCAGTCATCTTCAGGCTATGCTGCTTTTCGCGCTCGTAATTTCTGTTGCGTTCGGTTTCCTGAGCCGAAGACAGCCCATCGAGCGCGTGAAATACATCGCTTGGTCGCTGTTTCTCTTCCTTTTGATTGGTGTGGGCATTGCCTGGGCGATGGCTCCTTTCTCGCGCTGATCAAACAGCATATTCGCGCCTGAATTGACAGTAATTTTCTGCGGATGCTATTGTCTTTAGGACGGGCCGAGGTAGCTCAGTGGTAGAGCAGCCGATTCGTAATCCAAATTCTGCCCGACGCAAGAAAACGGAACCAAACTAAGACGAAGTGATTCAACAAGATCATTTTCATCGTGTGCTGGATTCGTTTGTCTGCTTGTGCCTGAATTTGGGTCCGTTGATGGCAGTTTGATGGCAGTCACGGACCGCCGCGAATTCGGAGTCAGCCCAGCGCTTCGATCGCCCTTTTAAGCAGCTCCTCGAAAAGCGTTTTCTCACCGCGCATGAAACTCACGTCACTCGCCTCGTACAGTTCCTCGCGTGACAGTTTGCTCCAATCAACCCAGTAGCCGTTCTTGTGCGCGAGCTCTCGGACAAATTCTCGCTCGGTCCTCCCGGTGCCTTCTCGAAATGGGTGTACGGCGTTCAATGTTCCTAGAGTCTCAGCTCCGGGGCCCGCGAACGGCCCGGACACCGATCAGCGCGGCCCAAAAATCTCGCGCCTATGTGATTCGGAGGGGCGTCAAAAGGTTCCAATCACTGCCGATCAGAGGCTGCCTCTGAATCTGGCAGTGGAAAGCGGAAGGGATCACCTCACGGCCGTTTCCGTTAGAATTGGACCTTGGGAAATAACGCTCATATCGCGATGGAGAACCGGAGAGAAGAAATGGACGACCTCTATGCCATCAATGCAGCCAAAAGCGAATTTCGGGACTGCTTCAACTTCTCGGATACGTCCCGAGTACTGGCCATCGCCGATCCAGACTTCGTTGATTTCTCGGAGGGCCAACCGAGTCAGTTCGTCGGGGCCGCGGTAGATGCCTTGAAAACCCGGCTCGAAAAACTATTCGAGCTCTTTACAGCAAAGCTTGTGGTCATTGTGGTCGAGATTCGTCTTCAGGGAAATGTCGCCTATGACTATGGATGGCACGAGTGGACGCTCACACCCAAGAACGGCGGTCAACCGATCCGTCGCAGGGACCGCTATGTGGATATCTGGAGGAAAAACCAAGAAGGACACTGGAGGCTGTGGATGTACATGGATAACCTGGATATCGCTGATGCATTTCCCAAGCCGATTCCATCGTTATGAGCATGAGCTCAAGGAAGTTTCTGAATCTTTTTATACAGCCGCTTGTTGAACCCCTCTGGCGTCTGATACAGCTTCCCGTCGCCCACCAGCCCCACGACATTCCGAGTCCCGTCGAGTACCGCAGAGCAGTGCGCGCAGGTCTTGAAATGCGCTCCCATTCTCTCGCGCATCTCGGGAGAGATCTCGTCCTCAAGGTAATTAGAAATCTCCCGCCAGACTTCCACGCAGCTAATTTCAATTGTGGCCATTGCGCCCTTTTCTTTTCACCACGATCTAACTTTCCGATACGGTTGCGCCTTACTCCAGCAACCGTCGATTCCAGGAGCTAGGCTGTCTCTCAACAGCAACCGCGCTCGATGAAGTCGAGTTTTCACTGCAGCTTCTGAAATCCCAAGAACAGTCGAGGTTTCTTTGATGGTCAAATTCTGCATGTCCCTTAGAGTCAAAACTTCGCGAAACATAGGACTCAAAGAATTAATCGCGTTCTCTACTGCCTGGCGTACGTCATCCTCTTCGAGCAGCTCGGAAGGTATAGGCCGCCAATCCGCAAAGTCCCTTGGCCAATAGTCTCCATCTACACACTCTTGCTGACCGTCGAGCGATTCGTAAAGGTGCCGGCGCGCCTTCCGCAATTTCATTCTCGCTTCGTTGTAGGTGATTTGAACGATCCACGTGCTAAACTTTGATTCCGCGCGGAAGCCAGAGAGGTTAGAGAATGCCTTCAGAACCGCTTCCTGCGCTACCTCCTCGGCGTCGTCTGGACTCTTAACTACGGAAATCGCCGTTGCGTAAATCATACGCTCATAGGGGCGTACCAATTCGTAGAAAGCTTCTCGCTCTCCGGCGCAGACACTCCTTATAAGTTCGGCCTCGCTAACCCGCAATCCCGGCTGTGTCATGTTCGCCTTTACAAGCAAGTGCAGTAAACCATTTCGCCTTCAACCACAATCAAGCGGCTCGCGGTAGCCACGGAGCCCGTCGAGACTATGATTCCCAGGCCGACAAAAAAGTTTCACAGTCAACTCTCAGGCGTGCGCCCGACGACACCAGAGCTCCATCTACGCAACCACTTTATTTTCTTTTACATAGAGTCAGCTGTCGTGCCTCCAAGGACCTGTTCATTCACACGGAGTTGAATTGCCGTTCATACCGTGCGCGCTCATCAAGCTAAGACCCCATTTGAGGAGTCACCAGTTCGAACGATGAGGTAAGTTGGATGGTCTTGTGCAATGTGCGGTACAAAGGGCAGCGCATGGCGTAAATGCTGTGCGTGCGCTCCACTGTCTCCCTGACGTGCTCCGGTGACACGAGCCGCATTGCTACGTGAATCCGGCGGATTACCAGCACGCCGTCTTCTGCTTCCACCTCTCCAGTCACATCCGCCGTCAGCCTTCCATTGCTGGCATCGATTTGGCGCGCCTCCAGCGCACCCCCGAACGTACCCATCATTCAACCAGCGGTTGCGGAAATAACGTAATCGATGGTCGAGGAGTGCGACTCTGTCAATCTTGCAGGGTCGACTTTGTAGTGCTCGGCGATTGCTCCATGAACGCTGTAGATCACCGGCTGGGACTCGCCGGGCAGGTATGCGACACGAAGGGGTCCTTGCCGGCGCTCAATGCGCGACCTAGAAACGTAAACAACACTCATGGGTTTCTCCTTTCAGCAAGTCGTGAATCTAGTTTGGATCTTTTCTACTATTTGTGGCGAATGGCCTCGGGAGATCGTTTGAGGTCCAGAGGGATCACTTCCAGTTGCCATTTCACCGGCACCGACGTTGGCGGATAGCAAATCGTCTTGTCACAAGCTTGATAGGCTAATTCGCCGGTAATCGTAATGGTTCTATCTGAGGAAAGTAGCGAACGGATGCCGTCGCGAAGTTTGGAAGGAGTCACAGTGACATCTTGCGAGATGCGAAAGCGCCCCTCGAAGACGGGAACATGTTCCTTGATCGCCTCCAGATAGAGGTTCTTGGAGGACGGGTACGAGACAGGGTGGAATTCCACGCCGGAGATCTCGTGCAACGCAAGCTGAATCGGCTTGTAACCCGTAACTCCTGGAGAATAGACGTGAACATCGGGCGGAAGCTCGATTTCGGCTATCAAACTAACCCGAGCACCCGCGATTACGCTGCGGTCGGATTGCGCCAGTGTGAGCTTAAGATGAGGAGCTTCGACATTCTGCTTCACTTCCTCAATCAATTCCGGGAAAAGCTTCGCAATGACGTTATTCGCGGTCAAACGATCCGTGTACTTCACAGTGAAATACTTTTCACGAATGATGCCGCTGGTGTCGATGTAGAAAAATCCGGGATAGGCCATCCCTTTGGTCATTCCGGTTGCTTCCGTGTTGAGCACATTAAAGCTCCGAATAATCACGGAATCCGGGTCGGCCAACAACGGAAAGTCGATCTTGTGCCGCTCGGCGAAATCCTTCAGGATGGCCTGGCTATCGTAGCTAATTGCAGCCACCCTGATCCCCTGCTTTTCAAACCTTTGCTTGGCATTTTGCAGCTGCACGAGCTGCGCTTTACAAAAGGGTCACCAGTCAGCCGAACGGAAGAAGAGCAAAACGGTGCCGTTCGAGCCCTTTAGCGTCTCGTTGGACTGCTGATGACCAAATTGATCTTGCACCATAAAGCCAGGAGCTTTTTGTCCAACCTCAAGCCCGGAAAAATGCGTATCACTTCCGTCGATCGACTGCTTTTCTTGCCCCTCCACGGGGACGAGAAAGGTGAAGAGGCACAGAATCACAACTCCAACGTGTATTTTCATCTTTTACCTCAGCGGTCGTTTTCTGTTTCCCACGTACGCGCAAGGACAAGCTGAGCTACCTAGAGAATCGAGTGGATTCGACGCCCCAGACTCTTCCCGCCATCAGTTCCTGCACGATCGCCACGAGCTTGATATTCCGTGAATCCGGATTGTTGAGACGAACGGAGACGTCTCGAGAGAATTTATCAGTACTGGTGACTGTGCCGACTCGGACAAGGTTTCGCAAAACAGCTACGTGCCTCAGAGTTCTTCCTGCATTTTCCCCGCGACTCACGTGGGACTCATCACTATCATCCGCTGTCGCGATCCATACCTCGGCGGAGTTCCCTTCAATAGAGGAAGCTAATGGACCAGTTTCAAGATGAAGGGAGATCGTCTTTTCGTCGCTCAAACGAATCGAAGAGATAGTGACCAGAGTCTTCTCCACCTTTGTGGCGTTTGCGATTGCCTGTGCCGCCCGCCGTTCATCGCTGCTCACGAACTCGATATGCCCGTCAACAACCATCTGGGGCGTGTAGATGCTGCCGAGACCAAAGCGGCCCGCGTAAGCGCTTTGCCGCTCACTGTACTCGTGCGAAGAGTATGGATCCTTCCAACCAATATCATCCCAATAGTCCACGTGTTCACTGAGAACGATTAGCTCTGCACCGCGCGCTGGCTGCGACCGGTCGAGTCTTTCCAGCAATGAGTCTGCGGGAGGGCAGCTGGAACACCCTTCAGATGTAAACAGCTCGATTAAGACCGGGACCCGCGAACCATCATCGTTGACGGACACTGTCTGAGTGCTCACCGCTCGGAGGTGTCCGAGCGAGAATACTGCAAGAACAGAGATTGCCGCCAAAATTAGGATTGGAAACCGGAAAAGCATTGTGTCTATCCCCTTATGAATTCAGATTCCGCTTGTGCACATAGGCACGACGACTAACCCATCGATTCCAAGGAGGCTGCAAAGCTTCTACGCCTTGCCTGACAGCATTCCCACGACAACTAAGTGTTTGTTGTCTTAGTGAACGTGAAAGTCTCCTCTTCCGCTACCAGGAAAATGGGCGGCCCACCAGAAGAGATCTTCACGGCGTGAGCTAGTGCCTCTTTTCCCCCGTCGGAAGCTGCGCATGCTTCGAGAGCTTGCATCGACGGGAAGTAAACTTCTGCAATGCGATAGAAGGGAGGAGTGCCTTGCGGCGAGCCCAGTATCTTGGTCGCGACCATCTTTGTTTTGCCACCTAGTTTCGCGACCGCCAGGGGTACGTGCTCGTTTTGATAGAGTTTCTCAAAGGCGTCAACGTCTGTGGGCCCCGGGTATACCACTATAAGCTTTACATTTCCCAATGAATGCTCCTATCGAAGCAAGATTTTTAATCACGCGCAGTGCGCTGCTCCGCGCGGCCAGCAACCTCATGGCAGATCACAAAGAGTTGTTCACTCCTCGTCAGCCGCAGAGGTACCAGTTCAATGCGATTCCCGAACACTCAAAAGGTTTCGCAGCAATAAGGATTCGAGACTTAGTGACAGAAGCTGACGAGCCCACTGTCAGGGGGAGCAAGCCCGACTCGAAGTCATAGCCAAAGCCTGCGAAGTTCAAAGAAAGCGGAACATAGATCCCTCAACAATTCGATTTGCCTTTCCCCTCAGAAGTTTCCGTCGAATGGCCGTCGATAAGCAGAAAGATGTGCCAGTTCTAACGTCCTGCTGAAACTTTTCGCCCGCTCGGCGGTCTCATGTAAATGGACTTGACTTGTTCATGACGAAATTCGATTTGGTGCCGTGAGTCTTTGTACCTCAGCACAGAGCAACTTCCTAAGGAGATATTTCAAGTGAATTCGATGCGTACCGGACGATTGCTGACACTGACCGGACTGTTCGTGACACTTTCTTTTTCGTGCTTTCCGGCCTTGGCACAAGAAAAAAACGAAGTCGGACTGGTGATTGGGGGGATCATAACGCCGGGCCAAACATTGTCCCCGGGAGCGAGCCTCATCGCACCTAATGGGACGGTCCTGCCCAATAGAAACATAACGCTCGATTCTGCTTTGACGTTGGGGGCCGAATACGATCGGGTCTTAGTTCAAAGGCAGCGATTCGCAGTTGACGGTGGCATTGATTTTCTAGCTTCTCCAAATGATGTGAAGCTCAGCCAGCAGACTCAGAATGTTCCCGGTCAATACGCTTTTATTTTTCTGACACCCCACGTTCGCGTGAAGTTTCATCCTTCCGGAACGTTCTCCCCCTGGCTGTCGTTTGGTGGCGGTTATGCGCGATTCCTTGAAAAGACACCCACTATCGCGACATCCTTTAAACCAGGTACAAATACCGGAACCTTCGTGTTTGGGGGCGGAATTGACACTCGCACGCTAGTCCACGTGCTCAAAATACCCATCGGCTTCAGGTCGAAGTGCGTGATTTCTATTCGGGGCTGCCCAATTACAATCTAAAGATCTCGGGTGGTCCACAGAACAATGTGGCCTTCACCGGTGGACTTTTGATTAGGTTCTGACGGACAGGTTCAGGGACTTGCCAAACCGTCTCCTCTACTGCGCGCTTTCGTCGCGACGGGTGCGGCGGCACAAGTCCTTGCGCACCGAGCGGCAAGACGATCCACTTGAAAAGAAGTGAGGCATCCTACCTTTAACTTTGATCTTAACCGTATGAATTCTCCTCACCTCGCGCAGCAATGGTCGCAACCTGGAAGTTGACGAGGGTCAACTCAACGTAACCGCTGTCCGCGTTTAAGCACGTCTGAATGGAAGTTGCAATGCGCGTGGATCGGCGAAATCTTCGTGAGAAACCTGCACATCGAGACCGCGTCCCGCGTATGCCAGGTGCCCGTTAAGTGCCCCGAATACCCCTATTTCTTCCGGTTTTGACGTGCAGAAGGAGAGCTAAGTCTTTTGCGTCCAGCGGGGCCATGTACGTTATGACGCGTTGTGAGCCCGACCAGCATCGGTTCGAACTGTTTCGCCGCCACATGGCCGAAAACGCGCATTTCGTGGAAGTAGAGAGGCATCCTTTTATAACGCGTATATGCGTGATCGTTGGAAGCGGGGAGGAGGGAATTGACCATGACGGTGTAGGATTCTAACAGGGACTTATCAGCGCCAGAATCCGGGAATGATATACTCTCACAATGGAGCCCAAGGCTAACGTAATTGTCCGCGATCCCGAGATTCTTGGGGGGATGCCTGTATTCCGTGGGACTCGTGTGCCTTTCAAGAACTTACTCGACTACCTCGAAGGGGGCCACACTCTGGACGAATTTCTCGAAGAGTTTCCGTCGGTCACACGCGAGGCAGCCATCGCGGCTTTGGAGCACGCTAAGGAACTAGTGATCGCGCAAACGCGATGAGGCTTCTCATCGACGAATGTCTGCCGCGAGCCTTGAAACGGCTGCTCCGTGAACACACCTGTTGTACAGTCCAAGAGATGGCTTGGGCCGGCATCAAGAATGGCGCACTTCTGTCTCTGGCAGAGGCTGAGTTCGACGCCTTAATCACGATCGACCAAGGTTTCGCGTATCAGCAAAACCTGAAGGAGCGCAGAATCGCAATTCTCCTGCTGGTCTCGAGGTCCAATCAGATCGAGGACTTAGTGCCAATCGTTCCCGCTACGCTTACCGCACTAGAGACGATCCTGCCGGGCCAGGTCGTGCGAATCGGCGAGTAGTCATCTTGAGAGTGTGTCTGGGGGCGCGGCCAAGCTATCGCTCAGCATCCACATTTTTCGTCCGCGACGCGTTAGGTGAAATTGAGCGATTTTCCGGGGCGTTGAAAAACGAGCGAAGGAAAGTTAGGATGAGCTCTTCTCAGGACTTGCATTAAGATAGTTGGCGACTGCAGGAGCACCCGAGTTTGGGTCGGCTGCGCTCCTATCTGACGGAGCTGTGCCCGGAAACGGAGGGCATAGTTTTGCGTTTACTGAACCTAAAATATCCGACGCATATATATTAATAGATAACTACGTGCGAAGCGGAATAGTGTGATTAGGAGCGCCGTTTCTTCCCTGGCGGTTGTTTGGGCTGTTGGCAGTTTAGACGGCAGGGTCGACGCCAAGGTCAGTAAGATCAAGCGCTTGCGAACGGAATCAGACGAAGCTAGAATCAACTTGCCGATTTTTATCTGGCGTGCAATCCGTTTCGCTGGGGTGTTTCAGGAAAAGTGAGAGCGTGATCGCAAAGTGGAAACGCGACAGGCGCCGACTAATGGAGCGGAGATCGGTTCAGAAGGGTTGTCGCATTCGTGATTGCGATTAAGGTAATGCGCCGGCGAAACGCGGAGAGGTTAAAACGCAAGTTGTACGCAAGGTTTAAAGCGGGAGAATAAATCCTTTATTATCAAGGGCCGAGGTAGCTCAGTGGTAGAGCAGCCGATTCGTAATCGGCAGGTCGTGGGTTCAACTCCCACTCTCGGCTCCAGAATTTTTCCATCCCTTTACAAATCAAAGAGTTGAGAATTTCAAGCCGCCGAGGCCGTGCCGATTTTGAGTCCATTTGGGTCCAATATCGCGGCAGCTAGGCCACGCTGAACCATTCACGCGGCTCTAAGTCCTTTAGAACCGTGTAGGGGTAAGCGGATGCTAGCTGGTAACTCCGCAGGAACACTGGAGCGCGCACGCGGGGAGGGAGGGAGGGAGAAAGAGATGCCATCACCGTACAAACCGGAATCTCGTGGCGATCCGTACGATACTTCGATAGAAAACCTACGCAAAGCGTTTGCGAGTGAAAGATATCATCCACCCCGGCCTTTTCGCAGCAGCGAAGAGCAGCTCATGGTGCGGAGACTGGCTTTACAGTGGTGGACCTGCCGTGATCGCAGCAAGCCGACGGTCCGCGCTTGGGCACGGGGACTTGGTGTCACACACGTCTGGCTGCTGAAGCTCTTTCGGAAATTCAAGGAAGATCCAGGCGAAGTGCTTCGGCTCCAAGCTTATGGCGATCCCACGCTCGATCAACTCCGCAGAGCCAGGGAGTACACCCAAAGGATGAGAGAGCGTGGACAGTTACGTAGCCCGCGCCGGCGCCTTCCCCCGGCAATCGACCCGACAATGGAGCAGTTCGTGAGGGCGCGATTCGCACAGGGCTGGAGTAAATCACGCCTTGCTCGCGAGCTTTGCTTGGACCGGAGAACGGTGAAGAAAATCCTCCAGAAAGTCACGCAGAACAGTGGCCAAAAACCTTAGCGCGACTGCCGTCGAAACGGCAGAAAAACGACAGCGGCGCCACAAATCCACTTGTCCGGTAACCGCTGCCGGTTCAAACGGTCGATGCAACACAATCTAGTCAGTTGAATCTGACAGCACTTTCCTATTTAGAACTGCTTTGTCCGGCTGTACTCAATCAGACCCTAGCCAGGATGGTGTTCCGTTTGAATCAACGCTCGCGAACGATTCTTAGCGATTGAGGCCACTGCAGGCGAATTTCGGCCTGGTGTTGCGTCGACCCATTGAGACCGCCGCGTTAATCGGGACTTAGCTTCACGGTGAGTCAGGAATGGCCAACTGGCTGACCCCCAGCAATCATCCAACGACACGTCAGATCCCCTCCGTTGAATATCTCGGTCAGAATCTGTTGACGAGGCTAATCCTCAGTAGACATGGATAGAAATGGATGGCACCGTCACGCTCGCTGACGATAACGCAGCGCTGCCCCAGAACACCGACCAACCGTCCGCCTCCGCGTCACCACCAGACCACACCCAGATTTCGTAAAAGTGATTGGTATCTACCGGCGTGGAGGCAAAGAGCGGGTAACCGCTATTCATCCCCTGGTCGGAACCTCCCCCGGAATCCCACAGACTAATCTGTTGATCCACCACAGCCTGCACAAAAGCACCGCCGAGAGTGTACTCGCCAACGTATATGCCTATGAACGCACCGGTGTGGCTCGAGTCAAAGACGTTCTCGGAATCCCACAGATACTGAAATGCGGGGTTGGAAGAAATGTCCATGATGCCATTTTCTCCACAGATCAGCAGCGGATCAGGCTGATAATAAAATCCTACAGCTACAGCACCGGATGCGGTCTTCCCATTCTCACCGGTCCAGGAATCGAAACTCATCATCCCCGCGTTCGGATCGACGCTGACATTCGACGTAGCATCGGGTCCTGTGGTGGCCGACCATTGCCAAGGCCAAAGATAAGGTGGCGTGAAGGTCATATCGAACGAGCCCACGTGCGCCCGGGAACTGACCTTTGATCTCTTAGGTGCACGCAACGGAGACTTGGCCAGGGCGGTGGATCTTTTCTGCGCTTTCGTCACCGCGGCTGCAGCGGATGGATCTTTCTCGGCTAAATTGCGAAGCACGCGCATCATCACTTCGTTCTGGGCGCGATGTTCCTTCTGACGTACAGTCTTCTCTGCGAACCGGCGCTGGAACATGGCGTCGAGTCTTGCTCGACTCTTTCGAAGATGGTTTTTTGGGTAGGGCGTTCCCTAAGAGCAGGTCGTTGAATCGCGAATTTTCATGCATTCGAATCATCCCTTCTCATCAGTTGCTGACAGGACTTTGAACTGCATGGTAGTTAGTGACGAGAACGCTGAAAGCGTTTCAGTCTGGCAATGGAACGTCGCGAAGGTTGGTGAACTCCTGGTTAGTCGCCAAACCGTACAAGTTAGTCCCATTACCAACTTCGGCGGTTAGCGCGTTAACCAGGCACTTGAGTGCTGAAGGCACACGAAGAGGGCCTCTCGGGGTTATAATCGCGGCCAATCATGCCCCTCGTTTCAGGGACAAAACTTGGGCCGTATGAGATTCAATCGCCGCTGGGGGCGGGCGGGATGGGCGAAGTGTATCGTGCGAGGGATACACGATTGGAGCGCACCGTTGCGATCAAGATTTTGCCTCAGCAGCTTTCGAGTGATCCCGTTCGAAAACAACGGTTCGAACGCGAAGCCAAGACCATCTCCAGCCTGAATCATCCACACATTTGCACGTTGCACGACGTGGGCACCAAGGACGGCATGGATTATCTGGTGATGGAGTGCGTGGAGGGAGAGACGCTGGCGAAGCGGTTGGAGAAGGGTCCGCTGCCGTTGGAGCAGGTTTTGAAATATGGAGAGCAGATCGCCGATGCGCTGGACAAGGCACATCGCAGCGGCGTGGTGCACCGCGATCTAAAGCCGGGCAACATCATCCTGACTCCGACGGGCGCGAAACTATTGGACTTCGGTCTCGCCAAACCTGCGGCGCGGCTGGCCAGCGTGGCCACGCTGACGGCAGCGGTAACGCAATCCTCTCCCATGACCGAACAAGGCGCCATCGTCGGCACATTTCAATACATGTCGCCGGAGCAGGTAGAGGGAAAAGAACTGGACGGAAGGAGCGACATTTTTTCATTGGGTGCGGTGCTGTTTGAAATGCTGACGGGGCAGCGGGCATTTCCAGGTAAGAGCCAGTTGAGCGTGGCAAGCGCGATCTTGGAGAAGGAACCTGCGCCGATCAGCAGCATCAAGCCGATGACGCCGCCGGTGCTGGATCACGCGGTCAAGAAATGCCTGGCAAAAGATCCGGAAGACCGTTGGCAATCGGCGCACGATTTGAAGGACGATCTCGAATGGATTTCGCAGAATGCGCCCCAGGCTGCGGTTGGAGGTGTGCCGAGCCGCCGGCAATTGCGCATGTTGGTTACCGCAGTGGTGTTAGTCGTTATCGCCGCTCTCGCAATGGTGCTATTCGTCTCGAATCGGCAGCCGAACTCTCTGCTCAGGCCGCTCACGCGATTTGCTGTCACGCTGCCTCCAGGGCAAACCGCGCCCCTCGTAACCTGGCCCGCCTTGGCCATCTCACCAGACGGAACGCAGCTCGTGTACGCTGCGGGACGCGGCGAGTCGAAGCGGCTCTATTTGCGGTCCACGGACCGTTTCGAAGTCACGCCTCTCGTGGGCACTGAGAATGCCAGCAGTCCGTTTTTCTCGCCGGACAGCCAATGGATCGGCTTCTTCGCGGATGGCAAGCTGAAGAGAATCAATCTGCGCGGCGGTTTTCCCATGACGGTTTGTGACGCCACCACAGATGACCGCGGAGGCAGTTGGGGGCCGGACGACACGATCATATTCGCACCGGCCGCGACCTCTGGCCTGATGCGCGTCCCCGCATCGGGCGGGACCCCTCAGGCCCTTACGTTGCCGGACCCAAGCAAGCGCGAACGCACGCATCGCTGGCCAGGGATCTTGCCGGGCGGAAAAGCCGTCGTTTTCACCGTCGGGAGCGTGGACAGCATCGACTACTATCTCGCCGCCAAGATCGCTGTGCAGTCCCTCGAAACCGGCAAAAGGGAAATCCTGCCGGTGGAAGGCACTTTCGCCCGCTATGATCCTGCCGGCTACCTGGTGCTTGCCCAGCGCGGCGGGCTTTTCGCCGTGCCGTTTGATGTGAAGCGCCTGAAAGTAACCGGGACGCCCGTGCGCGTGCTTGATGACGTGGGGATGGACGCGTCGACTGGCGCGATAGACTTCTCCCTCTCGCACACCGGATCGCTTGCTTACATTCCAGGGGATGGTCCTATGCAGACCTCGTTTTAGCTTTGGTGGACCGGAAGGGATTGGTGCAGCCACTTCCCGCTCCTGCTCGGGCCTATCTCAACCCACACCTTTCCCCCGATGGCAAGCGGATCGCTGTCAGCGACCAGGGGGGCGGAAGTTCGGGGATCTGGGTTTATGACATACCACGCGGAGCGATGATGCGGCTGACGTACGCTAACGACAATTCCCCGCTTTGGACGCCGGACGGCAAGCACATTGCATACATGGAGGAGTCCAATCGCACGTTTGCCATCAAGTGGAAGCACGCCGATGGCAGCGGAGCGGAGGAGACGTTGCTTGGGGCGCAGAGCTACGTGCAGGTTCCCGTGTCTTGGTCGCCCGATGGCAAGTTTCTTGCCTACACCAGCGTGGGGGGCCCTGTGTTCTCGGGCGTGCGCATTTGGATTCTGCCTCTCGAAGGCAAGCATGAGGCGCAGGAGTTTGTCAAAACCGGTACGTCACAGGGCGCCGCAAGATTCTCTCCTGATGGTCATTGGATAGCTTACTCCTCTAATGAATCCGGCCGTTCTGAAGTGTACGTCCAGCCCTTTCCGGGCCCCGGCGGAAAGTGGCAGATTTCGACGGAAGGGGGCAATTGGCCGGTGTGGGCGCGCAGCGGCCGGGAGCTTTTCTATTTGAACGGCAGCAAGATTACGAGCGTGGCCGTCACGACCCAGCCCAGCTTTACGGCCTCCACGCCGCGGCTTCTGGCGGATGTGCCCTTGCAAACTGCAAGTTTCTACGCGGGGAATGGTGAATTTGATGTGAGCCCCGACGGTCAGCATTTCCTGTTCGTAAAGGCCCGGGAGCAAAATACGCTTCCCGCCGAAGTGCGGGTGGTCCTGAATTGGGACGAAGGATTGAAAGCTATGGGGAAAAATTAGGAATGGCACCAGTCATTTCTACTTGCGTGGTAAGTTTGAATGTATAGGTCGAAGGAGGAGCGCTTGGTGTACAAAAGCTGAACTCAGCGACCGAGCTGATTCAGAGACACCAAGGAGGCTCCCCCATGCAGACTATGTATTACATTGGGCTGGATGTTCACAAGAGGACGATCAGCTACTGCGTGAAGGATGGCAGTGGCGCGATTCACGCCGAAGGTACGATTCCCGCCACACGTTTTGACCTGGACCATTGGATGAAAACCCTGCCGCAGCCGTGGACGGCGGCAATGGAAGCCACGGTTTTTACCGGGTGGATCTACGATCACCTGCAGCCACACGGCGCAGCGTTGAAGGTGGCGCATCCGCTGATGCTGCGGGCCATTGCTGTTCTGGCATCGGAGGTTTATTTCTTAAGTTGCGAATGCAATCGTTCGTAGGAACCACGGCATTGCTCATCATGCATGCGAACCCGGTAAGCGGTGCGATACTGGCGCAGGGCCACTTTGAGATCGCCTTTCAGCTCGTAGGCGCTGCCTAGCGCGCAACTCGCTTGCCAGGAGTGATTTTTCCACTGCTTCAAGGCCAACTGCAATTCAGCGATGGCGGCGTCCGGATCGTTTTTTTTGACCAGCACCTTGCCCCGTAAAAGGTGGAAGTAGATGTTTTCGGGCCAGAGGCGCATTGCCTCGTTGATCTCGGCAAGTGCAGCATTCGGGTCATCGGACTCCACCAGAAAACTCGAGAAACCTTCCCGGGTATGTTCGCCATTGGGGTCGAGTTGCACGACGGTTCGGTATTCGGCAATGGCATGACCTAAATCGCGCTTTTCTCGGAAGAGTTCCGCGAGACCAACATGCAGTGAAGCGGAATTATAGACCGACAGGCTCTTGGGCAAACCAGGGCAATCGATCTTTAGGGCAAGAGCTTGCTGGTACTCCGCTATGGCTGCGTCCAAATCACCAGCCCTGTGCAAAAGTTCGGCCTTGAGTGGAGTCAATGACGTGAAAAGGGCAAAAAGAGCACTCTCATCCGGTGATGATTCGGGATTTCGTGACTGCAATAATCGACAAAATCCTAGTTCCGCCGCACTCTGCTTAGTGTTGTATTGTGTCTGTGCTGCCTTCTGCTTCGTAAGGTCAAGCGCAACGCTTTCAGCCACATAAGCCACCACCCATACCCCACACCCACCAAACAAACCAAAAGACCACCCACCGCAGCCCGCGTGTGAGTCAAGGAGGACGTCCCCAGTCTGCCCGGCCGCCGTTACGGCATCGGCGACATCCGGATGGTTGCTCGCCGTCGTCGTTCTCGTCGGTGCCAAGCGCACCGCTTCTCCAGAAACCGTTTGCGCAGGTCCCAGATATATAAGCACCTTGGCCAGACCTTTGCCCGTCCTATCAACCTGCCGAAGGATTCCGGTGACGGCGGCCTTGCTTGGAATGAAGAACTGTCCGTTCACGACAACATCAAAGCCAACCTCAAACTCCACGAGCTGCCCAGGCTTCGCGTCCTTCTTGTACAGGTTCTTCGTTAGGTGGAGTGTCACCGGTGTGTTGGTGGGAAGAATCGGCGGGCTTAAGGTTTCAGAAGTTGCAGATTGCGCCCTGCATTCCACGGAACCCAGAAGAAGCGAAATCATCATTGGAACAAACAGCGGAAGCGTACGCATCGGCGAGCCTCCTTATCCGAGGAAGGCCGTTCCTCTGCCAACGATCCCGAGCCGCGAAGAACTTGCGCAACCCCTTGGATTGAATCTTGCCCCATGGCGAGACCCTACCGGCTCACTCCGCAGCCCGCAAGCGACATCCTGCGGTACGGCCGGCCATGTCGCTCTATGTCGTGGCCCTAACGTATGCGAAGATCCGGACAAGCCGGGCCTTGTTGTGAGCGTTTCGCCGCTAAAGCGGGGGATTTGGTAGTATGGCGCAGAGAGAACAGCCATGCTGGTGAGCAACAACGACAAGCGCACCAAGAAGTACGATAGCAAGCGAGATGCCGCGCGACGCTTCCGGCGCTCTCCTGTCGAACCTGCTGAAATCCGTATTCGCAGGACCCCGAAGCGACACGATCAGAACGTTTGTCCGGTGTGCGGCAAGGCTATCGAGAAAACAGCGTCTGGCGGAAGGCGCAAGCATTCGTGCAAGCATTGTGGAGCCTGTTTGAACAGAGACTTAACATGTGCTTCGTGCGGCACGAACCGCGTCTGGCAGGGCAAACGAGGGACCGCTTGCAGGGGATGCGGTGGGACGTATAGGCGTTCCGTAAAATAGGTGCCGAAAAATCGCCGAGTACCCAGAACAACGGAATCAAGATAATCGCTTCGCCACGGTCGGCCACTCGCAGCTCATCGTTAGACCACCGTCTCAACTCCTGATTAGGCGGGTGGTCTCAATGGGTCGACGCAACACTTTCTTGGAGTTTACTCGCAGGAGTCTGAAAACCTAGAGTTTGTCGTGGGCGTTGATTTAGGCGCAGCGCTACTTTGTTCAGATCCGACTGGGAATAGTCGGTTAGGTCTGTGTTCTTCGGGAAGTATTGTCGTAAGAGCCCGTTTGTGTTTTCGTTCGAGCCGCGTTGCCAGGGACTCTGCGGATCACAGAAGTAGACTTTCACATCCGTGGCCACCGTAAAGTCTTTGTGTTTCGCCATCTCCAGTCCCCGGTCCCACGTCAG
>DASSXG010000115.1:0-62763 GCA_035704085.1 Candidatus Acidiferrum sp. | reverse complement strand
CAGAGATCGTCGGTTCGCTCGGATCAAAAGACTCGGGACTTTTTTTCTGCGCGTCAATAGGCCTGGAAGAAGGCCTCGACGTTCATGTGGTATTTTTCAAGGCCCTCGCGCACGCGGTCGAAGGCTTCATCCACGGTGTCTGCAAATTGCAGCATTTCGTATTCGGTTTCATTGATGGTGCCCCACCGCACCATGGCCTTCCAATTCAGCACCTCATCCCAATATCTGCGGCCATAAATGAGGATCAAATTGCGCTTTGGCAATTTGCCGGTCTGCAGCAGGGTGAGCATTTCCCAGAGCTCATCCATGGTGCCGAAGCCGCCCGGAAAAACAATCAGCGCCTTGGCGATTTGCGCGAACCACAGTTTGCGCATGAAAAAGTATTTGAAATTGAAGCTTAGCTCCGGGCTGATGTAGGGATTTGCAAACTGCTCGTGAGGCAGCTCGATGGAGAGCCCGACGGACTTTCCGCCGGCTTCGTAAGCTCCGCGATTGGCCGCTTCCATGATTCCCGGGCCGCCCCCGGAGCAGACAACGAACCGGCGCGGCCTCGGTCCCAGCGTCAGCGACCACGTAGTCAGCTTGCGCGAGAGCTGGCGTGCTTCTTCGTAATAGCGAGACATCTCCAGCAGGCTCTTGGCGTGGCGTAAAGCCGCGCGGTGCTTGGCCAATTTCTCCGCGGACATTCTCGAAATTTTCTCACCCTTCAGGCGGGTAAACCGTGCCTGCGCGGTCTCGTGCGATTCGATGCGCGCCGAGCCAAACATCACGATGGTGTCGCCGATTCCCTCCCGTTTGAGCTGCACCAGAGGGTGGATGTACTCGCCGAGAATGCGAATCGGCCGGGCCGGCGTGCTTTTCAGGAATGTGGGATCTTCATGTGGCGCTTTCGGTGCGTGCTGCGGCTTCAGCTTCTTGCCATCGGACATGGGTCTTCTCTCCCGCGTATGCAAACATTGATTGTAGGAATCGGCAGGGCTGGCGGCAACGCATTCTGCGCGGCCTGCGTCGAATCAAGTACAGTGTAGTGCAGCAGCATAGGTTGAAGCCTGTGCTGGCAGGTAATCTCGATGGGACGCAGCTTACGCTTTCATAGCTTCCTTCTTTTTCCGCTGCTGTTCATCGTCTGCAATTCGCATGCGCAATCCCCTGCCGGGCCGATCGCACCAAAGCCAGGGGCGGAGATTCAGCAAGCTCCTAAAGACGTCCAGCCAGAGCTCAAGGTGCGGGTCGCGCTGGTGAATACGCCCGTGACCGTACGCGATAACCGGGGCGAGATGGTCCACAATCTCGACGCCCATGATTTTCTGGTTTCCGACAACGGCGTGCCCCAACAAATCTCTCATTTCGACCTCGGTGGAGATCCGCTCTCGCTGGTCATCCTGATGGAGACGAGCTCGCGCATCGCAGCGCTCCTTCCGGAGATTCGCAAGACGGGAATTCTCTTCACGCAAACCGTAATGGGCCCTACGGGCGAAGCCGCCGTCGTAGCCTTTAACGATTCTGTGGACAAGCTGCAAGATTTCACAGCAAACGGCGACTTGATCGAGAACACCATTGCGCTTCTGGCCCAAGGCACGTCGGGCTCAAAACTGTATGACGCGATGGCCGTGGGCGTGGAGATGCTCTCGGGACGCCCGCAAGCGACCGCAGAGAAGCCTGGGTATCGGCGCGTAATGCTGGTGCTCGCCGAAGCAACGGACGCGGGCAGTGAAATGAAACTGGGCGAAGTGCTGCGGCAGGCGCAGCTTGCCAACGTAACCATTTACAGCGTCGGGCTTTCTACCACGCGCGCAGATTTGCAAGCCAAGCCGAAGGATACGCGGCCGCAGATCACGCCTCCCGGCACGTTCCCGCTTCCGCCCCAGCCGGGCATCCCGCAAACTCCCACCAGCGAAGAAAACCGCTACGGCAATATTGACTTGATGGCCGCAGCCGTCTGGGCCGTGCAGCACATCCACGACCAGGTGAAAGACCACGCGCTCGAAGTGGCCGCCGCGGCAACCGGCGGCGCGCACCTGGCCACCTTCAAGGACCGCTCCATCGAAAAAGCCATCGATGAAATCGGTGGCGAACTGCACTCGCAATACTCCCTCAGCTACACTCCGACGGGCACGGATGCCATCGGTTACCACGAAATCAAAATTGCAGTGGTTCGCAAAGATGCGAAAAACCTGAAGGTGCGCGCGCGCCCCGGCTACTACCTTGCTGGACCGGAAAGCTAAAGAACTATTCGAATGGCTTTACAGGATTTGCTTCCAGAACGTGCCGTCGCGAGAGGCGAGCAGCGCGTCTTTGCCTGCGTTCCAGCGGAGAAAATGGGGCGTGTGCATGTGCTCGGTGTGCGCCTCACGGCTGGCCCACACTTCATGCAGTAGGAAAGCGCCCGGTGCGTCAACGGAGCGGTGCAGATCGAAGGTGAGGCAGCCTTCTTCCCGACGCGAAGGGCCAATGAGCGCGCGTAATTCTGCCTCGAGCAATGTTTCTTGACCCTCGCGAGCCCGAAGCAAAACAATTAGGGTCACCGCCTCTTTGGGAAGCTTCTCCTTTCTGCGAGCCAGTAATTTGCGTGAGATTCTTTTCTTGGCCGGTCGTCTGAATGCTCTCCGCTTCGCTTTGCGCGTGGCCATGATGGGCGGGATTGTACTCCAACCGGGCAAAACTACCAGTGGGAATCGACGGTCGCCGCCTCGGCGTGCTGCTAAGGGGACGGCGCTATTTCTCGGCGAGCTTGCGGCCCGCGTCCAGGCTGTCAAAGTTGAGAATCGTGTTCAGCACAAGTGAATACGTGCCACGGGTTTCCCCGCGATAGACCGGATTAATGGAGAAGAGCACGACGTGGCCGCTGCCGGATGGCGCGTCCACGACGGCGGGATGCTGAGCGATTTCGTCGCCGCCTTCGAGCAATCCGGATACCAGCAGATCCTTGTCGTCGGCGTAACGGAAAATCACCCGCGGCCGGTTTGCAGGCGGAATCACGCGAAAGCCGTTGCGCCGCTGCTCGTCAGTCACAGGCGGCGCCTCCCAATTCTCAAACGATGGTTCTTCCGGAGCCTCAACATTGGTGCGGCCGACCGTAAAGTCGGGATCGTTCACTGACCCGCGGCCCGTGGGACGCGTGTGCGATTCAGGGCCGAGCCGCCGCCGGCCGCGTGCGCCGGCGATATTGCTCAACGAAAAGACCGGGCCGTTGTCGCAATAGACGGAGAGCTTTTCGTCGTATCCGTACGCAATCGGACTTGCGGCATCCACCAGCCGGGCCCCGAGGACGGAACCTACGCTCTTTAGCTTCTGAGAAGTGGACGCGTTAACCCCGGTCGTCAAGCCAACTTCCGTTGCGAATCGCGAAGTGTCCGTGGCCGTAAGCAGAACGCCGCCCTTCTGAACAAATTCCTGCAAACGCGCAAGGCCGCTCCAGCCGAGTCCCGGTCGCATGTCATCGGTGAAATCGTTCTTGCCGACCAGGTTCGGAGTTTCCGGCGTGTCCTTCCAGGGCAGAGGATTTCCCCAGGCCGCAGGCATGCCGTTGATGATGGCCGTGGGTGAGGAATTAAAGCCAACCGGCGGAAAAAGAATCACGTCGTACCTAGCTTTGAGGTCGTCGACCTTCGCCAGGGTCTGCGTGCTCATGTAATCGTATGGAATGCCCATGTTATCGAGTGCCATCCGCCACCAGCCTTCGGTCTGAGTGCTAAGCCACGTGTGCACGTACGCGATACGCGCCGCGCGGACGGGATGCATCTTAACGCCCGGAGCGGCACTGAGCGCAACGACCTGCAAGCCCAGCTCGGCTGCGGCGCGGTCGAGCTCGGCGCGGCTCGCACTACGAATGACAAACGAGCCGCGGTTGAATTTTCTTCCGCCGGATTCGAACGGCTCTTCCGCCGCTTCCATCGCCGCGCCCTTCATTTTGTAACGCAACGTCGCAAGCGCCGGTTCCGCATTGTTGTTGATAGCAAAAACGGCTCCTTCGCCTTTGACTCCGCCGGGCGCGTGAATCTCCGTGACGCGTTCCATCGCTGCGTCCAGAACTTTCAGATCCGTCACGCGCGCCACTTGCACGTTGAAAAGTTCGCCAAACGTCCAGCCCGTATCGTCGTACGGCGTCTTCTGCGGATCATCCGGGCTCCAGTACTGATGATCGAGCAGCGCGTCTGCGACACGCGCGTAGGGCTGGTCCATTCGAATGATGTAACTGCCCGCGGGAAACTCTCGTGTCGTAGGCGCTGCGGCAGCCTCTTTTTCCTTGACCTCGGTTTTCTTCTTGGATTCTTTCTTCACCGGCAGCGATACGGTGAACGCAGATTTGGCGCGCGAGATCTCCACGGCCTGCTTCCGCAGAACGCGCAGCAGTTCGGCCTGCAAGCCCGGGCGCGGCTCATCCGCGGGCAAGACGTACGCGGCTGGGCCTTCGGCGCTGGGCTTCATCACCGAACGCTTGGCCTTCAAATAAAAATTTTTTAGGAAGAGTTGCCTGTTTTCAGTGAAGAAGTGCAGTGAAGTGAGAAGACCGGTCTCCTCGTAATTATTATTGTCGCGCTGGGACCAGAGCGTTTTCGGGAGTGGCGGATTTTGGCGCCACCACGTGCGCGCATACTCTTCAGGATCCAGCGTGCGCTCCTGGGTATCCGCGCCGCCGTTGCCAAACGTCTCGTAGAGCCGGCTGATGCCGTTGTGCATCGCGGCGATGAACATCAAGTAGCCGGGCGACCAAGTGTCAAAATCGCCGTGCGTGAAAACGCCCGGCATGCCGAACTTCGTCATGTCCGCCACATTGCGCGCGCCAATCATCTGCCATTCATCGGTAAGAATCGGATCCACCCAGGCGTTGTACGGGCCGTCGCCGACGGTGTTGTCGTAAAGATACGGCACGGATTCGTGAAGATCGTGGAGCACCTGCGCTTTCCAGCCGACGTACGTATTCAGAACATTTTCCGTGAGCTTGAGCGTGACGCCCATGGCGTCGCGATTGTTGTCGTGCGCGACGTACTTTCCCCAGTAAATCAGAGGCGGGTAGAAATCTTTTGGGTGCGCTAGATGCCATTTGTAGATGTCCACCATGCGATCGCGGCCGTCCACTTCGACTACTGGGGTAATGAGTGTGATCGTGCCTTCGCGGATTTCCCGGATGTACGGGCTTTCGTCCACGGCTATGCGGTAGGCCAGCTCCATCAGCGCGGTGGGAGCGCCTGTTTCCGGCGAATGGATTGTGCCGGTGATGTAGTAAACGGGCACCGATTGCGCGACGAGCTTGTCGGCTTCTGCGTCATCCAGTTTGATGGTGCGTGGATCGGCTAGCTTTGCCAGCCGCGCGCGATTCTCCTCAAGATTTGTCAAATTTTCTTCCGAGGAAACCGCCACCGCGATCATCTCGCGGCCTTCTTCCGTCGTCCCGATCGAAAAAACTTTCACGCGTGGACTGGCCTTTTCCAGCAGCCGCATGTATTTGTACACGTCTTCGGCATAGGGCAGGATTCCCGGCGCGCCCGCCACGTCGCCAAGCGCCGCTTCCGGCGTCGGCACCGTCTTGGACGCAGGCAGATAATCGACCAAGGGCGACGTGAAGTACGGCGCAGTCGTGTACTTCCGAATCTTTGCTGTGTAGGCGTCGTCAACCGCCTGCTTGGGGTCGCGGGCCGGAACGGTCTCATCCGCTGGAGAGGCCACAGCCGGTACGGAAAATAACGCCAGCGGCAGGAAGCTGCCTAGTGCCACTGCACACATCTGCCTTGTATTCAACATTTGTTTCTCCCAGAATGGCGATGAATGCGAACGCGGATTGTAACGCAAGGTCCTACTCAGCGGCGACGAATGTTATATCGACTGGCGAGGGAGCTTCGACGATCTGCCCCGTCGGTGTCAGGCCGCCGGCGGCAGAGTCGATTTTGAAAATAACGATGTTATCGCTTAACTGATTCTCAGTGAGCAGATATTTTCCGGAGGGGTCAACCGCAAAATGACGCGGCTCTTTGCCTCCGGTGGGCACTCCTCCTCTAGGGGTCAGCGCCCCTGTGTTTCCATCAATGGACAGAATCGCGATGCTATCGTTCCCTCGGTTGGAGACGTAGAGAAACTTTCCATTGGGATGCACGGCGACTTCCGCAACATCGTTTCTCCCAGAAAAATTCGGCGGCAATGTGGAGACGGTGCCGATTTCTTTCAGCGAGCCTTTCTTCGCGTCATAGCGGAACGCCGTAGCGGTGGAACTCAACTCACTCACCACGAAGACGAATTTTCCATTGGCATGAAACGCGATATGACGAGGCCCGGAGCCTGGCTTTAGCTTCGCAAATGCCGGTGCATTCGCCGTCAGCGTTCCATTGGCGGGGTCGAATTTGAACACGAGGACCTCGTCGAGTCCGAGATCGGCAACAAGAACGAAGCGATTATCCGGCGACGTCTCGATCCAATGCGCGTGCGGGCCCTCCTGCCGCTCCTTGTTCGGGCCGAGTGTGCCTTGGTCTTTGACATTTCCAGTGGCAGCGCCCAGCTTGCCGTCGGTGCCAATCGGAAACACGACGACGTTGCCAGAGGTGTAGTTCGCAACGAGCACGAATTTTCCCGTCTTGTCGAAGGAGATGTAACAAGGATCTTCGCCGAGCGCAGGCAATTGATTCAGCAGTGTCAGCTTCCCACTTTGCGTGTCCAGCACAAACGCGCTCACCATGCTGTTTTTTCCTGCCTCATTCACGGCGTAGAGATATTTCCCGCTGGGATGAATCGCGAGGAAGGAAGGGTCCGGTGTTTCCGCTGCGACGCCGATCGGCGTAGGTTTTCCGGAGCTTGCGTCATACCGAAATGCGTAAATGCCCTTGCTCGCCGTCTTGGTCGTGTAAGTTCCAACGAACGCTAGAAAATTGCTCTTGGGAGTAACCTTCTTGGTGATTTGCGTCGAATGAATAGGAACCAGTGGCGAGCACAACCCCAGCAGGAAAGCAAATATTCTGCGTGTCCTTTTCATAAGCCTTCGGATTTTACTTCTTCTCTTCTTCGTTCTCTTCTTGAAGGACCGCGGCGGCGGCGACGGAGTCACCGTCTTCCAGCCGCAGCAAGCGCACGCCCTGCGTCGAACGGCCCGCCTCGCGGATTTCGTTCGCATGGACGCGGATCACTTTTCCATTGTGCGCAATAATCATCACGTCGGACTCCTCGGTGACTTGCAGCGCCGCAACCACCGAGCCGTTGCGGTCCGCGGTTTTCATATTCACCACGCCCTTGCCTCCGCGCGAAGTGATGCGGTACTCGGCCAACGGTGTGCGCTTCCCGTATCCTTTTTCCGACACGGTAAGCATCAACGACGTCAGCGAGTCCTTAATCTGCTCGTTCTCGAGCTCCTCGAGGTTCTGCGTATCCGTTTTGTGCTCCTTGGCGATAATCTCGAAGTCCGGCTGCACCGCGTCCATGCTCACCACATAGTCGTCCTTGGCGAGGTCCATGCCGTTCACGCCGCCAGCATTGCGCCCCATCGGACGCACTTCCGTTTCGCGGAAGAGAATTGCCTGCCCTTCGTGGCTGGCGAGGAAAATCATCTGTTTGCCGTCAGTGAGCTTTGCGCCAATCAACTCGTCCTTGCCATCGAGATTGACGGCAATAATGCCCGTCGAGCGCGGATTCGAAAATTCCGTCAGCGCGGATTTCTTCACTGTGCCGCTTTTGGTAGCCATGAACACGAAGCGGCCTTCTTCTTCGAGATTGCGCGCCGCCACCAGCGCTGTGAGCTTCTCGTCTTCCTGGAATTTCACCAGGCTGCTGATCGCTTTGCCGCGTGTTGCCGCCGCCGCTTCCGGCAATTCGTACACTTTCAGCCAGTAAACGCGCCCCTTCGAAGTGAACAACAAAATGTAGCTGTGCGCCGAAGCGATAAACAGATGCTCGACAAAATCCTCTTCCTTCGTCTTCGCGCCGATGCGCCCTTTGCCGCCGCGCGACTGATGGCGGTACGTATCCGCCGCCGTGCGCTTGATGTATCCCGCATGGCTTACGGTAATCAGCATCTCCGTGTCGGCGATCAAGTCTTCCAGCTTGATCTCGTCCACCTTGTCGACGATTTGCGTGCGCCGGTCGTCGCCGTAGTCCTTCTGGACTTCTTTCAGCTCGCCGACGATTACTGATTTCAGCTTTTTCTCGCTTGCGAGAATTTCTTCCAGTTCTACGATTCGTTCGCGGATGGACTTTAATTCTTTTAGGATTTCTTCAACCGAGAGCTGCGTCAGCCGGTGCAGTTGCAACTCGAGAATCGCGTCAACCTGAACGGGAGTGAGGCCGCCCGCAACAGCGCGCGCCATTTCTCCTTCCACTCCGCCCAGCTTGTACTTCCTTCCATCCAGCTTGACGCCTTCGATCTTTCTGGACTTCCCGTTTTCTGTGACCGTAACGTCCTGTTCGGAGAAAAACTTGAGCAGGTTTTCCTTCGCCTCGGCGCGGCTCGCGGATCCACGGATGATGCGAATCACGTCATCTAAGTGATCCAGCGCAACCTGGTAGCCGGTTAAAATGTGCTCGCGCTCGCGCGCCTTGCGCAGCTCGTAGCGCGTGCGGCGCAGCACCACGTCGCGGCGGTGCTCAATGAACAGCCGGATGAATTCGAGCAGCCCCATCTCTTTCGGCTGCCCGCCGGAAATCGCCAGCATGATCATGCCGAACGATTCCTGCATCTGCGTGTGCTTGAAGAGATTGTTCAGCACCAGCTGTGATTCTTCGCCGCGCTTCAGCTCCACCACGATGCGCATGCCGTCGCGGTCGCTTTCGTCGCGCACGTCGGCAATGCCGTCAATCTTTTTGGTTTGCGCCAGCTCGGCGATGCGCTTGATGAGCGTCGCCTTGTTTACCTGGTAAGGAATTTCCGTGATGATGATGTTCTCGCGGTCCTTGCCGGATTCCTCGATCGCCGCCTTCGCTCGCATGGTGAAGCTGCCGCGCCCGGATTTGTACGCGGCCTCGATCCCTTCGCGCCCGGCGATGTAGCCACCCGTCGGAAAGTCCGGCCCCGGCACGAGCTTCATAACTTCCTTCAGAGTCGTGTCCGGCTTCTCGATCATCAGGACGGTCGCGTCGATGATCTCGCGCAGGTTATGCGGCGGAATGTTTGTCGCCATTCCAACCGCAATCCCGCTCGCGCCATTGACCAGCAGATTCGGCACGCGCGTCGGCAGTACCGTCGGCTCTTTTTCCGTTTCGTCAAAGTTCGGCGTGAAATCGACGGTTTCTTTCTCGATGTCCGCCAGCAGTTCTTCCGCAATTTTCGAAAGGCGCGCTTCCGTGTACCGCATCGCCGCCGGCATGTCGCCGTCCACGGAGCCGAAGTTCCCCTGCCCGTCCACCAGCGGGTAGCGCATGTTGAAGTCCTGCGCCATGCGCACCAGCGCGTCGTACACCGGCGTGTCGCCGTGCGGGTGATATTTGCCGAGCACTTCGCCGACGATCTTCGCGCATTTGCGGTACGGCCGCGTGGACGTCAGGCCCAGCTCGTACATGCCAAACAAAATGCGCCGGTGCACCGGCTTCAAGCCGTCGCGCACGTCCGGCAGCGCACGCCCGATGATCACGCTCATCGAGTAATCGAGATACGACTTCTTCATCTCGGCTTCGATGTCCACCGGAATCAGCACTGACTGGTTCTGTTCGTCCGCCATGTGTCCTCGTCTTTTTCCTTTTTGCCGTTGTAACCGCCGGGCTTCAGCCCGGCGTGCCGCAGCCGTCCCCGATTGTCATTCTGAGGACTGCGGTTTTTGCGGCCCGAAGAATCTCAACGTTAGCTTCGATCTCGGTTGAGCGGCGGTTGAGATCCTTCGCTTCGCCTGCTTGCGCAGCCAGGCTCAGGATGACACCCTAAACTCGTCTTGCGGCATACTCCAAACCGTATGCCTTCAGCGTATCGAACGCGTCCGCCGCATTCGAAAACCGCCGCGCCGCAAACGCCGCTTCAATCTCGTGCAAAAATGCGTCGCGTTCCGCCTCGCTCGCAAACTCGATCGCCATTCCGCGCTCGTTGTCCGGTGCCTCCGTCGGCATCGCGCGAAACTCGCTTACGCTCAATCCACGCAGCCCCGGCAATGTCGTCCATCCCAACTGATAAAGCATCGCTGTTTAGATATCCAGATTCACGACTTCGAGTGCGTTGTCCTCAATGAACTTGCGGCGCGCTTCCACGTTTTCGCCCATCAGCGTGGTGAAAATATCTTCCGCCGCGACGGCGTCTTCCAGCCTCACCTTGAGCAGCGTGCGCGTGTCCGCGTTCATCGTCGTTTCCCAGAGCTGCGCGGGATTCATTTCTCCCAGGCCCTTGAACCGCGTTATGGTGAAATCTTTTTTCGCGTCTTCCATCACGTAGCTCAGGACGTCCGCGGCCGATTCCTTCGACGCTTTGTCTCCATTGCGCGCGATCGTGAACGGCGGTTTGTTGAACTCGTCGATCAGTTTCGCCAGCGCTCGCAGCCGCTTGTACTCCGCCGTAGCCGCCAGCGCCCAGTTGATCTTGGTGTTGCTCGGCGCGCCAAACTGGATCTCGTACAGACTGTGCTCCTCGTCGAAAGCAATTTTCCCTTCCAGCTTGAGCTTCGCCTTCTCGATGTCCTTCAGCAACTTTTCCACTGATTTCTTTTCTTCGAAGTCGGCCTTTTTGTCCAGGCCGCTCTCCGAAAGCACCTCGACGAGCTTCGGCTCCTTCAGCCGCCGGCCCAGCTTCGCCGCTACGGCCGCATATTCCTGCACGTTCAGCAGGAAGGAAGTCAATCCCGCGCCCTGCAGCGTCACGCCTTCCTTGGCTTTCACGACGTGATCTTCCGTGGCGCGTTTCATCAGCTCGCGCGCGAAGTCGCGCTCATCGCGGATATATTTTTCGCTCTTGCCGCGCTTCACCCGGTAGAGCGGCGGCTGCGCAATGTAAATGTGATCGCGTTCGATCAGCTCCTTCATGTGCCGGAAGAAAAACGTCAGAAGCAGCGTGCGGATGTGCGAGCCGTCGACGTCCGCGTCAGTCATCAAAATAATTTTGTGATAGCGCAGCTTCCCGGCGTCGAAATCATCTTTGCCGATGCCCGTGCCCAGCGCAGTGATGATGGCGCGAATTTCTTCGTGCCCCAGCATCTTGTCGTAGCGCGCCTTCTCGACGTTTAGGATTTTTCCTTTGAGCGGCAGGATCGCCTGGTACTTGCGGTCGCGCCCCTGCTTGGCGGAGCCTCCGGCCGATTCGCCCTCGACCACGAACAGTTCGCACCGCGCCGGATCGCGTTCCTGGCAATCCGCCAGCTTTCCCGGCAAGCCGCTCGAATCCATCGCCGACTTGCGCCGCGTCAGTTCGCGCGCCTTGCGGGCGGCCTCGCGCGCGCGCGCGGCGTCAATACATTTGGAAATAATTCGCCGCGCCACCGTGGAGTGCTTGTCAAACCATTCGCCGAGCTTTTCGTTCACGAGTTGCTCGACGTCGCCCTTGATGTCGCTGTTCAATTTGCCTTTGGTTTGCCCTTCGAATTGCGGCTGCGGCAATCGCACGCTGACCACGGCCACGAGTCCTTCGCGCACGTCGTCACCGGTGATGGTCACTTCATCTTTCTGCTCTTTCAGCATTCCCGCCTGCGAAGCGAAATTGTTGATCGAGCGAGTCAGCGCCGAGCGAAAGCCCGACAGGTGTGTGCCGCCATCTACGGTATTGATGGTGTTCGCAAACGCAAAAATATTCTCGCCGTACGTATCGTTGTATTGCAGTGCAATTTCGATTTCGACCGTGCCGCGCTTTCCTTCCATGTAAATCGGTGAATCGTGCAGCGTGGTTTTGCCGCGGTTCAGGTGCTTGACGAACTCGGTGATTCCGCCGGTGAACCGGAACTCCGTGGTCTTTTCCGTGCGCTCGTCGGCCAGCGTGATCTTCAATCCCTTGTTTAGAAAGGCCAGTTCGCGCAAGCGCTGCGAAAGCGTGTCAAAGCTGAAGACCGTTTTTTCAAAAATGCCGGGATCGGGATGGAACGTCACTTTGGTCCCGGTCTTGCGCGTCTTGCCGGTCTGTTTCAATTTGCTGGTGGGTTTGCCCTTTTCGTAAGTCTGTTCCCACACTTCGCCGTCGCGCGAAATTTCCAGCTCCAGCCAGTCGGAAAGTGCGTTGACCACCGAAACGCCCACGCCATGCAGTCCGCCTGAAACTTTGTAGGTGTCGCTGTCGAACTTTCCGCCCGCATGCAACACGGTCATGACCACTTCCGCCGCTGGGCGTTTTTCCGTTGCATGCATGTCCACGGGAATGCCGCGCCCGTTGTCCACCACGGTCACGGAGTTGTCGGCGTGCACTGTGACGTTGATCTCATCCGCGAAGCCAGCCATCGCTTCGTCGACGGAGTTGTCCACCACTTCCCAGACCAGATGGTGCAAGCCCATCTCTCCCGTCGAGCCGATGTACATCGCCGGGCGCAAGCGCACGGCTTCCAGGCCGCCGAGAACTTTGATCGACTTTGCGTCGTACTTGTGCCCGCCCTGCGGCGTGCTGCCTACGTTTTCTTTTTCGCCCATTTTTTCTCCCCACTCAGCAACTACATGGCTCTGGCAAACTCGCGGCGCTGGACGGACTCCGAGCAACTCGGAGGAATGGTCCGCGCTCAAAACTCTTTTACTGTGAAGCAAGGAAGGCGTGTTTGCGGAATGATCCGTGCGTCGCCTCACCCTTTGATTCCGGTTTCGCTGGGGCTCACCCGGAACTCGTAGGGTTTCCTGCTCCATCCCATCCCGCGCAGCGGGACGTGGCGAAGACTCATATTTCTCCAGGCCGGTGACCTCGAAGCTCCTGGCGCAGAGCCGCTTTCCGGATCACTTTGGCCTGGCGAACGTGTCGATTTGAGGGTAACCAAAAGCGAATCGACAACTCAAAAATTATACTCCCTCGGGCCCATTTTCTCAAGCGTTTTACTGCGGTTAGGCGCTGGATAAGTGGCCTATTTCCATAAATTTGTGGTGAGTTTGGAATTGCAAACCATAAGCAAAAAAGGCGGTCCGAAAAGCGCCTTCTCCCCTAGGTATTTGCTGCGCAATTCAGGTCAGATGCGCATGGGCATGATGATGTAGCGATAGCGGTAAGACTCGTCCGCCAGCGGTCGCATCTGCCCCGCCGACTGCTCATCCTTCAACTCAATGCTGACCGGGCCATCCGCCGCCGCGGCAAGAAAATCCAGCATGTAGCTGGAGTTGAAACCAATGGCGATGGGATCGCCCTTGTATTCCTTCTCGATATTTTCTTTCGCTTCGCCGTACTCCGGGCTGGACGCGGAAATTTCGATCCCTTCTTTCGAGACCGACAGTTTCACGGCGTGTGAGCGCTGATCCGCAAGCTGCGAAACGCGGCGCACTGCATCGCTCAGTTCGGAGCGTTCGATCGCCACAGTCTTGTTGTTGTCGCGAGGCAAAACCGCCTCGTAGTTCGGGAATTGGCCTGTAAGAATGCGAGAAATCAGCAGCCGGTGGCCCACCTGGAAAAAGAGATGGCTCTCGTCTTTCGCAAATTCAATGTGCGCGTCGGAACTGGCGGCGTTGGACAATTTCTCCGCTTCGTCCATTGCCTTCCTGGGAATGAGCACTTTTACTTCCCCATTGAGTCCTGCAAGTTTGTGGTCCGTCTCTGCCAACGCCAGGCGATGGCCATCCGTGGCCACCATGGCCAGCGTATCCGGCTTCAGGATCAGCAGTCCGCCATTGAGCGTATATCGCGACTCCTCCATGGAGATTGCGAATTTCGTCTTGGCCACGAGGCTTTGGAGAATCGCCGCCGGGATTTTCACCAGTGTATGTGGCATCACCGGCAGCGCGGGAAAATTTTCCTTGGCCATGCCAACAAGCTTGTATTTCTTCCTGTCGCTGACGATTTCCACCCAGTGATTCTCGAGCAGCTTTACCCTGATCTCGCCCTCAGGAAGCAAGCGGACCAACTCCAGTAGTTTCTTGGCAGGAATGGTCCCAGCGCCTTCTTTCTTGACCTTGGCTTCGCAAGACGTGCGAATGCTCAATTCCAGGTCCGTCGCCGTGATGGTCAGGTGATCATCCTTGGCCTCGACGAGCAGGTTCGACAGAATTGGAATAGTCGTCTTACGCTCGACGACGCCTTGCGTGGTGCTGAGTTCGTTCAACAGCGCGGACTTTGTTACGCTGAATTCCATCGCTTGATGATCCTCGCGTGCCGTTCCAGGTGCGGTCATTGTGAAGTTACCCTTGCTCAAGGCGCAAACGACGCCTTGTTTGCCGCAAATCTACCGCTGCCGTACTTTACTCGCTTTCGGGCAAAGTATAAAGCCCGCTTGACCCCTAACTGCTGTGGAAATAGTAGGGACATTGCTCGTGCATTCACACACGGGGCAGCCCAGATACCCACAGCCGCTATTATCACAGCAAGGATTTTCTGAATTTCAGAAACTATAAAGCTTGTTGTTGTGATGAGCCGTGTGAAACTGTGGAATCCTCGCCAACTACCGCTCGCCATGTGACATAGTCCAATAATTCCCGCGCGGCGTTTTGTGGATATCTCGCAAAATCAGGTCCTCAGGCGGTGAGCGACGCGGCGCTTCGTAAAATCTTCCGCAGCCTTTAACATGTTCTCCGCATATTTTCCAACACATCTACAACACCCTTTAATCGTTGTAAGCGCCATACGTTCTGAATGTCAGTGCTGCCGCATGCATGGAATTCACACAGCGCGCTGACCCTGATCTGAACTTAAGTGCGTTGACGCGAGTAGAAAAAGTTTCGTGCGAAGAAGGAATTGGATGATGACAAGGCCTACTGTAGCGCGTCCATCAGCCGCGTAATGGTGCGGTTCAAATCCTTATCGGAGCGCCGCAACTCCTCGATCTTGTTGATCGAATGCAACACCGTGGTGTGGTGTTTTCCCCCAAACTGTCGGCCGATTTCCGGCAGCGAAGCGGTGGTGAGCTGCTTCACGATGTACATCGCAACCTGTCGAGGGAAAGCGATAGCGCGCGTGTTGCTGCGCACTTTCAAGTCCTGCTCGCGCAAATTAAAATGTTCGCTCACGCGCTTCTGGATCAGGTCAATCGTGACACGTTTTTCCTGCGAAGCGATGATATTGCGCAGCACCTGCTGTGCCGTCGCCAGCGAAACTGTTGCGCCGGTCAGCGAAGCATAGGCCATCAGCCGCGTCAACGCGCCTTCCAACTCCCGCACGTTGGACTTGATCGCCCGCGCAATGTATTCCGCGACGTCGTCCGGCAAGCTGAAGCGGTCGTTCTCCGCCTTTTTTTGCAGAATCGCGATCTTGGTTTCGAGATCCGGCGGCTGGATGTCCGCGATCAATCCCCATTCGAATCGCGAGCGCAGCCGCTCCTCAATCGAGTTGATATCCTTCGGCAAGCAGTCCGAAGAAATAACAATCTGCTTCTGCTGTTCATAGAGCGCATTGAACGTGTGAAAAAATTCTTCCTGGGTTCTTTCCTTTCCCGCGATGAACTGGATGTCGTCCACGAGCAGCACATCCACGGTGTGGAAGCGGTCGCGGAAACTGATCATGCGATCGAAGCGAAGAGAGTTAATAACCTCTATAGTAAACTTTTCCGCGCTGACGTAACTCAGGCGCATCGCCGGGTTGCGTTTCTTGATCGTGTGACCTATCGCGTGCATCAAGTGCGTCTTGCCCATGCCCACCCCGCCGTAGAGGAAGAGCGGGTTGTAAGCTTTGGAAGGCTGCTCGGCTACCGCGCGCGCCGCGGCATGCGCAAACTCATTGGACTTGCCGACCACAAACGAATCGAACGTGTAGCGCGTGTTGAGCTGGTGGTCGCTGCTCTCAAAATCCAGTTTCGCCTGCTTCACGGCGGACACCGCGGGCCCGGTCTGCACCGGTTCTTCCTCGGTGCACACGTATTGCACTTTCATGTTCGGCGTGCCGATCTCGTGGAAAACAGCCTTGACGATGTCGCCGTACGTGCGCGTCAAAACCTGGCGGAACACGGCGCTTGGAATCTGCACGTAGAGAGTTTCACTTTCGGCGCGGTTCAAACGCGTGGGCTGGAACCAGGTCGTAAAGGTGTTAATGCTGACCCGGGACTTTACGTGTTCCAGGAACTTGTCCCAAGAATTTGCCGCTTCGCGTTCACGCCCAGCTTGAGTTGCAGTCGTCATTAGAGGAGAAAAGAAAATCCTTCGCTATTTCCACAGATGTGAAAAAACTGTGGAAAGCGCACCCATTCCTGTCATTCTTCAGCTTCGGGATACTTGCCCGCTGCGCAGCGCCCCGGCTTGCCCCTGTCGATCTGCGTGCGGCCCGTTTGGAGTTGCCAGCCCGCGTACCGCCACTCTGAGACCGCGCGGGATTGTCTCCGATTAGCCCGCACGGGGCAAGCGAAAAATGTGCGAAGGTATGCACCGGCGTTCACAACCCGTGCACAGTTTTTCCACAGCACTAAATTGGTGCAAAGCACAATTGCAAGTAGGAGTTTTCGCCGCCTTTTTGTCCAATATTTCTACGTGTTACAAATTTTTTGCACAGGACTCGCGCAGGCCAGCCTGAGGAAAAGTGACGCTACTTCTGTAATTTCTTGTCCGGCCGTTCGAACTCGTAGATACCCAGAGGGTCGTTCCCGATGATCAGCCGCTCCGGGTCGACGAGAATGGTGTTGGCTTCCAGCCGGGCTCCTTCCGGAGTGTAGATCTTGTAGGTCGCCTGTCGGTTCCCCTCTTTGTCGAAATGCAGCAGCCTGTTGTTGAGCGCGATCCAGACTTCCCCGTTTGTCCGGTCAACACCCACCGCCGTGAGGACCCTCTTGAAGAAAGGTTCCTTGCCTTTGCTTTCTTGCCTCTCAATCTCCTTGCGCGCCGCCTGCGCTGTGGCGAAGGCCTCCACTGCGGTGTACTGAATGTCCTGCCCCGCATATCCCAGGCGGTCATATTGCCGCACCGTCGGCTCTGGCAAGTATGCAAACCCATAGTACAGGTGCCCCTGGGCATCGGTGGCGAATTGCCCGATGTTCAGAAAGCGGTTCAAGTCCGCGCGCTCTGTAAGCGGCTCCGGGTCGCCGAACTCCCGCACGTCTCTCCCGTTCTTGTCGAACACGATCACCAGGTGCGGCTCGCGCAGCGTGCTTACGGCAGCCTCGCCTTCCGGCAAAGCCGCGACCCCTACCGGTGCGTTCACTGGAATCGAACGCAGCAGCGTGCCGCCGTCGGAAAACACCTGAAGCAAGTTCGCACCGCGGTCCGCCACATAAATCCTGCCCTCGGCATCGGCGTCGCAGTCCTCACCAAATGTGATTAACGTATGTCCTGTTTTGGCCCCGCCGCCCACCGGCTGGGCTTCGCCGATGGAAAGTACTTGCTTGCCTGCCGCGTCAAACACCAGCAAGCCCGGAGAAGGCGAAGCCAGTACATACAAACGTCCATCGCCTCCTCGCTTCACCGCGCGCAACCCCGGGCCTACGTTTGGGAAAACGCGCCGCCTGGCCATGAGGTCGCTCTCATCTTGAGCAAACGCGCTCGCGGCGCAGCACGCCAGCAGACACATCACCGCAAGAATTCTCACGAGTGGACCCACCCTCTTTCGCATGAATCCTCAGATTACTACGGACGTATCGCGGTTGCCCGGGGTTGCGGGTCTTTGTTCAACGATTCAGTCAATACAAAGAGAAAAAGATGCAACACAGAGAACACAGAGGCCGGGTCTAAGCGGTTTCCTCTTTACTCAGCTTGCAGACGATGGATCGTGTACTTCGACCGATTCGAGATCGGCCAGCAGGTCCTTCAGGTTGCTGACCAACTCCTCTTTCGACATTCCTTGGGTATGACAGTCCGGATAATCATTGAGGAAGCCGAGGTAGTAGGCGTCGTCCTTCCAGTAGGTAAATTTCAGAGTTTTCACGGTGCTACCTCCGCCCGTTGTGAGGCTGATACGGACGCGCGAGCAGGAGTTGCTTCGCTTCTTCTAGCGCGGCGACAGCAGCTTCGCGCGAGACGGTGGAAAATCCCTCAAGAAACTCTTCCAGGGTGTCTCCGCCTTCCCGATGGTCGAACAGCGCCTGGATGGGAACGCGCGTTCCGCGAAACACAGGAGTTCCGCCGAGGATATCAGGGTCTTTCGTGATCACTCCCATGTAGGATTGTATCACGCATGGCGCGACGGTCATGGTTGCGTCATTAGATAGTATGAGGTTACGGCGGCTGCCGCTTATCGGAACGGTGACGGCGCGCAATGCTATAGGGCTCCCGAGTCCCTTAATTGGGCGATCCATTGGTCCAAAATCAACTGCTGGCGGGAATCAACGTTGCTGAACGCGACTCCCATTCCCAGGTTTGGTTGGGCGTAAACGATCCTACCCCGAGCTACGAACCGTGTACCCCTGTAGACAATCCCTATCCCAACGCGTGTGCCTGTTGGCAGTGGCTTAGGTGTGAGCACATGGCACCCGAACAGGCTCAGATCGCTGGTTAGACCTCGAACCTGCGTTTCCGACTGCATATCGGTCAGTTCGATGCTGGCTACGAAGGGATAACGGCGAGCGTGGTGGCGCTTAGACTGCACTGAACCATCCTCTCCGAAGGGGGAAACCTGCGAAAAGTTGTGGCCTTTGGCGCGCATTCTATAACAGCGAATTCATCGTGGACAATGCAATCCAAGCAGGGGGCTTTCACCCTCGAACGGATTGACAAGCACTGGCCCGCGAAATCAGCGGCAGGGCTTCTCCTTTAGTGCGACCGTTTCTTTGGGTTATTGCTAGGTGTAGTAGTAGGCGGGTCTTGTTGGGGATCGGCGTGGGACGACTGCGGGAAATCCAATACCCCAGAATCCGGGAGCAGGCTCAAGAAACTCGATGCCCACACTCCTCTTGCCGAGGTGCATGGGCCCCAGATGAGCGACGCGAGCTTCCTTGGTCTCCCCGCTCGATTGGTTCACCATCACTAGCTTCTGGTCTTCTTTGACCGCGGATTTGAGAAAAATGAGCCCGCCCCAAAGACTCACCTTCACGGAGTGCGATTCTTCAAGAAGGGACTGCTTGTCTGTGCCAGGCTCATAGATTTGTAACGGAACACATAGGGTCACACGGCTGCTGCGCCGACCACCTGTCCCATTCCTTCGTGGCACAGTTTCCCTCCAAGTTTGAGATGTTGATAGTTAGGGGGGCGTGACTGGCAGGATGGGGAAAATGTTCGTCGCCTTCAATGGTACCGAAGGACAACGGGCGCTTGGCCAGGCTATAGCGTCGGTGATGCGGACGCGTTCGTTAGCGCGCCGCTCCGAACCTCGAGCGAACCGTTTTCTCCATTCGAATCGAAACTGTATAATCCCCACATTCAAAGAATGTCCTGGCGCACAATTGCGCTCGGGTGGCTGTTGCTCATCTCGATCTGCTCAAAAGGAGGACAGGAAGTGCAGTCTCCCCAACCTGAAAAGTCGAAGCCGCCTGTCAAAATGGAGCAGCGCGGGCGCATCCTTGGAATCGGCGGTGTCTTCTTCAAATCCGCTAATCGCGATCAGATGCGCGAATGGTATTCGAAGCATCTCGGACTCGCTGACAAAGGCCAAGGCGTGATGCTTCCGTGGCGCGAACACGACGACGCACAAAAGGAACACGTTACAGTTTGGACTATTTTTCCCGCCTCCTCTAACTATTTTGGTCCCAGCCAACCGTTCATGGTCAACTACATCGTGGACGATCTGGATGCTTTGCTCGACCGCTTAAAAGAAGAGGGAGTAAAGATTGATCCCAAACGAATGAATGAATCCTACGGCCGCTTTGCCTGGATCTATGATCTAGATGGGAATAAGATTGAGCTCTGGCAGCCGTCCGCAAAGCCCTAAGGGGCGCTTCCACTGTACGCAGCCAAGCGGTTTCTGTAGCGGTCCCGTAGTCGCAGAATGGCATGGCCGGGCTGCGGCGGACAACGGCTTTCGGCTCGACTTCGGAGTTAGTCGATGCAGAAGCGCAAGCGTTCGATGGAGCGCGCGCGGAGGCGGCCGGCGGCATTGCGCGAGCCTTGGTCGTCGGTTTCGATCAGCACGCAATTCATCTGCACGTCGCCGGAGGCCACTTCGAACCGCGCCGGCAAACCATTCAAGAACTTTGTGATGATGCCGTTGCGGTCCATGCCGATCACACCGCCGTGCGGCCCCGTCATCCCAACGTCCGTGATGTAGGCGGTCCCTTGTGGGAGAACACGCTCATCGGCGGTCGCCACGTGGGTGTGGGTTCCGACGACCGCCGTCACCCGGCCGTCCAGATACCAGCCCATTGCAACCTTCTCGCTCGTCGTTTCCGCGTGCAGGTCCACGAACACTAAGGCGGCGTCTTCCGGAAGTTTCGCAAGCTCGCTGTCGGCTTTCCGGAAAGGATCGTCGATCGGCGTCATGAATACGCGCCCTTGCAGGTTCAGGACGGCATACTTCACGCCATTCTTCGCCGTTCCGACGTAGAGCCCGCCGCCCACGTTACCTTCGGGGAAATTCGCCGGCCGCAATAGGCGCGGTTCATGGGGCATGAACTCCAAGATTTCCTTGCGGTCCCAGCTATGATTTCCTCCGGTCAGCACAGCGATTCCCATCTTCAAGAGTTCTTCCGCCAGCCTCGGCGTGATCCCGAATCCCGACGCCGCATTTTCCCCGTTGGCGATTACCAGGTCGATCTGCCGCTGCGCAACGACGTCCGCCAGCCGATCGCGAACGATCTGCCGTCCCGGTGAACCGACAATGTCTCCTACAAAAAGTACCCGCATGAACTCTTTCGCACTGCAAAACACAAAAAATGGAGCGGACCGCTTGGCCGTGGGGAGCTAGGCCGTGAACCTCTGAAATAGGTGGGCGCCACGAGCCAACCGTTAGGCTTTCCTGCCCCGCTCGCGCGCCCTCATCGAGCTTCTTCCACCGGACACGCCAGCGGGACAGGCCGTGCACACGGGCTGTCTATCCGCAGCACCTCAGAGATTCGTCATTGGTTCAAACAGCTTTCGCTCCCTCACCTGCTTCGAAGTACCGCTCCGCCCCCATTGTATCCTTCGCGCCGAATCCGCGTCCATCCGTCGCCGCTTCTCTGGCTACCTCTGTAGCGGCGACTTTACGTCGCCAAATGTAATGTTTCGTACCGTTGGCTTCCAGCCATGGAATCCCGTCCGGGCATTGTTGCCCCTTCTCGTACCAGCGGGTAACATGTCTAGCGCCAAGCGCGTTTTGATCGTTGCCCAGGCCGACCGCAACGAGAGCATCAGGATCATCAGCGCTCGCAAGGCAACGCCGCGTGAACGAAAACACTATGAAGAAGAAAACTGAGAAACGGCAACGGAGCAACGGGCTGCGGCCGGAATACGACTTCTCTAAAATGGAAGGCGGGATCCGCGGGAAATATCTCGCGCGTTACCGCGCAGGAACGAACTTGGTTCTTCTTTCCCCGGATGTCGCCAGGTATTTTCCCGACGAGAAAGCCGTGAATACGGCCCTGCGTGCGTTGATTCAAGTTGCGAAAAAGCCCCGCCGCGCCCGCTGAGACCGTTCTAGCGCGTTTGCCTTCCAAAGCAAAGTTCCGACCTTCTTTCTCGGCGCTGCCATCCCTGCTCCGTCCTCCCGGCTGAAACCTGTAGAGGCCGGGCTTCAGCCCGGCTCTTCCTGTTTTGTACCGGCGACTCTACGTCGCCATCCTCGCCTTTACGTCGCCGCAGCTTCCCCTCCGCTCCGTCGCCAGGAAAACCATCCAGGAAGAAGGCTACAGCCAGACGTCGCCGACCTCAGCATCCGCCGCTAAGTGTGGCGGCCTGGATTAAGTTTGGGCGCTCGCTTATTGGCCTCCTCCACTCCGCCAGCAACTCCTCAAACGCCCGCCGAGCCGCCTCCGGCCTGCTCAGAAAGGCCCAGTGACTCCAAGATTCGTTAGTCGAATCTTCATGGATTCGGGGCTCAACGAGCCATGCCCATGCGGATCCAAGAGTAAGTACAAGAAGTGCCACTTTCGCCTAGTCGAAAAAATCCAAGGCAAAATCGGAGCGACAGCAATTTGGCACCTGTGTTCCCACTGGCCCAGAACTAGAGGCAGCGGGACCCGCGGAGGCGACGGACTCTAGCGTGTGTGGGTTTTGCTCTGCCTGTGGCGCTCCACCACACAGAATACAAACAACTTACAACTCCCTGACAAACAGGCGATTCAACGGAAACTTTCTTCCGTTCTAACCCCGAGCATTCAAACGACTTATTTATTCCTTGACAAATAGTAAGAATGTAGTACAATTGGATTTCGCGATTCGGACACGGCTCCTTTCTATGGCCTGTCCCGTTGACGACCCATGAGCCCCCGCCTCGCGGTACTTCTCTCGCCTCCTTCCTCGGCCCCTGCCTTGTTCCAAAATGCCGCTAACCACTGTATTTGCCACACTTCCGAAAATTCGCCCGTAAGTCTAATCATTGCCACAGATCCAAAAACGCCCTCCCGTAAGTCCTTTCCTTGCCACACTTGCGACCCCCTCCCCCGGTTCGCCGTGACTTTTTCGTCTGCCTCCGACCGACTACTGACTTCTCCCTACCTTGGTTTTCCGCATCCCCCGACCCGGTCGGGGCGTGCGGAGATTTCAACTTTCAGCCTTCAACTGTCAACCTCCTGCAGTCTTCCGTATATTCTTCCAAGTTCCGTATGCTCTAAGCCCTTTGTTTCTTACTCTTACGAAAACTGCCGGGGTGTACCCCAATTCTTCCCATTTTGGGATTGCGCAAATCAGCCACGCATCGGAGTAGAATCCTTGTTCACCGAAGGAGGAAACTTCCATGCGTGACGCTCGCTACGGCAAAACCGTCATTTCCCTGCTCGTTCTTCTCCTTCTGTTGTGCAGTTACAACCTGCATGCCGCGCCGTCCGATCAACTCGGCAAAGTAAATTTCCCAACGACTTGTGCTGCCGATGTGCAGCCCACTATCGAAAAAGCCGTCGCGCTTCTGCACTCGTTCCAGTACACCGAATCCAAAAAAACCTTTGCCGACGCCGCAACTCGCGATCCCAACTGCGCCATGGCGCATTGGGGAGAAGCCATGGCCCTCTATATGCAGCTCTGGGATTTTCCGAAAGAAAAAACCTTGAAAGAAGGCCGCAAAGAGATAGAAGCGGCGCAGAAGATCCGATCCACTTCGCCGCGTGAAAAAGGCTTTATCCATGCCGCGGCCGCTTTCTATCAGAGAAAATCGAAGATGTCCCACGCCGATCGCATCGGCGCCTATTCCGCGGCGCTGGAGCACTTCTACGCGGAAAATCCCGGCGACCCGGAGATCGGATCCTTCTACGCGCTATCGCTCGTCTCGTTAGCGGAAGAAGACCACGATAACGAACTCGCCGACCGGCAAAAGGCCATTTCCATCCTCAATCCTTTGCTGCAACAGCATCCGGACCATCCCGGCGTCGCGCACTACCTGATCCACGCCACGGACCGGCCCGAGCTCGCTTCACAAGGTCTCGAAGCCGCGCGCCGCTACGCCGCCATCGCTCCCGACTCTTCGCACGCCATTCACATGCCCTCGCACATTTTCGTGCGCCTCGGCCTCTGGCAGGATTCCATCACTTCGAACATCGCCGCGAACGCCTCCGCCGCGCACGCCGCGGAATTGCACCTGGCCGAATCGCACTATCAAACGCACGCCATGGACTTCTTGAACTATTCCTATCTTCAGAGCGGCCAGGAAGCGAAGGCCCGCGAAGTGATCCAGCACACTGATCATGTCGTCGGCGCCACCGAGGAAGCCAAAGCAGACCACCGCGCCTACTATGCCGCGCGGACCGCGCTCGAACTGCACCGCTGGAAGGAGGCGGCCGAGTTGCCGGTTGTCGGGACACGCAAGAATGGGCAAGACACGACATTCTGGGCCCGCGCCATCGGCGCAGCTCGCAGTGGCAACGTATCCGGTGCGGAATCCGGCGTGAAAGAACTCACCCAGCTCGTTGCGGATCGCGAGAAGCGCTCGAAGAAAAGCGGGTACAACGTCTCCACGGAGAAAGCCACCGATCTCCGCGAAGCCGAAGCGTGGCTGGCCTTCGCGAAAGGAAAATCCGAGGAAGCTCTCCAGGAACTACACGCAGCTGCCGACCATCAGGACAAGGAAGGCGGTGAATCCGTCAGCATCCCCGCCCGCGAGATGCTCGCGGACATGCTCCTCGAACTCAACCGCCCCGCCGCCGCCCTCGCCGAATACAAGACGGTCCTGAAGAATTCGCCCAACCGCTTCGACGGTCTTCTTGGTGCCGCGCGCGCTGCGCAAGCCTCCGGCGACACCGGTGGAGCTCAATCGTTCTACGCCAAACTCGCGGAGATTTGCTCACCCGGCGCAGACCGGCCGGAATTGTCCGAAGCAAGAACCTATCTCGCCCAGAAATAGCCAAGCTCGTCCGCTTGTCGGCACTATTCTAGGTAAAATACTGGCCTATGATCACACGCCGCGATTTCACAAAACTCGCTAGCTTTGCCGCCGGAAGCACGCTTGTATCTTCCGGCGGAGAGCCGCAAGAAAAGCGACCTCCCGCAAGCGGAAATCCGAAGGCCGTTACGAGTGGCTTCGTTCCAGGAGCGGGCGCCGAGATCTACTATGAGTGCACTGGCAGCGGTCCAGCAGTGGTGTTTGCCCATGGGCTGGGCGGGAATCATCTTTCATGGTGGCAGCAGGTCCCCTATTTTTCACATCAGTATTCCTGCGTTACCTTTGCTCATCGCGGATTTTCGCCGTCGCGTATGACGTCGGGCACCGTCGATCCCGCTTTGTTTGAAGAGGACCTGCTGGCGCTGGTTGATCATCTTGAACTCGCGGAGGTTCGACTGGTTGCGCAGTCCATGGGAGGATGGACCTGTCTGAACTTCACTCTGCACCATCCGCAGCGCGTCCGGGCTTTGGTTATGGCATCAACCAGCGGCGCGGTTGATCTGAACACGCTTGATGCCGCTGACCGCAAGAGCCTCGACAGTTGGTTGGCAGTGCACGGCGGAATTGAGGCTGAACTTCGCAAGCAAGGCATTCATCCGGCCGCCGGAGACCGGATGGCGCGCGAACAGCCTGCTTTGGAATTCTTATATCGGGAAATAGACCGCCTAAGCGCTGGCCTGGACAAAGAGGCGCTTCGCGCGAAATTAATGGCCATGCGGACTGTGTCGGCGGCAGACTTGAAGCACCTCAGAGTACCAACGCTATTCATCTCCGGTGCGGAGGATATCCTCTTTCCTCCTCCTGCGGCGGCGGCCCTTGCCAGTCTCGTTCCTGGAGCCAAACTGGAATCGGTTCCAGAGGCCGGCCATTCTGTTTATTTCCAACGGGCTGAAATCTTCAACCGTCTGGCATCGAACTTTTTTGAGAAACACCAAGCTTCGTCTGCCGGTTCCCTGTCCTGAGTCGTCGCTCTTCCCTGCTTCCCCGCCGCCTCCGCCAAACTCCAATTTCCAAACTCTTGGCGGAAACTTGCCAAGCAAAACAGGGGCGGGCCACTCTCGGCCCGCCCAGTTATCCTCGAGCGTTAACTGTCAACTGCGAACTGTCGGCTTCCTAGAAATGGAAGCCGAGTTCGGCCGTATAAGCACGCGGCGTGACAAAGTGCGTTCCGCTGAACGTGGAAAGGAAGTTGTAGAGCGCCGTCTTGTTCGTCAGGTTGATGGCCGTCAAGCGCAAGCTCCACTTGTAGCGGTCGCCGTGGAATAGATTGTCGTCGCCCACGCTCACGTCAAACAGGTTGCGGGGCTGGACGCGCGTCGGATGGCGGTCCACATCAAATGTTGCACCCGCGAAGTTAAGCAGCTTTGAGCCTGTTCTCGCTGGATTCGCCCCGCAAACAGTCCCCGGGCCTACCGCAAGGGGAGTGCTCAGCGTCGCGTTGTGGGTAACGCCGCCGGCATCGACGCAGAAGAGCTGGATCGCCGTCTGCTGATCCGCATCGAGGAATCCCACGGCGGTTGGAAAGTCGGGCAAGTTCGGGTTGCTTGCCACCAGTCCGCTGTCGTAGCGCCAGTTCATGGCGACCCACGGCAGATTCTTCCACGGTTGATATTGGAAATGCGTCGTCTGATTGAACGCCTGGTCGTGGTCGATGCGGAAAACCTCGCCACCGGTAATGGTTTCGCCCAGTCCGCCAATTTGCGGTGGAAAGTACCGCGCTCGGACGTGAGCGAGAACTACCAGCGCTGTCAAGCCATGGTAATTGGGTAGGCTTACCCGCACGGAAGGCCCGTCAATCTTTGAGCTTTTCCACGCAATCGGAAAGAAGATCGGGGTGTTGGCAAACGCACTGAAATCATAGGCATTGTGCGTGTATTTCCACAGGTAGTCGGCGTCCACCACCACGTATTTTCCAAAGGCTTGCTGGAAGCCGGCGTTGAACTGGTTGCGTTGCCCGGAGCGAATCGGCGTCGATCCTTGCTGGCCCCCCACAACGTCGACGATCACCGGATTGGCCGCTCCCAGGCTTGCCAGAATCAAATTTTCGTTGAATGGCGTCTCCAGGATGCGCGAGTAGGAAACGCGCAGGACCGAATTTGTCTTCTTGATGTTATACGCTACACCCACGCGAGGCTCCGGTTGCCAATCGTGGACGATCCCGCGATACACGTCAGCTCGAAGGCCTACATTGAAGGCCCAATTGCCCTTCGTGATGGCGTCCTGGAGGTAGAGCGCCAATTCCTTGACGTCCGTATGGCCGCGGAAGGCAAATAGACCGGCTCCCGCGTGCGGGTGCGATAAATCGAAGGGAAACAGGTCCGTGCACGGTGCGTCGATCGGTTGATTGGTGGCCGTATTAAAGCAGGGCAGGTTATTGCTATCCACCAGCGAAGGAAGAAAGCTCGGGTCTGTAATGCCGAAGTTGAAATTCTCAGTCAGGAAGGTATGTTGAAGCGTGACCCCAGCCTTGACGTTGTGAATGCCCTTCACGTAGGACACGTCGGTGCGCAGGCCGGCGTTGGTCAGTTTCCGCTGCTGATTCAGAGTGGCGGAAGAACCTCCCGGGATGAGGCCCGTACCGTCCGCAAAGACGTTGCCGCTGGGGTAGTAGTCAAACTGGTCATGACGGACGAACCCTCCGAAAGTAAACAGCGTGGTAGTACTTATCAGCCTCGTCCACACTGGCGCGATATTAAACGTATTGATCTTTGCGCGCTGATCCTGTGGTCCAACCAACAACGCACTGTTAGTGGGGTCCTGTACGCCAGTGTTCAGGTTATCGATCGTGTTGGGCGTCTGGAACCACGAACGCGTGTACTGAAAGTTGGTGTGGATTGAATCCGCGCTCGTTACGTTGTAATCGAAGCGGTCAAATAGATTTTCCTCGTTTCCCTTGTCGTGGATGGCTTGAAGTTCGGGCGGGTCCAGGAACCGGCTGGTGTTCAAGCCGTTCGCCGCGATGAAATTGCCCCATTTCTCGCCGCCATACGCCAGGCGGAAGCCGCCGGTCACGGAGCCGAAGCTGCCGTAAGAACTCGTTACGCTGCCGGTCGGCTTGGTGACCCCCAGGCCGGAGCGCGTCGTCACTTTGATCACCAGGCTCGTTTTGTCGCCATATTCCGCCGGCGGTCCGCCTGAGACGGCTTCGAGCGACTGAATGGAGTCCAGCGGAATCTGGTTCGAGAATACTTTGCTTTGCTGGTCGGTGATGGGTTGCCCGTCAACGTTGAACGAATTCTCGGCGTGGTCGCCGAGCCCGTGAAACAAGCCGTTGGAATCCGCGACCACGCCGGGCGTGCCAAGGGTAACCAGCGAACTGACCGAAGAAGATTGGCTCTCCAGCGGCAGCCTGTCGATCAAGGACGTATCCACGTCCGTATGAAAGCTAGGATCCTTTTCCACCAGATCCTCGGCCTTGGCCTCCACCTTAATGCTTGTTTCCGCTGTGCCCAGTTTCAAGCTGATCGGCAAAGTCATCGGCACGGTGGACCGTACATCCACGTCCTGCATGTACGAATTAAATCCCGCTGCCGTGACCGTCAGGTGATAAGGATTGAATGGCACGTTTGCAAAATGAAAGCTCCCATCGCTCCCTGTCGTGGTCTCACGCTGATAACCGGTCACAGGAAAGCTGATCTCGACCTTAGCGCCAACAACTACTCCGCCGGACGGATCCTTCACCACGCCGTCAATTGATCCTGCATTACCCACCTGTGCGGTTGCCGGTCTAGCTAGAAAAGATAAAGCCAGCCCCAAAACAAAAACCGTGAAAATGCTCAAACGCTTTAACATTTTTTCTCCATCCCTTTGCGGGCTATGTGTGTTTTTGTGGAAGGAGGCCGCCGGAAAATTGGCGGTGACGCTGACCTTCAAACGGGCCAGCGCGCGGAATCACACTTCAAGTTTGGAGCGAGGAATTACGCGGTAGGGGGTGCGCGTCCGGCGCGATGCAACGAGAAAGAATCGTTTGGCGCCGCGTGTTGCGGCAAAGGAGAAGTCCAGATGATGATTTGCAGGCCGCTGACGAGATCAAGCCGCGCAGCCGCCAGCGTCGGCATGTGCAGCGCCTGGCAGATGTGGCAAGCCGTGTCCGAGCCATCCGTATGCTGGTGAAAGAAAGCGCCGCCCGAGGCGAAAAATAGCAGAGCAGCAAAAGCCACCAGCGCCAGCGCGCGGCGCACAGATGGCCGTCCGAAAATAGTTCTCTGCGGATCCATGAAGCTACACGTTAGCTTAACACTTTAGACGCACGGCAGGTCAAGTCGTTGCTAACCAGGAACCTTTAAGGACCACAAGCTTCGCTTGACCCCGCAACCTTTCCTGTCTAAGCTCCGTCCTATTAACCAAATGCAAGTGGCAGCGCGGCGATCCTATCTTTTTATCCTGCTTGTTGGCGTCTCTTTTATGGCGGCGCAGTTCCACTATTGCGCTGACCTGATGGCTTCGCCGGCGACCTCGCATCTTTGCCCAGTCTGCTCGGTCGCGGGCTCCTTTGTTGCCACTCATTCGCCGAGCATTATCCACGCGCCGATCATGCATCGGCTTGAACTCGTCCCTCAGCTCGTTTCAATTTCCTCCGGCGTTCCGCGCGCCATGTCTCCTCGTGCGCCTCCTGCCATTTAACCAGCCCTCGGTCTCAGTCGATTCGGCAATTCAAATATTCTTAACGTCCAGAGCCAGGAGTGGTGCCATGAAACGACTTTCCGCGCTGTCACTTTGTGTTCTTTTCTCCGCAACTGCATTCGCTCAGGAGAGGCCCGCCATCCCAGAGAAGCAACCTGCTCCCGATGCGCGAGCTGTGACGTCTCCGGAAGAGCTGCGCATGAAAACTCTCGAAGACCAAGTGCGCTTGCTTGTGGAACAAGTGGCATTGCTGCGCGGCGAACTGAAAGCGATGCGCGACGCAAAATCCCCCGATCCTGGCGCTGATCCACAGCACCAAAACCGTGTTCTGCTCGCCTTGTCGCATTTCGAGCCAGGTATCCTGGCTCCCGCAACCTCTTCTCCAGCAAGCTCGCCCGCTTCACCCGAACCCAATCCCGCCCAAATGGCTCAAACCCAGACTTACGGTGGCGCTACATCCAACGCGAAGCTCCTCAATCCGGACATCAGCTTGATCGGTGACTTCATCGGCACGGCAGGACGAAACAACGTTTCTCCTTCGCGCTCCCTCGAGCTTCACGAATCCGAAGTCGGTTTGCAGGCCATCATCGATCCGTACGCGCGCGCCGATGCTTTCATCTCCTTTGGAGAAACCGGGGTAAACGTCGAGGAAGGCTACGTTACATTTACATCGCTTCCGGCAGGCCTCCTTCTCAAAGTCGGCAAAATGCGCGCCGAATTCGGCAAGGTCAACACCATCCACAATCACGCCTTGCCATTCATCGACCGCCCGCTCGCGACAAACAATCTTGTCGGCGGCGAAGACGGCATCGACGATGCGGGCATTTCCCTCTCGCGTTTCCTGCCTGCGCCCAAGAACTGGTTCTTCCAAGGAACGGCCCAGGTCTACCGCGGTGACTCCAGCAATGTTTTCACCGCCAACCGTCGCCAGGATCTCAGTGTTGTCGGGCATCTTCGCCTGTACCGCGACCTCGGCGAATCGACCAACATTGACCTCGGGGCATCCTATGCCCGCGGCCACAATAGCGCCGGCATCGGCACAATTTTCAATCCTGACAATTTCCTGACCAATCTCTACAGTGCCGACGCCACTCTCCGCTGGAAGCCGCTGCGCCGCGCCATCTACCATTCCTTCCTTTTCCGCAACGAATTTTTCTGGAGCGCCCGCGACCAGCTTTCTCCCCTCAATGTTTTCCAGACCCAGCATGCCTTCGGTCTCTATTCCGAGCCCGAATACCGCGTCAACCGCCGTTGGACGCTCGGCGGCCGCTTTGACCGCAGCGGCCATGCCAACAATGCCAAACTGACCGACACCGGCTTTTCCGGTATTCTTACCTACTGGCCCAGCGAGTTCAGTCAGATCCGCGGCCAGTACCGCTTCGGTCATCTCGGGGATCCAGTCACGGACAAATATTCGGACGCCAACGAATTCTTGTTTCAATTTTTGTTCGTAATGGGCGCGCACGGCGCGCACCCTTTCTAAGAGAGGTTTCTAGAGACACCATGCTGCACACAAAAATGCACACTCGCCTCAGCGCACTTCTCGCTGCCTGCTCTCTCGTTTTCGCTCTCACCGTTCCTCCGACGAGCCACGCAGACAGCAAATTAAACATCATGACCGCCACCACTGACCTTGCCGCTCTCGCCCAGGAAGTCGGGGGCGACAGGGTGAACGTGGAATCCATCGCTCGGGGCTACCAGGATCCTCACTTCGTCGAAGCCAAGCCCAGCTTTCTCCTCAAACTCCGCCATGCCGATCTGCTCATCGTTGTGGGACTTGAGCTCGAAATCGGCTGGCTGCCTCCGCTAATCACGCAATCCACGAATCCGAAAATCCAGGTCGGCGGCGCGGGCTACTTTGACGCTTCCCGCTTCGCGAAGATCCTTGAAATCCCTACCGGTGTGGTGACTCGCGCCGAGGGTGATGTCCACCCGCTGGGCAACCCACATTATTGGCTCGATCCGGAAAATGGCCTGCGCATCGCCAAAGGGATCAAGAACAAACTCTCCGAAATGCGACCCGGCGACGCCGCCTATTTCGAGCAGCGCTATTCTTCTTTCGAACAGCGCATCAAGCAGGCCGACGAGAAATGGCTCGCCGAAATGAAGCCTTATGCCGGCCGCAAGATCGTTACGTATCATCGCTCCTGGCCCAACTTCGCCGAGCACTTTGGCCTCAACGTCGTCGGCTACGTCGAGCCCCGCCCCGGCATTCCGCCAAGTCCCCAGCACACCGTGGAGTTGATCGGCATGATGAAGCGCGACGGCGTCAAGGTCATCGCCGTTGAGCCCTACTTCGATTTGAAAACGCCCAACGCAATCGCCCGCGAGACCGGCGCGCAGGTCGTCGTGCTCATGCCCTCGGTTGGCGGCGAAAAGGAAATCACGGACTATTTCAAGCTGTTCGATTACGACATCGCCAAGCTGAAGCAGGCTTTCGACTCAGCGAAATAAAGCTCAGGAGACTGTGGAATGGAAATTCTTCTTTTCTTGCTCGCGCCGTTTGTGGCGAGCCTCATTCTCACCGGAATTCATGCTTATCTAGGCGTCCATGTGGTCGAGCGCGGCGTGATCTTCGTCGACCTCGCGCTCGCGCAAATCGCCGCGCTTGGCGCTACTGTTGCGATTGTCGTGGGCATGGACCCGCACGGCCGTGGGGCTTATTGGATCAGCCTGGCCTTCACATTTCTAGGAGCGGCGATTTTTGCCTTTGCTCGCACGCGCCGCGGCCACATCCCGCAGGAGGCGTTCATCGGCATCGCTTACGCCGTCGCTTCCGCCACCGCCATCCTTCTGATGAGCAAAGCTACCGGCGAAACTGAGCATTTGAAAGACATGCTGGTCGGTAATATCCTCGCCGTCTCCTGGCCGGAAGTCCGCAAGACCGCAGTTCTCTACGGTCTCATCGGCATGTTCCACATTATTTTTCGGAAAAAGTTTCTCGCCATTTCCTTGGATCATGAAAAAGCCGAGCTGGCGGGCATCAAAGTGCGCTTCTGGGATTTCCTTTTCTACGCCTCTTTCGGTTTTGTGGTTACGTCTTCGGTGGCCATCGCCGGGGTCTTGCTGGTCTTCTGTTATCTTATCGTTCCCAGCGTCGGCGCCATGCTCTTTGCAGACCGCATCGGCTCACGCCTTGCCATCGGCTGGACCATGGGCACGCTGGTCTCCGCGCTTGGTTGTTACCTCAGCGTCGTTCTGGATACGCCCACGGGCGCCACCATTGTTGTCACCTTCGGCGTCATCCTCGTGCTGATGTTCTTCGTGCACCTCATCGTGCACCACGGCCGCGATGCGCGCCAACTGGAAGGTGCTGTTTCCGCTCATCGCGAACTCGAAACGGCCTCTTCCCGGGAAGCGTAGATTCTTCGGCGCAGGATCTTGATGGTTATTGCTTCGCAGGCTGCGCCGTCGGCGGCAGAATCCCGTTCAAGCGCAAATAAATCGCCTGCGCTCCGTAGTGGTCATTCCAACTGCCGCTCAGCCCGATCAACGCGGCGGCACGCGACGCTGGCCGGTTGCCGAACAGCAGCATCTGCTCGCCCAGTTTCGAGTCGTCCACGTTTGCCAGCGCCGTCGTGCAATATTCGAACGAACTCTTCAGCGCTGCCACCAGTTTGTCTTTCGGATCCGTATCCGCGATCTTCGCTTCCGGTGCGGCCTGTCCGGAAATTTTTGAGCAAAGCGTGTTGTTTGACTGCACGATGTGCATCACCAGGTGCGCGTACGTGTTCATCTCAGGCGTCGGCTTGAAACTGTATTTCTCCGCCGGCATCGACTCGGCCGCCGCGACCATGTTCTTGGAGAACCGCGGTATTTGCCCCTTCACCGTCGTGCTCACCGGATTCGCGACCGGGCTCATATCCGCCATCTTTGGCGCGTCCGGCGGTGCCGCCTGTTGCGCGTTCACGCCCGTTCCTGCCGCTGACACTAAAATTGCTGCGACCGCCACCCATCCAAATCCTTTGATCATGATTTTTCTCCCCTCCAAATCCGCACTGAAGCTTACGCCCCTGCCATTTCCCGGACAAGTGGCATAAACCGCTCGTCCAGTTCCACTGGAAATCCTCCCACTCATTAGAGAATCCTTTGACCAACACACGCTCAATGCTACTTTTGCTCTCCTCATGACCACCCTCGCACGCAAACTCCATCTCGCCGATTACTTCTCGCTCGGATTCGGCGTAATGATCGGTGTCGGTTGGCTGGTCGTGATGGATGACTGGCTTCTGCGTGGCGGGCCCGTCGGCGCGCTACTTGGATTTGCGGTCGCCTGCGTAATGCTCTTGCCTGTCGGCTGGATATATGGGCAGTTAATAAAAACCATTCCCGATGCCGCCGGAGAAGTCGCTTACACCGCCAAAGTTTTCCCGCAAAGCGTCAGTTACGCCACCGGCTGGGTCATGCTGCTCGCGTATTTTGTCGTCTGCCCCTACGAAGCCGTAGCCATCGGCCGCATCGCCGGCTATCTTTTCCCGGTCCTTAACACGATCGAGCTTTATCGCGTCGGCGGCTACAGCATCTATCTGCCTCACCTGGTTCTCGGCTTGGCGCTGACCGCCATCTTCACGGCCATGAACTATCGCGGCGTTCAATTGAGCGCGCGTTTCCTCCGGTGGACGACTCTCGCCGTCCTAGCGCTCGTCATCGTATTTGCCACGGCCGGTCTGAAAAACGGTTCCGTCTCTAACTTCCACCCCACCTTCAGCCACAGTCCTCTGATATCCATACTCCTGGTCTGGCAGATCGTCCCTTATTTTATGGTCGGCTTCGACGCCGTCGGTAAATGCGCTGAAGAAGCCAGTCCCGAATTCCGCACCGCGAATTTTTCCACCGCGGTGATCATGGCCATCGTCGTCGGCTTCCTTTTCTACGCGGTCATTATCGCCTCGGTGGCCTTCGCCGTGCCCTGGCAATCTATCACGCAGGAAAAATTCGCCACCGCCGTGGCATTCGAACACGCCCTGCGCTCGCCGTGGATCCTCAAGCTCATCATGGCTACCGCGCTGATATCCCTGCTGAAAATTTTTAACGCGAACCTGCTCACCGCCTCGCGCCTGCTTTTCGCCCTCGGCCGCCGAAATCTCGTGGACTCCCGCCTGGCGCGCCTCCACCCCAAGAATCAGACACCAACGGTCGCCATCCTGTGCATCGGCGTAGCTATCGGGCTTTGCATTTTTCTCGGCAACGCCACACTCGTCCCCATCTCGGAAGTGGGCTCCGTGGTCGGCGCGCTCGGTTGGATGGCAGCCTGCGCCGCCTACTACCGCTTAAGCCCGTCGCCCGGCGGACGCCGGGTGGCCACCATCGGCGTGCTCGTCACCTCCCTGATGGCCCTTATGAAAATCCTTCCCTTTGTTCCCGGCCACTTCACCCAATACGAGTGGATCGCCCTGGCCATCTGGTGCGCCCTCGGCGCACTGGCCAAGAACCGCCATTCTGCCCCGATCGCCTCGCACTAGGGTCCGCCTTCCGTTTATCCCGGGCGGGCTGGGAAGGCGGACCGCGGCAGTATGCATGCTAGAGGATTTCAGTCTCAGGCCAGATTCTTGAGCGTCTTTTCGATCAACCTCGCTGTTCCCTCATAGGGGTCGCCGGGGCTGTCCCACTCCATCGAAAAATATCCTTTGTAGCCGTGCTTTTTCGCGATTCCAAACGTTCGCGGCAAATCCACGTGAGCGATCTTGTCTTTCCCATCGCCCACTTCCGTTTCCTTTACATGCGAAATGTTGTAAGCGTGCCCGAACATGGCATCGATTCCTCTATACGCGTACTCCTCCTCATACGCTGCCAGCGTATTGGCGAAATCCGGCAGCGCATGCAGCCATGCGCTGTTCACCTTCTCGATGACCTTCACCAGGAAGAACGGGTCTTCGCTCTTCGGGTTGTCGTTCTCCAGGTTCACGACGACGTTCTTTGCCGCGCCATATTCCACTACGCGCTTCAAACTCTCCGCCGTCCGGTCCGCGTCCGGTTTTGAATCCTTTGCCGGTGGAATGTTCGTTCGAACGCTCTGCGAACCGATCGCCACGGCCACATCAATCCATTGCTTGCTGAACGCCACCGCGCGTTCCCGCTCCGCGCCGTCCGCCGCGTACGGGCTGTGCTCCCCATCCACGGCAATATTCACGATTGCTCCGCCCGTCTTTGCCGCCGACGCGCGCAACTCCTCCAAGTAACCCTTCTCCAGCGAACGAAAATGTTCGCTCCACGGTTCGATCTTCTTGATGTTGACTTTGAATACTGCGCCGACAAACGCCGCGAAATCTTTCAAATCCATCCTTTTTTCGTCGCCAGCCTTCGCTTCGCGCCCGGCAATTAATTTCCGGAACGGATACGATGCAATCGCAATCCGCTCCCGCGGCACCGAAGGAAACTGCATCTTCGGCACACTATCCGCCGCGAATGCCTCTGCCCTCTCGTCAACAAAAGCGAAAACATTTTTCAGCCCCGGCCATATCCCCGGCCAAACGAAGGCCGCCGCCGAACCAGCGGCCTGGCCTAAAAAACGTCTTCGCGGAGTGCTCGCCAAAACCGCGCCAGTCTAGCAGACTCCTTCCCCAACCTCTAACCTCTCGCCTCCCGCACTCTTCGATTCCGCGATGCTACTCCTGCGCGGCTCGCTCCAGCCGCATACGCTCGAGGATTCGGATCCGCTTCCTCTCCACCGAAACAATTCCCGCACTCCGCAGTTCTCCCAGCGCCGCCGTGGCGGATTCCCGGTACACTCCGAGAAGTTGAGCGAGCTCTCGATGCGTCAGCCCGCGCACCAAATTCCCCTCTGATTTTTCCAGCAACAGATTCGCCAGTCGCGGGATCAGTTGCCGGAAAGAAACCGCCTCCAGATCACGCAGAACATGCACAAATCGCTCGCTCACTAGCTCCAGCATGCGCCGCGTCACTTCCGGATATTTTTCCAGCAACTGTTCGAGCTTTTCGCGCGAAATCATGCGAATCCGCGAAGCCTCCATCGTCTCCGCCGAGCAGTGATACATCCCCTGCCCGATGCAACCCATTTCGCCGAACACTGCCGGCGGCTTCAGCTCCGTAAGAATCAGTTTCCTTTTCCTCAATTCCCGGAAGGTCTGCACGCGCCCTTTTTCCAGCAGAAAAAGCACCTCACCGCTCTCTCCGGGCCGGAAGAAAACATGCCCCGCTTTGAACTCTCGCACCGTGCTTTTTTTCTCAATCCCTCGGAGGCAATCCCCTGGCAGGTTCTTGAACAAATCGACTGCCGAAAGCGCCGCCGCCTCCACGATGCTTTCCGTTCTTCCGGTGGACTTCGTGCCCATGCTGCCATCCTCGGCCGCTTCCGCTGCTTCGCTGTTCCCTTCGAATGTAAGCCAGGTTACACAAATTCGCTGCATCCCGCCGCCACTCCCTGAGTCTAATGTTGGCGTATCGCGAAAACAGACGCGCCATAGGAGGAAACCATGTCCAGATTGAATCCGATTCAAACCGAAGCTGCCACTGGCAAAGCCCGGCAGCTCTTGGAAGCCGTTCAAACCAAACTCAAAATCACCCCCAACATGACCCGCGTCATGGCTAATTCACCTGCTGTCCTAGAAGGGTACTTGTCCTTTAGCGGCGCGCTCGCAGGCGGCGCACTCGACGTCCGGCTCCGCGAACAAATCGCCCTGGAAGTAGGAGAGCAGAATTCATGTCAGTACCGCGTCTCGGCCCACACCGCCATTGGTAAAATGACCGGCCTCTCCGATTCCGAAATCGAAGCAGCTCGCGAAGGGCGATCCCAACTTGCAAAGAATGCGGCGGCCCTGCAATTTGCCCGCGAGCTTGTCGCCCAGCGCGGCCGCATCGGTGACGGCGATGTTGCCGCTTTGCGCAGCGCGGGCTTCACCGACGGCGAGATCGCCGAAATCATCGCCCACGTGGCTCTCAATATTTTCACGAATTATTTCAACAACGCTGCGGCGGTCGAGGTCGACTTTCCCAAAATCGCCCTTCGAAAGAGCGCGTAGCTCTGATTGCGAAAAAGTATTTTTTTCGTCGTGAGAGCCCGGAACCCGGTTACCCTGCAGCTTGAGATGCCGCAGGCACCTTCACCCACGCGGAGTTTTGGCGGGAAGACTGCAGGACCTTGCTCATGAAATGAACTCCAGCCACGCCGTCCTCCACACCAGGTACGAGCAGAGACGCTGGCAGTGGAGGACGCCCGGCGAGCCTTGCAGCGATCTGTTCTGCCAAGTCGGTATAAAGTTGCGCGAACGCCTCCAAGTATCCTTCCGGATGCCCCGATGGAATTCGCGACGCGTGCTTAGAAGATGCCGTGGCGGCAGGCCCGGACCGGCTCATCAAAACGCGCGGCTTGCCATAGGGCGTAAACCACAGGTAGTTGGGATCCTCCTGTCTCCACTCGATTCCCGCTTTCTCTCCATAAACTCGCAACTGAAGATTGTTCTCGCTTCCCGCAGCAACCTGGCTCGCCCACAACATTCCGCGAGCGCCGCCCTCAAACCGCAGCAACACTTGGACATTGTCGTCGAGCCGCCGTCCTGGAACAAAAGTCGAAACATCCGCAGCCACCTCATCACACCGAAGACCGGTTACGAAACACGCGATGTTGTGGGCATGCGTGCCAATATCTCCGAGGGTACCTGCAGGGCCACTCTGCGCGGGGTCCGTGCGCCAAGCCGCCTGTTTTTGCCCCGTCGCCTCCACCGGCGTGGTCAGCCAATCCTGCGCATATTGGACTTGCACGACACGGATTCGTCCGAGTTCGCCGGCCGCGGTCATTTCCCGCGCCTGCCTGACCATGGGATAGCCGGTGTAATTGTGTGTGAGGCCAAAAATAAGCCCAGTGCGGCGAACCATGCGCGCGAGAGTTATGGCATCGTCGGGCGTTGTAGTCAGGGGTTTGTCGCAAATCACATGAATACCCGCTTCGAGAAACGCCTTCGCCACGGGAAAATGAAGATGATTCGGCGTGACAATCGAAACAGCGTCGATCCGGTCGGGCCTGGATGCTTCGGCGGAAGCCATCTCAGCAAACCTTCCGTACGCTCGTTCCGGTGCGATATGAAGTTCAAGCGCAGCAGCGCGGCTTCGCTCAGGGTCGGAAGACAACGCCGCAGCCACGAATTCCCAATGATCATCGAGCCGCGCGGCGATGCGATGCACCGCTCCAATGAATGCGCCCGGCCCGCCGCCAACCATGCCGAGCCTTAGGCGCCGATTTAGAGCATCTAAGGGGTTTTCATTTGTGCTCACGAGATTTGCTCCGTTTCAGTCCAGACCTAACATGCGGCGGTTGCGGCTTGATCCGCGCCGGCGCGGAAGATAGTACGCCCTGGCGCACATTGCGTCATTGGGATAATTCTGATCGAGGGCCAGAATGCAAAGCGCCGCGCAATGCCTCTCCCTCCCCGTGCAGCCGTGTCCCAAAGCGATTAACGTGTCCTCTTCACGAAGGGGCGTGAAATGTCGCACACTAAGACTGGCCCCTCGGGGTATTGCATGAAACTCGTCTCTGTCAACGTCGGCCTCCCCCGCGAAGTCACCTGGCATGGGAGAACCGTAACGACCGGAATTTACAAGCAACCGGTCGGGGGCCGCGTCGCTCTGCGCAAGATCAATTTGGACGGGGACCGTCAAGCAGACCTCAGCGTTCATGGGGGCGAGTACAAAGTCGTCTACTGCTACCCGGTCGAACACTACGCCTGGTGGAAAAAAGAGCTGTCCGGCCACGATCTACCCTCGGGCGTTTTTGGAGAAAATTTCACCACGGAGGGCTTGTTGGAGAACACGGTCCATCTCGGCGACCAGTTCAGCGTCGGCTCTGCGGAAGTGGTCGTCACGCAGCCGCGCCTCCCCTGTTACAAACTGGGTATCCGCTTTCAGTCCGACGATATGGTGAAACGCTTCCTCGACAGCGCCCGCACGGGTTTTTACATCGCCGTCACACAAGAGGGAGATGTCGGCGCAGGGGATACGATAAAAGCGCTTTCTCGAGACCCGAGTGCCGTCCCGATCTCGGAAATCACCCGCCTGTACGTCGCAAAAAGGTTCGCCGATGAGGATGCCGCTACCGTCCGCCGGGCCTTGCAAGTCGCCGCCCTCCCCGAAAGTTGGAAAGCGTACTTTCGAGAGCGCCTGGAGAAGATGACCGTTTAAATCCTGCGCCACCAACCCAACTCCCCGCGTTTTATCTTCGCGCTCCGAGGCCAACCTATTTTATGGAGGCTTTTGGTTATTGAACCAGTTCTGAACCAGACCCAGGCAAGTCGAACTCGGCGATGCGGGTGTTTACCTGTAAGAATTGGAGGCCCATCGCTGGAAGGAATATCGCTTCTTCATCGCAAAGCGAAGCACCTAAACTCTACGCGCGTATAATGTGCGCCTCACTTCAGGAGAGCACAGAATGCGCTACCGCAAGTTTGGCCGCACCGGATGGAACGTCAGCGAAATTGGTTACGGCATGTGGGGCATGGCCGGCTGGACCGGATCGGAAGATAAGGAATCTCTCGCCTCGCTCCAGCGCGCCGTGGAGCTCGGCTGCAATTTCTTCGATACCGCGTGGGCTTACGGCGACGGCCACAGCGAACAGCTGCTCGGGAAAATTCTGCGCGCCAACAAGAACAACACGAAATCTGGCGGACCGGACAAGAAACTTTATGTCGCAACAAAAATCCCGCCCAAAAACCGCCGCTGGCCCGCTCGGCCCGAATATTCTCTCGACGACAGCTATCCTCCGGACTACATCCTCGAGTACGTGGACAAAAGTCTCGCCAACGTCGGGCTCGAAACGCTCGACCTTATCCAGTTCCACACCTGGGAAGATGTCTGGCTCGATGATGAAAGACTTTTGCGCGCCATCGAGAAACTTCGTGTCAGTGGAAAAGTCCGGGCAGTTGGGATCAGTCAGAACCGCTGGGAACCCGCCAACGGCATTCGCGCCGTACGCGCCGGAATCGTGGATGCCGTTCAGGTCATCTACAATATTTTCGATCAAAATCCCGAAGATGAACTTTTTCCCGCTTGCCGCGAAAAAAATGTCGCCGTCATCGCCCGCGTGCCCTTCGATGAAGGCTCCCTGACCGGCACGCTCACTTTCCAAAGTACCTGGCCAAAAGACGATTGGCGCAGCACCTATTTCGTTCCCGAAAATCTCAAGGCCAGCGTCACCCGCGCGGACGCTCTCAAGCCGCTCGTTCCCGCCGGCATGACCCTGCCCGAAATGTCGCTGCGTTTTATTTTGAATAATTCCGACGTGCACACCATCATTCCCGGCATGCGCAAACGTAAACACGTCGATGCAAATCTCGCCGCCAGCGACAAAGGCCCGCTCCCGGAAGCGCTGCACGCGCAGCTCGGCCCGCACCGCTGGGATCGAACGCCAACAAAATGGAGCCAGTAAGATATTTGCGGAAAAGGGGCAACCAAGAGGGGACGCACCGTCAGGATAAATGATTGAATACAAAGGGGAAGCCAGCTTTTTTTGCGATTAAATTTGGTTTGCAACGCAAACTAGTTTGCAGATTGCCCTTTTTTCTGGTTGCCGCATTTACGACGCCCGCACCGGTTGAAACCTGTGCTACCCCCTCTTTCGGAAGCCTGCGAAAGGCACCAAGGCTCAATTTTATAACGTGGAATTGCTTTCCTAAGAGTAAGAATCAAGAAGCAAAATTTGCACGTGAAGACTAAAACGTTTCAGGCGGTTTGTTTGAGGGCGCGCTCGACGAGCGTCAAGCAACGCTCGGCTTGCTCGCGCATCAACTCCTCGCGATCGCCGCGGTCGCGCTGCAGGCTGTGAAGTTCGTCGGCAATCGCCAGCGCGGCCAGCACCGCGACTTTTTGCGTGTCTACCGTTGCAGTGGCAGTAGCGATGGTGTGCATTTTTTCGTCCACGAATTTCGCCAGCTTCTGCACGTACCTCTCGTCCAGGTCGCCGCGGATGGCGTAGGTTTGCCCGAAAATTTGCACTTTTACCGGCACGCTCATGTTCTGGATTGTAGCGCAGAGCGCAGCCGCGCGGAATATTTCTTGGATAGCGGGAAGGCTTGCGGAAATAATGGCGCACGCCGTCAGGCGTGTTCAGTTGGCGCGGAGCTGGGCAGCATGCCGATGTTCGAGAATGGAAATGATTTTTCCAACGTAATGGTTGATTTGCCCATCGGTGAGCGTTGCTTCGCGGCTCTGAAGCGTAACGCGCACCAATAGAGAATACTTGCCTGCCGGAACGTTCTTGCCGCGGAAGAGGTCAACTGCTTCGATCGAAGTGATTTCCGCGATATTGAGTGACCGGATCGAATTCACGATCTCAGAGAAAGGTATTCCCTCTGCGAGCAGAAGGGAGAAATCGCGTTCGACGGCTGGGAAGCGAGGCAGCGGCTCATGACGGCGTGATTCTTTCACAGTTCGAATCGCGGTGTAAACCGAATCGAGCTCCAGCTCTGCAAGGAAAACTTCCTGGCGGAGTTTGAAGCGTTCCGCGACGCGGCGCGCGAGTTGGCCGGCGGCGCCAAGTGGGTTGTTCCCGAGGAAAAGTTTTCCGCGCTTGGCGGCGTGCAGCCAGTCCGGGCCGCCGTCGCGCCATTCGCATCGTCCGGCGAGCTCACCGATGGAATCGATATCGCCTTTGAGGTCGGCGAAAGAAAACTCGCGAGCGGTGTTGTATAGACCCTTTTCGCAGGCTTCGCCGGTCGCGCCGATCGTCAGAATGCGCGTTTCTACCGATGTGCTCCCATTTAAGCGGTAGTGGCGGCCAATTTCGAACAGGCGGGCGTTGCGTTGGCCGTGGTTGAGATTCCATTCGAGGGCCGCGGCCATGGTGACGAGGCCATTCGATCGCAGTACGTTGTCTTCTTCCGAGAGCGGATTCGAAAGCTCTGCAGGCGCGACATCCTCCGGACGAAACAGCGTGTCGTAATTCTCGGCCACAAGAGGAATCGTCAGAATCTCGCGATAACCGAGGCCGATGAGGCGTTCGCGCAAGCGCGTTTCCGCTTCGTAGTAGGGGAGACGCTGCGCGCCCTGTCGGGCGGCGGGCAGACGCGGCGGAAATTTATCGAGGCCGTAGATGCGGGCGACTTCTTCGATTAGATCGATTTCGCGCTCGACTTCAGCACGCCAGGAAGGCTGCGTGCATTCCCAGGCAGCCAGGAGCGAGCCTTCGGCGCCGCGGTTGTGATCGATTCGAACGGGAGCGAAGCCGAGGGAGTTGAGGCTGGATTCGATTTCCTTGTCGGGGACGTCCGCGCCCATCACACGAAGAATTTCCGCGCGAGTGACACGGAGCTTTTTCGGCGGCCGTTTTCCGGGATAGACGTCTACGACGCCGGAAAGAAGTTCACCTCCCGCGAGCTGCAAAATCAGCTCCGCGGCGCGGCGCGAAGCCAGCTCTGCCATTTCCGGGTCTGCTCCGCGGCCGAAACGCGTGGAAGCTTCGGTGTGCAATTTCAGAAAACGCGCGGCACGGCGGATGGACATGGGATCGAACCAGGCGCATTCGATCAGGACATTTTTCGTGGAAAAAGAGATTTCCGTTTCCGCGCCGCCCATGATGCCGCCGATGCCGATGGCGCGCGAGCCGTCGCCGTCGGAGATCATGCATACGCCGGGATCGAACTGTCGTTCCACGCCGTCGAGTGTGCGCATTTTTTCATTCGGCTTGGCCTTGCGAACGACGATCTTGCGGTCGCGGACCTTGTCATAATCAAACGTGTGGAGCGCGTGGCCCAGCTCGAGCATCACGTAGTTAGAGACATCCACGACGTTGCTAATGCTGGCGACGCCGGAAGCTTCGAGGCGGTCCTTCAGCCATTTGGGTGAAGGCTGAATCTTTACATTGCGAATGACGCGGGCGGTAAAACGACCGCAAAGTTCGGGCGACTGGATTTCGACCTTGAGGGCGTCGCCCACTTTCGCGGAAGATTCCGCGGGTTTCGGCGAAACGTGCTTCAGCGGCAGTTTGTAAATGGTGCCGACTTCGCGGGCAATACCGTAGTGGCCGAGGCAGTCCGGGCGATTCGAACTGACTTCGGCGTCAATCACCGCGCCGTGCGGGCCGTTTTCAACGCTGCCGATGTTCGTGCCGGAGAGGGCTAGGCGCGAGGCGAGTTCCTGGGGGGGCGCGGTCACGTCGACGAAATCTTTCAGCCAGTTGTAAACGACCTTCATCGTTCAGTTCCCGCCTGCTTGCAATTGTCCAAAATAAAGTCGTGTCAGGTATTCGATGCGAACGCTGCCATTCTGCTGATGCGCGCGGAAAATCCTGTCGAGTTCGGCCATCATGGGAGCAAAAAACGGATGATCGTTTGCGGGCGTGTAGGAGCTGCTGCGGACGCGGCCAGCGAGACCCTCGAAATCGAATTCCTGAAAATTGGGCAGGCGTTCCTGGCGATAGGCTTGGTGCTGGAAAAAATCGCGCATCTGTTCTTCGCGCGGGTAGCTTTCGTTGACGCGGGAATAGTCCGTGCCGAACTTGCGGAGCAAGGCTTCAAAATCGCGAAGAAAAGGAGTGGTGTCCGTCAGGCGTTCGTTCCAGAGGACAACGACCCTGCCGCTGGGCTTCAAGATGCGTGTAAATTCGCGGCGTGCAGCATTTTGGTCAAACCAGTGGAAGGCCTGGCCGGCAGTGACAAAGTCCACGCTGGCATCGTCGAGGGTCGTGGATTCAGCGGAACCTTCGATGCTGGAGAAGCCGTCGTAGGAAGCGAGGTATTCTTCTCCGGCCTGGCGCATGGCTTCATTGGGCTCGATGCCGTAGACGCGATTGCCGTTTTTCAAGAAGAGTTCGCTGAGAAAACCGGTGCCGGATCCGATGTCGGCGAGGACATGGCCGGGGCGAAGAGCGCACTCTTTGCGCAGGGGTTCCAGCGCAGCTTCAGGATAACCGGGCCGGTAGCGGACGTAGTCGGCCACGCGGTTGGAGAAGCGCTGTTTGGCGTCGGTGAAGGTCATGTCGGAAGTTGACAGTCGACAGTTAACAGTCGAAAGCCTTTGTTTGATGGTGTTGCGCTCATAGGAATTGGCGCAGGAACCGCACGTCGTTCTGGAAAAAGACTTGGATGTCGTCAATGCCATATTTCAGCATGGCCAAGCGGTCGATGCCGATGCCGAAGGCGAAGCCGCTGACTTTTTTGGCGTCGTAGTTCACGAAGCCGTAGACCGCGGGATCGACCATGCCCGCACCGAAAAGTTCGATCCAGGCTGCGCCTTTGCACTTCGAGCAGGTGCCGCCACCGGCGGTCGTGCCGGTGCCGCCACAGAAAGGGCAAGAAACGTCGAACTCCACGGAAGGCTCGGTGAACGGGAAATAGCTGGGGCGAAAGCGCGTTTTGACGCTAGGCCCGAAGAATTGCTTCACAAAATAATCGATCGTGCCTGTGAAATCGCAGAAGGTGATGTCCGAATCCACGGCTAGGCCTTCCACCTGATGAAAGATGAAGGAGTGGGTGGCGTCGGGATTGTCGCGGCGATAAACCTTGCCGGGAATGATGACGCGCACAGGCGGCTTCTGTTTTTCCATGGTGCGAATTTGCATCGGAGATGTGTGCGTTCGGAGGAGAAGCGGAGTCGGCGCACCCTTCGGAAGGTCAATGTAGAACGTGTCCATGTCGTCGCGGACGGGATGGAATTCGGGAATGTTGAGGGCTTCGAAGTTGTAGTAAGGCGTCTCGATTTCGGGGCCTTCGACGACGGAGAAGCCGATGGAGACGAAGATGTCTTCGATTTCCTGGAAGACCTGGCGGATCAGATGATGGGAGCCGACGGGGCGGTGGACACCGGGAAGAGAAAGGTCGACGCGGTCTTTCGCCAGAGCAGCTTCTTCCGTGGAAGCCTCGACCTTTGCTGTCCAGGTCTCCAAAAGATCCTCGAAGTACTTCGAGAGTTCATTGAAGTTTTGGCCGAGAGTACGCTTGAGGGTGGGATCTGCCTTCTTGAGCCAATTCTCACTGATCGTAGATTTAATACCCTCGTTTCGGCCTTCCCAAAGGAACTTCACCAATAAGAATCGATGTTGGTCCGTTGCAGTCTTAACCAGTGTGCCGAGGTACTCTCGGAGAAGATCGAACGCTTCTTTTGGCTCCTGTGAAACAATGCCCCACTGGATGTACTCGTTGGCCGGTCCTCTGAGTAGCTGCAAGAGTCCGTATTTTGACCATACAGTTTCTCGAGGAGCTTTGGACCGTACTTTGTTGAAAATCAGCCAGAAATAACCGGGGTCATCGCCGTACCATTCCTGCAGAAATGATCGCTGACTTTGCGGGTCTGTGTGGGCTTGGGCTTCTTCAGTCGCTAGATCAGCAAGCTTTATGACCGCGTCCTGTAACTGTAGAGTTTTTAGCTCGTCGAGTTTCTGAATTCTTTCGAGAATGTTTTGCTGGTGCATCTTCATTCCAAAGGCAAGATTAACGACCGGGAGGGGCAAGCCCCTCCACTACGATATGAACGAAACGGCCTCACGCCTCCCGACCCGATCGGGACAAGTTCCGGGGTGAACTACAGGCTACGACCTCTGAGCTTTGGCTGGTGGCGGAGCGGCGGCTTTGGCCTTTTCCACGAGTTGTGTGAAGGCCGCCGCGTCTTTCACTGCGATGTCCGCAAGGACTTTGCGGTCGAGCGCCACGCCGGCGAGTTTGAGGCCGTGAATCAACTGGCCGTAAGTGAGGCCGTTGATGCGAGCGGCCGCACCCACGCGCTGAATCCAGAGCTTGCGATATTCGCGCTTCTTGACGCGGCGATCACGCTTGGCGTAGCGGTCGGCGCGATTCGCGGCTTCTTGCGCGGATTGGTAGAGCTTGCTCTTGGTGAGGAAAAAGCCTTTGGTCCTTTTGAGGTACTTCTTGCGCCGTGCCCGGCGCTTTGTGCCGCGTTTTACGCGTGCCATGGGTTTCTCCTTCGAATGGAAAAGAACGGGTCTAAAGACCCGCCACTACAAGACCACGGCCTTTTCGAGACCGCAGCTACCGACTGAATAGAACGGGAAACAAAACGGGTTGCGGGGCCGCGAGAAAACAGGCGGACCGCAACGGGTTTGTCTCCGGTATGATGCGATACCCCGACAAAGTCAGGGCGAATCGGCCGGCAGGCACCCGTGAAGCGCTGCCTGGCACGATTTGCAGGGGTTGCGCCCTGCAGAACAACTTACAACTTGCCATTCCATGAGAAGAAACTCAGCGCGGATCAACCGGGGTTGAAGGCTACGCTGAGATCCTTGGTGCATCCTTATCGGATGCACTCAGGATAACAAATCCTTGAAATTGAGCCCTCGTAAACGGTTGGACTCAAGTGGAGCAGAGCGTTCTTTCGCTGACGCCCGGGTTAAACTGCGTCCCCACAACAGAAACTCGCGACACGCGTGCGAAGCAAAGGCACGCGAAGAAAACACTACGGTCTAGCCGTAGGGCAGCATCTGCTTGACGCTGGCGACGTCGGCTTTGCTGACCAGCGTGAGCTTTTTGAGTTTGCGCATGCGGCCCGGGGCCTTGGTGCCCATCAAGTGGCGCTTGCCGGAGTGCCCCCGCTTGATCTTGCCGTTGGCGGTGATCTTGAAGCGCTTGCGCGCGCCGCGGTGCGTTTTCAATTTCAATTTCGGTTTCGATGCGTTCCTTGGCATTGCTGAAAATCCTCTCCTAAGTTCGAAGCGGGCGGCTTTGCAAGGCCGCCCTACAAAAGCAGAGCGCCTAAGCTACTGCGACTGCTGAGCGCTGGATGTTGACTGCCCGGCGGGCTTGGCGACCGCCACGCCTTTTTTGGGCGCGAGCAACGCCACGAGGACGTTGCCTTCCATGCGCGGCATAGTCTCAATCTGGCCGTGGTCGCCAATCTCGTTGAGCAGGCGATTCATTTTGGAACGGCCAACTTCCTGGTGGGCCATTTCGCGCCCGCGATGGAAAATCATGGCGCGCACTTTGTGGCCGTCGCCGAGGAAGCGGATGATCTGGTTCTTGCGAACCTGATAGTCGTGCTCCGCGGTGGCCGGACGAAACTTTACTTCCTTGAGCTGCGAGCCGCGGCTGCTCTTGCGCTGCTCGTGGGCCTTTTTGTTGGCCTGGTAGAGATATTTGCCGTAGTCGGTAATCTTGCAAACCGGCGGATCGGCGGTGGGCGAAATTTCCACCAGGTCGAGGCCCTTTTCACGAGCCAGCTTCATGGCTTCAAACGGCTGCATGACGCCGAGCTGGCCGCCTTCTTCATCAATCACCCGGATCTCGCGCGCCCGAATCCGCTCGTTTACGCGGGTACGGTCGGCCTGCCGGAAGCTGCGTTCAGCGATAAATCCCCCTCAAGAACGATAGGCACCTGCTTTCCCCGGGACATCCAGGGACTGGCCCCGTTTCCACCACCCCCGACCCACTGCCGAAAAAAGCCAAGGGACGGGCTTCAAAGTATAGCACGCCAGATACGTCGCCCCGCAATAGGCGGATTCGCAGGGCGAGTTAGCTGGTGACGGAGAAGTGGCCTTTGGGACCGGCAATGGCGGCACGGAGCTGCGGCTTGTCGGCTTTGACGATGGGGAGGTCGAGACCGAGGAGAGCGGTTTGCTCAGCGAGTGTATCTGAATCGGACACGGCCGCTTCAAAGCGGACGAGGGAGCAGCCCTTGGGAGAGTCGGCGGAGGGATGGATGGAATCGGCGGACCATTCGATGAAGAAAGGAAGCAGCCCGCCGTAGTCCTCTGCTAGGTTGAGAGTTTTCCAGTTGAGGACCCGGCCGTCGGGGCGTTTGCGGGAACCGGGCGTAGGGCCTTTGAAAGCTACGCCCGCTGCGCGAAGCCTTTGGGCGAAAGCTTCGAGGTCGTCGGGATGCGCAGCCCAGTGGACGAGGCGCGGCTCAACGAGGCGGCGCAGGCCGTAAGTATCGGGCGTGTCCGCCTGGGCGGGATCGGGGGCGATGATTTCCAGATAGCGACGTTCGCCGAGGGAGAGCAGAGCGTTTTGCGTGCCGCGGCCGGGATGGACGCCGCCGAATGCAGCGCGCACGCCGGAGCGCTCCTCGACGAAGGCGATGCCGGGGTCGAGATCGTTACAACCGAGAAGAATGTGATCGAGCAAAGCGGGCACCTCATTCGTCGCCCAGGAAAATCTGGGCGCGGCAAGAACGCCACCGGTGAGAGCGAGAAAGATTCTACGAGAAATGAGTCTCAACCTTGATGGCTCCTTCAGAGACTAATGGTAGCGGTGTTCTGGCCGCGCTTGGAGAGGTAGGCGTGCCAGAAGAGGCGGGCGGCGACGGCGCGCCAGGGTTTCCAGGGGTGGCTGAGCTTTTCGAGTTTTTCCGGGGAAGGACGCTGGCGGAGGCGCTTCACTTCTTTCACGGCAGTCGCTAGGGCAAGATCACCGGTGGGCCAGATGTCCGGGCGGCGGAGCGCGCTGAGAAGATAAATGTCGGCGGTCCAGTTGCCGATGCCTTTGAAAGCGGTGAGCATTTTGCGGGCGGCATCGTCGTGGAGATCGTGAAGATAGCGAAGGTCGAAGTGGCGGCGCGTGAGGGATTCGGCGAGGAGGCGCGTATATAAGGCTTTTTGGCGGCTGAATCCGATGCAAAGCAATTCGGCGCCGGTGAGTTTTAGGAAGCGTTTTGGAGTTAGGGGATTTGTGGCGGTTTTGAGGCGACCGAAAGCGGCTTTCGCGGAAGCGAGCGAGACCTGTTGTTCCAGGATGATGTAGACAAGTGAGGGGAAGCCAGGCTCGCGCACCCACAAAGGAGGAGTTCCGTATTTCTCCACCACTCCGGCCAGATGCTCATCGCGGTCGGTGAGGAAGCGCACACCTTGAGCGAAGACTTTTTCGTCCAGGATGGGATGCGAGATTTGCATGGCGAGTAGAATTCTATTCGCGATGACGAGCTAGGTTGTGGCGCGGGAGGAGACTTCGCGCTGGAGCGTTTCGACGACTTCGGCGAGGGGCTTAGGACCGAGGTCCCCTTTGGAGCGATGCCGGACGGAGACGGTGCCGGCTTCAGCTTCTTTGGCGCCGACTACCAGCATGTAGGGAATTTTCTGGAGCTGCGCGTCGCGAATTTTTGCGGGCAACTTTTCGTTGCGATCGTCCAGATGGACGCGCAGGTTGTGGCGCTTCAAAGTTTCGGTGACGTGTTTGGCGTAGTCGGCGACTTTTTCGCTGACGGGACAGATTTCGACTTGTACGGGCGCGAGCCAGAGCGGAAAGGCTCCGGCGTAGTGCTCGATGAGAATGCCGAAGAAGCGCTCGACGGAGCCGAGCAGGGCGCGATGAACCATGAGCGGCTGATGCTTGGCGCCGTCTTCGCCGACGTATTCGAGGCTAAAGCGCGAGGGCAAGTTGAAATCAAACTGCACGGTGGTGAGCTGCCAGGAGCGGCCGATGGCGTCGATGAGCTTGACATCGATTTTGGGGCCGTAGAAGGCGGCTTCGCCGGACATTTTTTTGAACGGAATGTTCATGCGCTTCAAGGTGTCGGCGAGGGCGGCGGTGGCGCGGTGCCAGTCTTGGGGTTTGCCGGCGTAATTTTCCGGATGCGATTCGTCCCAATCAGAGAGCTCGACTTCGAATTTGTCGAAGCCGAAATTTTTCATGACAGCGAAGGCAAAATCGACGCACGCTTCGACTTCGGATTCGATTTGCGAAGGCATGCAGAAAATGTGGGCGTCGTCCTGCGTGAAGCCGCGCACGCGAAGCAGGCCGTGAAGAACTCCGCTGCGCTCGTAACGATAGACCGTGCCGAGTTCGGCGAGACGGACGGGAAGATCGCGGTAGCTGTGCAGCTTGGATTTGTAAATCAAAATGTGGCCTGGGCAGTTCATGGGCTTGAGCTGGTAATCGGCTTTTTCGACTTCGACGGGGCCGAACATGCTGTCCTTGTAGAAGCCGGTGTGGCCGCTGGTTTTCCAGAGGTCGAGGCGCATGATGTGCGGGGTGTAGACAAGATCGTAGCCCCGGTGGAGAAGCTCTTCGCGGAGCCAGTCTTCGATGATCTTTCGAATCAGGCCGCCCTTGGGATGCCAGAATACGAGGCCGGGGCCGGCTTCCTCCTCGATGCTGAAAAGGTCAAGTTCGGGGCCGAGCTTGCGATGATCGCGGCGCTTGGCTTCCTCGAGGCGGTGCAGGTATTCATCGAGCTCTTTCTGGGTGAAGAACGCCACCGCGTAAATGCGCTGGAGCTGCGGATTGCCTTCCTGGCCTTTCCAATAGGCGCCTGCCACGTTCATCAACTTGAAGGCTTGAATGCGCTTGGTGGACGGGATGTGGGGGCCGCGGCAGAAGTCGATGAATTCTCCAGTGGTGTAGAAAGAGACCATGGGCTCGACGGCTTTTTCTTCGACGAGTTCGCACTTGAAAATCTGGTTGCTCTTTTTATAGAGATCGAGCGCTTCCGGCTTGGGAATGAGCTTGCGCTCGTTCGGCAGATCTTGCGAGGCGAGCTCGTGCATCCTTTTCTCGATTTTCGCGAGGTCTTCCTGAGTGAATGGCTCCTCGCGCAGAAATTCGTAGAAGAAACCCGTGTCAATGGGAGGGCCAATGCCGAGCTTCACGTTGGGATACAAATCCATTACTGCGGCGGCGAGCAGATGCGCCGCGGAATGGCGAAACACAAAAAGCGAATCAGGGTCTTTCTCTGTAAGGATTTGGAGCTTTACATCGTGTTCAAGCGGGCGGCGAAGATCGATTAACTCGCCATCTCCGTTATTGGGTGAGGCGACTCGCGCGACAAGCGCGGCGTCGGCGAGGCGAGGCGAGATGATTCGGGCAACGTCGGCCGGCGTCGTGCCTTTGGGCACCTCTTTGACGCTGCCGTCGGGCAATGTGATGTGAATCTGCTCCATGTTTGTATTCACCCGGAGGGAGAAACACTAAGCTTATCGGCGGGTATAAGTCTGGTCAAGGCGAGGCCAGTTTGCATAGTCAGATTCCGCTGGATTGTGATGCTTTTGGTCTAGCGCGGGGCCAAAACTCCCACAACAACGTCATACATCCGCCCACTGCAATAACGCCGCCAACCAGAAGTCCACAAAGGTAAGCCTCAGTATCATCGGCGTCCTTTGCAGGCGGTCCGAAATAGTTCCGGAGGTACATACCCGCAAGAAGCCCGCCGAATCCCAACAGGCAAGCCATCATTACGGAAACTAAAATTGCTGCTCCACGTCTACGTTGGAGGTGGTTTGCAATCATCGCGCCTACATTCTAACGCGGAGTATAACAGGCGCGTCAGGATTCGAAGGTCCAGCGGCCGCCGGCCATGGTGCGCTCGACGGGGATGGTGACGAGGTTCGAGGGATTTTCCTTCAGGGGGTCGCGGCCGAGAACGACCAGGTCTGCGAGTTTGCCTGCTTCGATGGAACCCTTCAGATTTTCTTCGTAGGAAGCGTAAGCGCCGTTGATGGTGCCGACGCGAATAGCTTCCTCCACAGTGATGCGCTGCTTCGGTCCCCAGACGTTGCCTTTCATGTCCGTGCGGGTGACTTCCGACTGCAGAGCCATCATGGGGATGAATTCTCCCGGCGGATAGTCGGAAGCCTGAGTCGGGCGGATACCGGCGTCCAGAAAACTGCGCAGAGCAAACATGTGATTGAGGCGCTCGGCGCCGTAATAGTGCATTTTTTCGCCGTGATAATAAACGTAGGTGGAAAACGGAGTGGGGATGGCGCCGAGGGCTTTGATGCGTGCGATGAGATCGTCGTTGACCACGGTGCAGTGTTCGAGGCGAAAGCGCGGGTCACGGCGGTGGTTTTCTTTTTGGAGGCGCTCGTAAACGCGGAGCGTCGTGTCGATGGCGACGTCGCCGTTGGCGTGCGTGCCGATTTGCCAGCCCGCTAGATGGGCTTTGCGTCCGTGAGTGTAAAGTTCGTCCTCAGTCATGACTAGGATGCCGTGGTCGTTGGGGCGGCCTTCGTAGGGTGAGGAGAGCCGCGCAGTGCGCTCAGAGATGGACCCGTCGCATACGAGCTTGATGGCGCCGACGCGCACCCATTCGTCGCCAAGGCCGGTGCGGTTGCCGGCGGCGATCATGGAATCGAGGTAGTGAAAATTGATGAGGCAGTAGGCGCGATAGAGCAAATCGCCGGATTCGCGGGCGTCCTGGTAAGCGCGAAGATCGTCGGGAGTGCCCTGAGCTTCGTGGGCTGAAGTGATTCCGGTGCGAGCCAGCATTTTGGAGATGAGTTTCACTCCCTCACGGTGGTCGTCGCGAGTGAAATTCATGGGAATGGCTTTATCGAAAAATTGCTGGGCGCTTTCGGCGACGCGGCCGCTCAGTTTTCCAGTCGCAGGGTCGTGATCGATTTTCCCACCGGGTGGATCCGGAGTTTTTTCGTCGATGCCAGCTTTTCGAAACGCAAGGGAATTTGCGTAAACGGTGTGGCCGCCGCGATGCTCGATGTGCACGGGATGATCGGAGACGGCGGCGTCGAGGTCAGTGACGTTGAGGGGGCGGCTGTCTTCGGTCTTGGTGTCGTCGTACTTGAAACCGAGTACCCATTCGCCAGCCGGAGTTTTTGCAGCGCGTTCGCGGAGAGCGGACTGAATAGCGGAAATGGAGCGCAGGTCGCAATCCACCATGCGGAGATGCGAAAGACCGGCGGCGGCAGGGTGGGAGTGCGCATCGATGAAGCCGGGCAGGACGGTGTTTCCAGCGAGATCGATTTTGCGGATGCCCGGGCCAGAGAGATTGAGAACGTCCGCATCGCTACCAACGGCGAGGAATCTGTCGTGCGAGATGGCGACGGCCTGAGCGCGAGGCTCTTTGGCGTTTACCGTCCAAATGTTGCCGTTATAAAGGATGAGGTCCGGCTTCTCCTGTTCGAGAGGAAAGAGAGAGAAGGCAGCGAGCGTGCCGAGGAATTCCCTGCGAGAGGTTCCATTGGTCATCGCGTTCCCTTGGTTGCGGTTGAGGGCAGCAGCGGATGCTACGACGGCGAGAGACAAACGTCAACGCGTGGGCGAGCGAATGGCTACCATCGATTTGTCGTCCGTGCGTGTTCTGCTTAGTTCAGAGAGTTGGCAGCTTTTCTAATCCAGGGGGAGTCGGGGTCGAGCGAGAGAGCGTGCTGGATGGCGTCGCGCGCTTTGGTCTTATCACCCTGTTTCTGGAAAGCTTTGGCGAGCCAGACCCAAGTTTCGTCTTGGTTGGGATCGACGGCGAGGGACTTCTGGAAGCTCCCAATGGCTTTGGCGACGTCTCCGCCGAACATCTTCGGGGCCATCAGGTACTGGCGGCCCAGGCTGGCCCAAACGCAGGGATTTTTGTCATCCAGGGCCATGGCCTTGGCGTTTTCTTCTTTAACCTTGGGACCGAACTTCGGTCCCGCGAACATCCCGTTCCCCAAAGAGATTTTTCTGCCATAGAGATCGGCGAGAAGGCTGTGAGCGTCGGCGGACTTGTCGTCGATTTGAAGGGAGTGCTGCACGGCTTCAATGCCTTTGTCGATTGCCTCCACTGCGGCTTTCTTGTCTTTGCGCATTTCGTAGACGTCAGCGAAATAGGCATGCACTCTCGCCTGGTCGTAATACGCGCCAGCTTTATTGGGGTTCTGCGCAATTTTTTTGTCAAGTTGCACTTTCACGGATTGCAGCTGCGATTCATCATGGGTCTTGCGCGCGGCCTCGATGGCCGCCGCGAGAGAATCATCGGCTGTGAAGGCAGACGCAGCTAGCGCTGAAGCAACGGAGGAGAAAAAGAGCATCACTAGCGGAAACAAACGAAGGCAAGAATTCTTCGGCGACTGCATGGACGGATCCCCCTGCTGGTTGTTACGCATGGAACCCGGCAAACGTATCAGTGTTGCGGGGGTAATTCGAGGAGCGCGGCGAATTCGACTGAGCCGCGGAGTTTGGCAAAGGCCGGCTCTCCGTTCAGCCATTCCATAAATCGCGCTGGATTTTTCGTGCTGGCGCGTGCACGACGCAGAGCTTCTAGCGCGCCCTTGTGGTCCCCGAGGGTGGCTTTGGCGACGGCCATTTCAGTAAGCGCCCAGACAGAATGAGGATCGGCGTCGCAGGACAACTCAAAATATTCCAGAGCACGATGCACGTCTTTTTGGTCCAAACGAGCCAGCCCCGTATCCATGGCCAGCCCCAACACTCCGGCGAGCGCGCGCTTCAGGACGCGTAGCTTCTCCGGGCGTTTTTCGTGTTCGGTGCGATCGCGCAAGTCGATTATCTCCTGCTCGACACTTTGACGGATTTCGGGGCCGTTCTCCTGATACTCCTTCAACGCGGAGAGTCCGTCGTAAATTCGGCGGGTCAATTGTTCCTGGTATTCGAACTCCTGCTTTTCGCGTTTGGCGCCATCGCGGACGGCCTTGTCTTTTTCGAGAGCCTCGGCGCGCGCACGCAGGGCTGCGTTATCAGCCAGGCCGGCAATCATTTCGGAGGCTTGGCGATACTCTTTCCAAGCGACGTAGGGGTCGCCGGATTGGTCGAGGGCATTTGCGCTCTGGGCCTCACGGGCGGCTTGAGCCGCGACAAACGGATCGTCACGCGCTTCCTGGCCATTCTTCATAGCCTGCAAGCGGAACCACGCAAAGGCTTCGTCCAACGCGCTCTCCGGAGCCCATTGGTGAGGTCCGTCAAACCGGCGCAAGAAGTGCGCGTAACCAAGCTTTTCCAACTGATCGTCGAGCTGCACGACCTCTCCGTAGTTAAAGTCAAAAGTGCCCACTGTCGCGAAGACCCCAAAGCGCCCATCCGGAGACGCGGGAACTTCCGGTTGGAATCCTGCACCATTCAGGAGTACACCTGCCATACACTTGCAGATTTGTGCGAGCCGGGCAGCGACGCGGGCGCCGCCGGAAAAGCCTGCAGCATAAATGCGACGACCATCGATCAAGAAGCGCTCCTGGGTATCTTGCGACATGGCTTGTGCCGCTTCGAGTTCGATTTTCCAGGAGCCATTACGGGAATTATTCGAACCTACGACGATGTAACCATAGCGTTCCGCAGCGTCCTTCATCAATTGGACCGGGTAGTTGCCATTTGCGCCGGGGTCAAAGACGTAAATGATGGGCCAGCGCTTCGCGGCTGAATAAGAGGCCGGAAGATAAAGCGCGTAGCTCTCTTCTGGTCTTGCAAGTGTGATTACTTTCGGGACGACGATCCCTACCGGGAAAGCGCGCGGATTTGAGCTGGTGGCGGTGGATTGTTGCGCGAAGGCGGGAGCATTCAGCGTCAGAATGACCAAGATGAGAGAAGCTAGTTTCGGCACGCTCTTACTATAGACGCGCCGGCCAGGGCTTGGTTTCGCAGGAATTCCCTGGATTGAACTGTGGTTAAATCAGCGTTTTGCGCGCCCGCTTACCGCAAGATACACTCTTTTGCCTCGGCATCTATCGTCAGAATATCCTTAGGAACTGTAAATGAAGAGATGCAACGCAGCACTTGTTTTATTCCTGGTTTTCCTTTTCCCTGCGTTGACTGCGATCGCTCAAGGGTCGAAGGAACCGAAAGCGCTCCCCTTGCCGGATGAGCGGTACAAAGTGGACATTCTGCTGGTGGTGGCGCATCCGGACGACGAGGGCGCGGTGACGCCATATCTGGCGCGGGCGCTCGATGAGCACAGGCGCGTTGCTGTCGTGTATGGCACGCTTGGGAGCAGCGGGGCGAACGAAGCAGGCGCAGAACAGGCGGCGGCGCTTGGAGCCGTACGCGAGATTGAGGCGCGGAACGCGCTGGCAACGCTGGGCATCACCACTGTTTGGTTTCTTGACGGCAGGGATACAGCTTCGCAAAACGTCTTGCAGTCACTTGCGAATTGGGATCACGGGGAGACGCTGGAAAAATTGGTGCGGCTCGTGCGCTTGACGCGGCCGGAAGTGATTCTCACTTTTCTGCCGGGGACCTTTATTGGCGAAGATCATGGGGATCATCAAGCCTCCGGCGTGCTGGCGACGGAAGCTTTTGACCTTGCGGGAGATCCCGTGGCGTTTCCAGAGCAGGTTGCCGGACCGACAAGACGCCTCGAACCTTTGCTCGAAGACTTGCGGCCCTGGCAGCCGAAAAAGATTTATTACTTTCCTGACGCAGATCGTGAAGACATTTTTAAAGGTATGGGCCCTAGCTATTCGGTGAAGGAAATTTCCCAAACGGGCAAGCAACCGTACTGGCGGATGGCGTTGGATTCGTTTCGCGCGCACCAGACACAAGCGAAATCCTATCTCGATAAGATCGCACAAATGGACGAAACGCAAATCGAAAAGATGGCCACGTCGAGTGATGGGTGGGGAGAAGATCAGCATTACGTTCTCGGGAAATCGCTGGTTGGTGGGAGTGGGACCGGAGATATTTTCGAGGGCATCACGCCGGGCGCGATTCCTTTCGCACGGCCGGAAGTTTCAGCGGAGTCTGCGCGGCCGGAGGTATCGGTGGAACTCGGTGGCCCGTGGAGTTTTTATGCGGACTTCCGGCGCGCTCATGGACTCGGCCATCTGCCGCATCCGGAACCGCCGGAGATCGCCCTGCAAGCGCCGGGGGCGCTCGTCATTCCCCTGTGGCTGCGCAACCGAACAGGAAAGACACAGGAAATTACTCTCGCGGCAACTCTTCCATCGGGATGGACGGTGCAGAGCGGCGTGGGAAAGTTCTCCGTTGCCGCCAAGCAAGTGGCCGCGGCACGCATCGAGGTAAGTTTGCCGGCGATCGCGGAGAATGCGCCGAAGAAGGTGGAGCCGCAAGAAGTACTGGTTCGCGGGGAAGCGAACGGGCAAAGGATCGGGGAAGTGAGACTTCGAGTGGAACTGCGCGCGCGCGCGTTGCCGCAATAGCGTATTTACGGTTTTTTTTGCCGCGCCGCTTCCATCCCTTCCCAAGCTGCTTCTGGCAGCAGGAGCAGGTCGTTGAACTCGCCGGCGCCTCGCAGCCATTGTCCGCCGTCAATCACCACGCACTCGCCGTTGATGTACTCCGCCAGATCGCTAACGAGGAAAGCGGCAAGATTCGCAAGCTCTTCATGACGCCCAAAGCGCTTCATCGGATGCTTGTCCTTGGAATGCTCTTCGAACTGTTTTGACGGCATCAAGCGCGACCACGCGCCTTCGGTGGGAAAAGGTCCCGGAGCGATGGCATTCAGGCGGATGTGATATCTGGCCCACTCTACCGCCAGGGAACGCGTCATCGCCAGCACTCCCGCCTTGGCGCAAGCTGAAGGCACGACGAACCCCGAGCCACAGTTCACGGCTGCGTAAGTGGTCACGATGTTCAGAACATTGCCCGCAAGTTTTTGGGAGATCCAGCGCTTGGCAAGAACTTGCGTGCAATGAAATGTTCCGTTCAAGACGATGCCGACGACGGCGTTGAAAGCGTTGGGTGTCAATTTTTCGGTGCGCGCCATGAAATTTCCAGCGGCGTTGTTGACGAGGGTGTGGATGTCGCCGAACTGCTCTTCCGCCCTGGCCACAGCGGCTTCGACGGCTGCGTAATCTCGCACGTCGCAAGTGGTATAGGCGGCAGCCCCGCCGGTGCGGTGAATTTCCTCGCACGTTTCGCGCAGCGGATCTTCCCGCCGGCCGACGAGAAAGAGGCGAGCGCCCAGGGCCGCGAACCGCAAAGCCATAGAGCGCCCGAGGCCCGTCCCGCCCCCGGTAAGCAGGATCGCCTGGCTTTTCAACAAATCTTCTTTGAACACGATGCACCGCCTCACTCGGATGGCTGCGGGCGCGTTACCCACGAATCCGCGATTCTATGCTATCAGGGCGAACGGTGACGATCTTTTCAAAGCGAATGTGCGCGTGGGAGCAGGAACGCACATTCTTGGCCGCGGAGCTCAGAGACCGCAACCGGGACACGAGCAGCCAATCACAAGACGAAAAAGAAAACCAAATGCCGAGGGAGGCGATTCAGGGTTGTATTTCCGCAGGGATGGGGCGGCCCATGGCTTTCGCGTACTCCGCGGCAAAGAGCGGGCTCTCTGGAAATTCCTGGCTTAATTCGAGCAGGAGTTTTTGGGCCAGCTCGTTTTGCTTTTCCCGGCGCGCTGCCAACGCCAGCAGGATCTTTGCGAACGGCTGAAGATATCGTCCGCCCTCCACGGTCTTATCGAGCTGTTCCATACCGAGTTTCTTGTCGCCGTGAATTCCGCCGAACCAGAGCATGGCGCGCATTCCCCCTGAGAGGCTCCCAATGATGTAATTTGCCGACCCCATCGCGACGTAGGCGTCATTCGCATCCTGCTGCCGAGCCAGCAACTGCTTCGCGTAGCCGTTCGATTCTTTCAGCCGCTTCAAGGCGTCCAGATGCTGCTTCTTTAGAATCATATCGGCGTTGGATTCCATTCCGGCGGCCAGCGTCAAGGCGAACAGGGCCTCCGGGTCGCGGGCGTTCTTGGCCAGCAGCTGTTTGGCCAGTTTCCGTGAATTGTCCAAGGCCTCTTGAAAATGTTGCATCCGCTCAGGATCGGGTTTCTCATCAATACCCTTCAGAAATTTCTTTTCGTTCAGGAAAAAATCGCTGGAGAGGACGCCTTGGCGATAAAACTCTTCAAATAGGTAACTGGCCGCGAGGGCGACCTGGCCGAAAGGCTCTTCGGGATGCTGCGATTCCCAACTGTCAAATTTCTCTCGCGCGTCCAAAAAGTTTTGCGCGTAGAGCTGATGAAATCCTGCCTCAATCTCCGGCACTGTCGTGAAAGCAGGGCTTTTGGCATTCTCATCCTGGCGCGCGGGGCAGAGGGCTGCTGTGAGAAGGAGAAACGAGAGTGCGAAGTAGAAACGCCAATGCATGCGAAAGATTCTCTTCAAAAAAGCCCGGGCACGAAGCGCGGCTTGCCGGCCATCGCGGCGCGGTAGTCGGGATTTGCGAAAAGCATACGTTCTTCGGTGGCGAGGCGCTGGCCGAGTACCATAGTGTGGGCGATCGTCCCCAACGTTGCGGTGATCCACGCCGCGTGAATCAACGGGAGCGCCAGCATCTCGGCAAATACGGCCGCGTAATTAGGATGACGCACGTAGCGAAAGGGTCCACTCGTTACCACGCCGAGGCTCGTTGAATCCATCACCTGGACGTTCCAATGTTCGCCAAGCGTTCGAATTACCCACCACCGTACAGCGTTGGCGGCAAGAAAGATACCTAACATTGGGGCCGCAATCCAGGGGATCAGCGGGCGCTTTAAAAAAACAACCTCCAATGCGGCTCCCAGCAACACAGCTGTGTGGAGCAAGACCATCCAGCGAAATCTGGGTTCGTCAATCTTTTCGGCGCCGCGCGCGGACATCTCATTTTGGTGGCGTTTGGAAATGCGCAGCTCCACCAGCCGCAGCAGCGCTACGGTTACAAGCAAGGCAAGGAAAGCGATGACGCTCAGGTCCATTGAAGCAGCAGAAACTCGGCGCTGAAGCCTGGCCCGAATGCAGCAGCCATGGCGTATTCACCGGGGTTCAGGGGCCGCTTTTCCAACCACTCCTGGAGGATGAAAAGGATCGTCGCGCTGGAGAGATTTCCGACGTTGCCGAGAATATCCCAGGAAGGCTGGGTGTCGCCCTTCGTCAGGCCGAGCTGCGTCTCCACGTTTCCGAGCAGGCGCGCTCCGCCTGGATGCAAAATCCATCCTTTGATCTCTTCCCGCTTCCGCCCGTGCCGGTCGAGGAATCCCTGCACCAGGCCGCCGATTTTTTCGCCGATCATTTCCGGAACGTCCTTTGCGAGCAGGATGTGAAATCCGGAGTCGCGCAGATCGAAGCCCATAGCGCCCAGCGAGTCCGGAAAAGTGTAGGTCTCTGAAACGAGGATTTTCGGTCCGCGCGTTTGCTTGCCGCTGACGACGACCGCCGCCGCGCCGTCTCCGAACAGGATGGAGGAAATCAGGTTTGCCTGAGAAATGTCTTTGCGCTGGAACGTCAAGGACGGCAGCTCCACGGCGATGATCAGCACGTTGCCGCCTGGATGCGCTTTCAAGTAATCCGCCGCGCGGCCCAGCGCCATGGCTCCCGCGGCACAGCCCAATTCGGTGAAGGGCATGCGCCGCACGTTCGAGCGGAAGCCCATCAAATTGATGAGATGTGCGTCGAGCGAGGGAATCATAAAACCCGTGCACGACACCGTAATGATCAGGTCGATGTCGCCGGCCTTGAGGCCCGCGCGTTCCAAACATTTCTCTGCCGCTTCGCGGCCCAGGATTACAGCGTGCTCGATGTATTCGCAATTTGTCTTCGCAAGCGCGCGTGGTTCGACCGTGTATTCGATGGGGAAAATGGCGTGACGTTTGTGGACCTGCGCGTTATCAACGATGCTCATCATGGCTTCGAGCTTGCGCTCGGGGATGTCGAAGACGCGTCCCATGTAGTACTTCACGTCGTCGCGGGTGATGGTGTGGGGCGGAAGTGCTGTAGCCGTGGCGGCAATACTGGGATGCGAAGTGGCTTCTACGGGTCGATTACTCACGGATTCCATCAATCTCCTTAAAACAAAAAAGTGTGGCCAGCGCTATCCCCCTGTGCAGGCCGTTTGGAAGCACCACTTACGGATCGGGCCGATTCGTTCCCACGACTTTACATCATTCTACGCGTAGAGGGCACCACTTTGCATTCTCGTTCGGCTACCATAGCGACAAATTGCTTAACGCAATCCCACAAGACCTCGAACCGATTCGATGAGCTTAGCGGAGTCGTAACCCACGCCGTCCTTGAATACCATCTCTACCTTCTCAATGTCTCTTATGTTCACGGACGGGTCCCCGTCAATGACGACAATATCGGCAAGTTTGCCTGCCGCCAGAGTGCCGATTTTATCCAGTTCTCCGAGAAATTCACTGCCATTGGCGGTGGCGATGTGAATCGCTTCCACCGCCGTAAACCCTGCTTCGACGAGCAACTCCACTTCGCGCTGATCGCCAAATCCTGCAACCACGCCGCCGATCCCTGTAGGGTCTGGCCCGGCCAGGAGAGTTCCACCAGCTTTTGCAAAGGCGTGTTCCAGCTCCATTTCTTTCTTCAAGGTGCTCGTGGGAGGCTGCAGCAAACGTTGCGAAAGATATCCGGCCTGAGCTTGGGGCGACATCACGTCCAGAACGCGCTGTTGCAGGGGCGGACGGTCAGAAGAATACGCCTCCATGCCTGGAAGGGTGGAAGTGATTGCGACGCGATGCTGAATCAACGTTCGGAACAAATCTTGTACTTCGGCGCTCGCTGGATCAAGCGTCACAAAGTGCGCGCGCACCTGCTCGGAATAAGGCGGGCAGGCGTCGGGTTTCTTCCCGGGATCGAAGTCCGTGGCAAGAATAAAACCGTGTTCGATGTCGTCGATGCCCAACTCCGCAGCTTCTCGGTAACTGATCGAGCAAATATGGCCCGTCACTTTGAGCGCACGCTTATGCGCTGCGTCAATTACTGCCGCAAGTTCAGCTCTTGTGATATGCATGAATGCCTTGAAGGATGTCACACCCTGATCGGCCCAAAATTCAACAGTTTTGCGCGCATCATCTGGGCCGGTCAGTTCGTGGACCGGCAGGCGGAAGTTTCCTGCTCCTTCCAGATAAGGCCCCGTCACGTGAATCTTTGGGCCGGGAATCTTGCCCGCGTCGATCCAGTTCTTCAGGTTGACGTCTGCATAGGGCTCCACGCTAGCCGTTGTGCGAAGGCTCGTGACTCCGGCCGCCAGATCGAGTCGGGGAAAGCTGAAACTGGACTGTTGCTCAAACTGAAGTATGCCCCTCCTTTGCTGGCCTGCGAGATTCACTGGCTGGGGATAGTACATATGGTCGTGCATGCCGACGAGGCCCGGGATAAGCGTGCGCCCCGTGAGATCGAGAACTTTCGCACTTTCTGAGATCTTTGTGACCGCAAAATCTCCGAGCGCGCTGATCTTCCCGGCCCGAATAATCAAGGTTTGGTCGGACTGAACCGGGGCACCCGTGCCGTCAATTACACGCACGTGAGTCAATGCGAGGACCGGCGCGTTTTCCTTTACAAAAGCACGCACCTCTGGGGCGAGATCGGGCGTGACTTGCGGCCAGCGGAGCGCAGGAAACAAAAGGAAGCAGAATATGTGGAGCGCAACTCTGCGCATCACTTCACCCCAAAGGCTGGAGATCGACTCGCGCAGGGGAGTTTATTCACTGCAGGGTGGCAAGGCAAGAGGCAGGCAAAACGGTCCGAGATAGAAATCTACTGAGGTGGGAAAAGATTCCCTGTATGCCTGCCCTGTTAGCTGGTGGTGGCTTGGCTGGCGCGGATTTCCTGCCATCGGCGCGGACGCTTGTTGGCTTGCAAGACTTTCTTCCGCAAGCGGATGGATTTTGGCGTGATCTCCACGAACTCGTCGTCGGCGATGAATTCAATGGCCTGCTCGAGACTCAGTTCGCGGTGCGGAATCAGGCGGATGGCTTCGTCGGCGCTCGACGAGCGCATGTTAGTCTGCTTCTTTTCCTTGGTGACGTTGACGTCCATGTCCTGCTCGCGGGAATTTTCGCCGATGACCATGCCTTCGTACACTTCAATGGCGGGTCCGATGAAAAGCTCGCCCCGCTCCTGGATGTTCCACAGCGCGAAAGCGGTGGAAGGGCCGCTGCGGTCCGCGACCAGCGCTCCCGTCGGGCGCAGCGCCATCTCTCCCGCGTAATCCGTCCAGCCGTCAAATATCGAGTGAATCAGCGCGGTTCCGCGCGTGTCCGTCAGCAACTGGCTGCGCAAGCCGATCAATCCGCGCGAAGGGATCTTGAAATCCATGCGCACGCGGCCGGAGCCGTGATTGCTCATTTTCACCATCTCACCGCGACGGCTGCCGAGCGTTTCCATGATGATGCCGATGAAGTTTTCGGCGACGTCGATGACCAGGCGCTCCTGTGGTTCGAGCTTTTTGCCGTTTTCGGTGCGAATGACGATTTCCGGTTTGCCCACCATCAATTCGAAGCCTTCCCGGCGCATG
>DASSXG010000080.1:0-6985 GCA_035704085.1 Candidatus Acidiferrum sp. | reverse complement strand
ACCGGCCCTCAAACCGCGTTCGGGGCCATTGCCGAACGATTGGTAACGCGGCCACAGGAGAACGAATTCGAGCACAGCATGAAGCGCTTTGGTTTCCTCATCATGCGGGCTATCTTCTTCCTGGTGCTGTTTATTTTGGTTGTCCGCGTAGCTCTCCACAAAGATGCATTCGAGTCTTTTGTCTTTGCGGTGGCTCTCGCCGTAGGGTTAACGCCTGAATTCCTTCCGATGATCACATCTGTCACGCTCGCCCGCGGCGCTATTCGCATGGCGCGCGAACACGTTGTCGTCAAGCATCTTCCGGCGATTCAGAATTTCGGGACGATCGACATCCTCTGCAGCGACAAGACCGGCACACTCACAACGGGCCAGATGGTTCTCAACGCCTCACTCAACTATCTCGGTGCGCCATCCGACCGACCGCTGGCCCTCGCCTACCTCAACAGCAGGTTCGAAACGGGCATCCGCAGCCCGCTCGACGCCGCGATCCTGAAAACAGAACGCGCGGACGCCGACTCCTACGTGAAGCTCGACGAGATTCCCTTCGACTTCGTTCGCCGCCGCCTTTCCATCGTCGTAAAGAAGAAGGACGGGGACGCAACAAGCCGTCTTCTCATTACCAAGGGCGCCCCCGAAGGTTTACTTGAACTGGCGGACTCTTATGAAATCGACGGTCAGATTGTTCCTTTCGACGAGGACGCGCACCACCGCTGCCGGAAAACCTTTGACGAACTCAGCGGCAAGGGTTTTCGCGTTCTGACTGTCGCCTATCGCAACGTTGGCGCACAGGACAGCTTCACCGCCGCCGATGAGCATTCACTCGTCTTCACCGGCTATCTCACCTTCGCCGACCCGCCGAACCCCGACACCACCGAATCCCTCGCGGCGCTTGCGCGCGATGGAGTGCAAGTCAAAATCCTGACAGGAGACAATGAACTCGTCGCCCGGCATATTTGCGAGCAAGTCGGGCTTGAAAATCCAACGGTCGTCCTCGGCGAGGAGCTCGAACATACCAGCGACACGGCGCTCCAGCACCTCGCTGAAGAGACGGTTGTGTTCGCGCGGGTCACGCCCGTGCAGAAACACCGGATCATCCATGCGCTCAAACTTCGCGGCCACGTGGTGGGTTACGTCGGCGACGGAATCAACGATGCGCCTTCGCTGCACGCTGCAGATGTGGGCATATCTGTGTCGTCTGCAACGGACGTTGCGCGTGAGGCAGCGGAGATCATCCTGCTCCAGCCCGGGCTGCAAATCTTGCATAAGGGCATCCTCGAAGGCCGGCGCGCGTCGGCAAACGTCCTGAAATATCTCCTGATGGGCACGAGTTCAAATTTCGGCAATATGTTCAGCATGGCAGGAGCCTCCGCGTTTCTCCCTTTTCTTCCCATGCTTCCCACACAGATTCTGCTGAACAACTTCCTCTATGACACGGCTCAGATCACCATTCCTTACGACAATGTGGACGAGGAGTATGTACGCGTGCCTCGCCGCTGGGACATGGGCTTGATCCGAAATTTCATGCTCTTCATCGGACCAATCAGCTCAATCTACGATTTTCTTACGTTTTATGTTCTGCTTCACTTTTTCCACGCCGCCGAGGCCGAATTCCATACGGGCTGGTTCGTGGAATCGCTCGCTACGCAAACGCTTGTGCTCTTTGTCATCCGCACGACACAAAACCCCTTGAAGAGCCGTCCTAGCTTACCCCTCACGGTCACGACGATTCTGATCGTTGTACTAGGCATCCTACTTCCCTACTCGCCCCTCGCTCGCGAGTTGGGATTTACGGCGCTTCCCACGCCTTTCTATGTTTTCCTCATCATTTCGACGGTTACCTATCTCTTTCTCGTGGAATTGGCCAAGCGCCTGCTTTTCAGACGTACGCAACTGTAAGATTCTTCCTGCGGTAGCATGTTCCGAACCGCGAGTGACTTACGCAGGAACGTGCACACAGCTTCCCAAATTTCAAACGGAAAACTTTGCTTATGCTGTCGAATCCATCGCTGTGATGAAAATCACACGTTTCTGTGATGAGGGACATGGCTACGCAATGCCCTTTTCTCGTATAGAAATGTTGAGGGAGCTCGGGACTTCAACGTTTCCGCGCCCCCGCGGGCGAGGAGGCAAAAATGACAATACTCGAACGGACTTTTATCCGGCGCGGGCATCCCCGTTGGATCATTCTCGGCGTGGTCGGAGCCATCTGGGCTTTTTACTTCCTTTGGCTTCACAACTGGGCATCTGCCTTGGTCGCAATCTTCGTGAGTGGAATTCTCGGAACGCTTCTGACCGGGAGAATGAGCGAAGAGCGTCTCGCCGAGACAACCTTGGGAAAAATCATGCTGCTCCATCTGCACCCGGTGAACCTCTCCCTACAAGTCGCGGGCTTTGCTCTCCTGGTCTACAGCGTTTGGATTCACTCACCGATGTATATCATGGTGGCAATCTCCGCGATTCTGATCGGTCACATGTGGGGCTGGAGCAAGGTGAGTGAAGCGCTCTAGTGGTGCTCAACTTCACGATGGAGGTCTTAAAACATGAAAAAAATAATCTATTGGTTGGCGATTTTCCTGACGATCGGGCTCTTTGCTGGGTCAACAGCAGGGGCCGCGCAGGGACAAGGCGAGGCCCGTACAAAAGCATCCTCAAAACAAAAGAAAGCCACGCCGCAGCCTAGTCGCGTGCTTGGTGTGGTGGAAGAGCTCAGCGGGACAATCCAGTCAGTCGACGTAGCGGCTTCCAAAGTAACCGTCACTTCCGCAGGAGTCCCCTATGTCTTCCTGCTAACGAAGAAAACAAAGATTGAAATCAACGGTGAAAAGGGCGATCTGGAAGCGCTATCGAAGGCAGTTGATCAGAAGGCTTCGGTCCGCTTCGTGCCGCGGTCAAACGGCAACTCGGCCGATCACGTCGAAGTGAAGTCGTCGTAGCAGGGGGTTGAAAACCTTCCGGCAGAGTTCCGTATGTACTTTGCAGGTTGAAGGTCAGCGAAGCGGATGAATGCCGGCGACCATGCCGGGAACGCCCTAGGAATAAACGACGTGGCGCCATCTTTCTATTCGAATCGTCCCGCCAAGCCAAATGGCGAGGAACGTCAGCAAACGCCGCAGACCGCGGTCGATTCCTTCTATCATTTGCGTGATGGTGAGCTTCGTTCCTTCGGGTGTCAAGGAACGGCCTGCTTTGTCGCGAGACATCTCAACCCGGGCCGGTGGAATAGATCCGCGCAACAATACCCGCCGGTTTATTGTCTCGGAAAGTGTTATGCGGCTCCGGCTGCCTTTTCCGGCGATGAGCGCCCGACGATCGAAGTTCGCGCGCCAGAAGCCATAGTGCTCGCGAATCTAGTGAAGGGTGGCGCTCGACGCCTTTCTGAATACCTCGCGCACGGGGGCTACGCAGTGCTCGGGTCCGCCCTTTTCCGAACTCCCGGCCAAATTCTCACAGAAATCGATCGATCCGGCCTGCGCGGTCGGGGTGGCGCGGGCTTTCCGACTGGCAAGAAATGGCGCGCCGTTGCTCAGGAGAATTCCTCTGAAAAATTCGTAATTGCGAATGCGGACGAAGGCGATCCTGGCGCCTATGTGGACCGCTTCCTCCTGGAAAACGATCCCCACCGCCTGCTGGAAGCCATGGCCATCGCGGGCTATGCGGTCGGAGCGAAGCGCGGATACATCTATGTGCGTAAAGAATATCCAAGGGCTTACACGGCCTTGCTGGAGGCGCTGGCAGAGGCACGCACCGAGGGTTTCCTGGGAAACGAGACTCTCCATCGGTCCTTCTCGTTTGACGTCGATCTCGTGGTCGGCCAGGGGAGCTATGTCTGCGGCGAGGAGACCGCTCTGCTCAACTCGATCGAAGGCCGCCGGCCGGAAGTAAGACCGCGGCCGCCGTATCCGACAGAATCCGGGCTCTTTGGAAAACCAACGCTGGTCAATAACGTGGAAACCCTGGCGAATATACCGTGGATCGTCCAGCATGGGAGCGAAGCTTATCGGAAACTCGGATTCTCAAAAAGCCTCGGTACGAAAGTGCTCTCTCTCAATTCCCTCTTCGTCCGGCCAGGGCTCTACGAAGTCCCTTTTGGAATGCCAATCCGCCAGGTTGTCGAAGTTCTCGGCGGTGGCCTCCGAACGGGAAAACCAAGGGGCGTCATCATCGGCGGCCCCTTGGCCGGAGTGATTCCTCCAAGTCACTTCGATACGCCCCTCGGCTTCGAAGAATTAGCCAGCATCGGTGCGAGTGTGGGTCACGGTGGTGTCATTGCGTTTGACGAGAGCACTTCTGTGCTTGAACTGATCCACCACGTGTTCGCGTTTGCCGCATTCGAATCCTGCGGGAAGTGCACGCCCTGCCGGCTCGGCAGCCACCGCATCGAGAGAATCTTTCACGCCGTTCTGCAAGCGGGACACACGTCGATTCACGAAAAGGCCGATTGCGAAGCAATCATTTCGTCTCTTGCCCGGACAAGCCTTTGCGGGCTGGGTACCGGGTTGGCCGAATTCGCGAGCAGCATTCTGCGCCACTATCGAGAGGATATAGAACGATGCTTCGCGTGACCGTCAACGGCGTACCTCGGCAGTTTGCAGACGGCCAGACCATTCTGCAAGCTCTGCAGTCGATCGGCATCGAGGTTCCTACGCTGTGTCACGACCCTCGCCTGAAGCCCTATGCCGGCTGTCGACTGTGTGTTGTGCAAGTGCAAGGTCACGCGCGTCCTCTGCCTGCGTGTGACTCCTTGCTAACGGATGGCATGGTGATTGAAACGCATACACCGGAGCTTGAAGAAGACCGCCGAACGCTCTTGAAACTGCTGGCCAGTTCTTATCCCTCCGAAGCTTTCCGCCGTTTCCCCGAAAAGGAATTCCACAAGCAGATCCAAAAGTACGGCCTAACAAACGATTGCCGCGACCAGATTCCCACTCAACCACCGGACGCCTCTAACCCTTATATCCAAGTGGACATGTCGAGATGCATCCTCTGTTACCGCTGCGTCCGCATCTGCGAAGAAGTACAAGGGCAATTTGTCTGGCAGATCTGGAACCGCGGTGATGCCACGCGCATTTTGCCTGATTCGGGAACGACCTTGGGCGAGAGTTCCTGTGTCAGCTGTGGCGCATGTGTCGACACCTGCCCCACCGGGGCTCTGGAAGACAAGTCCGTTCTATTAACTGGAATGCCGACGAATTGGACAAAAACGACCTGCCCCTATTGCGGGACAGGATGCGAGATGCACGTCGGCACGCGCGACGGCCGGATCGCCGCGATCAAACCCGCTCTGGACGCTCCGGTAAACCGAGGCCACCTGTGCGTTAAGGGGCGCTATGCCTACGAATTTGTTTATGCCGGAGACCGCGTCAGTCAGCCGATGATCCGGAAGAATGGCGAATGGCAGCGCGTCTCGTGGAAGGAGGCCATTACGTTCACCGCCCGCGCCCTAAAGCGCATCCTCGACTTGCACGGTCCTGCCAGTGTTGGCGTGCTCGGGTCTGCCCGGGCTACGAATGAAGAGAACTATTTAGCACAGAAGTTTGCACGGGTCGTTTTGGGAACGAACAACGTGGATTGTTGTGCGCGGGTCTGCCACGCACCCAGTGCGGCAGCGCTGAAACGAACTCTCGGCACGGGAGCAGCCACCAACTCCTTCGACGACATCGAAGCAGCCCGGACAATTCTCGTTTATGGCGCAAATCCCACCGAAAATCATCCCATCGTCGGCGCTCGGATCAAACAGGCCGTGTTGCACGGTGCCCGATTGATCGTGGTCGATCCTCGCCAGATCGAACTGGCCCGCTATGCGGACGTGCACCTCACTCCGCGGCCTGGCACCAACGTGCCTCTGTTGAACGCTTTAGCACACACCATTGTCGAGGAAGCGATCTACAATCCGTCGTTTGTAGGCGAACGCGTGGCCGGATGGGAGGAATTCCGCGACTTTATTCAAGCTTGGTCGCCCGAGCGTGTCGCGCCTCTTTGCGGCGTCGAAGCACCCCAGATTCGCAAAGCCGCGCGCATCTACGCGACCGAGAAACCGGCGATGAGCGTCCACGGGTTGGGTCTCACCGAGCACACGCAAGGAACCGAAGGTGTCATGTGCTTGGTGAATCTCGCGTTACTCACCGGGAACCTCGGCTGCCCAGGGACCGGTATCAACCCTCTTCGAGGTCAGAACAACGTACAAGGCGCGGCGCAGATGGGATGCGATCCCGACAACTTGACCGGAGCAAATCCACTGGACGCTGGCAGAACGTTGTTCGAAAGCACGTGGCACCATTCGCTCCCAACCGCACCCGGCTTGAACCTGATGAGCATGGTGGACGCGTCGCTCGAGCGTCGCATCAAAGCCCTCTGGACGATCGGCTACGACATCTTCCTGACGAATCCCAATGCTTCCATGACGGAGCAAGCCTTGCGATCCATGGAGTGCGTCATTGTGCAGGATATGTTTCTGAACGAGACTGCCAAAAAGTTCGGCACCGTGTTTTTCCCGGCGTGCTCCTCGTTCGAAAAAGACGGCACGTTCATGAACGCAGAACGTCGCATCCAGCGGGTCCGTAAAGCGATTGAGCCAATTGGGGAATCGAGGCCCGACTGGGAAATCATTTGTGCTCTGGCCAGCGCGATGGGAAAGGAAGAGTATTTTGCATTTCGCTCACCGGAAGAGATCTGGAATGAAATCCGAGCCGTCTGGAAAGCCGCAAGCGGCATCACCTATCCCCGCATCGAGAGCCAAGGGTTGCAATGGCCCTGCCCGTCGGATGGGCATCCAGGGACCAGGATTCTCCACGCGGAAATCCCTCCTGCAGACAAGCGGCCAGCACTCAGGACTATCGAATATCGAGAGACGAAGGAGACCACCACGCCGGAGTTCCCATTTCTGCTGATGACCGGCAGAACTCTCTACCAATTCAATGCGGGAACCATGACTTCCCGTACCCGCAACATCGAATTGCGGCGCGGAGACTCCCTGGACATTTCTCAA
>DASSXG010000119.1:0-75860 GCA_035704085.1 Candidatus Acidiferrum sp. | reverse complement strand
ACTAAGGCGGGCAAGAAGCCGCCAGCCGCATGGAGTGATACGCGGCTCGTTAAGGCTTGTCTCGCAGGCGACGAAGAGGCTTGGTCGATGCTCATCGATAAGTACAAAGCGCTTATTTTTTCGATCCCCGTGAAGTACGGTCTGTCGCAGCAGGAAGCCGCGGATGTTTTTCAGGCGACTTGCACGGAACTTCTCGTACGGTTGCCTGAACTACGCGAGCCGCGTGCGCTGCCCAAATGGCTGATGCAGGTGGCACACCATGAAAGTTACCGCTGGAAGCGCCACAACCAGCGCGTCGTGAGCCGCGATGGGGAGAATGATTTTCCGGAGCCCGCCACACCTCCCATCGCCGAAAATATCGTTCAGCAAACGCAGGAAGAGCAGATGTTGCGGGAGGCTATGACATTGCTGACGCCGCAGTGCCGCCGGCTGGTGGAGCTGTTGTTCTTTGAAACTCCGTCCCGGCCTTATGCGGAAGTTGCGGCCGAACTCGGTCTCGCTGTGGGCTCTATCGGATTTACTCGCCAGAAATGCCTCGAGCGGCTGCGCCGGCAACTCGAGGAACTGGGATTCCTCTAATGCCCGCAACGCTCAAGAAAAAATCAATCGACATGCTGATTGACGAACTGGGGAAATTGTCGAGCGAACCGGCTCGCCGTAAGTTTCTTGCGCAACACAAGAACTTGATCCGCCAGAAGACCATCGAACAGCTGGCGCAGCTTGTTGTCCAGAGAGTCCGCGTGAGCACGCAAGAGGCATTTCACTTGGGTGAAGCCGCCGTGCTCATTGCCAAACGCTTGCGTGGCAAAGAGGCCCTGGCGCTTGGCTTGCGCGCAAAAGCCAACGCCTTGTATTCCTCGGGCGATAATCGCGCCGCCATCGAGCACCATCAGCAGTCTTTCCGCCTTTACGAGTCGTTGGGTAATTGGAACGAGGCTGCGAGAACTCTGAGCAGTTCGATCCAGCCGATGATTCTTGCGGGTGAGTACGATATGGCGTTTCAAGCCGCGGAACGCGCGCGTGAGATTTTTTCACGCTTGAACGACCCCTGGCGCCTGGCCCGTTTGGAAATCAACGTTGGCAACATCTATCACCGACAGGATCGATTTGAGGAATCGATCGCGCACTACGAGCGCGCTTACACACAACTGATGCCCTACAAGGACACTGAAGGGATTGCCGTCGTCCTCAGCAACATGGCTGTTTGCCTGATTAGCCTGAATGATTTTCCGCGCGCTCTCACCACCTACCAAGGGGCTCGCTTCTTCTGCCAGCAGAACAAGATGCCCCTTCTCGTGGCTCAGGCGGATTACAATATTGCCTATCTCTATTACCTCCGCGGCGAGTATAGCCGCGCCATCGAGGTTCTCTATGCCGCTCGGCGCGCCTGCGAAGCCACCGGCGATGCCTATCACTTCGCGCTATGCCACTTGGATCTTTCAGACATCTACCTGGAACTCAATCTCAGCGAAGAGGCCCGGGAAATAGCTCATGAAGGATTCCTCCGATTCGAAAAACTTGGCATGGGTTATGAGGCAGCCAAGACGCTCGCAAACGAAGCCACGGCTTATGGCCAGCAGGGAAAAACGGTCCAGGCCTTAGAGCGCTTTGCCAAAGCTCGGGAAATTTTTGGACGGGAGAAAAACCTCGTTTGGCCCTGGCTCATCGACTTGTATCAAGCTTTGTTGCTTTTCCACGAAGGCCGATACTTTGAAGCCCGGCGTCTATGCGCAGCGGCCGCTGCTTTTTTCGATCGATCGGCGCTCGTAGGGAAGGCTGTACTCGCGCACTTGCTGCTCGCGCGGATTACTCTCCAAGTAGGGGACTCTGTTGGAGCACAAAAGGAGATAGACGAATCCCTCGCCCGGCTGAAACGCCTTCAGGCGCCGGTCCTTGCTTTTCAAGCTCATTTGCTCGCGGGACAAATTGCTCAGGCTCGCAATGAGCGCGCTGCGGCGCACCAAGCATACTTGGAAGCTAGGAAATCACTGGAAGCCTTGCGCAGCCGGCTGCAAGCCGAAGAGCTGAAAATCTCTTTCGTCAAAAACAGGATGCAAGTCTACGAAGCCCTCGTGGATTTATACATTTCTGGAGATGGGACCGACGGCTCTCCGGAAGAAGCGTTTGCCTGCATGGAAGCCGCGAAATCCCGCAGCATGATTGAATTGATATTTCAGAGCGGGCAGAGTCTTCCGCTTGGCGAGACCGGGCAGAGCGATCTAGTCCGCAGAATCAGGGATCTTCGCGAGGAACTCAACTGGTATTACCACCGCATCGAGCTTGAACAACTGCGTCCCGAGGAAAAATCCCACCAAAGGCTCGAAACCCTCCAGGAAAAAGCCCAATCAAATGAGAAGGAGCTACTGCGGACTCTACGCGAACTCCCGGCGCACGAGCGCGAAAACGCCACGCTTGAAGCTCCGGCGGATTTTTCTCTCTCCAAGCTGCAGGCTAGTCTTCCCGCGGATGCCACTCTCGTTGAATATTTTATCGCTGGGGACCGCCTCGTCGCCGCCGTTATTACGCGCGAAAAAATACAAATTCTCCCCGTGACCGTGCTCTCCCGGGCCGCTCATTTTCTGCAATTGCTGCGATTTCAACTTTCCAAATTTCGTATGGGCAGCGAATACATCCGGCGATTTGAAGAACCCCTTTTGCGCGCCACGCAAAGCCATCTGGAATCTCTCTATAATGAACTTATCTCACCCCTCCGGCCGTTCGTCCGGGGGAAGCACTTGATTTTCGTCCCGCATGGTCCTCTCCATTTCTTGCCGTTCCACGCTCTGCGAAATGGGGAGGAGTATCTCTGCGATGCCTTCACCATTTCCTACGCTCCCAGCGCGACGGTTTTCTTCTGGTGCCAGGAGAAGCCCACGAGCACGAACACGAGTTCTCTCGTTTTTGGAATCCCCGACGTGCGAGCCCCACAAATCTTGCAGGAAGCCCAAACCGTGGCAGCGCTCCTTCCGCAGTCCACGCTCCACGTGGGCGACCATGCAACCGCCTCCTTGCTCCGCGAACTTGGTCCTCGGAGCGGGCTCCTTCATCTTGCTACCCACGGCATGTATCGTCAGGACAATCCCATGTTTTCCGGGATTCGGCTGGGCGACGGGTACCTGAACCTGTACGACCTCTACCAGATGCGCCTGGATGCCAGACTCGTGGCCCTGAGCGGCTGCGCCACGGGAATGAATTTTGTTGCTGCCGGTGACGAATTACTTGGCTTGCAGCGAGGCTTGTTCTGCGCCGGGGCCACCACCCTGTTGCTCTCTCTGTGGGATGTGCACGACCAAAGCACCGCCCACTTGATGCAGCACTTTTACAAGCACTACATTCAAACTGGCGACACGGCAGGCGCGCTCCAGCACGCCATGCGGGAAGTTCGTCGTCAGTCGCCACACCCATACTTTTGGGCGCCCTTCGTTATCGTCGGCAAACTTACTGATTCAACAAGACTTACCTGACTTTCTCACGCGCCTATATTTCTTGGACCTCCGTCTTCCCTTATGCCACGAGGGTGCTTGATCGTCCCAGCTACTGGGGAGTGCTGGAGGCGTAGAAAGGAATCTGGGGGGAAGAAATGGAACACTATACGACGGAGATGTGGATTGATTTCGTGAATCAGGCTGTTGACAGCAACGCTCATGCGTTGATGGCGCAGCACCTGAAGCAAGGTTGCAAACGCTGTAATGAAACAGTTTCACTGTGGCAGAAAGTTCGGCAGTCAGCGGCCTCGGAAGCGAATTACCAGCCTCCCGACGGCGTTGTCAGAGTGGCCAAGGCGACCTTTGCAGGAGCCGGGTTGGTGGGCCAAAGAAAGGGAACAGGCAGCCGCATCAAGGTTCTCTTCGACAGTTTTCTGCAGCCGGTCGTCGAAGGAGCTCGATCTGCAGCCACTGCCACAAGGCAAATGCTCTATCGTGCGGACCCATTTCAGATTGACGTCCAGGTGGAGGCCAAGCCGGAAGGGAACCGTATTGTGGTCACTGGCCAGCTCTTGAACCTGAGCAGCCCTGCAATCATTGGCGAGGGCGCCCGCATCGTCCTCTCCAACATGCGCGGACATGTGGTGCACGCGATCACCAATCAATTTGGCGAGTTCAGTGGAGAGATTGAAAACAGCGGAGACCTGCAGATGACCTTCGCCAGCCCCGGCACACAGCCCATCGTGATTTCGCTCCGGGATGCGCTTGGCACTCTGCGGGGGGATGAGCAATGAGCGGCAATCAACTCATGCAGTTGCCGCTCATGGCAGCCCTGGTACGAACGTACCAGCGCCGCTGGGAATTTTGTTTAGACAGGAGGAGGCACTCGTACTATTGGCGCGGAAAGTCCGCCCCGCAAGACTAAAGAGGCGGTCGACTGCGCCCGTACCGAGTAACTCATTAGGAGACCCGACAAAGGGTAGAAACTATGAAACGTATCACCATCATTATCGCGATGATCGTCCTCATGCTCGGTGCTGCAAATCCCGCTGCAGCGCAAAACCGCTACATCGTACAAAGTACAGGTGGCTTGTTGTCTGTTCTTAATCTTTGTTCACTTCTCGGTTGCCAGGTTCAGGGCAGCTTGGACGGGCCTGTCGGACAGACATTTTTGGTAACGTCTGTCGGGAACCTCGTAACGGGTGTTCTGACACTCGCTGAGTCTCTCCTCGGTATCGTCAGCATTGAACCGGACCAGCTTCTCCCTGTTCCACAACACCAGCTCCCAAGTATCCCATCTGGGCTGTACGATACGGCGCCGGTCAAGTATTACGGAACGGTCGTTTGGCACGGTTATGCGGCCCAGCCCGCTGCCCAGATCATCCGGCTCCAGGATGCCCAGAACGGCTTCGGTATAGCTGGCAAAGGAATCGTCGCCGTCATTGACACCGGCGTGGACCCGAATCACCCAGTGCTCGCTTCCGTCCTTCTGCAAGGGTACGATTTCACGCGGAATCAACCCGGCGCTTCCGAGTGGCTCGATGTCACTGGGATGCAAAGCGGTTACACCGACACTGGCATTCAGAATCAGCAGCCTGCCCATGTCCAGCAATCCACGGCTGCCGTGCTCGATCAATCCACGGCGGCGGTTTTGGACGGCTCGCCTTATGTCGCTTTCGGTCACGGCACCATGACCTCCGGCTTGGTTCACCTGGTTGCGCCCAAGGCTAAGATTCTTCCCCTCAAGGCCTTCTCGGCGAACGGCACGGGCTACCTCGCCAACATCGTCGCCGCGCTTTACTATGCCGTGCAGAATGGCGCCAACGTCGTGAACATGAGCTTCGACCTCTCTTCTTCTTCGCCCGCCCTTTCCAAGGCTGTGTCTTATGCGAATAAGGCTGGCGTTGTCCTCGTGGCTGCCGCAGGGAACGAGAACACCTCCTCGCCAGTCTATCCAGCCGCAATGAGCGGATCCGTTGTTGGCATCGCTTCGACGACGGATTGGGACGCCCGCTCCTCCTTCTCCAACTATGGGTCTTATGACGTTTGGATCGCCGCTCCGGGCGAATACGTCATCAGCACTTATCCCGGCGGGACGTACGCCAGCTCTTCCGGCACGTCGTTCAGCGCGCCACTCACAGCGGGCGCTGCCGATCTGCTCCTAAGTGCGAAATCGGGGCTCAACCAGTCGGGTGCATCCAGCGCGCTGTCCCATGCGATCAAGCTCACGCCGGACCTCAATCACGGACGCCTGGACGTCTATCAGGCCGTCTCCGCCTGGGTAAACAGCTCTGGCTCCACATCCGGTTCCGGCTCTGGCGGTTGCCTCTTGCTTTGCTTGTAGCCGCAATGTCGAATCACCAGATTCCAGCGCCCATCGAGGGTTCCCCGTCTTTCGGGGCGCTGGAGTCTTTTCGCATCAAGCAACTCGAAGAGCAGTCTGCTGCGCTCCGCAATTCCGTCATCTGCGCCTTCAATCAGCTCCTGGACTTGAAAGATCTCAACACCGGCGTCCACAGCACTCGCCTGGCCGAATGGGGCATGCGCGTCGGACAGGAGCTGGGCCTGGAAGAAGCCGTACTTCAGAATCTCGAAGTTGCCGCGCTTCTCCACGACATCGGTAAAGTAGGCATCCCGGATTCCATCCTTCGCAAACCCGGGCGCCTCGACCCCGAAGAGTATGCCCTCATGAAGAAGCACTCCGAGTACGGCTGGGCCGTGTTGCGCATGCTCCCAGGCTTCGAGCGCGCCGCCCTCGATATTCTCCATCATCACGAATCTTTCGACGGCAAGGGCTATCCCGCCGGACTCAAGGGCTCTGAAATTCCCGTCGTTTCGCGCATCGTCTGCGTCATTGATGCCTTCGATGCCATGGTTTCTTCCCGCCCCTACCGTAAGGGCCTGCCATTTGAAGAGGCCGTCCGCCGGCTTAACGAAGCCAGCGGCACTCAGTTTGATCCCGTGGTCGTCAAGTCCTTCCTTTCCTTTGCGGAAGCAGAAATGTCTCCAGTCTTCGCCGCCGCCGGCACCTCCGTCTCATCCGCTCTCTAGGCCCACTCTCGACACCATCGAGGATCTACATGCCACCGCAACACGCTTCGTCTGCTTCTCTCCCGCGACGCAGCCTAGTGCAGCTGCTGCTTATGCCTTGTTGCAGTGAGTGTCTGTATTCGCTAGATTTGTACCTGCCCTTGCCCGGGTGGCGGAATGGCAGACGCTGAGGACTTAAAATCCTCCGGGGATTTTTCCTCATGTGGGTTCGACTCCCACCCCGGGCACCATTCTTTCTCCTTGATGCAAAAGGAATTACACGAGGGCGTTCTTCCGTGTACCTCCCGTGTACCCGACTCATTTGGTCCGCTTTGCTATCTCCATGCGCCAAAACGAGCGGATCTTGTTCCCACGCGCGCGCCAAATCTGCTTCGAGCTGCTCTTGCCTCGCCTTGTTCCACGGATTGTAGTGGCGCTCGGTAATGCGCACGCTTTGGTGTCCCAACAGCACGCTCACGCGCTCTATTGGCACACCGGCGAGAAGCAGTTCGACAGCGAAGGTGTCGCGCAATCGGTGTGGATGACCGTTTGAAATTTCGGCGAGTTCAAAAAGGCGGCGGAGCCGCGCTTGCCAACTTCGGACGATACTATCGAGCTTGCCCTCGCCACTCCAAAAGAAATGCTTGTCAGTTACGCGCGGTGTCGCCTCCAATGCTTTGAGGACGAAATCAGGCAGGACTACGTTCACCGGCTCACCCGTTTTCTGCATGTAGAGAAAGAGACGGCGGCCAGTGATGCGGTCCGCCGTCAACTGGACGGCATCGCTGATTCGCATTCCGCTGTAGCGAAGCAGAAGGACGAGGCCTCGCAATCGCCGGGCATTCTCCATGCCGTTCGATGATGTCGCCTCCTTGTATTTTTCAACGGCCGCAACGGTCCGCATCATCTCCTCTTGCGTGAGAGGCAGTGTTGGCCGCAGCGTGATCTTAGGAGCCTTTAGCTCGCTGGCTGGATTCTCTGCAACCCACTTCCTTTTTTGCGCGAAGCGAAAGAATGCCCGGAGCCGTTCGAGCTTCTTGAGGCTTGTGCGTGGTCCCTGCGTCCACTCGGCGCGAAAACGGCTAACGGCGGGCAGATCGAACTCGTCCAGAAAGTGTAAGCCACGCCGCTCAGCAAAGTCTTTCATCTGCTTTTTGAGGAGCTTGTATTTCCTAGTCGTTGAATCGTGCAGCCTACGTGCCTGGATGTCAGCCAGATAATCGGTCCAGGCATCGGCCAGAGTCTTCCGTTCTTGAGCAGGCGGTTTGCGGTCATTGGCTTCCCACTCCCGGACGATCTCTTGCGCACGCTGCCAATCACGAAGTTTCAGAGATTCACGCATCTCCTTGCCGCCGAGCAATCCGTCGACCCATATCGGACACTGGCACTGCCGGTGTTCCCTTCCCTTTGCGCGGTGCTTGCACGCTTTGCGATGCCTGCGATAGATGGTCAGCATCGTGGCACTCTCCTACCGGACGCCGAACTTCGACGACAGCCGATGATGAACCCTTTCAAGCACAGAACGAGGAATTCGCAGCGTAACATACCGTCTCTTATGGCGGGGACTTCGTTCTCCGAGTACAAGAACTCCGGGCTCCTTTTCGAAAAGTTCGCGAACTTTATCAGCACTCAGGTTCCACATTTCGGCGATTTCCGCAACGGCGTAGTGTCGCTCGGTGTGCGCCGAGGTCTCGAGTTGGAATGATGAAGCCATTACGCGTGGCGATTCCTCCGGGAAGCCCTCTGGCCCCCGGCAAGGCATTGAAAAATTCCCCTTGCATTCGGTCGGCAGATGAGCTACGATCGCACCTACATGATACATAATTGTAGGAAATATTGTCAACTATGATGTCCATCCTCAAGCGGCAGCCCCGGCATGAAGTCATCTCCGTTCGGCTGACGGAAGACCGGCTCAAGCTTTTGGAGCGCCACCGTAAGCTCCTCAGCGAGCAGTTAGGCCGCGAAGTGTCCTTAGGCGAGGCTGCTTTCCTCGTGATCGATGAACGCGCGGCTCTACTCGACCGCGATACCCAGCGCCAAGAGCTACTCGGCAACCCAACCGCTTCGCTCTACCGCATTCGGAAAAAGTGGGAATCTCAACACGCGCTCTCTCTTGCCGAATGGGATGTCTTGGCGCTTTACATCCAGATTGGTGCAGAGGAGGAGACGCAGGAGCCGCCGTTGCTCTGGCCTGCAATTCCGTCCAGGGAATCCTATCTGGCGCTGCTCGAATCCTTCGAAGCGGTTTACTTCAGCCGGAAGCTTCCCGGCTCAAAACACGCCTCGTATTATCTCCGCAACCTTGGCGGCGACTCCGCTGGCGTTCGTGTAGACGACGAGAGCCCAGAACAAAAACATCAGGCACTTCTGAAACAGATCGCGGCACGGAAGCAACTGCTCAAATCGTCGGAGAAATGGGAGCGCCCCGGCTCAGTGGCCGGATGCCTTCTTGCTGCAATTCGCGACGAGGCCATCGAGAGCACGAAACTCGATCAAGTTCTTGCACCGTTCTGGTCGACTCTTTGGGCACTCGCCGCTCGGGGCCATTGGCTGCGGCACGACCGCCAGCCTGTGCGTCCCTTGGGTCCCAACGAAGATGATTTTCGCAGCCGCATTATCCTGCCCGATTCGCTCCGCGCGGGCGAATTCGAGCTCTCCTTTATCTCTGCGGGTTGCCCTGAATTGGGCGTTGCGATTGATTTGGGCAGCAGCCGGCGTCTGAGCTTTCTGATTACGCGATATCCAGACCTAGCCGAATTTCGAGCGATGCTCGACGGCTGGCCGATGAAGCGTTCATGGAACGGAAGGCATTTTGTCGCAACGCCCAGCAAGGAGAAAAGCGTGACGCAGGTCACGCTTCGGCTCCGGCAGAACGACGTGAGCATCGACTTCATGGAGAAAGAGTGGGCTGCCCTGAGGGAACTGTTTCAGAAAGCGGGTGCTTTCCCGGAGATTCAACGCTGGCTTGAGGAGCTTCGGTTGGAGTATGGCGAGCAGGGCTGATAGCGCGAATCGTTTGCCATGCCCGACTCGGCGAAGAACGGTGCCTTCGGCACCGGGAGTTGGACGGACACGCCACCCCAAAATGGGTGCCGTATAGAAACCTCGGTTGCTATACGGGAACTTCTTGAAAATCCAACAGCTAACCGCCAGCGAATCCGCACAGTGAACTTGGCACCAACTTTCGGTCTACGTATGGGAACTTGTTGATTTGTTGGGAGAAATCCGATGCCCGCGCTTCGAACGAAATCGGTCAGCACCAAAGTGACGGACGAAGAATACGCCCAGATGGAGGCCCTCGCAGGCGACCAAACCATCAGTGAGTGGGCGCGCGATGTGCTACTCAAGGCAGCCAAATCGAATGCACGCGATCAAATCGTGCTGGCTGAGGTAGTCGCGCTGCGGACGATTCTTCTAAACGCGCTGTACAGACTGGGGCAAAAAGAGGAACTCAGCGCCGAAGAAATGCAAGAGCTAATCGAGCGGGCGGATCGGGAGAGATTCCATCGAGCCAATGAGCGACTAGCGGTTGAAGCCACGGGGAGTCAGCCTTGAGCCAAGAATGGGGTCGAAAAGAAGATGCCGGGGAGTGGCCGAAGTCCAGGCACGTTTGGGCGATTAGAACGCTGCTTGCAGCAACAATGAGCGTGGTCCTGATTTCCGCCTATCGTTACGCCTATGTCCTGACGCCCTTGCAGCGCTTCTATTTGATGACGTACATCCGCTGCGGACTGCGCAGTGAGATCAACCTGTCAAGAACTGGCCGTTATTTGATGCTGAATGTCGCGGATCGGAAGGGGGCGCGATTGGCCCTCGACGAAGAGGTGATGCCGGTGACGACCGCAACCGGCGAGAAGACTTTTGCGCTCACCGATGAGGCCGTGAAAGCCGGAGATAAACGGCTCGTGTTCCAGCAGGTGCAATACGACAACGCGAAGCTGCATGAATTCCTGGGGCACTGGATTTATCGAGATCAAAGCTTCATGGATTTTCTTTTGCCGGCATTGTGGGGAGGCCTCGGCGTGTTCTGTCTTGGCTTGCTGGCAGCCATCCCCAGGGATGCTGTTCGCGCTCGCGAACAGAAACAAGGACGACGGCTGAGGGGACCAGAGCTTGTTACGGCGAGGCAATTCAACCGCAGGAATCGCTCCGATGGCATCAGCTTTGAGTTAACGGAAAGAACTCTCACTCAAAAACTCTTTGGTCAGGTGCCGAGGCTCAGGCTCCCTCTTGCCATCGAGCGGAACCACATCCTCATCATGGGGGACACCGGCACTGGCAAGACCACTCTCATCCGAAGAATTCTTCTGCAAATTGAAGAGCGCGGCGAAACCGCCATCGTCTACGACCCGGCACTGGATTACACGTCAGAGTTCTACAAACCCGAGCGCGGCGACGCGATTCTGAATCCACTGGACCAGCGGATGCCCTACTGGAGTCCGGGGGAAGAAGTACTTCACCCGGCGGAAGCACTGACTCTAGCAACGTCGCTATTCCCCGACCGCCGGAACGAGAATCCATTCTTTGTTGAAGGCCCAAGAAAAATCTTCGCCCACCTTCTGACTTTCAGGCCAACACCCGAGGAAATCGCTTGGTGGATGTGCCACGAGGAAGAGATTGACCGCAGGACGAAAGGCACACAGTACGCAGCGATGATCGACAGACAGGCACCGGCACAGCGCAGCGGAGTGCTGGCCTCACTCAACATGGTTGCCGATGCATTGAAATTGCTGCCTTCAGAAAAAGAAGCAACAGGCCGGTGGAGCGCGGTGGAATGGTCGAAGCGGCGCCAGGGTTGGCTGTTTCTCACGAGCACGTCCGAGACTCGCGAAAGACTCTTACCGCTCACGAGTCTATGGCTCGACATGCTGGTGCTGCGATTGATGAAACAGGAAAAACCCAACTCAAACAAGGTGTGGTTTGTCTTGGATGAACTCGCAACATTGCAGCGGCTGCCTCAACTACACACAGCTGTTACGGAGAACCGCAAATCGAATAATCCGGTAGTGCTTGGCTTTCAAGGGCGCAGCCAATTGGAGACGCGCTACGGTCACGAGGCCGAGGCCATGCTCTCGCAGCTCGCCACAAAAATCTTCCTCCGTACCAGCGAACCGAACGCGGCAGAGTGGATTTCGCGGACGATTGGAGGAGTCGAGATCGAGCGCTTGAAAGAGAGCCGATCGAGCGGCCAATTGGGAAACCAGCGGAAAACGACCAGCCACAACAACGAGCGCCAGATCGAACCATTGGTGATAGATTCCGAGATCAGCGGTCTCGCGAACCTGCATGGGTATCTCAAGAGCGAAAACCTAGTCGTGCGAATGAGTTTCCCGATCATCGCACTTCCGAGCAGGCATCTTGGGTACATCCAGCGACCGATGGAGATCCAAACAGAAGAACCGCTGGAGGCTGCGGCGGTGGCAGCTGGAACGACCGGGACACTGGGACAGAAGCTCGCGCCACAGGAAATCGGCCACAGCCACCAGCAAGTGTTGAAACGGCCGAGACAAGGACACTTCTTCCAGTAGGCCAACACACATGCTGACCATTTCCAATCCCCTGAGTGCAAGCCAGGCGCAGGCATACCACGCGCAGGAGTTCGGCAACGCGCGCGAGAATTACTACACAAAAGGCGACCAAATACGCGGGGAATGGCACGGGAAACTCGCCGAGCAGTGGGGGCTGTGCGGTAACGTCAGCGAGGAACACTTCCAGCGGCTCGCGCAAGGTCAACACCCGATCACAGGAGAGCAACTCGTCCGCCATAAGGCGGCCCGAGAATACGTGAACGACCAGGGCCAGAAAATAAAAACAATGGAACACCGCGCCGGTTGGGATGCAACGTTCTCCGCGCCGAAGAGTGTTTCGCTTACGGCGCTTGTAGGCGGGGATGAGCGACTGCGGGAGGCACATCAACGGAGCGTTGTTGTCGCGCTGGATGAATTAGAGGGATACGTCCAGGCCCGCATCGGCGGGAACCTTCCGGCAGAGACGACCGGCAACTGGGTGGGGGCGAAGTTCGAGCACGACAGCGCAAGGCCCGTAGACGGTTACGCCGCGCCGCAACTACACACTCACGTGGTTTTCTTTAATCTCACGGAAACTGAAGACGGAGCAACCTACGCCCTACAGCCACGGGAGCTGTACAAGACACAGCAGTATGCGACGGCGGTGTATCGCTCGGAGTTAGCCACGCGCCTCAAAGCGTTGGGCTACGAAATAGAGCGGGGGAAGAGCGGCCAGCCGGAAATCACCGGCTATAGCGAAGAATACCTTGCGGCATCGAGTCCCCGCCGCCAACAGATCGAAGAGCACCTTGCGAAAGAGAATCAGCGAGGGGCCGATGCCGCGCAAATCGCCGCGCACAAGACGCGACAGCCAAAGCGCCGACTATCACAGGAAGAAGTACAAGGGCGTCACCAACAGATGGCGGAAGCCTTTGGAAACCAGCCGGAGCAAGTGATAGCAGCAGCGAAGGAGAGGGCACAACGAATTGAGCAGGACGCTCCCAGCGTAAGCGCGCAATCTGCGGTGACGTTCTCGAAAGAGAGAAACCTGGAGCGGGAGGCTGTAGTCGAGGAACGCGAGTTGTTGCGAGATGCATTGAGGCGTTCGATGGGAGACGCCGCATTCGAGGAAATCAAAGCCGAGTTTGAAAAGCGCGTTGAGGCAGGTAATTTTGTCGAGGTCGAGGGGAAAACATCACCAGGCCGAGCGTTTACCACGCAAGAGATGATTGACTGCGAGCGCGACACGATCCGAGCCATGCGCCAGGGACAGAACAAACACGCCCCGCTTGTTAGTTTCAATACCCGAAGGGAAATCGACAGAAACCATTCCCCTCTGAGCCAAAGCCAGCGCGCAGCGGTCGAGCAAATCCTCGCAAGCCGGGATCAGGTCACTGCGCTGGAAGGTGTCGCCGGCGCTGGCAAGACCACTTCTCTGGGAGCGATCCGCGAAGGAGCCGAGCGAGAGGGCTACAAGGTGGAAGGCTTCGCGCCAACCTCACGCGCAGCACAAAAACTTGCGGAGGCTGGAATCGAAACCGGCACGTTACAGCGGCATCTTACGCGACCCGATGATCAGCATGATGGAAAGAAACGACTCTATGTCCTCGACGAATCGAGTCTCGCGAGCACGAAACAGATGAACGAATTCCTCTACAGACTGAAGGAGAATGATCGGGTCCTCTTGGTTGGCGACACACGCCAACACCAAGCCGTCGAAGCAGGAACGCCGTACGAGCAACTACAGGAGGCCGGAATCCAAACGGCACGGCTCGACGAAATTATGCGGCAGAAAGACCCGGCGCTCAAAGAAGTAGTCGAACAACTTGCGCGCGGCAATGTGCGGGATGCGATGGAAAAACTCGATACGCAGGGCCGCGTTCACGAGATCGTGGACCGCGACGAGCGGCTAGCTGAAATCGCGCGCGCGTATACGACGAAACCCGAAGGTACGCTAGTAGTGTCGCCCGACAATCAATCCCGAAGAGAAATTAACGAAGCGATCCACAGGACGATGCAGAGTGCAGGCCAGGTGGACTATAGCGAGCACCGCATGAGAACTCTGGTAGCGCGGCAGGAGATCACCGGCGCGGACCGACAATGGGCTGGTCAATATAAACTCGGCGACATCGTGCGTTACACCCGAGGTAGCAAAACACTTGGAATCAAAGCTGGAGAATATGGTCGAGTTGCGAGCCTGACCGAGAACGACAATCGGGTGAGGGTGAAGCGCGAGAACGGTGAACAGGTAAGCTACGATCCACGACGGTTGCATGGTGTGACCCTGTACCGAGAAACGGAGCGGGCGTTCAGCGAAGGCGACCGCGTACAGTTCACCGCACCGAATCGAGAGCAACACATTGCGAACCGCGAGCTAGGCACCGTCGAAAAGATCGACGATAGCGGCAACCTGCAACTATACCTCGACTCAGGCCGGACGGTTGCCTTCAACATCAAAGATAATCCGCATCTCGACTACGGCTATGCAGTGACGAGCCACAGCAGCCAGGGGCAAACTGCGGACCGCGTGCTTGTTCACGTGGACACTGAACAGGCAGGAGAAAGGCTCGTCAATCGCCGTTTGGCGTATGTGGCAGTGTCACGGGGACGCTACGATGCACAGGTCTACACAAACGATAAAGGTCAGCTTGCCGAGCACCTGTCGCGCGAGGTGTCGCACCGATCCGCAATCGATTCAACCCCGAAGCAAACAACAGAATCGAATATCCAACCGAAGTTGGAGCGCACAGGTCTCAGCGAAACCATGGGACAATCGCCGCCGCGCGGTCTAAGTGTGGGGCAGTAGGTAGTCGGGCAATTTCGGTTGACAGTGTCTTGAAGAAATCTAGCATCTAGAAAAGCGTCGAACACTCCGAAGCGCTTCAGGTCCTTTGGTAATCCGTTGCCTTGGTTGAGGATGAGGTGTCGCCTGCGGCGACCAAACGGAATCTGGAATTTGGTCTCTATACCAGGCGTGTTACGCAATCACTTCAGCGTCTGCGGAAAAAACACCCTCCAGTCTGAATCGAATGCCGGATCTTTGAGGCCGTGACACAGATAAAAATCAAACTGTACACCGTCGGTCCTCGCGAGTGCTTGGTCTGCTTCGCTGTAGCCAGCCCGTTTGAAATAAAAGCCGACTGACTGGTGGTACGGATATGTATAGTCAAATTCATCCAAGAGTGAGAGCAACCTTTTGACCGACACGCGGTTCTTGGCCAGCCTATACGCACGGAGGACGCTCGAAACTCCCCCGGAATATGCTGGCCGAACGGTGATATCAATGAGAGTTCTTTCCAGTGAGGTGACATCCACTTTGTGGCCTGAGGGGGTCGTTATGGGCCCGACCGCCGCGCGTCCTGTATTTTTGGCGTTCAGCACCGTGATCGTGGCGTGTTTGTATTTATAGGTCAGTTTTGAATGTCTTTGTTGGTTCCGAAATGCACGATGGATGGCATCTTGCGATAATTGCCCAGAGTTCGGGGGTTTCTCTGATTGCTCCTTATTAATGAAAATGCTTTTGTCGTCTTCGCCCAGACCGTGAATCCACATCGCAGAAGCATGTGAAAAGAACGCACCATCCTTTATTGAATTAGCGATGGAAACTGGCGATGCATCGTTGCCCCAGGTGTATCGCAGCAGGGGAGAATAGCTTGGCGATTTGAGTTTGATCATCTGGAGTTTTGTCCGGCGAAGCAACATCTCAAGAAAACCCTGAAGGGTCATGCTTCGGGGCAAATTCCATTTATCCGAATGCTCCACGAAAATAAAAGTTAAGTCGGAGAGCGAAAAGGTTTCGTTCGCTCTGTTCTCGAAATATTGAGTCAGTAAAAACAAGTTGATTTGCGACTTTGACATGACAGAGCAGATTCTCGCATTACCTTGAATCTAGGTATATATACCTAGATTCAAGGTAATCGGCATTTTGTTGATGTTGCTTGCTTTGTGAGGAGTTCGGGATGGCGGGGTATATATACCCCGCCATCCCGTTATCCGGTAGGGGTACACTTTATTCCCTCAAGGGGACTTACATGTCTTTTCTAGGGAATATGGCACATGTCATAACTCTCGGCAGCGACTTATATGTCCTTTACTCGAAATATGCTAACATAAGCGGTGGGGCTAATCGTGGAGATTGCAAAGCAAATTGCGAAATACGAAGACAAGGGGTTCACTCGCGAACAGGCGGAAGTCAACACGCTAATGGAACATGCAGCGGTAACAATTTTCAGCGACTTTCCCGACGCGTTTGTTCTTTTCGGAGGTGCCACGCTCGTCCTGTACCACGAGAGTGTGCGACATTCGGCTGACCTTGACCTGCTGTGTCGCGCCACTGCGCCTCCCTCACCCGAGGAGATCATCGCATCCTTGCAACGCGACCTAACTCCTGTGGCACAGATCATGGAGTTGGGTCGGCTTCATTTTCAACTAGACCTTTCTAACAGTAAGGAAGGAAGGATTTTTGTAACCGCTGGGGCGGACCGGCGACTATTTCGAGTTGACCTAACACGCCTGGGTTCGGCAATCGAGAACGAAATTGAGAATCACCCTGTCGAAGGAGAATCTGGTCTCTCAGCGGTCGTAAAGTCGGTGACTAAGGAACTCCTTTTCCTTCAAAAAGCAGAGGCATTTCTGATGCGGCGTTCCGTCAAGGCTAGAGACGCCTATGATATTCATCTGCTTAACGAAACTGGAGCTGTGCTCAGCCCAAACTTACGGGCCCACCTCCAAGATACGATCCTAGGAAACGAAATTGATTCAGAAACCATTTCAGGCCGAATAGGCCGAATTTCTGTGGATCTTTGCCGCTTGGAACTCAAACCTATATTGCCGCCAAACATCTACGCAACCCTTGAGGAGGCCCAATTCGAACCCCTAAGAAATGCACTCAGAGATTTGTACAAGGAATGGCTATGACAAACCTAAAGACAAGACGGCTTGATTGGTCCCAGATTCTCAGGGATCAAGCTCGAATAACGGATGTGCTTCTAGCAAACGAGCTGGCTTCCAAACTTAATCTCCCTGCGGGTTCCGTTTCGAAAGCATTATCCCGATTGGAAAAGCGTAGCCTTATCACTCGAGTGGCAGACGGGGTGTACCTGAATAAATTGGTCCGAGATCATTCGGCGACTGACTTTATCACTGTTCTCAAGCCGAATTCCTATGTGTCCCTTGAATCGGCGCTCAATCACTGGGGACTAAGTACGCAGAGCCCCGTGACTCTGACCTGTGTAACTACGGGTAAGCCCAAGGAGTATAGAACGCCAGAGTTCACGATCACGTTTAGAACAATCTCAAAGAGGCTCTTCTGGGGTTTTGTCGAGAAACAGACTCGTTACTCGAAATACAGCATTGCTGAACCCGAGAAGGCTTTGCTGGACTGGATTTATCTTTCGTTGCAGACAGGTCTCACACCACATCTCGACGAGATCGATTTCAAGGTGGTAGACAAACACAAACTGGTCAAATATGCGGATAAGTATCCCGGCACAGTTCGAAACACACTTATGCGCTCACTTGCCTTTGAACATTTTGCAGCTTGAACTAGCTTCTGGCAGGCAAGGGGATTTGATCTCGACGGCAGAGCTTTACCAAACCAACGTCTGGGATGCCAAATTCTCTGGCTAGCGTTCGCATTCGGAAATTCCCAAGCAGATTTTGAGAGGCGAAGATGGCTAAGCAGCTTTCTAGGGCGGAACTTTACGCCCTAGTGTGGTCAGAACCGATGAAGACTCTGTCCGCGCGATTCGGAATTTCGGATGTGGCCTTGAAGAAGACCTGTGTGCGAGCAGAGATTCCCACGCCCGACCGCGGATACTGGGCAAAAAAAGAGGCAGGGAAGAGCACGTTGCAGGATGCGCTTTCAGCTCGCCCGCCCGGTATGGGGGATGAGGTCATCGTAGGTGGTGGTGGGAACTATTGGCACAGGCATTTGAGCGACGAAGAACTTCTGGTCCCCATTCCCCCACCACCGGAGTTCGCTGAATCAATCGAAGCGGTGCGCGAACGTATCGCAAAGGTCGTCGGCAAATTGACGGTCCCACGAGATATTGTCACCTGGCATCCTGCGATCGACCGGCTTCTCAAGGAAGATGACAAACGTCGAGAAAAACAACTTGCTGCTCGCTACCAAATGTCGTGGGACAACCCGATGTTCGATGCGCCAATCGAACGCAGAAGGCTGCGGATCTTGAATACCTTGCTCCTGGCTACGGCGAGAATGAACGGCAAACCGACAATAAGCGGGCGCGAAGCACGCAGTATTCACCTCACCTTTTACCAACAGCATGTCGGGATTCGACTCGATCGGCCAAAGCGACCTGGCCGTCGCGGTCGTACAGAGCAGGGGGCAGAGCCCAGCGATACAAAGCTGTGCTTATCGATTCTCGAGAGTCTCGGCTCGGATAAGGAGCGAGTCAGTTGGCAGGATGACGAGGGCAGTAGGCTTGAGAGCCGTCTCGCGGAGATTGCGATTCAACTTATCTTGACCGCTGAGCTACAGCACCGTGAAAGCGCTATACGTCGGTATCAATGGCGTGTGGAACGGAAGGCCCAACTTGAAGAGGAAGAAAGGGAACGGAAGCTCAAAGCCGAGCGAGCGGAACGCGAACGACGGAAACGTCTCGAACGGGCACGGATCGAACGCCTGCTTAAGGCTGCTGCAGCATTTCAGCAAGCCGGAACAATACGGAAGTACGTCGAAGCAATCCGATTGACGCTGTCAAGCTGTGAGGCTTGCTCACCTGAGGAGTTAGAACGGTGGAGCCAATGGGCGTTGTCGGAAGCCGATAGGATCGACCCGGCTATAGGTGGTGCATTCCTGACCGCAATGAGAGATGAGGAAGGTGCCCAAGATGGGCAGTTTCCTTCGGATGAATAGCCGTGAAATGATTGGTGAGTTCAGGTCACTTAGACAAGCTCTGAGCGGCCGGCTGGATTCAGCTACCCTGAAGGACTGTCTGGTGCCGCACTAAGGAGTCGATTTCTGCAAAGTACATCCTGAGGGCGCAAAGGAATATGATGGGTGCGGAGGCACTATGAAGACGACGGTGCACGCTGTATTGCGCGTGTCAACGTTGGAGCGATCTCTCGACTTCTACGCAAGGCTTTTCGACATTAGAATTCGAGTTCGCACTGACGAGTGGGCTGAGCTTGAAGCCGGGGGCACAAAATTACTGTTCGTAAAGAAGGAGAACGAGGAAGTGAGGAACAAAGTCATTCCCATTCCGAGTTTTCCACCTTCTTGTTACCTTGGAGTCGAAACAGACGACTTGGACTCGTTTCATTCCAGGATGGTCTCTCTCGGCGCAAGATGCATCCAAGCCCCTTTTAAGCAGAAAAATGGGGATCGCACTGCCATCTATACTGACCCAGACGGTCTGGCGCTGCAAGTAACCGAGTTCGACAAGTCTGAGGTGTAAACGAATGCACTTGCGCTGGTCAGCGAATTGACGGCTGAGGTGGGGTAAGATACGCTCGTGATGACGCGAGGGTATATACCACTAGTAATAGGCTCGCATCGTCGAAACTACTACATATTGGGTGTTTTGGCGTGCAACTGAATCTTAAAGAGCTGAAGATCGAACTAACGCAGGAGTGTCCGCTGGCCTGCGTACATTGCAGTACCAATTCCAACCGCAAGCAGATGAGCGGACTATCGCACACCACGGTGCTCCGACTGCTCCGAGAAGCCGCCGAACTGCATGTTGAGAAGGTGGTTTTTACTGGCGGGGAGCCGCTGGTCTGCGAGTATCTTCCGGACGTGGTTAGTGCTGCTGCCAGGGATGGAATCTCGTCGACGGTTTATACCTCCGGGATTACCGACAATACGCTCTCGCCTATGTCTTTTGAGGTGGCATCCGGACTAGTTCAGCGCGGTCTAGGGCGTTTTATCTTCAGTGTCTATTCTCATCATTCGGAAATGCACGATTCCGTCACCCGGTATGGAACACATGCCGCTACACTGGCCGCGCTCAAAAACGCGGCTTTGACCAAGTGCCCTGTTGAGATTCATCTTGTCGCGATGAAGAGGAATTTCCGCGATCTGCCGGGTGTTGTGGAGATGGCGGCGTCAATGGGGGTGCAGAAAGTTAGTGTTCTGCGCTTTGTGCGCCAGGGACGCGGAGAGAACCTTAGCGCTCGCGAGGAATTGGTCGGAGAAGAACTGAAAGAGTTAGCTGACACGATCGTAGCTTTACGGGAACAGAATCCTACCGTTGCGATCCGCGCTGGTTCACCATTCAACATTCTGACCATCGGCCACACGCCGTGCAATGCGGCGCAGGATGTCCTAATTATCAACCATCGTGGGGATGTATTCCCTTGTGATGCGTTCAAGAATGTACGCTATGTCGACGCGATGTTCGGAAACGTACTTTGCCAGAAGCTAGGCGATGTCTGGAAGCACTCGCTATTCTTAAATCGGGTGCGGACGATTCTTGATGAAGAGAAAGGCGCCACGTGCCAGTCCTGTAAGCTGGGTGAGGCTTGTCAGTCCGGCTGCCTTGCGCAAAAGGTGATTAGAGCAGGCTGGGAAGGTGTGCGGGAACCGGACCCGGACTGCATTGTCAAGTTGACGGAAAAGCCCGTTTTGGCCAAGTCCGCCCTTGTACAGATTGCTAGCGGTTCTTTTCATTGAAGCATCCGAAACTGCTACGCGCTGCGATTGGCAGCGCGAAAAACAGGCAGTTTCTAAGGTGATTTTTGGAAAAAAAGCGCGATTAGGGCGGCGAAAATCGCAATCGCCGCCGCGACCGCCAAAGGACCATAGATCAGTACAAGCGTTCTCAATCGGTCTAAATCTTTTTGCACTCTTGCAAGAGTTAGGTTGTTTCCTCCAAGCGACTGCACATCTTGAAGTCGGATCCCCTTAAGGCGTTTGAACTCCCCTTGCTCCCTCTCCCGTGATTCTCCGATACCTGAGCTCGTAAGCTTTGCGAAGAAGATCGAAAATGTTGGCTCGCCATATTTGAGGCGAATGTCACTGGGCCCGACATTCTGCACAGCAAAGAGTAATTTCCCCTGATAAGTGGGGTCAACGTGGAATCCGGAAACGTTCAGCAATCCTTGCAGCTTAAAGCTGAACCGTAAAGTAATGAACGCCAAAATCCAATCTGGAATTTGCACTTCTTCATGAGTCGTCAGGAGCGCGAATTGACCCGGAGGAATACTGACGAAAGGGTTCCTGTCGGTTAGTCTCTCTGGGGCTTGTTGGCCCATAATATAGACCTCTTCACCGAGCCGAAGATCGTAGGAGGCCTGCCTTACATATTTGTGACAGAAATGTGACAAGAACAGCTCAGACTGTCGGCTCAAAATCTCGTCGTGCGGAAGGAAGGACATGGGCGTGTCACCTGCGATAAATGGAGAGCATGAGTTACAACTGCGCCGATTGCAAGTATGACGAGCACTGCTAAGCCCGCTATGACAGACCAGTATGCGGCACGGGCTGAATAGAACTCGGTGCGGGCGCTGCTGTTTTGAAAGCGGTCAGCGAAGAACGGGATAAGCCATAAGAGTGATCCTAAGCCAACTATCACAAGCAAGGCGCCCAGGGCGCTCAGCAACCAAAAAACATGCATATCGTCACCTGCCGATTGCCAGCAAGGTACTACCTTATCGATCATGAGACAAGGTGAAGAGAGATTCTCGCAGAATCGACCTGGCTGGTCATCACGGCACGAAGTAGAAGATGCGGACGGCCTTGAGCTCTCTCAACCGAAACCGGAAACGTTAATCGAATTCATCGCCAGTCGCTCGGCCTACCTGCGTAACCACTGAGATTGAGCGACTCGATCCAATTAACAAAAGACTGAACAAACCTGATAGGGAAGTTGCACTTGTGGCCAGGGTGCTGGCAACAAACATCCGTGCCTCCGTCGCGGCGAAATCGGGCCGGGATCGGAGGGCCCTCCCTGCCCCAATATCCGAACACGGTACCCACCAACACCCGAGGCGTCTGAGTATCGTGTTTGATATTTGCCGGGTTAGGCTGGCCATTCGGGAGGCTGTGGTGGGAGTTCTCCTGAACCCATTTGCCAGTCTTTGGATGATGATGATAAATGTTATCCCCGAATGAGTACTTCAGGCTGGTCCCGAGGTTCGGTTTCTTCTGACTGAAACGTCGGTTTTCCCAATACTGGTCGTACGTGTGGGTTTCAGCGACCTTCATTGCATAGACAAGATTGCCATCTAAACTGTGGCGCTTCGAGCCTGTTCCGATCACCCAGTCCCCGACCTGCGCGTGTTTTCGTATTTGTGGTTTGCATGTCGCGAGTGTGCAAACACCAAAGAATGGATTTGGCGCAAAGGCGTAGTCCCGGGCAACGACGTATGAGTAGAGCTTCATCTACACAGCTCCGCTTGTTACCTGCAGCTATAGCGATCAATCTTCCGGGGCGCATGTTCGACTCCGTCGGGTCCATACCAGTTATTTATCTCGCCCGTAATCGCATCCATGACGCGGTCAGCCTGCCACCCAACAACTGCATCAGCATACAATTCCATGTTCTCTGGGCCCTCAGTCCCCTGCGCTCCCTGTGCCCAGACACCTACAATTCGCTTGCCCTCTTTTTGTGCGTACTCAATTTCCCACTCAACGTACTTACTCTCCTTTGTCATAGGAGTGAGCAGAACTACAACGGTGCCTGCCCATTTTATGCGGGGAGCAAGAATCTCCGATTTTATGTACGCTTCGTCTTGAGCTTCGTTTGGTTTTGAGCTATCAATCGAGCTATCCCGAATTTCATACCCGTTCCGCGTCAGCAGCTCTTTTAGTCCTTGAAGAAGTTCGTCATCTTCATGGATATGGCTTATAAAAATGTTCTTCGCGCCGTTACTCACAGTTAACCTCCAACTCTCGGTTCCCTTGTGATCCCATACGTCTTGGCTAACCTTGTTGACTATTATACTTCCCTTTATGTAGTGGAGGCTGGAGAGGCAGAAAGTATTGAACTCCACCGCGTTAGCGGGGGCAGTTTCCAAGCGGCGAAAGGTGCGCTAGTGTGTACTCGCGCGCATTCATGGGTTCGGCACACGGATTACCCTGCACTGCCGCGGAGAATTTTCAGATGAGCTTAAAAGACTGGCTCAGTCGACGAAAGACGGAAAGCATCACTCTGGAGAAGGTGGAGGTCCAGTGGCTGGGGGTGAAGGGAACGTGGGTTGCGGACCGCGCTCAACAGGAAGGGGCCTGGAAATTGTACGTTGAACTGATTACCCGGGTTTCCGTCCAACCGCTCAAGCCGGGCGAGGGCTTGCTACGCGAGGCACTCACTTCCCTTTACATTCTGTTTGCGGAAACTAGAACGATTCTCAAGGAACATGGCCCGAGAGTTGCCATGCCTCTTCACGGAGGCACCCTATCCCTCGGGCAGATTGCTGTCACAGTTTTGAATTCCCGGCTCCGCCCCTTCCTTGCCAAGTGGCATCCTATGCTGGAATCATACGAAGCGAACCGCCCGCCGAGCGTTTCTCCCTCCGATCATGAGAATGCTTGGACTCACGCCCGTGACCTGCGGGATGAGTTGGAGAGCCTTAGGCACGATATCATTGAATACGCGGACCTTCTCGCGCGCGCATCTGGAATTCAGTCTATCCACTCCGGAGCTAAAAAGAAGTAGAGGCCGAGCAGCTAAGGGAAAATGGTCTTCCCGGTGTAGAAGGATGAAGAGTAGAGCCTGAGCGTGTGGAATCATGCGAGTGGCACTCATTTGATTCGATAAGGATACTTGGACGGACATGAAAATCTATTTCGGCTTTACGGTGGCTGGGGACCGTTCCTCCGTGGGGGTGGCAAGTAAAATTGTGAAAATTGTCGAGGAAATGGGTCACGAAGTGCTGACGAGCCATCTGCTCCGGGATGACGCCTGGGAGGCAGATCGGAGGATCACGGCGCAGGAAGTATTTCGCCGAGATATGCGATGGCTGGAAGAGTGCGACTTGTTCATGGCCGAGGTTTCAGGATCTTCCTTTGGCTTGGGTTTCGAAACAGGCTATCTTCTGGGCTCGACCACAAAGAGGGTGGTCTTGTTCTATCGGCGAGATTTGGAGAGCAGGCTATCGCTCCTGATAACCGGCCTGACCCATGCAAACTGTCGGCTAGTTCCGTATTCGGGCTCCGACGAAGTCGAGAGTTGGATTCGCAAGCACTTATTCCCCATGGAATCCCTTTTGGCCAAGGAGGAATTGTAGAGCCAGTCAATCTCACAGAAGAGATTCTGGCAGTCGATCAACTGAAGGGGGCCTTGCCACAGTGAGGTGAACTCTAATATCGGCCCGGAGAACTGCGCTTCTGGATTCTCGATTACGTGGCGTTTGTTCCTCAATGTCTGGGGGACGTGTTCGTAATCTTCATTGTGTCGCCCCTTACTTACGTACTTTCTTCGGTTTCGACGTTCTTCTTAGCCATCGCTTCCGGCTCAAATTCGATGTACGACAGATTCTCAACAGGCGGAGGAGCTTGGAGAATTGCAGCAAATTCCGCGTCGGGTATGTGGCCTAGGAATAGGGGGTATTCGCTCGGGATTATTGGGAACTTCGGTTTAGGGTTGGGTGTAGCAATCGCCGGAACACAAACGCCATTTGGAGACGAAATAAGTCCATTATATGCACAGCAACAAACGGCCGCCACGTGGCTGGGTTGACGTTTGTAGAAGAATGCATAAGAAAGTATTCCCATTCGCCGGCGAAGATGTCGGGACAAAAGGTCTCGTGGCTCGATATCATCGAACTGCAGAAAAATAAATGATGGTTGTTTTGACGAAAACTGACGTTCCGCATCTTTGAGGGCTCTGTAAATGGGTTTCGAATGATCGTCTTCTCGCACGCTTCTCATCACGACGAGGCAGTTGGTTTGGGGGCCTGTCGCTCCAGAGACATGACAATTTTCGCCAAAAGCATCACGGCACTGTCGGTAAAGCTCTTCAACGCCAGAGATTTGAGTAGTACCGGTGAGCTCTTCGAATTTCCTTCGTTCAATGACGAAAAATGTGCCTCGCATTATCGGCGCAGAAGGATCTCTCAGCATGTGCTTAGCCGCGTCGCGGAGAATTCTCTGACGCTCTACATCAGATGGCAATCTTTCTTGAAGTGTAACTAATAAAATCCCGTAGTTCATTCTGGTGCCGTCTATAATTTGAGGCTCGAGAGCATCGATAAAGCGATAAAAGTCTTTTCGATGGATTTGTCGGCCTGCATCTGCCGAGATGCTCTTGCACTCCAGTTCGCCGGTTATATCACCTTTCCAAAATCGTAGATCATATCGTGCCAACCCCTCCAGATCAGCGAACTCGACTTCGAACCCAGCTTCGAACAATCGCCGGGCAAGATCAATCTCCAAATAGAGTGATGCAAATCCATTTTCGGCTTTCAATGAATCACGAAGTCGACCACGGAGCGAAATCTGTCCCGGTGCCGAGAGACGCGTATGGACCTCAACGACTGTTTGGGCAAAATGGAGGGCGGAGAGGGACTCAGGCACAAAGGCTTCTTCATAATCCGAAGAGTTCCTTTCGGATATGGCCAGCTGCTCATCCAGAGCGAGTTCAAGCCAGTGATAATGGAAGACGATATGAGCAAGCGCGGGAGACTGGTTCAGGTTCTGTAGTAGTTGGGTTAATCGCTTTCGCCATATTTCATTGCCGATTAAAGAAACAAAATCCGGCAAGTACTTTCGCAAGTGATCGGCACTGCCATCGAATCGAACGAACATATGGAACGCTATAGGCGTCAGGATATCAAGTACTACTGCCTAATCTCAACGTGCTGAAAACTGAGTTCGATATCACCTTGTCAACGCTGGTGCAAGTCGGGCCTTTTTGATGTGGCGCTCCGCGATAAAGGTTGCTGGTTTTGGAGGTGGACGCCCACCCGGGTTTGGTATCTTTAACCCATGACAAGTCCTGGAAAACTTATCGTGTTCGAGGGGCCAGATGGGGTGGGCAAGTCTACACTCGTCGAATCTTGCACGGAAGTTTTCAAACAGCGCGGTCTGTCTTTTTTGGCGCTGTCTTTTCCCGGCAAGGATGCCGGCACTCTCGGGTGGCTCGTGGATCAGATTCAACACAGGCAACGAGGCCAGGAAATCTTTGGGTTGTCCGAATTGAGCTTACAGGCGTTGCATATTGCGGCCCATTTAGATCACATCGAAACACGGATACATCCCGCGCTACGGAGAGGCACGCATGTAGTCTTGGATCGATTTTGGTGGTCAACATGGGTGTACGGGCGTGCGGCGAACGTCCAAACGGAAGTCCTAGACCGGCTGATTGATGCCGAAAGGACGGCTTGGGTTCCCACGCCGGCTCAAGTGTTGTTGGTCAACCGTACAACTCCTTTCCGGGCCGAGCACGACCAGGAGAGGCACTCGCGATTGTCAGCCCTCTACACCGAACTAGCCAGTCGTGAACGGACCTTGTATGCCGTCACCACAATTTCCAACGACAGCATCGAAGAATCGCTCCAATCGCTTCGCGAGAAACTCGACGAACTTTTTTGACGGTGCCCAAATCCCCGACGCCGACATGAGACTGACGAGCACTAGCCGCAGCGATCTCGTTATTCCTTCCCAGGCAATCTGATTTCAAGAATTTTGGGCTTGACAGCGTTTTCCGTGGTGGTAAGATTTTCTTACCTCATGGTAGGAGGACCCAACATATGCAAGCGAACGTTCAGGCAGATCGAGAGACGGTTGAACGCGAGTTGATCGCCGCCATTCGCGAATGTATGAAAGCAAGTGGGAAGGAATGTCCCGAGTTGACCGGTGCAACGGTTCCGTTCAAGGACTTAGAAGGCTTTGACAGCTTGTGTGGAATCGAAGTCGCTGTAGATCTTGAATCGAAGCTTGACCAAGCCCTAGGTGAAGACCTGTTTGTCGCGGGCTCCGGGAAGAGTGCGAGGCCGAGGAGTGTAGGCGAAATCGCCGATGTGATTACAAAGCACGGGAAACGGGCAGCGAAAGGAGGACAGACAAGGCATGCCTAAAACCGTAGATTTGCCGGGGATTGGCGAAAGGCTGCGACAGGCACGCGAAGCGGCAGGCTTGTCACAGGCGCAGGTCGCAAAGCTCATGAACCTGCATAGGCCAACGATTACGGAAATAGAGAACGAGAGTAGGAAAGTGTCAGCTGGGGAGTTGAAACAATTCGCGGAAATGTATCACGTCTCCGTCGAATGGCTGATGGGAGAAAAGCCCAAGGCGAATGACAAGATCAAATTGGCGGCCCGCAAGCTGCACGGGTTGAAGGAGCGGGATCTGGAAACGGTGATGCGCATTATAGACTCGTTTCGACGGGAGAAAGGCGCTCGATAGCCCAGATGACGCGCCAGCCCCACCCCACCCTCGGGCAAGCCGCCAAGACAGCGCTCGAATATCGAGTTAGGAACGATGTACCACTCGACGCTCCATGCGATGTCTACGAACTGATTGTTCGCCAGGGCGTCGAGCTGCGGTTCATGGAAGTCAAGTCGCTGGAAGGTTTCTACCTATCGGATGGAACAGCGGGACAGATAAATGTCTGTGCATACCGGCCAGCCGGGTTGCAGCGTTTCACAGCGGCGCATGAGCTGGGCCATCACGTCTTCAAGCATGGATCAATATTTGACCCACAGTTGGACTACGCTGAGCGGTTTGCCTCCCTGACTGCCGAGGAAAGGCTGGCCGAACTGTTTGCCCGTTACCTGCTGATGCCGCGTCGCGCGGTTCACAGAGGCTTTGCGGACATTGGCGCCGACGTGAAAGACCCTCAGCCTTCGGACATTTACAGGGTCGCCTCCTGGCTCGGTGTTGGCTACACCACGCTCATTCATCAGATGCGTTGGTCGCTCGAATTGCTGAATCAAACGCAACTCGAGATCCTGCTGGGTGCGAAACCTCAAGCGATCAAGCAGCTTCTTTCGCCGTGCGCAGCGAAATTTGGTCGGAGCGAATTGTGGCCCGCGCACTCCTCGTGGAACGGTTCGCACATTCATGCGGAAATTGGAGATGTCATCACTGGAATTGGGGAAGATGCCACCGGAATTGTTACGGCGGTAGACCAGACCTGCCGACAAGCCTCCGGTGTTGGGCGTTGCGTCGTTCCGTTGGTGGGAGGTGGGCAGGTCAACGTCAGCGTTTGCAGAAAAGAGTTTATCGGTTTCTATGAGTACAGATATCTGCCGGAGCCTGAAGATGCCTGACATCAGTTCCGTTTCCATCAGCGACGCGTGGCTTGCGTCGGTCGCACTGGCGGCGAACGACCCGGGTCACGAAGTCATAAATCTCAACGTGACCGTCAATGGACTGGGCCACGGAGGGCCCCAAGAAAATGTTGAGGTACGTTCCCTGCTCGATGAGATGCTATCCACTAAAGGGATGGGAAGCATCGAAACTGTGGCAAACACAATATTTCCCGCCTCCCTCTGGAACCTGCGGCGGTCGAAAGAGGCCCTCTTTGAGCGGTATATGAAAGCATTTCCGAAAATCCGCAAGCACCCGGCGAATCGGCGAGGCACCTACTTCGAGCGAATGATCAATTATCCGACGACCAATGGCGAGAATTTTAATCAGCTCAAGCAGGTCATCGAGACCTACCTAGGAGGAAACCATCGTCGAAGCGCCCTTCAGGCAAGCGTTATCGTTCCCTGGCGCGACTTGAATAATGCGAGGCAGCTGGGCTTCCCATGTATGCAGCAGGTTGCTTTTGTACCGTCTCCTGCGGATGCAAGTCTGCATGTTGTTGGTTTTTATCCTCACCAGTATCTATTTCAGCGTGCTTACGGAAACTATTTGGGCTTGATCAGACTTGGAAGATTCGTGGCGCACGAAATGCATTTAACTCTTGCAGCGATGACTTGTGTATCTACGATCGCGGAACTTGAAGCCCCAGTGCGTAAACTTCAGCGGATTCTACGTTTGCGGGGGGAATAACTTCTGGAGGAAAACGAGATGACTTTTGACGAATATCAAATCGAAGCCACGAAAACTGATAAACAAGGTGGCATAGGCAAGGAGGGTATTCTCGTACCACTGCTAGGATTGGCCGGAGAGGTTGGGTCGCTGCTGACTCTCTACAAAAAGTGGCTACGAGATGGAGACTCGTCCCAAATCGTTGGCGAGCGAATTGGCGACGAACTTGGTGACATTCTTTGGTATTTAGCCACAGCTGCGCGACTGGGTGGGATCAATCTTTCAGATATTGCGGAGCGAAATCTGCAAAAGACACGCGCCAGATGGCTCCCGCAGGAAACGTCCCCTCAACTGTTTGATGAAGGCTTTCCCCTCACCGAACAGCTTCCGAGAGAATTTGTGGCCGAAATTCGGGATTACGACGAAGGTGATAGGAAAAGGACGGAGTTGATTATCAACGGCACTCAGGTGGGCAATCATCTGACCAACAATGCGTACACGGACGATGGGTACCGCTTCCACGATGTATTTCACTTGTCATATGCAGTGTTGTTGGGCTGGTCTCCCGTCCTTCGGGCGAATCTTCGTGTGAAGCGCAAGAGCAACCCGAAGGTGGATGAAATAGAGGACGGAGGGAGAGCAGTTGCGATTGAGGAGGGTATCTGCGCACTCCTTTTCAGCTATGCGCAGGAGCACTCCTTCCTGGAAGGCGTCAGCGTGGTTGATTGGAGCGTGCTGCGAACATGTCAGGAGATGGCCGCGCATCTAGAAGTTGCCACGCACACCCTGTATGAGTGGGAGCAGGCCATCCTTTGCGGCTACAGGGTCTGGCGGGCAGTAAAGGATGCTCGAGGCGGAACAATTAAATGCAATCTGGCGGATCGCGGTTTCACGTATGCCAAATCAGCACTAATCGTTAGTACGCCCTGAGGGCGACTGGGATTTGATCATTTATTTTCCACTTCGGCGGATAGAACAGCTTCAGAGGGTTTGTGGTAGGAACGAACTGTTGTTTTATCCGAGTTCTGCCTGACGTCCCTTTAACATCAGGATGCGCTCGCCTGGAGTACTTGTCCACCTCGCAGAAGAGGTTTTGGCAGTCGATTAACTGCAGTCGCCTGCCCCAAAGTGATTTAAAAGAAATGCCGAGGCGCTCAAAGTGTTTCTCTTGAGTATCTGTCACCAAACGAATGAGGTCAGAAGAACTCCGAAGGTCCAGCCTCGGAAAGCACTTGCGCAGGCCGTCTCTTGAGCCAGGCCCAGCGACTACAAACTCCATTTCGTCGAAGTTCGTGAGCGCACTATAGTTCAGGTCAGTAACGAACTGGAAGGCGAGAAAATCTCCAATCATGGGATAAGAACGGAGCAATAGAAATGCATCTTGCATGCTTCGCATTTCTGCGATTTTGGTAGGCACACGGTCCTTCATCATTCTCTGAAGAAGCCGCAGAAGCGAGGAATGTTTGCGGCAGTGAGTTCCCGGACCTTCTGAAGGCATGATGTACGCCGCGGAGTAAATCCTTACACCTTTGCGGAGCGCTTCGTCCAGTATGCGGTCGTAGAGCTCGAGGTTGAATTCACGATAATTCAGTTCACCAAAGTTCTTAGCGAGCAGTTCCCACGTTTCGATTCTGTTAAAACATTTGAAGAGGATTATCCGAAAGAACAGTTCGTCGGGAGTCTGTTCGCCCGCGTATGCCACACTCTGGATCACATATTGGCTTACGCGGTCGGAAGCCCGATAAGCGTTAGTAAATTTGAAGGTTGAGAGAATGGGATCTGAAGTGTAAGGGAATTTGTTCTCCAGCCTGTTGAAGAAGATCGTCTGTCGCTCAGCGGCGAATCGCCAATACGTATCGAATACCTCTGATGTGGTTAGCTCGGACCCGGCGAAGCGAATCGCGCTAGTTCGGCGTTTGCCATCCGCGACTGCCGGGGCAAACTTCAACTGGGTTGCCGTGCTCATGATTGTGAACCCACCTTTTCGCGAGAATCAAGGTTTGCCCTTCGAATGATAAGTGTTCGGTCGTCCAATCGACCGATTGCGAAGTGAGAGTTCCTGAAAAGCTGCCCGAGCGTAAGAACGTTGGTGCGTTCGAGAGGTCGGAAAGAGTTTGTGCGGTCTTTGCGCGTCAGTCAATCCGCAGCAATCAGGACTTTCCATAAAGTCATAATTACATTATTATGTTTTATTAGCAACTGGGTTCTTGGACGAGTCACATGGCTCGGAAAAAGCGAATTCCGGACAATGCCCGACGGATAACCATCCTGCTGACGCCGGCGGAAAAACTGGTCCTGTCTGTGATCGAAGCGAGGCGTCAACAGCGAGATGAGGACAGGGACAGTCCCAGCGAAATAGTTTCCGATGCGCTCTGGCGCTTCCTGACGGAAGTAGAGAAAATGACGCGGGAGGAAATCGAGGCGTTGCTCCCAAAAGTTGCACTGAAGAACGTTGCTAAATCCAAGGTCAGCACAATCTTCTCCAAAAAAGGTCCGTAGTTTTGCCTCTACAATTCTCCTCCTGCCCTTATGCTTGCCTAAATTCCAACCAAGAGGTCAGTCCTCGAATTCCTCTTGCGGACGTCTAGCTTTCGTTCCGGATTGTTCCTTGAGACGCAGCTCAGTGGCGGGAGTCCTCACCCACTTTTCATTTGGTGAGCGCGTCGCGGAACCGTGTACCCGGCGTGTACCTCACTTGGGTGAATTCGATGTTTTTATAGTTTCTGCCGTCTTGTAGAATCAGCAAGTTACATGGAATCAGTGGGGGTCCGAATTCCGATTCCCCCCGCCGGCACCATCTATTTTGAGGGTCAACGAAAACCTGCCAAACGCACCGATCCTTTTCACTTGCCGGGACACATCAGCGCCGCAACTTCAGATAAGGGACGAAACCATTTGCGCTAGTCCGCAAGCGATAGATAGAAGTCGTTGCTGTAATGTAAAGAGTTCCATAGTCTGAATCGCCCCAAGCAAGGTTGGCGGGCTGCTCCGGCAGTATGATCGTGCCGAGATGATGTGCCTGGGAGTCCCAGACCCAGATGCCTTTTGGGCCAGTCACGTAAAGGTTTCCTGCCAGGTCCACTTTCATGCCATCCGGTGCGCCATCGCCCTTCCCGCCTGACTCGTCGCCAAAGATACGCCCATTAGCCAGCGTTCCATCTGAGTTGAAATTATAGACGCGAATATTTCTCTGCTTCGTGTCGTCCACGTAGAAGCGCTTTCCATCAGGAGAAAAAGCGAGGCCATTGGGCTGGGTCAAATCCTTTGTGAGCAACCGGACTGAACCTTTGGCATCGAGACGATAGACACCCTGGAAGGGAATTTCCTGTTTTTCTCCCTCAGCCAAATCCAGTGTAGGGTCTGTGAAGTACAGCGCGCTGTCCGGGCCCGTGATGACATCGTTGGGACTGTTAAACTTTTTTCCTTCGAAGCGGTCGGCAAGAACGGTGTATTTGCCGTCGGCGTTTATGCGAACGATGGCCCGCAAAACACTGGCGCAATCGATCAGGTTCTGGTCGCCGTCAAACGTGTTTCCGTCTGGATCGCCCAGAGAGATGAGCTCTTCCTTGCGGCCGTCGAGGTAGACGCGAAAGACTTTGTTCAGTGTTTCGTCACTAACATAGAGAAAGCCCGCGGCATCCCAGACAGGCCCTTCTGTGAACCCGAAACCGGTCGCAACTCTTCCGAGTTTTGCATCCTGAGGCACCAGCTTCCAGAATTGAGCCGATTCCGCGCGCAATTCAAATTCACGCGGCGAATGATCGGCCTTGAGGAAGGATAAGAAAAATCCAGCCAGCAGCACGGCGCTGAAAATACGGAAGATGCTATTCATCTTCTTCCCGTCTTTTCGATCCTTTACTCTGATTTTTTCTCGCGACGCTGATCAGATAACTCACCAAATCGTCGACTTCGGAAGAACTGAGCGTGGAGCCGTAGTCTGTGGGCATGAGCGAATTAGAAAGAATCTCGATCCGCTCCACCTCGGATTTGCTAAGGAGATGAAACGTACCTTCCACCGATTGCAATTGGAGAGAAAAATTATCCTCGTTGCGCGCGACGCCCGTAAACTTGCGGCCATCCCGCATCGTGACGGCTACTATTCTCCGCGGGGGATCCACGTCAGTACTTGCGTTGGTGATGGCAGAGCGGGTATCTCCAGCGCCGCGAGTCAAGCTATACGTGGACAGGTCAGAGCCCAGAAAGCCGCCTAATCCATTGATCATATGGCATTCCGAACATCGAGCTTTGCCGAAGAAGGTTATTTTCCCGCTTTGCGGATTGCCGGGAACCGCTTCAGCATCGCCCTTGCCCTGGAGCGTGCGCAGGTAAGTGAGTAAGGACTTCAGTTTTTCACTTCCCAGCGAGCCAAACGCGGGCATTCCCGCCGCGGGATTCCCTTTCTGCAGATACTGAAGAGTTTCGGTATCAGACAGCTGCAGCACATCAGGCCTGGCAGAGATGTCAGGGCCGCGCTCACCGCCGCGTCCGTCTAATCCATGACAGCCAGCGCAAGTTGATTCAAACGCCTTTCTACCTTCTATGGAAGATTGCTTCTCTGGCCGTGGTCTTTTCTCCGCCGGTTGCGGGAATTGTGCTTGTGAACTCCACACGCAAAGGAACAGCGCAACACCAGCAGACGCACGCTTGGTTGCGAAAATGAATCGCGTGACGAAAAAAAGAGGAGGGCGTCTATCCTGCTTCAATTTGAAAACCTTCCAGGCCGGCATGGTCGCAGAGCGATAATTCTTGATTTGCGCGCTGTCCACCAGTGCCATATTGTATTTCCATTGATTAAAACTTAAAACGTATTAAAACAAAATATCGGGCGGCAAGCGAAGCCTTGCCAGTGCGCTGGAGAAGTTTACCAGCATCTTTCTGGCCTGTAGGAACATGCCAACAAATTCCGTGGTGGCCCTTTTCCTGTTCAGAGCAGCATCGAAAAAGTTTCATCCCGCGCAGCACTAGTGTTAAAGTTCGTTCCTGGGCAAATAGGGGGGAAGCCATGAGCGGCTCAGATTTTTCTACAGCGTTAAACCGATTCAAGTACCTCATCGTTCCAGCGGCACTGGCGGTAACAGTGCTCGCAGGTTTGTCCTGGCCACCCTCGGCGAGACCTCATCAGGAGCCGTCGTCCGCGCAAAGTGATGCGGCGTTGTTAGAAGGATACCGGCATGTGGAAGCCGCCTCGGTTTCGGATGCGCTGGAGCAGCTCACTGGACGCAAAATGTACCTGTCGCATCGCATGCGGCCGATCTTTCCCACGCGTTTTGCGGGGTTCGCGCTTACTGTCGTTTTGAAAAAAGAGGCCAATCACGATCCGGACGCTTTGACGGGAATGCTCTCTGCGATTGATCAGGGTTCACCGAATTCCGTCTACGTGATGGTTGTAGAGGACGGGGCGGACATCGCGGGAATGGGTGGTTTGATGGGAACGGCCATGTCCGCGCGTAACTTTTCCGGCGCGGTGATTGATGGCGGCGTGCGAGACGTCGCTTATCTGCAAAAGATCGGTTTTCCCGTGTATGCCCTGGGAATCGTGCCTTCCACATCGGTGGGTCACTATCGCTTTGCAGGCTCAAATATTCGCGTTGCGTGCGACGGAGTGGAGGTGAATCCAGCTGACATTGTTGTCGCGGATGCAGATGGCGTGGTTATAGTCCCGCGCGCAACGGCTTCTAAGGTGCTGGCACTCGCCCAGGAGATGGATTTCAAGGAGCACTCGATGTACGCGCACATCGAAAAGCTGAAGTCCATCCTGGAGGCTGTAAAAAAGTTTGGAAGGCTCTGAGGAGTTGCAGGAGATTTTTATTCGCGCTAACGTCCAAACTCGGGCAGGAGCTTTGGTGAGCTTGAAAGGCCATTGGCGGCTGCTTTGCCTATGCTTGTTCTCTGCTGGCATGTTGGCGCCACTCGTGGCCCAAGATTCGGGCACATCCTCGCTCTCGGCCAAAATAGATGTGCGACCAGAACAACTGAATCTCCAGCCGGTCGGTGCGAATTGGCCGACCTACAATGGCGACTACACCGGACGTCGGTTCAGCAGCCTCGATCAAATCACCGTGAAGAATGTGGATCAATTGCGCGCGCAGTGGGTGTTTCACGCACCCAATTCGGACAGCCTGGAGGTCACACCGGTTGTTGTTGACGGATTGATGTTTGTCACGTCGGCGAACGATGCCTATGCACTGGATAGCCAGACCGGGCGGGTCATTTGGCACTACTCGCGGCCTGCCACGGAAGGATTGATTGACGACGCATCGCAGCATCACAATCGCGGCGTCGGAGTATGGCACTCGCGAATTTATTTGGAAACCGACAACGCCCACTTGCTCTGCCTGGATGCGCGATCGGGGCACTTGCTCTGGGATGTCGCCTATACCGATGGAAATAAGAATTACGGCGCGACAAGCGCTCCGTTGGTCGTGAAGGACAGAGTCGTTGTGGGCACATCCGGAGGAGATGATGGCGTTCGCGGGTTCGTCTCTGCTTTCGATGCCGAAACAGGGAAACTCGTATGGCGTTTTTGGACGATTCCAGGCCCTGGCGAATTCGGCTCCGCGAGCTGGCCCGGTGACATGTATCTGCACGGCGGCGGCACAACCTGGATGCCTGGCACGTTCGATCCGGAGCTCAATATCCTCTACTGGGGGACCAGCAATCCATCGCCTGATTTCGACGGGGATCCACGGCCGGGGGACGATCTTTATACCGATTGCGTGCTCGCTCTGGATCCCGATACCGGAAAACTCAGGTGGTATTTCCAGTTCACACCTCACGATCTCTTCGACTACGACGCAGCGGAGACGCCGGTTTTGGTTGATGCCAGCTTCGGCGGGCAGCCCCGCAAGTTGCTGGTGGAAGCAAACCGCAATGGATTTCTCTACGTCCTCGACCGGACGGACGGCAAATTCTTGTCCGCCGTTCCTTTCGTAGAAAAACTGAATTGGGCAAAAGGAATTGACGCACAAGGACGACCCATTCGAACAGATGTGACTCCGTCGGCGAAAGGTACTCCGGTATGTCCTGGATTTGTCGGCGCCACAAACTGGTACGCGCCTTCCTACAATCCAGCGACTCATCTTTTCTATTTTCTGGCCTTGGAGAAGTGCGATCTGTACTTTCTCAAAGCACAGAAATATACAGAAGGCCAGATGTATTACGCCACGGGCGTCAAGCACATGCCCGGCGAGAACGGCCAGAAAATTCTGCTCGCGTATGAACTTAGTTCAGAGAAACCCGCTTGGCGTTATCCGCAAGTGAGCTCCGGACATTCGAGCGGCGGGACGATGACCACTGCCGGCGGATTGCTTTTCTTTGGCGACGATGCCCAATCCTTTGAAGCGGTAGATGCGCGATCGGGCCAGCCAAAGTGGCATTTCAATACGGGCCAAAACATCCACGCTTCGCCGATGACCTACGCCATCAATAGCAGGCAATTCGTCGCCATTGCGGCAGGCAGCGATGTTTTCGGTTTTGGGTTGCCTTAAGGAGCAAAGATTTTCGAGTCCACTATCAAAGGAGGAACAAGAAATGCTTTCGAGTCTCATCACACGAAGAAACTTTGCGGCGCATCTGGCCTCACTGTTCACAGGAGCCGGCGTTGCAGGATTGGCCGCCACTTCATCGGCTTCGGCAGAGCAGGCGCAGGGCGGAGTTCAAAAACTGGACTACGAAGGGAAGCCCTCGACCGGAACGGGTTTCATCACACCGCTGATTGTCCACAACGGTGTGATCTATATCGCCGGCCAGGGCGCGCACTCCCACGACAAGGGGGAGACGTTTCCGAAGGATATCGAGAATCATACCCGCCACGTGATGGAAAGTGTCAAGACGCTCGTCGAAGCGGGCGGCGGCACAATGGACAGCATCCTGCAGCTCACCGTCTATCTTGCGAACATCGACCACTACGACGGCATGAACCAGGTTTTTAAGACGTATTTCCCCCACGGTGGGCCGGCGCGCACCACGGTTGCCGTCGCGGCTCTTCCCGGCGACTCGCTCGTCGAAATCAATTGCACCGCAGCTGTAGTGAATCCTACGAAGAAAGGAGCATAAACCATGGTATTCAGCGAAAAATGGCAACGCCGCACATTTCTAGGCAGCATCGGCGCTCTGGCTGGGACTCTGCTCAGCCCACGGAAGCTTTTTGGCAGCCCTGCCGCAGATGCCAAGCGGTCCGACAAGATTGCTGGGTTTGGCTCGACCGGCAACGTCTATGAGGAACTGGGCGTGACCACGGTCATTAACGGGCAGGGAACCATGACCATGCTCGGCGGCTCCTTAATGCGCCCTGAAGTCGAAGCAGTGATGTCGTTGGGCTCGCTGCATTTTGTGAGCCTCCCAGAGCTCGAAGTCGCCGCGGGTAAACGCATCGCCGAAATGCTGAAATTGCCAGTGGGAAATACAGCGCTGGTCACCTCTGGCGCCGCCGCAGCGATGCAATCGGGATTGGCAGGGATTCTCACGGGGGACAATCCCAAATTTATCGAACAACTGCCGGACCTCACGGGCATGAAATCTGAAGTGATCATCCAGAAATCGCATCGTAACGGTTTCGATCACCAACTGCGGTCAACGGGCGCAAAGCTGGTGGAGATTGAAACGCGCGAGGAGTTGCGTCAAGCCGTCAATCCGAAGACCGCGATGATGCACTTTTCAAATTTTGCCAACGCCGCCGGCCAGATCAAGGTGGATGAGTGGGTCAAACTGGCCAAGGAATACAACATCCCGTCCTTCATTGACGCGGCTGCGGACACGCCACCGGTTTCTCATCTTTGGGATTACACCAACATGGGATATGACCTCGCGGCCTTCAGCGGGGGCAAAGCGATTCGCGGCCCGCAATGCGCGGGGCTCTTGATCGGCCGGCAAGATCTGGTCGCGTACGCGCTGCTGAACAACAGCCCACACGAGGACACCCTGGGCCGCAGCCAGAAAGTCGGCAAGGAAGAAATCGTCGGCATGGTCAAGGCGCTGGAATCTTATCTGAATGAGGATCACGAGACGCTGAACAAGGAATGGCAGCGCCGTCTCGACTACATCTCCAGCCAGGTGACCAAACTTCCCGGAGTGACTACCAAATTTTCCATTCCTGATATCGCCAACCACGTTCCGCACATGCAGATTACCTGGGACGCGAGCTACATCAAGATCACGCCACACGAGGCCAGTGTGGCCCTGCGCAAGTCAAAGCCCTCCATCGTTCTCCCCGCGGGCGAGGACGGCGCCAAGGGGATGTCCATGAATTCCTTCATGCTGCAGCCTGGCGAGGAAAAAGTCATTGCCGAAAAGCTGATAGAACTGCTCAAGGCAAACAAGGTGTGAGCGAAGGGAATCTCATCCCCGATTGCTGAACAGGATTTTGAGCTCGGATGCGGCGCACCTATCAACTCTCCGTGAATCCACGGTGCTTGCGTGGCTGAGTGGAAGAAAAGCCGCGTCCGCTGGCTTCTGGTGTTTGGACTTTTTGTCCTCAGTGCCGTTGCCTACGTCGATCGAATCAACATCGCGATCGCCGGGAGCTCCATTGCCACAGAATTTCGCCTGACCAACGTTCAGTTAGGGTCGCTTACCAGCGCGTTCCTGATGGGCTACGCGCTTTTCCAAACGGTGGGAGGCTGGCTCGCAGATCGCCTGGGGCCGCGACGCGTCCTCACGGCGGGAGTTTTGTGGTGGGGAATTTTCACCGCGCTTACGACTGCTGCTTCTCCGAAAATTGCTTTTGCGGTTTCCTTTTTGGCGGCGGTGCGATTTTTCCTAGGGGCAGGAGAAGCAGTCATGTTTCCCGCTTCCAATCAATTCGTATCGCGTTGGATTCCGTCGCAGGAGCGTGGGGCCGCTAATGGGGTGATCTTTGCCGGCGTCGGCGTGGGTGCCGGGGTCACACCTGGTCTTATTACTTACATCCTAGTTCATTTTGGTTGGCGTTCGTCCTTCTGGGCTAGCGCCCTGATCGGCGCTGTGGCTGGAACGGCCTGGTATCTTTTTGCTCGCGATACACCGGAAGAACACGCGCATGTTTCCGCCGTGGAGCTCGATCACATCCAAGCCGGGCGCACTGCCAAGCTATCCGGCAGATCCGAAGAAAAAGATCCTCAGACTCAGCCTGCGAACATGGCCGTCGGGCGTATACCCTGGAGCACTATTCTTGCCAGCAAGGAAGTATGGGCTGTGACGGCCGCCTATTTTTGCTTCGGCTACGTCGCGTGGATTTTTTTCACCTGGTTCTTCATCTATCTTCTGAAAGTCCGCGGTTTGGATTTGAAAGCCAGCGCTTCGTACACGACCTTACTGTTCCTGACCATGGCCGCATGCAGTCCGACTGGCGGGGCAATCAGCGACAAACTCACGAGGATGTACGGAAAACGCATCGGAAGAAGCGGCATCGCTGTATTCGCACTCTTTATGACCGCCATCTTTCTTACCTTCGGCTCGCACGTGCAAAGTGCTCGCCTTGCCAGCATCGTACTTGCTGGAGGTGCCGGTGCGTTGTATCTCTCACAGAGCTCTTTCTGGTCTGTTACAGCAGATATCGCTTCCCGGTCTTCGGGTATTGTCTCTGGCTTCATGAATATGGGCAATCAATTCGGAGGAGCGCTAACCGCTTCGCTCACTCCGGCGATCGCCGCTAGATTCGGCTGGACGGCTTCGTTTCTTACGGCCGCGAGTTTGTGCATTCTCGGAGCGTTCGCTTGGCTGGTTGTAGATCCCAACGCTACGCTCGATCTGGCGCCCGCGATCCAAAAAAAAGATTTTGTTGCCTGATGAGTAGTCATGCCCAAATTCCGAGCATTCTACGGGGATTGAGCATCGCAGTGTTGGTGAATTTTGCCGCGGGAGGCGGGCGGGCACGCACGTATTTACCTCGAATCCGGAGACTATTCGAATCCGCGCAAATGGCTGCAGAATTCGTGCTCACGAAAAGCGCGGAGGACCTTGAAGCGCGGGCGTTGGACGCGATCTTGGACAAGTACCAGGTGCTCGTAGTGATGGGAGGGGATGGAACGTTTCAAGTATTGGCGAATGCGGCGTGTGAAGCGGACGTTTTGCTGGGTGTGCTGCCCGTTGGCGGAGGAAATGATTTTTCCGCTGCGCTGGGATTTCCGAGCGATCCCGTCAAGGCGGCTGAAGTTTTGTTGCAGGGACAAGAGCGCCGAGTGGATTTAGTGAGAGCGCGGGCGGCTAACGGGCAAGAACGTTTATACGCTGGGGGAGGCGGCGTGGGGCTGGATGCGGAAGCGGCGCGATTCGCAAACCGAGGCTACCGGCATCTTCCGGGCCGGTCCCGCTATATTGCCGCGGCGCTGCGAGCACTCGCGAGCTATGAACCTGTGGAAGTGAAACTGGATTTTCCCGGCAGCGATCTAAGCTCGATCCGATCGAAAGCGTTGCTCGCCGGCGTATTGAATACGCCGACCTATGGTGCGGGAGTACGGCTCGCTCCAGAAGCAGCCATCGATGATGGGTCGCTTGATGTTGTGGTGATTGAGGATCTCAGTTTTATGGGAGTCTTAGCCTTGCTGCCGCGGCTGATGGGGAGCGGTGAGCTTCGAACCTCGCGCGTGAGGCGATGCCAGGCGCAGCGAGTGCGTTTGTCAACCGACCGGCCCTGCTTGTTTCACGGCGATGGCGAAATTTTGGGGCCGACTCCCGTGGAGATTGAAGTGGTGCCCCGAGGGATACGGGTTTTGGCCGCCGCGCGTTGTTAGGAGAGTCGCATCTCGCCTAGCTGTTTGATGCCTCCACCCAGGTCGTTCCCAAGTGGAGCGATTGAGGAAGTGGACACCCGAGCGCAAAGACAGCGGGACGTCTACTGAACCAGGTCTAATACCATGCCGGTATAGCGCCGCTGGAAACCGGCGAACTGCCCAAACTCCGGAGAAGTAATGTTATTAAACACATCGTGCGGATTTTGGCGATTGGTGATGTCGGTCGAATAAACACCGAGGCGGGCCTTGTGAGTCTTCGATTTCTCGGTATGTGGCACATGGAAAGAAAATTCGCGATAGAGCCTCACATCCAGCGAGAAATAGACAGGGAAGCGCTGGTCATTGGGGACACCCGCGTAGTTTTGCAAAACGTCTACGTTGGAATAGGGCAATCCCGAATGGATGTCCGCCACTGGACTGACGACCATCTTCCAGGGAAGCCGGAAAAACCCCGAGCCCACGACGCGATGAGGAACGTCCGAGGAAACAATGCCCGAAGTGTTGCCCCTGATGACGGGAATTTGGAACGGGACGAGCGTATCCGAGAGCGTGTTGAGGTCCCCTCGTGCGCGGCTCCAAGTGTAAGAAAGGCTCATGTCGGCGCGCTCGCCAAAACGATAATGAGCGGTAATGTCCGCCTGGCGATACTTTGACTCGCCTGTGTTTTCCAGTGCCATTGACCCATTTCCTCCGACGGCAGGAATCAGGGGATCGAGGAAAAAAAGATCCTTAGTCTGGCTGTCAAGATAGCTGGCGCGGAGGTTCAGATTTTTGCGAAACTGGTGCTGCAGGACCAGATTCCATCGGAAAGTGCGTGGACTAGACGCTGGGTCATGCGGGGTGCCGGGCGCACTTGGGGGCACGCCCGAGAGAAGATAAGAGTTGACTAGAACGATTGGCTGGCCGATTAATGCGCCGGTAGCATCAAAGAAACTGAGTACACGCGCCTGATTGCCGGTAAAGTCTGCCGCGAGCAGCGGGACGTGGCCATAGAACTCGGCGGCGCCAGCTCGGATGATCGTTTTTCCTTCATTGAAGGAATAGGCGGCACCGATGCGCGGTGCAAAAGCCGCTTCACGACCGATGGACTGACTGCTCACTCGTGCCCCGAAGTTGAGCGTCAAATGGTTGTTCAGAGCCCAGTGATCCTGCAGGAACTCAGAGACTTCCGCGTCCGATGTGCTCAACAGCCCCGCGCCCTGGAAGTCAATCCTTTCGGCAGTCGAGCCGTCCTCGGCCCGCAGATTGATGGGATGCGAAATGTTGGTGCCGTTGTAGTCGCGATACAAGATGTCGGCCCCGAACCTCACTTCATGATTACCGTGCCATGTCTTTGGTGAAAGCTGATACGCAGGCAACACTTCCAATTGATTGGCCTGGCGGTTCCAGCGATTGAAATAATTTCCGCCCCACCCTTCGGGTGAGATTTCCATGTCGGCGGGCCCTTGCCCATGGGAGTTACTGTCGAACCGGGTGTAGCGAGCCAAAGTGTTTAGAACCGCGCCCGAGATGAACTGATAGGAGTCAGAAAACCCGAGAGATACTCCACTTCGCCCATAGCTGGTCGAAGCGGACTGAGGGATCTGCGCATTGATGTTCGCGAAATCGAGTTCCATAGGAAAAGTATTGACGTGGAAGTTCAGCACATGCCGAGGCGAGAGGATAGCCTGAAGATTCGTGAAGGAGGTAACGCTTCGCGTCTTGATCTCATTGTCCGGGAAGGACAAGCCGCGCACCGGCTGTCTTCGCAATTCGTAGGTGACTTCTTCTGTGAAATTTATTTTGCTCTTGATCAGCGGGCCCTCGAACAGAAACCTAGGTGTCCAGTTAGCGAGCCCTACAAGATGATCGTTTTTCCCCCGGAACGCCGGGATGAAATCGCGCAGCTTGTAATCCCAGGCGCCCGAGGGAGGTTTCGTTTGGATCGTCGTCAGACCCCCAGAAAAACCGCCGTACTCCGAACTTTCCGGCAAACTGTACACGGTCATGGATTCAATGATATCGACGGGAATGGGAATCGAGAAACTCCCCGAGACGGGATCCACATTCTCCGCCGAGTCCACCACAAGCATCCCCTCACTTTCCGCCTGGCCTGAAAAAGTCAGCTTGCCCGTGGAAGTGCGAACGACTCCGGGAATCAAGGACAAAGCCTCGGTAAACTTCTGGGTCGGCAAAGGCAAGTCTTCCAATTGCTCGTTGTTTACCGTGGCCGTGATGGCCACGTTCTGCGTGGCAATTTCGGCGGCTTCGGCTTGGACTTCCACCTGCTGATTGACGGAACTAATTTCTAGAACAATTTCTTTAACCAGCGCCTGGTCTTCCCTGAGGGTGATCGAGGAGGACCACGGTTTAAAGCCATCAGCAGCCACTCCCAGTGTGTAGGATCCGGCGGCCAGATGCGTGAATTCGTAATGGCCTTCCGTGTCGGTCACCGTCGATTGAGGCTTTGTCTCCGCCGATGGCCCGTTCAGCTTCACGGTTACTCCCGGAACACTATTGGAGGCCCCTTCGCCGGAAACCACTATGATCTTGCCAGCGACCGAGGCGCTGGCAACGCCTGGATTGGCACGCTGGGGTTGCTCAGCGATAGCGGAACAGACAACCAGCAATAGCGCGACCGAAATCGCACTACAACTGGCAAACGAAATCCTTCGTGACACTTTCATTGTGACTAAGGTCATTCCCCGAAACTGAAAAGACGATCACCAACGAAGACCGGTTTTCCACCCTACGCTGCTTGTTCGACGCCCCAGGCCGATCTGAAGTTGCGTCCTTGATTCCCCAATGTGACCGAAGAGCCCACACTCGTCTCGGCTTATACAAAAGCAGGTCTGTGCTGTCTTCCCCGCACATCGGAGGCGGGTCCTTGAGCTGGCAGAAGCGAAAGGGTGAGACGCTGCTGAACTCGATTGAGTTTGCTCATAGGCAGTTCCAATTATCTCCTGAGAGTCTTGCGTTCCAGTAACAGATAAAAGGAAGCAGTTTCCAAATTGCCGCGAGTCCACTCAGATTCACCTCTTTCAGGAATGGTTTCACGAACGACACTGCAGAAGGGTCGGTGGCACGGGGGGGATAGACAATGTAGATGGCGCGGTTGCGACTTACCTATTTCCCGCGGTAAAAGTGAGCAGAGACGAAAAACAGGCGGTCAGCTCTTTTTCTTATCGATTTTGAGGTTCAGGACGATATCTTTGCGGCTTTCGAAACTGGATACCGTGCGCGTCTGAGACTTGGCGCCGTCTTTTTCCGCATGCAGTTCGTAATCCGCGTTGGGGTCGAGCCCGCTAAACCGGTAGCTGCCGGTATCGTCGGTGTAACTGCTGCGGACGGAATTGGTCCGTGCGTTCTTCAGGAAAACAACGCTGCCGGAAACCGGGTTATCGGATTTGTCCGCCACCACGCCGCGCACGGTGCGAAGCTGAGCTTCCCGCTTTTTGTCCTGAGCCCCCGCGGTCGCGGCAAGCAACGAGACCGCTACCGCGAGACAGTAAATGCGTTGACGGCTATTCATTTCTTGTCTCCAGCGGCTGGCTGCATCTTAAAGACCATGCTTTCTCCGTTCTCGCCGGTCTTTGCGTCGATCGCGCGGCCCTGCTCCGCAAATCCTTTCGCTCTCACTACCATCTCATAGTTGGAGCCCTGAGGCACGCGAACCGCGAATTCGCCGCGGGAATTGGTGAAACTCTCCCACCGGAACTTTTTCTCTCCTGCACGCCGAATACGAAGTTGCACGCCTGGGAACGAAAGCGCCTTTTCGTTGAACACGGTTCCTTGAATCAGAAAATCACTGGCGTGGCTGTATTTTTTCTTGCCGGGCTTGGCAGGTGTGGCGGCTTGAGCTTGCCCCGCGGGAGCTGACGCGGAGGGCGATGGAGAAGGCTCCTGTGCGCGCAAAGACGCGATCACGAGCGGCACGAGAAGCACACCTGCGCTGAGAACTGCGAATGGCCTGGAGCGTTGCATGCCATCGATCCTTTTTGCATTGGATGGAGGATTGTGCGCGAGAGGATGCCAGGGCAGAGGGCGATCTTCTTACTCCTCGTCGTCTTCCTCATCTTCCTCGTCGTCCTCTTCAACGAGGTCGCCATTTTCGCCGGCTTCTTCCTCTTCTTCCTCGTCGTCCTCTTCATCGAGATCATCGGAGATGAGATTCAGATGGACGGGATGCGTCTGCGAGACTTCGAGCTCCGATTCACATTCGGGGCAGCTCAGGATCTCGCCTTCTTCCACTTCGTCTTCATCCACATCGATTTCTGCGGAACACTCGGGGCAACGGATCACGGCTCCATCCTCCGGACTATAGTTCGCAAAGTAGGGGCTACGAGGACCGTGCCCGCCACCGTGCAGCGTATTATATACCGCGTGGTGCGAAGTCAACTCCCGGCCGAGGGGAGACTGCTTTTCTCGTCACCGCGGCAGGGCCTCGAGGATATTTCGAATGGCCTCTTCCAGAGAATACCCCGAACGGCCGGTGGTTGGTATCGGCGGCGTAATTATCGACCGGGGAAGGGCGCTTCTGATCCGCCGCGGCAGCGAACCTTTGCTCGGCGAGTGGTCGATTCCGGGAGGGTCGCTGGAACTTGGCGAGACACTAGAGGAAGGTGTCGCTCGTGAATTGCTGGAAGAGACGGGGATGGCGGTTCGCGTGCTGGAACTGATTGAGGTGTTCGACCGCATCTATCTCGATAGTGAGAGACCCAGCGGACGAGATGGGCAAAAGCCGCGATTTCACTATGTCATCGCCGATTATCTTTGCGAGGTCGTCAGAGGCGAACCCCGTGCTGGTAGCGACGTCACAGACGTGGCGTTCGCGCGCGAAGACGAGCTTGCCGGATTTCATTTAACGGAGATTGCTACCCGCATCCTGAAAAAGGCCTTTGCGATGGATCGGGCACGCCACGGATCTAGCTGAAAAGTTAACGAATCATTGTGCTCTGGCGATTTCGACGCTCCCGTTGGAGTCCGTCAGCAAAAGCTGGCACCCGCCGGGGCCAATCATCCCGCTCAGGCTGTCCCCGCCAATGCTTCCTGTCGATGTGACGGGCAACTCCGAAGAGATCCGGCCAAACGAAGTACGCGCCGAAAGGTTGTAGCCTACACCTTCGGGAATACGGACACGGATCGAGGAAAAGGAAGTCTTGAGGGAAATGTCGTGACAGCCGCTGGCTGGACGCATGGCGGTCACGGAGATCGCGCCGTTCTGATTGTCCACGCTGATGCGTCCTCCGATGGCGTCCAAAGTTACTCCTGCGAAGGAAGTATTCACAATCGTGTCGCCCTTGATGCTGCGGGCCGTAACCGATCCGTTGCTGTTCTCCACGGTCAGATTTCCGTTAATCCGCTCAGCTAAGACGCTGCCGAAACTGGTCTTGGCATAGGTGTCCCCTCCGATGTCGGTAAGCGCGATCCCGCCGTTGCCCGTCACCGCGCGGATTCCCTTTGGGATGCTGGTGGCTTCGATGGCGCCGAAAGAAGTCTTAAGCGAAACGCTGCCGCGGGCGTCGCGAACGGCAACTCTTCCGTTGGATGTCTCGGCATCCAAGGCGCCGCTGATGGAATCCAGCTCAATGTTGCCAAAGGAATTGCGAATGGTCACGGAGCTGCCCGATGCCGAGCTGCCCTTAACCCGGCCGTTGTTGGTCGTGCAATTCACGCGGCCATGCACGTCGGAAAAAGTGACGTTGCCGAAGCTGTCGGTGATGTCCACGGCGCCGGCAATGGAAGAGAAATCGACATTACCGTTGTTGTCGCGAATCGCCAGATCACCCCGAATGTTGCGCGCCTCGACGTTTCCGAACGAAGTGTTAATGTTCGCGGAGGCGGCATCCGAGAGGGATACCGTGCCGTTGCCACCGGCAATCGTCGCAGCCCCTTGGATATTGTGCGCAGTAATGCTGCCGAAGCGGTTGCGCACTTCGAGTGTGCCCTTCACGTTTTCAATGTTCACGGAAGCGTTGCTGTCGTTCACGGAGGCGTTCCCCGCCGCACCATTAAGCTCGATGCTTCCAAACGCGTTACTCAGGCGGGTCGCCCCGGCATCCCTCACCGTCAGCGTGCCGTGGCTATTCTCGATGTCCAGGGCGCCATGGATTCCAGTAGCATCAACCGTGCCGAAGCTGTTCTTCACGTTTAGCGCCGCATCGGCCGGCATGCCAATGTCGTAGCTCACGGACCAGGACGAACTCTTGCTCGCGTGGAACCATCTCTTCTCTTCATCGGGATAAATGGTCCTAATGCGCACGCCTTCGCTGGTTTGCTGCACGTCAATCTGAATTTTCTGCGCGAAGGATTCCGCTTCTTCGCGGGAGCTGGCCTGCGCGCGAATTGAGGCGGAAATCTTTACCGCGCGCCCGGCTTCACCATGGACCCGGACTTCGCCGAACTTGTGCTCGATGCGCACGGACTGGCCTGCGCCTAGCGAAAGGGTCTTTTGAAAATCTCTCGAAGCCTGCTCCTGAGCTGAATTCGCGCCCATCGCTGGCTTCCCCGCAAGCAGCAGCGTGGAGAGAATCCCGGTTGCGGCAGCAACATGCGGCAATCCTCTCCGGAAAACAAATGACTTGCGGTTCATTGTTGTTTAGCCTCCAGGACCTCCTCGAGGGTGTGCTGCTTTTCCCGATACATGGCGAGCAACTGGTAGCGCAATTGCGCGTTCGAGGGATTCATCCCGGCCTGGGCGCGCAGATCGGCAATGGCGCTGTCCAGCACCAGCAGTTTTTCCTGGTAGTTCACAAGCAGCGGAGTCGCGGGATCTTCCAGCTGCGGCTTGGCTTCCGCTGCGAGCTTGCCGATCGCTTTCTCGTAGGCGGTTTCGGCGCTCTCAACTTCCTTAAGGGCATTACTCTTCAGCAGCGAGTTATCCGCCGTACCGCCTCCTTGCGAAAGCCGAGTCACGTAGACCCAGCCAAAGGACATGGCCAGAATAAGCACGAAAGCGCCGGCTAGCGCGGTTTGCCATCCGATGGGGACATTCTGGAGGAACCGGAACCAATTCCTCCACCCTGCATAATGGGCCTTTCTTGCAGCTTCTTCGGCCAAAGCGCGCTCGATGCGCGTCCAAAGAGCCGGGGTTTCGGAATAATCCCGCAGCTCCTGTGCCGCCGCACTCAGCGATTTCCAGGCCCGAAGCTCCTCGGCACACTTTGCACAAGTAGCGGCGTGCGCTTCCAGCGCCGCCCATTCGGCGGGCGTGCCATCCTCGAAAATCCGTTCACGATCGTTACAATTCACATTCATCGTCATTCACCGTGTTTCCGCGGCGCTGCTGCGCGGCGGCTCCAGCATCAAGCGAAGATTTTTCTTCGCCTGGAAAAGCGTGTTCTTCGAAGCGGTTCCCGAAATCCCCAGCATCCCGGCAATTTCCGCGTGGTGGAATCCTTCGACCTCGTAGAGTAGAAAGACATCGCGCTGGTGACGCGTCAACTGCGCAAGCGCGCGCTCCAAGGCCATGCGGAGCGCGGGATGCGCGCCCGGGGCGCGGGGCTCGGGTCGCGGCGATTCCTCGGGGTCGTCGTTGGCGATTTCCTTTTTGCGCAGCCGGCTCCGCCGCGCGTCGTAGCATGTGTTAATCAAAATGCGATAAGTCCAGGTAACGAAACTCGATTGGCCACGGAAGCCGCCGATGTTGCGCTGGATTTTCAAGAACGTTTCCTGCACGGCGTCTTCGGCGTCGCTGCTGGAGCCGAGAACGTTTCGCGCCAGATTTTTCATGCGCGCGCCTTGCGCGGTATAGAGACGCTCGTAAGCTTGCAGGTCGCCGGCCCGGCAGGCTGCCGCCAGTGCGGCGTCCTCGTTGGTTGCTTCTGCGGCGGCCGGACTGCGTTCGCCGGCTCGTTGCTCAGAAGGTTCCACTCGCGTCCCCCATTCGCGCGGCAAGGAAGAGATTCTAGCCTTCCAGGGCAGCGCAAGTCCCATTGTTCCCATTCCTGGCTCCTGAGGTATAGACGACGGCCAACCGCCGAACGTCATGCCGGAAACGGATGCCGCGAGTAACTTCAAACTGCTTATTATGAGTCGTTTACTGAAACTTCTAGCTTACTGAGGGGCGGTCGCAGCTTACCGGTAATGCTCCAGGTAGTACAGAGCTCCAAACGCGACAACCAGAGCGACAGTCGGAATTGCGAGTGGCCGGGCGCTTCGCAAAGGCTGCGTCCAATCCGCTGTAGCGAGGAAAAGTAGAATGATTAGTACTTGCGCCGCGACGGACAATTGAAAGATATGCGCCGCCGGGCCTTCGTCCGCTTCCCGCGGCTGAGGTGGCTGCGTGTACCCGCTAAGGACGGTAAGCAAGGCTGTAAGAGACAGCACGATTAGAAGTCTAGCGCTGATGCGATTGATTTGCTGCCCGCTCATGGCGTTATTCCTTTCTGCTCTAGCATTGTGTCCTCCCGACTTCCTGTTCTAGCGAGCCTTGCACTCTCGTGTTTGTTACTCGCTTTTCCTTCTCCGGCGGGTTCACCTTGGGTACGTCGCTATCACTCCGTGGAACGGGGGTGGGATGCGGAATCAAGGCCAAAGTAAATCTTTTTGTGCAGCAGGCTGTTTTCGTGCCCGATAAGCAGCCGCGTTTCCGGGTCATCCTCGGTGATCAACAGCCGCAATCCCCGAGCATCCTTTGGAACGTCAAAAACGAAATCCGTCGTGTAGGACTCACCCGGCAGCAGCGGTTGTGTGAGCGGCGTGGATGCGCCATCGAATCGTGCGAACGCTGCCTGACCTTCTGGCGAGGGCATGAAGCTACGCCCTTCGTCATCCACGAGGACGACCTTCCGAGAATTGGGTGTGAGCGGTCCATTCCCGCGATGGTCAGAGATAGTTCGTTCATCAAACCACGTCTTCACGCGAAGGATGACGAATTCGTCGCGCGCCGAGAGTTGCTGCATCTCCGGGCCTACAGCGGCCTCGGTTTGCGCACCGACGAGGGAGTAAGCAAGGTGGCAATCGATCTCACAAAAGTATTTCCAGCCGCCTGCCGGCAATATTTTTTCGTTGCTTGCGAAGGAAACTCCGCTGAGAAGAAGAAGGTAGCCAGCGGTAATGGTGAAAGCCGCTACCCCGCCGAGCTTTGTGAAAAACGCAGAGCGCCGAACGACACCGTAAAATAAGACGAGAGCGCTGAGCCCAACCAGCAGGATGGTTCCGAGGAACAGGAGCACGACCGCGGGAGCAAAGTGTGGCACGAATTCCGACATGAGTTCCTTTCCTCCTTTTTGATTGCTATTTAACCGGCGATAGCATCCGGCAAGGCGCCGCGAGTACGTTCGCGCATTCCGAATTCCTCAACGGCTGACTTCAGATCGGCAACGTTAAAATCCGGCCAGCGCTTTTGCAGAAAGACGAATTCCGCGAAAGCGCATTCCCACAATAGAAAATCTGAAAGACGTTGTTCGCCGCCGGTGCGAATCAGCAAATCCACTTCCGTCGAACCGCCGCGGTGAACCTCCGCCAGCACGTTGCTAAAGGTTTCCGGCGAAAGCTCGGTGACTTTGTAGAACCGGCAGGCGGCGTGAAAAATAGTCTCACGGGCGGAATAGTCCACGGCGAGCCGGAGGTGCAGATGTTGACCGCGAGCGGTTGCGGTTTCCGAATCGGTGATGGTCTGGCGGAGCGTGGCCGGGAGACGATCCCGGCGTCCGATGATGCTGAGGCGGACACCTTCTTCCATACAGTGAGTGGTTTCCGCAAGGAGGTATTCATGAAGGAGCCGCAAGATGCCATGGACCTCGGCGGCGGGACGTTTCCAATTCGCGGAGGACAGCGCGAACAGGGTCAGCGTGTGGATACCAAGCCCCGGCGCGGCCTTGATGATCTGGCGTGCTGCTTCAGCGCCGGCGCGATGGCCGGCGCAGCGCGGCAAACCTCGCGAAGTTGCCCAGCGGCCGTTGCCATCCGAAATAATGGCGACGTGTAGGCGCGGTCCCTGGGCGATAGCCGGCCGCTCTGTGAAAGCTTGGCGCACGGTGAATTGGTGCATCTGCATGTTCTTTCTCCGCCGCGGAGGAAGTTTCACAAACTACTCTGTAATACAAAGTACAAAGACAAAAAATTTTCGCCGTTCAGCCTTCGCGCGTGGCGCGAATAAGGGCTTCCATGTGATTCAGATAGCGCTCCAACGCTTTTCTGCCGGCTGCCACCAGGCGATATTCCGTTTTCGGCAGGCGTCCGTCGAAAGACTTCGTGCACACGATGTAATCGGCTTCTTCGAGCTTTCGGGCGTGCACACTTAGATTGCCATCGGTAGTTTTCAGCAAGGCCTTCAGTTCATTGAAGGTAAGCGAGCGATTAACGGCGAGCGCGCTCACGATGCCCAGGCGGATTCGCTCGTGAATCAGGCGGTCCAGATCCGCTGGCGCGGTTTCACGCGCCGGATTGCGGATGGCTTGCAGGGAGGCCTCGCGTTCACGCGACCGCTGCACACGCTCCTGATGTGCCGAAGACGACTTAGCCATACAGTTTTCCGCTAGCCTCCATAATGACGGGCGATCCACCAGCCGAAGCCGATCTGCACGATTCCGAATCCTACGGCCATGAAACTATCACCCCAGGCGGCGGGCGCGAACACAGCGCCTGCGCCGAGCATCATAAGGCACAGACCCATCACCGGTACGATTCGCACCGAAAACGCCCCGCCCGTTACGATCGCGGCTCCATACAACAACAGCCACAGACCAGGCAATACGGAGAATGCCCCGGCGTGATAGAGCGCGTAAGTCAATATTCCTCCGGCCACGATCGCGGGCGCGAAGCTGAGCACAAATTTGCGTCCTGGGCCGGAGAAAAGCGCGGAATTGGCGCGGTGCGCCTTGGTGGCGGCCGCTGGAGCCGCGATGGCTACGGCGACGAAAGCCTCGATCAGCCAGACGGCGAGCCAGGAACGCGGGGTTGTCTGGCGCGACGCAACAGAGGCCGCTGCCAGAGCAGTGATGCCCATGGCTACGCCGCCCCAACCGGGTACGGCCGTGAATTCGGCGGCGCTCTCCATGGTTTCGCGAATATAGCGGAGATGGTCGGCCGCGCGGGCGTCGATTGGTATGGGCTCGCGCATGGGAGAGCGGAGTGGACCAAGGTTGGCCATACCGGAAAGACTAACAGGGAGAGATTGCAGCTGTCAAGTACTTTGTATTACAAAGTTTGCTCGGCTCGTCAGGCTTTTCGCGGGTAACGTCCCGTTAGTGAGTTCCACCGGATAGTGAACACGTCCATGAACATTTGCAGGCTGTCCAGCAGCATGCTCACTTTGGTCGCCGGGGAATGTCCCCAGCGAACGGGAATCTCCACCGCCCGCAAACCATGATGCCTAGCCAAGTACAGCAGCTCTGGGTCGAATCCGAAACGCTCGATGGTTTGTTGTTCAAAAATGATTCTGCAGCGGTCGCGCCGGAACGCTTTGAATCCGCACTGCGTGTCGACAAATGGCAGCCTCAGAATCAGGCGCACAATGGTGTTGAATAGAATGCCTGCGAATTCGCGAAAAGGAGACTCGTGAACGCTGATGAGGCTGCGGTCCAGGGCGCGGGAGCCGATGGCGACGTCGTTCGTTTCCAGGGCGTCAATGAGCTTGGCGGCTTCTTCAATGGGCGCCGAAAGGTCCGCGTCGGTGAAAAGGGCAATGCGGCCCCGCGCTTCCTGAATCCCGTGACGGACACTGTAACCCTTGCCGCGGTTCCCGCCGTTCGAAATGACCCGGAGCGCGGGGATCTTGATTTGAAAGTACTCTGCCACGGCAGCGGTTCCGTCTCTCGAACCATCGTCAACGACCAGCACTTCGGTCTCGCGGCCGCAAGTTTGAATATACGCGGCAATTCGCTCGAGAGTCGCTGGAAGTCGCGATTCCTCGTTGTAGGAAGGAATGATGATGGAAAGATCAGGATTGTTTGGGTTCATCGTACTGGCGGATCCTGCCAGCCATAGTAGCCGACGAGAGGGACAAATCGGCACCCTTCCAGCGTGGTGGTTAGGAACTCCGTGCCCAGCTTTTCGATGAGGCGCAATTCCTGGTGCTCAGTGTCCCCGATGGGAAGAATCATTCGTCCTTTGTCGGCCAGTTGAGTGAGCAGAGGCCGGGGAACAGTGGGAGCGGCGGCAGCGACAAGGATCTCGTTGAACGGCGCAAACTCCGGAAGGCCAAGCGTGCCATCGCCGCAATGAACATGCACGTTGTGATAGCTGAACCGTTGAAGGCGTTCCGAAGCCCCTGTGGCCAGTTCCGCCCGGCATTCGATCGTATACACTTCTTTTGCCAGCGTCGAAAGAACCGCGGCTTGATAACCGCAACCGGTTCCAATTTCCAGAACCCGATCTGTAACTCTGACACGCAATGCGGCGGTCATGGCCGCGACAATGTACGGTTGCGAAATGGTCTGGCCGGCCCCGATAGGCAAGGGCGCATCCTCATAGGCACGCGACCTCAATGCGCCTGGCACGAATTCGTGTCGTGGCACTTCCTTCATGGCCGCAAGGACCGCAGCGTCTGTTATCCCTCGGCGGCGTAGTTGCTTTTCGATCATTTCCGCCCGTTGCGGGCCATGTTCTTCTCTCTCAAGCATGGGTGACCGCCGCTGCATGTTTCTCCCAGGCTCCCGTTTTCAGGATTTCTGCCATTTGCGCGAGGGTAAAATCACATTCTTCTTCGCGATTGTAGAAGTGCGGCGAGACGCGCACTCCGGCTTTAGGCCGGAAATCAACGAGGATGTTGCGTGCGAGAAGTTCGCGGCAAACTTCAAAGGCATGCGGACACTCGATGGAAACAGTGCCAGCGCGCTCGGCGGGATTCTCTGGTGTGTTCACGCGCCAGCCCCGCGCCTTGGCGCCATCGATGAGTCGCGCCGTCATGCGCATCGATTTCTCGCGAATCGTCGCTATGCCCACTTGATTCAGGATGTCCAAACCAGGCTCGCAGGCATAAAGCGCCGGGATGTGCGGCGTGCCGTTTAGATAGCGGAAGGAATCTTCGCGCGCGTCAATCGCTCCGTTTTCGAATGCAAAGGGGCGGCGATGTGCAATCCATCCCGTTAGGGAAGGATGCAGCTTGGCACGCAAATCTTCACGAACATAAAGGTACGCGACGCCCGGCCCGCCGCACAACCACTTCAGCACGCCCCCGACTGCAAAATCCACGCCAAGGCTTCGCACATCCAGCGAAATTGTTCCAGCGGCTTGAAATAAATCGAGTATCACATGAGCGCCCACGCGATGCGCGCGCTCAACAACGGCTCGCGCTTCGACGATGTAGGAACTGCGGAAAAGTACCTGTGAAATCGGGACGAGCAGCGTCGTCTCATCAATGGCTGCCAGCAGTTTGTCCAAATCGATTCGAATGTGGTCCGGGGTCGGAATAACTTCGACGCGGGCGCCATGCCGGCGCTGCTCGTGATAGAAATACTGAATTGAGGGGAACTCCAGCTCAACCATTACCACCTTGTTCCGCGGGCCGTGGAAGTCGAAACAGGACGAAATCACAGCCTGGGTGATCGTGACATTCTGATGAAGTGAAATTTCTCCGGGGCCCGCGCCAATCAGCGGTGTGATCTTGTCGCCTAAGCCCACGGCCATCTCCCACCAGCCCTCTTCCCACGCTCGCACGCCGCGCTCCGCCCAGGAATCGACGTAGGAGTGCATCTTATCGTAGACGCCGCGCGGCATAGCCCCAAGCGAGTTGCTAATCATGTATGTGGTCTTCTCGAGTATCGGGAACTCGCTGCGCCACTTCAGAAGTTCATCCATCTAGCGATTCTCCGTGCCAGGCACCTGGGGACGGACTCTTCTCCAAACAAGGTAGCACAGCGTTATAAAGGCGAGCCAGGGCAGGCCTGCCAGCAGCGTTATGCGGAATCCCGGCACCCACCAGGTTGACACCATAACCGCCAGGACTGCAGCCAGCCCTGCGAGGGAGGCCCATGGCCCGCGCGGCCCGAGCTGGAGGTATGGTCTTGCTTGCCGTTTGTGATAGCGGCGGAACGCCAAGTGAGTGAGCAACGTCATCAGCCAGGCAAATAGCGCCCCGAAGGTGCTTAGCCCAATCATGAAAACGAAAAGCGAATCCTTAAAGCAATCCGAAAGAATCAGTGCCGCAACCATTCCGCAACCCGAAATGAGCACCGACACCACGGGCATTCCACTCCCGCTCAATCGGCCGATGCCCCGAGGAAGATAGCCTCCGCGCGCGAGTGAGAAACCCAGCCGCGCCCCGAAATACAAGTTAGCGACGGCGCTGGAAAGCGCCGCCGTCAGCACCACGAAGTTCATAATGTGGCTCGCGGCGGGGATTCCCACGCTCTGGAAAACTCGGACAAAAGGGCTCTCAACGAGTCCGATCTGCGTCCAGGGAACAAGGCCGACCACGAGCGCAAGCCCTGCAACATAAAATAGTGCCAGGGCCCCCAGCGTTCTCTGCAGGGCCTTGGGCACCGCAATTTTCGGATCCGCCGCTTCGCCAGCTGTGCTACCCACCACTTCGATTCCAAAAAAGCTGAAAAGGCCTAGGACGATGCCCAAGCCCACTCCCTCCCAGCCATTGGGAACAAATCCACCGTGCGCCGTGTAGTTTCCGAGACCCAGCTTTGGAAATCCGACTCCAAACAAGAGCGCCGCCCCAAGCAGAAGAAACGCAACGATGGTCACGACCTTGATCATCGACAGCCAGTACTCGAACGTTCCGAGGCTGCTGATATTGATCGTGTTGACGTAAAGAATCACCAGCGAGAACATGCCAATCCAAACCCACGAAGGCGTTTTTGGAAACCAGAATTTGCAGTAAATGGAGGCAGCCACGACCTCACTGCCGACCACCACCATCATGCACAGCCAATACGTCAGGCGTATCGCGAATCCCGCCCAAGGATGCAGATACATTTCCGCGTACAATCCAAACGATCCCGCCGCTGGGTGCGCCGCGGCCATCTCCGCCAGCGCCCACATCATCGTCAGCGCGATGCAGGCTGCTCCGGCAAAGCTGAAAATGACCGCCGGTCCCGCCAGCTTCACCGATATGGCGCTTCCCAAAAAGAGACCTGTGCCGATGCTGCTGCCCAGGCCGATCATAGCAAGTTGCGCTGGTGTCAGGTTGCGCTGTAGCCCCGCTTCCCGCGCAAGAACCGCCGTGGAACCGGGGCTATCGCTTGCCGTTGCATTTCTCAAGGATTCGCTCATGGCGACGCATCCTAACAGAAAGCCAGCCGCCTGACTCGGCCTGAACGAACGGACAGTGAACGACGCGGCACGACTGTACTCCCACGTTGTCATCGCCCTGCGCCAGATTTCATACAATCTCAGGCGTGGCGGAAAAAGCGGAAAAATATGTCGTCGGCACGGAGGCGGTTATGAAGGCGATCCTGGCGCTCGTCATTATGTACATCGGAACATTTTTTCTCGTAATTCAGGGGGCAACGCAAAATTCTGTACCAGTCGTTCCAACCGCCGGACCCGCTCGGGACAAAGCCGCCGCCGGACAAAAAGGCTCCATCGACCCCGCGAAGGAAGCGGACATTCGCTCTCTGATGGAACTCGTAGGCACGCGGGATCTTATCCAGGATGGTGCGAATACCGCCATCGAGCAATCCCGTGAAAAACTTCTCGCCACGGTGCCCAACAACGAGAAGGGTCAGGCGTTCGTGAACGCGTTCGCCGCCAGTTACCAGAAGAAATTCAATGTCGATCAGGTGGCTGACCAGCTTGTCTCGATCTATGATGCGCACTTTACCGAAGATGAGATTAAAGGGCTGCTGCAGTTTTATGGGTCCCCACTGGGACAGAAAGTAGCCGGAGAAATGCCCAAGATCAGCCGTGAAATTCAGGCCGCCGCCCGCGCAGCGAGCATGAAAGCTGCAAAAGAGTCGCTGGCTGAAGTGAAGCGACAGGACCCGGTTATTGGCCAGTCAGCGCGTCTGGGCAACGGCCAAGGCCGCTGGCAACAGCGCGGCCACGGACAACCGTCCCAGCAGCAGGCCGCTCAGCAACAAGATCCGCAATAACACTAATTCCAATTCATAGAGCGCTTCCTGTTTAGTGGAAGCGCTTCTTAATTTTTACGTCAATGCCAAACGTGCCGTTCTGATCCCGCAATCCAACAATGGAAACGTTGCGATCCACGTTGTACTCGACCTGAATGACCTGCTGCTGCGTGGAACTGACATTGGAAACATATGTGACCGTCAGGTTGCGCGTGATCTGTTGCTCCACGGTGATGCGCGCCGCGGCGTTTTGTTCCGAACCCGTCGAGCCCACTCCCGAAAGACCGGGGTCCACACGAAAACGCGTAATGCCGAACAGTCGCTCAAGGCGGCCGCCTAGCTGGCTGGAGACCGCTTCCGAAAGAATTGCCGATGCGCCTGCGGTTCCGCCTTGTGTACCTCCGCTTCTCGCCGTCGCCTCAGAGCTGGTTTGACCCAGCGCAAGCAAGGTTATGATGTCATTTGCTGGAAGGGGCGGGTCTGAGCGATACGCCAGCGTCAGCTTGCTGGCAGGACCGTTGAAATTCAGGGTAATTTCGTACTGTTGAATCGTTGTCGTGGCTTCCACGTTCAAGACTGGATCCAGGCGGAATGGGTTTGCGAAGTTCAAATCACCTCGTGTTACGCGGTAACGGTTTCCTGCAAAATACAAATCACCCGAAAGAATGTGAATATGCCCCAGCAGAATTGGGTGCTCCCAGGTTCCCCGCACACGCAGGTTGGCTTCGGCCTGGAGCTGGGCGCCGGGCCATTCCATTCGCGCATCCGGCACCGACACAGCTTCGACGTCGAACTGCAGATTCCGCAGGAACGGTGAACTCGTGGACGGCCCGGTTATGCCTTCTTTTGCAGAAACGAGGATGCCTGCGACTTCCGGGCCCTGCGTAAGCGTCACGCGCTCGATCACCACACGTCCGGAAAGCACGCCGCCGTTCAGCGTGCCGGTCAGCCGCAGTGAGCCTCCCAGGAGCCAGCTTATGCCTTCGGGGTACCGAATGCGCACGCGGTCGGTCCGGACACTGACGTCATAACGGAGAGGGCTTTCCGCATAATTCACGCTTCCCGAAAGATGGAGAGTCCCTCCCCCGGCCTCGGCGCTGATATTTGCAAAATACAGTCGCGTCGCGTCGAATACCAGGTCCCCGGTTAGGGCGCTAAGTCCGGTTGGGAAATCCGCGGCTCGAGCCGAAGCCTCTTCGATGTGCACCCGGCCGGTGATCCGCGGCCGGTCTAATGTACCCTCGAACGAAGCGTTCACTTGCGCTGGGCCGCGGGCCTGCACACCTGGCACGAGGCCGCCAATGAGCCTGAGATCCAAAGCGCCATTCAGACGCAGGTTCACCGTACGCTTCCCGGAGAATTGCACCGATCCGGCAACCTGGAAATTCGTGTCCGTTCCTTTCAAAGTGGCCGGTTCGATCTCCAGCGTTTGCTTCGAAGATCGGAAATGCACAGGGCCTGCGTTTTCCAGCCGGACGTTTTCGTAATTTAGAACCATGCGGGAGAAGCTTGCATCCACGATGATGTTCTCCATCTGTTTCAGCGAGCCGTTTACCGAAATGTCTCCATCTGCATTCGCGTGGCCGTTCACTTTGTTGAGATGCAGAGCCGTGATCAGGAAAGGATCCAAGTTGATATTCTTGATGGATATCTTTCCGCTCGAGGGATACGGATCGGTCAGTCCCAGTGTGTAGCCACCCGAAATTTCTCCTGTTGTCATGGCGGAGCCTAGCTCGAGGTGCGCGGTATGGCCGTCCGATGTGAGCGCGCCATCGAAGCTCCCGATGATTTCCTGGCCGATCCGGAGGTCCACCACGCGAACTGTCCCCTCGCCAATTGGCGCGGTCACGGTGCCGGATGCCCTTAGCTTGAAACTGACTTGGCCGCCGACTGGGAGGCGCCGCGTTTGCAATTTCTCGAAATTCTCAAGCGGCAGCGCCGCGCCGGCGAGCTCCGCCGAGATCTTGTGATCTGCGATACCGTAACCCAATGAACCCGTCACGATGCCGGCGCCGCGTCCATTCTCTTTTCCGGGAGAAAAGAAGCGCAGCTCGGCGTCGGCAATTCGCACTTCATTCGGCGAGGCATTGAGCTGGCCTCGGAGACGGTTGAAGGAAAGGCCGTATACCTTCGCTTCCGCGAGATCGAACAGCCCAGTCATGCCGGGTTCCGCGCGTGTTCCATGTCCGTGAAATTGGCCTGTCAGCACACCATTCACGGGATAGGAAACGCCCATGAGTTGTTCGATACTCTCCGTCGGAACTTTTTCGAAATTGACGTCCGCAGTCCATTGGCTCCCCGGAAGAAATGTCCAATCGCTCAGTGACAGGCGCGTCTCAAGGGACACTTCCATATCCCCGTGCCGCGCATGACCACGCGCCAACGAGAACTCCGAGGGTGAATACGTCATGTCACCGTCGAGGTAATCCAGACTAACTCCATCGTAGCGTGCTTGCTCGCTTCGTACGTGCCCCTGAAATGTTGGAGCCCCAGAGGGGCCTAAGATCTTTCCATCCCATCGCGCGCTCCCTGAAATCTGTTTCCGGGCTTCCGCAGAGCCAGGCGTGGCGCCTCGTATGGCATCAATGAAATCTTTATATGTCTCCAGCGCGCCTGTTTCGAAGCGCAAGTTCAGCGCCGTGTTGCGCGGCGCAAGCACACCGTCGATGCTCCCACGCGACGACGGCGTCTCGAATTCTCCGGAATCGATCGCAAGCAGGCTTGCGTCGTAGTTATACCGGAACTTCCACGCGGCACTGACCGGCTGGTGGCGTTCCGCCGCTCGATCCGGGATTTCCCAGACGGTTTTCGCCGCAATTTCAAAGTGCAGGAACGCACCGGTCCAGGTCTCCACCGTATCCGCTGAAAGTCTGGCATCCCAGTGCAATTCGTCGATGGGGAAGCCACGGTGCTCGATGGCTGGCATGACCTCGGATAGCTTCACATTCTGTACGTGGGTGTCCGCGCGGAATTGCAGGCCGTCATAGCGCATCGTCACGCGTCCGGTTACACTGCCGCCAAACGCACCGGCAAAAAAGTCCGGCACTTCAAGACCACGATCGTCCATTCGGTAGCTGCCGCGGCTGATCAACCCTCCGGTGTGGAAAACAACGTAGGGCAAGGCGATATTTTGACCGGAATAGCTCCCGCTGCCCTTGAACTGCCTGTCTGCGAATTGCCCTTCTCCTCGAAGATCGACCCGCCCCGTCGGCACCAGCGGGTCCCTAAGGGTTTCGCGAATATCGAGCAGGTCGACCCAGCCGCGATACCGGAAATCCCATCGGGGCGCTACGAAACCGTTCATCTCCGCTTGCGCGTCAATACGCGAGCGTCCGGCCTTCAGCACGCCTTGCTCCAGAGCAAATCCCTCGCGCCACAGCGTGAACTTTGCGGACAGGCTTACTGGCAAAGGCATGTAGGGTTTCGATGTGAATTGCACCGTCTGCCATTCGAGGTTGCCGAGGTACAACGGATTTTCCGATGTTCCCCCGGCATCAAGTGCAAGCTTCAAGTCGCCGCCTTTCACGGCGACCGCTGTCTTAACGTCGTTATAAAGAATCCAGCCGTCTTCAAGAACCAAACGCTTGATATGCAAGTCCAACAGCGTGTCCCGCATTGGCTTTGTGGAAGAAGATGGATGCGGCTGCGCCGGTACGTTGGTTCTGCCGTCTCTGTCGACGCGGATGTGCAAGTGTGGTTTCTGGACGATTAGCTCGCTCAGAGAAACTCTCCGGCTCCAGATCGAATCGATTCGCAAACCCGCTTGTACTTCTTCCGCGGAAAAGAGGGGCTCCGTGCCCGCTGGTTCCTTCCCGTGAATCACCAGGCCCTTCAGTGTCGTGCGCATTGCCAGCCATTGCACCGACAGCGCCTTCAGTTCCACTCTTCCCCCGGTCATCGTTTCCAGGCGATGCGTAATCAGGCGGCTCAACAGTGGATTCCCCGCCCCGCTGCCAAAAAATACGATCACCGCCAGGATCCCCATTACCGTGAGGACCCACGGCGTGTGAATGATCCAGTTCCAGATGGGATGGCGCGTCTCCCGCTTCATTTCGCCGCCTCGTCGAGAAGTTTCTCGATGTGCAGGCGCGCTCTGCTCTCTTTCAGCCACTGGTTGGCCTGTTCATTGATTCCCTGTTGCACGAGGGCTTCCTGGATGAAATCTCGGGCGGCATCCAGGGAAGGTGGCTCCTCCCCGCGCGCCTTGGCTCGAGGCACGACCGCATGCTGGTAAAAATCTTCGATCGCCTTGGGTTCGACCTGAACGGCCGGACGGAAGCGCGAATCCAGATAGCTGCTCAAGTACAATTGCAAGGCACCCATTTCCTGCAGCTCCGCATCACTCAAGCTGCAGTGTTTTTTCCTTGCGTCAAATTCTTCCGCGGACACGAACGACTTTCTGAGACGTTCCAGGCTTTGTTGAATCTCCTCCTCGGCGGGCCGGGGGAAATGGGATACGTCCGCCTCTGTTCGCACGATCCATTGATCGATCAAACGGTCCAAAATCTCGCCGTCGGATTCCGCCTTTCCATCAATGAACAGTTGATAGCGCTTGAGTGCGTCCACCTCGCTCAAGAGGATGACATCGTTTTCAATCCGCGCCGCAATTCGGTCAACGATTTCCTGGGCGGCAACCGATCGCCCGGTAACCGCTACCAGCAGCAGTGACAAGAGCATGCGATTCGCTAGCTCGCCCATTAGAAGGTAGATCCCAGGTTGAAGAAGATTTGGAAGCCCGGAAGCCGCGTACTTTGCTGGCCCAGAGAGCCGAGCTGGCAACTGGGCATATTGCTTGGACATGGAATCGGAATGACAAACGACGGACGGTTGATCTGATAACCAAGGTCGATCCGGATAGGCCCCACTGGAGTCTTGTACCGTAGGCCGAAGCCGATCGTGTGTGCAAAATAGTTGAGTTCGTTTGTGCAGTTCGCAGCGCATTCCGGCAAATTCGTCGGGCTTTGTGGGAGCGCGGGGTTTTGCAAGGAAATAACCGGAGTCGGTAACGTCGCGCGGAATGAAATCCGCGTCAGGCGGCTATATACATTTCCGCCGTCATAGAAGATCGCCCCGCCCAAAGAACTGCCTATATAGGGTAGACGCATCGGAAACCGAAATTCCTGATTAAGCACGAGCATAGCCTCCCCGCCGACTGGGAAACCCGTGCAAGGATCCCGCGGCCCGGCCTGGTTGAGCGCGAAGCCTCGCAAGGACGTTCCGCCGCCCGCAAAGAAGCGCTCCGGTAGCGGGATGATCTCCGGAGTCGGCCCGGTCGTCGTGGCGCCTGGGATGCACTGTCCTGGCGTCGGCTCCGGGAAAGCGAGCGATACCGTGTCGCGATAGGGAGTGAGAATCCCAAAGCGCAGGGATCGCGCAAAACTAAAACGTCGTTTGATCGGGTAATACGTAGAGTTCTGAAAGGAGAAGCGCAGGAAGCTGGCGCTCGAGCCCAGTTTCGTTTCCGCGTCGCTGAAGTCCGCGCTATTCAGGCTTCCTTTGGAAGCATCGGCGGGGTTGTCGCGCGAGTCTCGGAACCATGTCACGCCGAATTGCGAGACTAACGTCGGCTGATTGAACAGTGGAATTTCCTGCGGGAGGATCTTCAGGTTGGAAACGCGAACTTGCCGGAACGCGTAATGATAAAGCACCGTCGTCAGCGGTGTGACCTGATCGGTCAACTGCACCGAGCCCTCGTAACGTTGTTGCGTGAAAGTGTTGATGTCGCGCGTCTTTTCCGCGAATGCCGTCGCTTGAAAGCTCAACTTGGAATTCCCGAAGGTATTCGGCGCGGAATAGCCTAGCAGCGCGCGCCCTTGCAGCGTGCTGCCGCGCAGTTTGAAGGAAAGCGAGTCCGCTCGTCCCGTAAGATTCAATTTGCTTAACTCAAGTATTCCACGGGGTGCTGCTTGGATCTGTCCTGCCGTCGGGTTCGTCGTACTGGCGAGCCTCTGCACTTCGAAACCACCGCCGTAGGCGACCGTATAGCGTTTGGCCTCCTCGACGAGTACCGCGATATCCTTCTCAGGATCCGTTCCACTCGCATTCTGCGGCTCGATCGTCACCCGGTTGAACACTCCGAGGTTGTAAAGCCGCCTCTGCGATTCCACGACATCACCTTCGCGGAGCGGCTCTTTGATTTTGATGTGAACTTCGCGGTTGATCACTCCAGGCCTCGTGTGTTCGTACCCGCTGGTAAAAATCTGCCGCACGCGCGTTTGTGGACCCTCCTCGATTCGGTACACCAGGCGCACCGCGTCTGCTTGCTCGGTCTCCGTCTTCAATTCCTCTTCTTTCCCCAGTTTCTTTCCATTCTCCTGGGGAGATACGTCCTTCTTGCCGTCCTCTTCATTTTGCGCTGCGGAATCCGGGATGACCCGCTCCGCCGTGGCCGTAAAGCTGGCTTGCGGAAATCCTTCGTTAAAGTAAAGCGCCAGGATATTGTCACGGTCGGTCGTAACCCCGAAATCGGAATAGGGCTGGCCCCGAGTCGACCCAATCACATTCAGCAGTTCTTGCTCTTTGAATGCGTGATTCCCCTCGATCGACAAGGAAGCGACGCGCGTCTGTTTTCCCTCCTGGATCCTGAAATGGATAAACAGGTCGCCTTCCTTGCCTTTGTAGTTGTCTTCGATCTGCGACTCTACCTTGGCATCCAGAAATCCGTTCGCTTGGTAGAGGCTCTGCATGGATTGTGTGTCAGAGTCCACCAGCCGCCTGCTGAATCGCCCTCGCGAAGCAAATGCCCCTCCAAAAATCTGCAGCCGGCTCTGCAGTAACTCGGTATCAAAGTACTTGTTCCCTGTGATCTCGATCCCCATCAGCTTGTGGCGTGGTCCTCGTTCCACTGTAAAGTTTATGATCTCCTCCGTCCCTTGCCAGCCGCTTCCATTCCGCTTTACCTCGTGCGTGCTTGTGGTGTAACTCACTTCCTCGTCGAAATAGCCATCGCGTTCCAGGCGCTCGCGCAGGTTTCTTTTTCCTTCTTCCAGCAGGTCCGCGTCCACCGCGCCTTCCTGATAGACGGGAATCAATTTTTTCAGAACGCCTGTCGAGAACTTTGCGCCCGTCACGGTTATCTTCACCCTGGGGCCTTCCGTCACATCCAAATCCAATGCAATAGTATTCTTTGCCGCGTCATATTCGCCGCGCCGTACCCCCGCGCGAGCGCTTAAATGCCCTTTCTTGACCAGATATTTCCGGATGCGCTCGGTTCCGCGCTGGAGACGCGCCGACGTCACCTGGCGGCCGACTCCTATCCTCGACCTGGATAGAATTTCCGCATCGCGGTATTCCGTGTTGTTCTTCAACCGGATGACACCCACCCGTGCCCGCGGCCCCGCCTTCACGTGCACCATGATGTCCATCTGGTGCCTCTCCAGATGCGGGACTTTTTCCGCCCAGGCTTCGGCCAAGTACAAGCCTTCTTCGCGGAGTGTCTCTCTCAGCCGCTCCAGCGCTTCACTGACCGTTGTCTCGCGGTAAGTCTGCCCGAGCCCGAGTTGCATCGCTGCCGCCGCGGACGCGTCGGTGGGTGGTGCCACGAGTCCCCTGAATCGTACTTCGTTGAAGAAAAGGTTTTCTCTCGCGACGAAATCCACGCGAACTCCCCCAGAAACCGGCGTTAGAGCTGCTCTCAAATCCGCGTAGTCACCCGTTCGATAGAGCGTTCGTAAACTCTCTGCGATTTTCTTCCGGTCCAGTGGATTCCCCGCCTCTGCCGCTATCCCGTGGGGCGTCTCCGAAAGCACCTGACCGTCCTCCCGGACAATGCGGACCGCCACGATCGTTGGTTCCACAGGTGCCCCGTTCGCCCGTGGCGCATCCTGGGGCGTCTGTGCCCGCGTCGTCGCCCCTCCCAGGAGGAGCCCGAGCGCAACTATCCCTCGCAACCCAGTGGCAAGGCTCTTTTTCATGCGTCCATTCGCTCAGACGAAGCGTAGCACGGTGGCGTTGCCTGCTCTGTGTGCTTTGGCGTTATCATGTAGCCTGAGCCTGGCAGTCGCGATCGAAAGCCCGCCGGGACCGCGTTTCCTGTGAACGATTCTCTCCACGAAAGATACTCACGCCAAGTGCTCTTCGCCGGCCTCGGCGCGGAAGGACAGGGCCGGCTCCTTGCCTCTCGGGCCGCCATTGTGGGCTGTGGCGCGATCGGCGCCGCCGCCGCGAATCTTCTCGTTCGCGCGGGCGTCGGCCACCTCACGATTATTGATCGCGACTTTGTCGAGCCCTCGAATTTACAGCGCCAAACGCTCTTTGACGAATCCGATGCGCTCCACGCTCTGCCAAAAGCAGCTGCGGCCGAGCGCAAGCTGCGCTCGATCAATTCCAGCATCCAAGTCCAGGGCGTCGTTGCCGATCTGAACCCCGGGAACGTCAAGGAACTTCTCGGCGAATCGGACTTGATTCTCGACGGCACCGACAATTTCGAAACACGTTTCTTAATCAACGACTTTGCCGTGAAGTCCGCCAAGCCCTGGATCTATGCCGCTGCCGTTGCCAGTTACGGTCTTACCATGACGGTTCGCCCCGGCCTGACCTCCTGCCTTGCCTGCCTGCTGGAAACTTCAGGCGCTGGCCACGGCGTTGAAGAAACTTGCGATACTATCGGCGTCCTCGGCCCGATCGTGAACCTAATCGCTTCGCTGGAGGTGGCTGAAGCCTTGAAGCTTCTCGCCGGACGTGAAGAAGCCCTTCACGGTCGCCTGATCTCCTGCGATGTATGGACCGACCGCTTGCAATCCATTCGCGTCGCCCGCAATCCGGCTTGCCGCGCCTGCGCCCGCTACGATTTTAGTTATCTCCATGGCGAAGTTCAGCCCCATATCACCATGTGCGGCCGGGATTCGGTCCAGATTCACGAACTCGCCCGAACGCTTGATCTCCGGGTCCTCGGTGAAAGATTGCGGCCCGTCGTTGGCGACGTGCGCCAGAATGATTTTCTGCTCCGTTTCCTCGTCGCGCCTTATGAAATGACCGTCTTTGCCGATGGCCGAGCTATCTTGAAAGGCACGAAAGATCCGGCTGTCGCTCGTTCCCTTTACGCCAGGTATATTGGCGCCTGATCCTTCGTCTCTTCTCTAAGCTTTCAGAAATGGCGGCTCAACGGGGAAGATGGCCGGAACGCCCGAACGAGCTCCGCATGTTCGAGCGGTCCAGGTTCTCGCGCAAATTCATCAGCGTTAGAAACGTGCTCAAGATCCGCGCTTTTAGGTCGTCGGTCAGGTGTAGGCCGCTGGTCGCTACCCGGGCCAGGCGTTCCCCGTGTTCCGTGATGAACCGCATGATTTCCCGCTGGCGTTCCTGCGGTGCGTTTCCCAGCGCTGTTTCCCGTCGCATCTCGGCACAGCCGGCTTCCAGCGAGAGCGTGAAATGCAGCACGCACAGCTTTTGCTCGGCTAAAGCTTGCGGTGTGTCGTTCTTGCATCCCGAGATTTGGCAAGATGTTCCCATGAGGCTCGTAGGGCTGCTCGACTAGGTTACATCCTCACGGCGGAAAATCCAGCCCGGTTCCCGAGGATGCTGCGAATCTTACAAGATGCGCTTCCTTGCCGTCTCAAATCATTGAAGCTTGAGTGCCGCAAAATTTCTTTCAAAAAGGTTTGACATGAGTATGCATCTGCATGTATAAAAATACAGGAGCATGCAGATCGAGCACACGCCATGAGTACAGGCAAGACATTTCGGCACGGTCAGATTCTTCGCTTGGTCACCGGCCAACCGATCGCCAATCAGGAAGAGCTGCGGCGCCGTCTCGCGGCGCAGAAGCTCCGTGTTACTCAGGCGACTCTCTCTCGCGATCTTCAGGAGCTCCGCCTCGTCAAGACCCCGGCTGGCTACCGGCCCGGCGCTGAGTTACCGGAAGAGCCCGCTCCTTTGCCCACGTTGGCGCATGCCCTCGGCGAATTTCTTCTCGATATCCGGCCCGCTGAAAATTTGCTCGTCCTGAAAACTCCTCCCAGCGGCGCGCAGCCCCTGGCTGCGGCCGTGGACGGCGCAAAATTTCAGGAAATCGCCGGAACCATCGCCGGCGATGATACCGTTCTCATCATCACCCCCAACAAGAAATCGCGCGAATCCCTGCAAAAAAAGATCGAAGCCCTCTTGAAATGAGAGACCCTCGCCAAACTGCGGTTGTCGGCGTCACCGGCTATTCAGGTCTTGAGCTGGCTCGCATCCTTTTGCGTCATCCTTCGGTCCAGCTCCCGGTTTTTTATGTCCGTGAGCCCCATGGCGCTAAATGCCTTGCCGAACTCTTCCCCCAGTTTCGCGGCTGGGGTGAAGCGCCGCTCCGCGCGTTCTCTACGGACGCCATCATCGCAAGCAAGGCGGCCACCGCGTTTCTCGCCACTCCGCACGAAGTTTCTGCGGAATTGGCGCCCGCCCTGATCGAAGCGGGTCTCCGCGTCGTGGACCTGAGCGGAGCCTTCCGCTTTCGCGCCGCGGAAACTTTCACCTCTTGGTACAAAATCCCCGCTCCCCACGCCAAATGGCTCGGCGAAGCCGTCTACGGCATCCCCGAGTTCTATTCGAGCGAAATCGCAAAGGCTCGTTTGGTGGCCAACCCCGGCTGCTACGCGACCTGTGTGATTCTCGCCTTGCGTCCTCTCTCGCAGGCGGACTGGATTGCCCCGGACTCCAGCGTCGTTTGCGACTGCAAGTCCGGCGCCAGCGGTGCAGGCAAAGATCCCCGCCGCGATCTCCACTTCGTCGAACTGGATGAAAATTTCAAGGCCTACAATCTCTTCACCCACCGTCACACGCCCGAAATTCTCGAGCATACGGGTCTTGACGAATCTCAAGTCATCTTTTCGACGCACCTGCTGCCCCTTGCGCGCGGCATTCTTTCCACTATTTACGTCACTCTCGACGAGCCACGAACCGCCGCGGACATCGAGTCGCTCTACCGCAAGTTTTACACCAGCCGTCCTATGGTCCGCATATGGACCGCCGGCACTTTGCCGGAGTTGCAGCACGTTGCGCACACCAATTTCTGCGACATCGGTTTTGCGCTGGACCGTTCCGGCCGCCGCCTCATCATCGTCTCCTGCCTTGACAATCTCGGTAAAGGCGCCGCCGGCCAAGCCGTTCAGAATTTCAATCACATACTGGGGATCGAGGAGCAAACCTCACTTCAATGAGAATCGTTATCAAGTTCGCAGGAGCATTACTTGAGGACGACGCTGCCGTGCGCGCTCTCGCGCAACAGGTGACCACGCTTGCGCGGGAAGGCCACGAAATTCTCGTCGTGCATGGCGGCGGCCGTCTCTTCACCGCCACGCTCAGGCGCATGGCCATCGAAAGCAAATTTGTCGCCGGGCTCCGCGTCACCGACCGCGAAACCCGCGATGTGGCCGTCATGGTCTTCGCTGGCTATCTGAATAAGAAGCTGGCTGCCGCCATCTCCGCGGAAGGTCAACCCGCCATCGGCATCTCTGCCGCCGACGCCCGGTGCTTCACCGCGGAGCCCATGGTCCACAACGAAGTCGAAGGCCGGCTTGGTTTTGTCGGCTATCTCACTGGCTTGAATATGCTGTTCATCGAATCCCTCTGGCGTGAGGGTCTCCTCCCGGTTGCGCCGTGCCTCGGCATTGGTCCGGACAATGAGATTTACAACATCAACGCCGATCACATGGCCGCGGCCTGCGCGGAATTTCTGAACGCCGATCAATTGATCTATCTCACGGATGTTGCCGGCGTTCTTGATGGAGAGAAAGTCCTCTCCGCCGTGACTTGTGAAGAAATCGAACGCTTGGTCCAGTGCCGTGTCGTCTCGGGCGGCATGATCCTCAAGCTCGAAGCCGCCAAGCGCGCCATCGAAGGCGGCGTTCGCGAAGTGCGTATCGTGGGAGGGACGTCATCCGACGCATTGCTGCTGGCTTCACACGCAACCGAATCTTCCACTAATGAACACGTAGCGGCAATTCCTGGAACCCGAGTCCTCCGTGAACGGCTTTCCACCGCGCAGGCAGCTCTCTCGGCGGCATGATGCGCAAGACACTCAAGAAGAAACCCGTCTCTCGTCTGGCACGTAGATCGGAACGCCCAGCGGCCCAATCGCCAAAGCCGGATACGCGTTTGCTCGACGCGGCGCAGTTCCTCCTGCCCACCTACAAGCGGCAGCCTACCGTCTTGACCCACGGCCGCGGCGCTTACGTCTATGACGCCACCGGAAAGAAATACCTCGATTTTCTTGGCGGCATCGCCGTTAACGCGCTCGGCCACGCGCATCCGCGCATTGTGAAAGTGATCCAGCGGGAAGCCGCGCGCGCCATCCATCTTTCGAATCTTTTCCACAACGCTTACCAGGGCCCGCTGGCGCGTAAGCTCGCCGAATGGTCCGGCCTCGGCCGCGTTTTCTTCGCCAACAGCGGTACCGAAGCCATCGACGGCGCTATGAAGCTGGCTCGTCTTCTCGCACGCCTGCCGGAAGAATCCACCGAAGCAGTTCCGAAAAAACATCGCTTTCTCGCCATGGAGAATTCTTTCCACGGGCGGACCTTTGGCGCGATCAGTGTTACGTCTACCGAAAAGTACCGCCTGCCCTTCGCTCCCGTTGTTCCTGGAGCTGAGTTTGTCCGCTTCAACGACATCGCCGATCTCGAAGCGAAATTCGACGACACCATCTGCGCCATCCTCGTCGAAACCATTCAGGGCGAAGGCGGAATCTATCCGGTCAGCGAAGCCTTCTGGAATCGCGCCCGTGAATTCGCTACCAGGCACGGAGCGCTTTTAATTGCCGATGAAATTCAATGTGGCCTCGGCCGCACCGGCCGCTACTTCGCTTACCAGAAGTTTTCATCGAAGCCTGATATCGTTCTCATTGCCAAGCCTCTCGCCGCCGGCCTTCCTCTCGGCGCCATCCTTACCACCGAAGCCGTTGCCGCACGCGTCTCTCCGGGCATGCACGGCACGACGTTCGGCGGCGGCCCTCTGGTTTGCGCCACGGCGCTCGAATTTCTCAGCATTGTGGAAGATGAAAATCTTCTATCCAACGTCCGCGCTCGCGGCGCGGAACTCCACGAGGGCCTCGCCAAGCTCGTTGCGAAGTTTGACTTTATCCGCGAAATCCGCGGGGAAGGCTTGATGATCGGCATCGAGCTCTCGGTCGGAGGTACCGCTTTGGTTTCCGAAGCCATGCAGCGCGGCTTGCTCATCAACTGCACCCACGACTTTACGTTGCGCCTGCTGCCGCCCTTCATCATCACCAGCGCGCAAGTCCGCGAATTTCTCCGGCTTTTCGAACAGGTTCTCGCTTCAACTCCACAGCAAGCCTCGGCCCCGGTTCCCAGCAAGCCTGCAAACGGGCGCGTCGCTCATGCCATGGCAAGGTGAAAAATATGACCACGACTACTCTGGTTGCTCCCATCTCTTTGTCAACGGATCTCCTCACCGGGGCGGAATGGAGCCCCGCGCACACGCGTGAGCTTCTCAATCTCTCCTCGGACATCAAGGCCCGTCCGGCTCGTTACACCTCTACTCTGCACGGCAAATTCATCGCCTTGATTTTTGAGAAGCCCTCGCTTCGCACACGTGTCACCTTCGACGTCGGCATTCAGAGCATGGGTGGCTCGGTCGTCTTCCTTGACCACACCCAGGCGTCCGCCTCTCTCGGCGCGCGCGAGTCCATCGCCGATGTTGCGCGCAACCTCGAACGCTGGGTGCATGGCATCGTCGCCCGCGTCTACCAGCAGAAGGTCCTCGAAGAAATGGCCTCCAACGCGGACATCCCTGTGATTAACGCGCTCTCCGACAAGTTTCATCCCTGCCAGGCACTCGCCGATTTCTTCACCCTCGAGGAAAGATTCGGCGCCCTGCGCGGATTCAAACTTGCTTACGTCGGTGACGGCAACAACGTTTGCCATTCCTTGATCTGTCTAGCCGCGCGCCTCGGCGTTCATCTTCGCATCGCCACTCCTCCGGACTACGCGCCAGCTCCCGAGGTCGTCGCTGACGCCAAACGCGTTGCCCGGGAAACCAAAGCTAAAATCGAGTTGATGACCGACCCGCGCGAGGCCGTCAGCGGTGCGATGGGCGTCTACACGGATTCGTGGACCAGCATGGGCTTCGAAGCCGAAGGAGACATTCGCAAGACCGTCTTCCAGCCCTATCAAGTGAATGCCGAACTGATGGCGCTGGCCGCTTCGGACGCCGTCTTCATGCACTGTCTTCCGGCGCACCGCGGCCTGGAAGTCACGCCCGAAGTCCTCGACGGCCGGCAATCCGTCGTTCTCGATCAATCGGAAAACCGCATGTACGTGCAGAAAGCGATCCTGCATACTTTATTTTGATCTTCATGTTTCTGTGTCGCGTCTTTCGAGTTTCGATTTTTCAACGGTTGACTTTTAACTGTCGACTGTTGACTCTCAAAGACTATGCTTTTCGGCTTTTGAACTCTCGTATTTTGAACTCTTAAAGTTTTTCTCGAACGAGGAACCGTGAACAAGCAACTGAATAAACCCAAAAAAGTTGTACTCGCCTATTCCGGAGGTCTCGACACCTCCATCATCATTCCCTGGCTGAAGGAGAATTACGGCTGCGAAGTCATCGCCGTGATCGGCGACGTCGGCCAGCAGGAAGACCTCGAAGCCGCGCGCAAGAAAGCCCTCACCACCGGCGCTTCCTCGGCCGTCGTCGAAGACTTGCGCGAGGAATTCGTCCGCGACTACATCTGGCCGACGCTCCGCGCTGGCGCCATTTACGAGCACACCTATTTGCTCGGCACATCCATGGCCCGCCCGGTCATCGCCAAGCGCCAGGCGGAAATCGCGCTCAAGCTCGGCGCGGACGGCCTCTCCCACGGTTGCACTGGCAAGGGCAACGATCAAGTGCGCTTCGAATTGGCCTACAAAGCCATCGCCCCCAACGTGCAGATTATCGCCCCTTGGCGTGAATGGGACATCGATTCCCGCGAAGACGCCATCGCCTACGCGCAAAAGCACAACGTTCCCGTCGAGCAGAGCAAGAAAAACATTTACAGCCGCGACCGCAACATTTGGCACCTCAGCCACGAAGGCGGCGAGCTCGAAGATCCCGCCAACGCCCCCAACGAGGCCATGTGGCAATGGGTTGTTTCGCCCGAAAAAGCTCCGGACAAAGCCGAAGAAGTCGAAATTGCATTCGAATCCGGCACTCCCGTCTCCGTCAACGGTTCGAAACTCGGTTCCGTCGATCTTCTCAACACCCTCAATGAAATTGCCGCGAAACACGGCATCGGCCGCACCGATCTCGTCGAAAATCGTCTCGTCGGCATGAAGTCCCGCGGCGCCTACGAAACTCCCGGGGGAACGCTGCTCGTCAAAGCCCATCAGGAACTCGAGCGCCTCACGGTCGATCGCGAGACCGCCCATTTCCAGCAAGCGCTTTCGAATCGCTATGCCGAACTTGTCTACTACGGTTTGTGGTTTTCGCCCCTCCGCGAAGCGCTCGACGGCTTCTTTACCGTCGCACAACAGCGCGTTACCGGTGCCGTCGGCTTGAAACTCTGGAAAGGCATGCTGAACGTCACCAAACGCGTTTCTCCTTTTTCGCTCTATCGCGCCGACCTGGCCAGCTTCACCATGGGCCGCTACAACCCCAAGGACGCCGAAGGCTTCATCAATCTTTTCGCCTTGCCCGTAACCGTGCGCCCCAAAGTCAAAGCCGAATCCAAGTCATGACCCTTTCCCTCAATTCCACCGCAAGTGTCATCCTGAGGGCGTCCGATGAGGATGCCCGAAGGATCTCAACCGTAACGCTGGCAAAAGAGAAAGCACGGAGCGCATGACCGAACGCAAAGATGACCGCCTCTGGGGCGGACGCTTCGAGCGCGCCCCGAACGAACGCTTCGACGCGTTCCAGCGCTCCTTCGCGTTCGACCGCCGTCTCCTGACCTACGAAATTGCCGTCGACCGCGCTTGGGCGAAAGCACTCGAGCCCATCGGAATTCTTACTGCCGTGGAAGTAAAGCAAACCCTTGCCGCGCTCGACAAAATTATCGAACGCGCAAAAACAGATCCCGCGTGGCTTCAAACATTCGGCGCGGATGCCGAAGACGTCCACCATTTCGTCGAAAAAGCTCTCGTCGGAGAACTAGGCCCTCTGGGCTGGAAATTGCACACCGGCCGCAGCCGCAACGAACTCGTCGCCACCGACTTCCGCCTCTTCGTAATCGACGCTGCCGCTGGAATTCAGCGTGGCCTCGAAGCTCTTTTAAATGCTTTCCTGATGCAAGCGAAAACGAATATCACCGTTCCGATGGCGGGCATGACGCACATGCAGCACGCCCAACCAATCTTGCTTTCCCATTTTCTGCTCGCGCATGCGGAAGCTTTCTCGCGCGATATCACGCGGCTGCAACATGCCGCCGCCAGCGCCGACGCCTGCCCGATGGGCTCCGGCGCGCTGGCCGGAAATTCCTTCGCCATCGATCGCAACGCAATTGCGCGCGAATTGGGTTTTTCGCGCATCACCGCAAACAGCCTCGATGCCGTCAGCGACCGAGACTTTGCCCTCGACTATCTCTTCGCGCTAACTGGCATCGCGACGCATCTCTCCCGCCTCGCCGAAGATTTTGTGCTTTTCACCTCGCAGGAATTTTCCTACGTCATTCTTCCCGATGAATATTCCACCGGCAGCAGCCTCATGCCGCAAAAGAAAAATCCCGACTCCTGGGAACTGATCCGTGGCAAAACAGGCCGCATCACCGGAGCCCTCGTGAGCCTGCTCACCACCCTGAAAGGCTTGCCGACAAGCTACCAACGCGATTTGCAGGAAGACAAAGAAGCTCTCTTCGCCGCGCACGACCAGGTCGCTGAAATGCTCTTAGTCGCCGCAGGCGCGATGGCTGCAACAAAATTCAACCCCGAACGTCTGCGCGCCGCCGCTTCGAATCCCGCGTTGCTCGCCACGGAGGCTGCGGATTATCTGGTTCGCAAGGGCGTACCGTTCCGCCAGGCACACGACATTGTCGGAAGAGTTCTGCGCGAAGCGGAAAAGCAAAATGTTTCTTGGACCGCCCTGCCTCTCGAAGCTCTGAAGAAAATCTCGCCCGCCTTCGATTCCGACCTCGCCGCCAGCCTTACTCTTGACGCGGCGCTTGCTTCCAAAAAAGTTCCGGGCGGAACATCGCCCGATTCCGTTCGCGCGGCGCTCGCCACCGTCGAAAAACAACTCGAAAACTGGGGGGAACAACCATGAGCCAAACCATGACCGCACAAATCGCAACGCAGCAGCAAACTCTCGCGTCCGTCGCGGAGGATCGGAGGTCCCTTCCGGGGCCGCCGCGCTAGTCACACGGATGTTCCGTTGATCAAGCACGCACTCTCGGAAGCCTCTCTCCCGCGCGGATTCCGCTTTGCCGCGACCGCTTGCGGTCTGAAAAAAACTGGCGCGCTTGATCTCGCCATTCTTTCGAGCGACGTGCCTGCCTCCGCTGCCGCCGTCTTCACGCAAAATCTTGTCGTTGCTGCTCCCGTCCTTATTTCCAAGGAGCACTTGCGCGCCTCGAAGGGCCGTATGCGCGCCGTCGTTGTGAACGCCGGCAACGCGAATTGCGCGACAGGCGCAGCGGGTCACGCCGCCGCGGTACGCACGGTTGCCGAAGCAGCGAAGCGCCTCAACTGCCTGCCGCAAGAAATCTTTGTCTGCTCAACCGGCGTCATTGGCGTTCCTCTGCCGCTCGAAAAGATTCTGCGCGCGCTTCCGGTCATCGCCCGTTTCCGCCGCCCCTCCGCACGCTCGTTCGCCGAAACTTCGCTCGCGATTTGCACCACGGACACGCGCCCGAAAACTGCCGCCGCTTCCTTCAAAATGGCCGGCAAGCGCGTCCATCTCGTCGGCTGCGCCAAGGGCGCAGGCATGATTCATCCCAACATGGCCACCACATTGGCATTCGTCGCCACGGACGCGGCCATTGCCCCGTCTCTGCTGCAAAAAACTCTGAACGAGGTGACCGGCCGCACCTTCAACGCCATCAGCGTCGACGGCGACACTTCCACCAACGACACGCTGCTGGTTCTCGCCAACGGCGAGGCCGCCGCGCCTTCGATCAAGGCCGGTACTTCCGCGCAGCGCGCTTTCACTGCCGCCCTCGAAGAAGTCTGCCGCTCGCTGGCCCTGCAAATCGTCGCGGACGGCGAAGGCGCGCAGCGCGTCATCGAAATCGAAGTCCGCCACGCGAAGACCGAAGCCGCCGCGAAGCGCATCGCCGAAACCATCGCGACTTCCCCATTGGTAAAGACCGCATTCGCAGGAGGTGACCCCAACTGGGGCCGCATCTTCGCCGCCGCCGGCCGCTCTGGCGTAAAGTTCGATCCCGCCCTCGTGGACATCAAGATGGCCGGAATTCCCGTCCTGCGCCGCGGCCAGCCCCTCGACTTTAACGAACGTGCTGCCAGCAACAAACTCCTCTCCGAACACGTTCCGCTGATCGTGGATCTCCACGCCGGCCCGGCGACGGCGCGCTACTGGACCTGTGACTTCACTGCCGAGTACGTCCGCATCAACGCCTCCTACCGCACCTAACTAGGTTTTGTAGGGCTGCGTTTCCCCACCTGTAGCTCAGGTCGCCAGATCTGAGGCCTTGTCCCTGTAGGGGCACGATACATCGTGCCTGTTTTTCATGTTATCATCACCAGTAGCCTACCATCAGTAAACCTTGAAGGCCCTTTGAAACCACTGCCAGACAAGCAGCTCATCCTGGATTCCTTGGCCGCTATCGCCAGGGGCGCTGGCCGCCCGCCCTCGCGCTCGGAATTCATCTCCCTAACAGGAATCGCCGAGCATCAAGTCTCCCAATTCTTTCCCACTTGGAATGACGCCGTGCGCGCCGCCGGACTTCAGCCCTTTACCCTGAATGTGCGGCTCAAGGACCGCGAACTGCTCGCGGATTGGGCCTACGCCGTCCGCAAGAAGCGCAAAATACCCGCGCGCCGCGCCTACCGGCACCTGGGACAATTTGACGTTCGCACCTTCGAACGCCGCTTCGGCCCTTGGTCAAAACTTCCCGAGGTGTTTCGCAAGTTTGCCCACGGCAAGCCCGAATGGGCCGACGTCGTGGCCCTTCTACCTGCCCGCGCACCAAAGCGCATATCAAAACCCGCGCCAAACCCCGCACACCCTGAACCTGTAGGGGCGGGGCTTGCCCCGCCCGCTTCTCGGGCGCTGAACCACAACTCCGCTTCACTCGTTCTATCGAACAAAGTCCCGCCGGCCAAACTCCGCTTCGCCCCGCTCGAAGATCGCCCCTCCTATGGCCACCCCATCGACTTCCGCGGCCTGCGCCATGAACCCGTCAACGAACAGGGCGTCGTGCTTCTCTTCGGCATGGTTGCCAAAGAACTCGGCTACATCGTCGAAGCCGTTCAATCCGGCTTCCCCGA
>DASSXG010000010.1:0-5167 GCA_035704085.1 Candidatus Acidiferrum sp. | reverse complement strand
CGCTGTAGAATTGTTGGCGGAAGACCACGGCGTGCTGGTGCCGTTCGGCGACGCCGCGGCCATAGCGCGCGAGGTTATTGGCTTGCTGCGCGACGACACACGCCGTCATGCCATTCGTAAGAACGCCTACAGGCTCGGCCGTGAGATGGTCTGGAGCAACGTGGCACAGCTGTATATGCGTTCCTTCGAGTTGTCACGGATAGAGGGGGCGGCGCGGTCTCGAAAATCTCTTGCCACGAAGACGCTCGACCAAAAACCGCGGGAACTGCCGGAGTTGAAGTTGAGTCATCTCTCGCGGATGACCGATTCGACGGGAATCTTCCAACATGCCATTTTTAGCGTTCCAAATTTTTCCGAGGGCTATTGCACCGACGATAATGCGCGTGCGTATATCCTCGCAGTGCTGCTCAGTGAGTTGGGAGAGGACCCTGAGCGCGTGCGGACACTGGCCACCACTTACGCGGCTTTTCTCCATCACGCGTTCGATCCCAAGACAAAACGCTTCCACAACCACCTGAGTTTTGATCGACGCTGGCTCGATGAACAAGGGTCAGAGGATTGTCAAGCGCGAGCGCTCTGGGCGCTGGGCGTGGGAGTTGGGCGTTCCCCCTATCGGAGCTTCCAGGTCATGGCTGGACAGCTCTTCGCGCTGGCGCTGCCTGCACTGACGGAGTTCACTTCGCCGCGCGCGTGGGCGTTGGGGCTCATCGGCATTCATGAATACCTGCGCCGGTTGCGCGGTGACAGCCTGGTCAACCAAATCCGTGAGACACTCACTTCCCGGCTCATGGAACTTTTCGAAAGGACCGCCCAGCCGGACTGGTGCTGGTTCGAAGAGAATCTGACGTACGACAACGCGAAGCTCGCACACGCCTTGATCCTGAGCGGGCGTGCAACCGGACAACAGGCGATGTTTGAACGAGGACTGGAGGCCCTGCGCTGGCTGGCGGAATTGCAAATCTCCGAGAAGGGTCACTTTCGAGCCATTGGCACCAACGGGTTCTATCGCCGTGGCGGCATGCGCGCCAACTTTGACCAGCAGCCCATCGAGGCGCAAGCAATGGCCTCAGCCTGTCTTGAAGCCTATCGCGCCACATCGGACGTCTGGTGGTACGAACAGGCGCAACGTGCCTTCGACTGGTTCATCGGCTGGAACGATCTCGGGTTGGAACTCTACTCCCCCAAAACAGGCGGCTGCCGTGATGGGTTGCACGTGGATCGGGTCAACCGGAACCAGGGGGCGGAATCCACCCTGGCTTTCTTGCTTTCGTTGGCGGAAATGCGCTTGGCGCAAAATATGCTGACGAGTTTTAAGGAACCTATCGCCGTCGAAGAGTAATAACCGATTTCTGTCTCGTTTCCCTGGAACACCAGCCCATGTCAATTCACGTCAAACGCACGGCCACGATTCTCAAGCCCGATCAGTCACGCGTTCTTCTGCGGCCATTCAGTCCGGGGGATCCCCCACGGGTGAGCAGGATCATCTCCAGGATCCTGTCGCTCCCGGAAAACCTAGTCGGCCCCCTCCTGGACGAAGTCTCCGCTGAATTCTCCCAGCGACACCAGCAGATCCGCAAACTCTTTTTGGAACGCTTTGAACAAGTCCGCGAGCTACTGTTGACGGATGAGGAAGTCTCCGAACAAAGACGACTGTTGATCGGCTCTTATTTCCTGGCCGAATACTCTTTAGAATCCGCTGCGCTGTTCAATCCCTCCATCGTCCCGCACCCTGACCAAACTGACCTGCCATCCGGCGCTCTGCGTTTTATCCTCAGCTTGCGCGCGACCGGCGAGGGACACATTTCTTCAATCACTTTTCGGACCGGTATCATCCACCACGACCGTCGGATCGAGGTGCTAAGGCCAACTGGCTTCCTCGCCGAGCCGCGTCAAATCCCGAACCCGCTGTACGAGAAGGCGCTGTTCGAGCGAAAACTCTTTGAACTGGGACTGACCAACGAATTCACGCGCCGGGTTATGAACAAGCTTGGGGAGTCGTTTGCATTGGAAGAGCTTCGCGCCAATCTCGAAGCCGAAGTGAAGCAGTCCCGCCTGTCGGATAGAAGGGTACAGGAACATCAGAAGGCCGCACAGGGAATTTGGATGCTGGCCCGGTCCAACTACGAAGTTCAGTTCGAGCCTGAACAGCGGCTATCCGAACGCATCATTTTCCCGGTTACTCCCTCGCAACGCAACGGCATCGAAGACGCCCGGTTCGTCTGTTTTCAAAACGATGACGGCACTCACATCTACTACGCGACCTTCACCGCCTACGATGGCAAGGTCGTGGTGCCAGAGCTGGTGGAGACTTCTGACTTCCTCCTCTTTCGATTCATCACCTTGAATGGTCCGGCCGCCGAAAACAAGGGCATGGCCATCTTCCCCCGGAAAATCAACGGCCTCTATGCCATGCTCGCTCGCCAGGACAACGAGAACATCTACCTCATGTTTTCCGACAACGTCCACTTCTGGAATGAACGCAGTCTGCTCCTTAAACCTACTTTCCCGTGGGAACTGGTCCAGCTTGGGAACTGCGGATCCCCCATCGAGACCGATGCAGGGTGGCTAGTCCTCAGCCACGGTGTCGGCCCTATGCGACGGTACTGCATCGGTGCGTTCCTCCTCGATCGCGATGATCCTGCCAAAGTGATCGGTCGCCTCCGCGAGCCTTTGCTCAAAGCCAACCAAAACGAACGGGAAGGCTACGTGCCCAACGTCGTTTATACGTGCGGCGCTCTCCTCCACAACGGCGAACTGATCATTCCTTATGGTGTGGCCGATCACGCCACCGCTTTCGCGACCGTCCCACTCGATGAGGTGCTGGCTGCCATGAATTACGAAGATCGTTCAACAGTATGACAATTCCCAACAAAAGAGTGGCTGTCCTGTCGCCGGTAGCTTGGCGAACGCCTCCCCGGCAATATGGCGCCTGGGAAACGGTGGCTAGCAACCTCACCGAAGGACTCGTCGCCCGTGGTTGGGATGTGACGTTGTTCGCCACTAGGGATTCTGTGACCCGCGCTCACCTGCACGCCGTGGTTGACAAAGGATATGAAGAGGATTCCACCGTCGATCCCAAAGTAGCCGAATACCTTCACATCTCCGAAGCGTTCGAGCGTGCTGCTGAGTTTGACCTCATCCATAGTCACTACGACTTCATGGCGTTGACCTACAGCCGGCTGGTCAAGACACCGGTCCTCACTACCATCCACGGATTCTCGTCGGCCAAAATCATGCCCGTTTATCAGAAGTATCGTGACGGATATTTTGTTTCCATCAGCGACTCCGATCGCGCGCCGGGGCTGAATTACCTGGCGACAGTCTACAACGGGATCGACCTCTCGTTGTACCCGCTCCAGGAATCTGGCGGTGATGACCTGATCTTCCTTGGCCGGATTCATCCGGATAAGGGTGTCCATTTAGCCATCGAGGTCGCTAGATTGAGTGGTCGGCATTTGATCATCGCAGGGATCATCCAGGATGAGGTCTATTATCGGAACCAGGTCAAACCGCACATGGATGATCAGAACATCTCCTATATCGGGCCGGTGGGCATGGCGGAGAAAAATAAATTGTTCGCGAGTGCCTGCACTTTAATCCATCTGAACACCATCCCAGAGCGGTTCGGACTGGTCCTGGCTGAAGCTAATGCAGCCGGCGTGCCCGTTATCGCCATGGACCTGGGCTCCTGCCGTGAGGTGATCAAAGACGGGCAGACGGGGTTTCTGGTCAACAACGTCAACGAGGCGGTGCGGGCCCTGGAACGCCTTTCTGAAATCGATCGCACCGCCTGCCGCCAACGGGTCCAGCAATGCTTTTCTATCAAAACCATGGTGGAGGCGTACGAACGGGTTTACTCTACGATTTTTGATTTGGAGGCGAAGAGACAGTCATGAAGCCGGACATTGTCAGACGATATGGCCACAACCCTATCCTTACCAAGGCCGAGATCCCCTACCCAGTGGAAACCGTTCACAACGCGGCGGTCGTGAAGCATGAGGACGAATACATCATGCTTTTCCGCGCCCATCTCCGTACTGGACGGTCCATCATTGGTTTGGCACGCAGTCCCGACGGATTCCACTTCACCGCCGATCCAGAGCCCTTTCTGATTCCTGCGCGGGACAGCCCTTTTGCCGCCTATGAAGAGTTCGGCGTGGAGGATCCACGCGTGACCCGACTGGAAGGGGAGTACATCATCACCTACAGCGCCTACTCGCGAAATGGGGTACGGATCGCCCTGGCCAAGACGAAGGACTTCAGTCAGGTGGAAAGGGTCTCCCTCATCACGCAGGCGGATTATCGGAATGTGGTGATCTTTCCCGAGAAGTTTGATGGACTCTATGCCCGGCTTGACCGTCCCCATTCGGAAATCGCCCCTTGGTCAATCTGGATTTCCTATTCTCCGGATCTACGTTTTTGGGGCCAATCACAGCTCATCATGAGGCCCGAACTATATCACTGGGATGAAATGAAGATCGGTCCCGGCGCGCCGCCGATCAAAACGGACCAGGGATGGCTTTCCATCTATCACGGAGTTTTCCGAACGATGGATGGATCGGTCTATCGTTTGGGGATTGCTCTGCATGACCTGCTGAACCCGGCAAAGGTCATCGGCGTGGGCGACTCGTGGATTTTGCAGCCGGAAGATCCCTGGGAAATCACCGGATATGTCCACAACGTGGTCTTTACCTGTGGTGCCGTTGCGGAGTCTGATGGAACCGTGAAGATCTATTGGGGGGGCGCAGACACGGTTATGTGCGTGGGCGAAGCGAATGTCTCGGATCTGGTGGCCCTATGCCTGGACCACGGCAGACCGGCAACGTAAGCATGGCATTTCAAGAGTCCTACCCCCCAGGTCCGGATGGTCTGGAGCTACTTCAACAACCTGGAGCAGGAACAGACAGAGGTTGCGCATGCGTCTCGGAGGGAATCACTTTGGGGGATGGCATGATTTCTATCGCGAACAGCCTTTTAGCAATTAGCAGGATTAGGAAACGGGGTTGTGGGAAGTTTGAGCCGGATCGCTAGCAACTTGGACCTACTACGCGCAATCGCGGAGGTTAATTAAGTTTGACCAATAGGACTGACCAAGCGTCTTCTTGGAGTGCTCACGAACTTGTGGAGGGTTCGCCGGAGCAATGCTGGCGAATTGCGTCCCGACGTT
>DASSXG010000033.1:0-5166 GCA_035704085.1 Candidatus Acidiferrum sp. | reverse complement strand
CGGTTATTCCGCGCAATTCGGCGGTGCCGCGGGCGCGAGCGTCAACTATCTAACCAAATCCGGTGGCAATGCTTTTCATGGGAACGCGGCGTACTACTGGAATGGCAGCGCGTTGAATGCCAACGACTGGATCGACAATGCGCAGGGTAACTCGCGCCCCTTCGATATCGCCAATCAGTGGGCGGGGTCTCTAGGTGGGGCAATTAAAAAGGACAAGCTGTTCTTCTTTTTTGACACCGAAGGCATGCGCCTCGTGCTTCCCTCCAGCAATACGGTGGTTCTGCCCAGCGCAAAATTCGAATCTGCGACCATGGCCAATATCGATTCGATTTTCGGACCGATGTCAGCATCGCAGAGGTTTTACCAGCAGGTATTCAACCTATACAACAACACGCCAGGTGCGAGTGCGGCGACTCCCGGCAACTTTAATGATTCCCTGGGCTGCAACGGCTGGCAGGGACCGGGGGGGCTGGGAACGACGGATGCCTGTGCGGTGCATTTTTTCGAGAACCTTTATTATCCTTCCAGCGAGTCCATCGTGTCGGGCCGCGTGGACTGGAACCTCGGGATCAACGAGCGCGTGTTCCTGTTGGTGCAGTATGACCACGGAAACCGTGCCATGTACGTCGATCCGATCAACTCCGTCTTCAATGCCTACACCTATCAGCCATGGTGGCAAGGCCAACTCAGCGAGACGCATACCATCGGGCCTTCGGCGGCGAACCAATTTTTGCTTGCAGGGACTTACATGAGCCGAACTTCCAGTGTGGCGAATCCGGCGCAGACCCAGTCTGTCTTTCCGACCGTGTTGAACTGGTTCAACGCGGGCAATCCCTTCTCTGTGCTGGGGGGCTCGGACTGGTGGCTTGCACAGCCTGCCGGTTCAACAACAACGTCATACCAGCTATCCGACGACCTGGTAAAGACGCGGGGCAAGCATAAGTTTGGGTTGGGAGTGAGCTTTCTGCGGACCTATTGGACAGGGTACGGCTACAATTTGAGTGGCACGGGACAATTACTGCCGCAAACAATCAACGCGTTTTTTTACGGAGGAGTAAATCCCTCCAACCCCAAAACAGATTTCACAACCATTTTCCAAACCTTCCCGCCTGTAACTTGGAATCGTTTCGCTTTCTATAGCCTGGGGCTGTACGGACAGGAAGAGTGGCGGGCCCGCGCCAATTTGACGCTTACGCTCGCGTTGCGTGCCGACCACCAATCCAATCCAGTTTGTGAGAGTCGTTGCATCGCTCGGCTTTCTGGTTCATTTAATTCCATCAGCCATGATCCGGATCAGCCGTACAATCAGGCGATCCTGATCAATCAGAAACAAGCGTTCCCGAATACAGACAACATCGTGTGGTCGCCGCGGTTCAGTTTTGCATGGCAGCCCTTCGGCGTTTCTCACAATACCGTCCTGCGCGGCGGCGTCGGTATTTTTTACGATCCGGTCCTCGGCGACATCGGGACAAGTTTAGCTTCGAACCCGCCTTCCTCCAATTTTTATGCCTTCGGTGGCTATAACCTCGCTCCCAGTGATACGAATAGCCTGTCCAAGAATGTGGCCGCCTCCAATTCAGCATTTGTGAAAGGATTTGCCACGGGTCAGACTCTTGCTCAGATCCAGCAAGCGGACCCGAACTTCAGTCCTCCCAGCATTCAGAACCCGGCAAATACGATCCACTCACCGCAATATCAAAAATGGAGCCTGCAGGCGCAGCAAAGTTTCGGTTCCTCGAGTTCCGTGACGATCGGCTATTTTGGAAATCACGGCATTCGTGAATTTATTGATGATCCGAACATAAATGCATTTGGGTTCGGATCTTTCCCCAAAACGGTATGCAGCAGCCCACCTGTTCCGCCTTGTGCCGATGCGCGATTTAGCGGGGTCACGCAGCATGAGAGTGGAGCCATTTCCAACTACAGCGGCATGGTCGTTTCCTTCGAACAGCGGTTGATCCGATGGGGTAATGGCGTGTTTCAACTCAACTATACCTACGGACATGCGTTGGACGAGGTGTCCAACGGGGGATGGAAGCCATTTGCATTCGGCAGTTCCGTTTTTCCGCAGGATGCCAACAATCTTCGCGGAAGCTACGGGGCAGCGGATTACGACGCGCGGCACTCCATCAATGCAAACTACGTTTGGGAAGTTCCGGTCAAAGAGGCGCTGCGCGGACACGGCCCGGATTCTCTGGTGAAGGGATGGCAGATTTCGGGAACCGTCATTGCCCGCACCGGTTTTCCCTATACAGCGATTGACAACGCGGAGACCGGCCATCTGGTTAACAACAATTTCTTCGGCACAATTTATTCCGTGCCAGTAGCTCCACTCGGTCCTCCAGGGCCGTGCGGAAAAAGCGCGGTGATTCCGGCCTCTACGGTTCCTTGCCAGCCCACGCAAGTATTGGGCGATGGTTCACCGAATCCGGGCGCATTATTTGTGCAGACGGGCTGCGAAACGGGATTCAACACGGGGAATTTGCCGGGTCCGAACGGCCCGTGCAGCGGCCGAAGCGTGACATTTTCGCAAGGCCGCAACCGTTATCGAGGCCCGAGCTATGTCAACACGGACCTAGCGGTCATGAAGAATACGAAAATTCCGCACTGGGAAACCGGTGTCCTGACGATCGGCTTGCAGTTTTTCAATCTCTTTAACCATGCCAATTTTGGATTCCCCGATAATTGGACCTCGGACAGTACCTTTGGCCAGATCCTCTACCAGGAGCAGGCCCCGACCAGTGTTCTGGGATCTACACTAAACGCAAACGTTTCTCCCAGGATGATTCAGGTGAAGGCGCAAATCCGGTTCTGATAGTGAAGCAAGACGGAGCAGGAAGGCAGGCCGCAAAATCTCGCTGCTTGTTTAGAAATCTTCCATCAGCCACATGTTGCCGGACAGTGTCCAAGTGGAAATGGCCAAGTGCCGGCCGTCTGGTGACTGACTAACGCCAGTGCCCTCTCCTCCAGAACGCTCCTCCAATACGGATGATTCGCCATGTAAATTCAGATGAAGAAGTCTGGTGTTGCCTTGAGCATGGTCCGAAACAAACAAGCCGTCATTGTTGGAAGACCAATTCAAGGTCTTTAGGTTGCTCGAGCTCTTCAAGGGGATTTCTCGCGTCGAGTGGTCGCGCAATGAGAAAACTGAAAGAGGTCCTGCCGGACCACGAAGGAAGGCTATCTGACTTCCATTCGGCGAAAGGTCCGTCTGCCAACCGTCGTCGTTCGGGTCCAAGCCGAAGCGAGCGACTTCTGCACCGCGCCCCTTAAAGGCATCGAGGACAAAGAGGACCAATTCCTTGTGATCGTCTGCTGGCTCGGCAATCAGGCACAAATTGGAGGGCGGGCGAGCGCACATAAGTGCGCTAGAGTTTTTGGCGATAGAAACCTGCACGGGCGAACCTCCGTTTACGGGAATCCTCATTATGGGGTGTTGTACCGGTGGAGCTTGAAAAAAACCTCCCTTCATAAACAAAATCCATTTCTGATCCGGAGTCAGTGTAGGGTAGTGAGAAGGGTCCGGGAGAGTAGCAAGTTGTTCAGCCGAATCCTGATCCAGGGGCTGCCGGTACAGAGTGAGAGGACCGTTGCGATAGGACATAAAAAAGAGGTTCTTACTGTCAGGCGTCCAACTCCAAGGCATATCCGAACTTTCACTCAATGTGAAGTGCCGTAGGTTTCGTACTTGCCGGTTTCCGACGGCAATGTCTGCAAGATTTACGGTCGGGTGACCTTCGCGTTCCAGGAATGCGAGCCGTTTTCCGTCCTTGGTCACAAATGGGCTGTGCATGCAGACCTGGGGCCAATTTTTCAGTTGCCTTGGTTTTTCGACAGGTCTTCCTGTGCTAGTGTCAAAGCGTTCCTGCCAATACTTACACGTCTGACGATTCCGTTTATATTCAGGTTCAGAGATGGAATAGACCAATTGCCCATCCGGCAGCCAAACAAAATCGTTCATGTTCTTAAGTTCAGAGGGCGGCATCAATGTAACGACAGACCCGCTACTCAGGTCGCCACTAAGGAGCGAATCGCCCGTCGCGTCGGTTTTGACGTACGTAAGGCGTTGGCCATCTGGGGACCAGCTTATTGCCCAGAGCGCGCCGTCTTCGTCAACCTCAAAAAGCTTTCGAGTGTGTTCCCCGTTGGCATCCATCAACCAGATTTCGCGGTCGCCAAGGTGCCCCTTGTTTGTTGAGAAGGAAATCATAGAGCCGTCCGGTGATACGGAGTAGGCAAGTGCATCGTCGCGAAGCTTGCGTGGCGCTCCACCAAATGCGGAAGCGATCCAAACGCTGGACCCTTGCGAATCGGGCGCGTCACTTAGCCCGCCGATTGCATTCGCAAGAAAATGAGCGCTATCGGGAAACCAGGAAGCCAAAGCCCAATTGCCTTGGCGATTCTGCAATGACTCCGGCTGCGGAATAAAGTGTGTCTCGCCCGATTCGATCAGTTTCACGTATAGACCTTTTGTGTCCGCGTATGCCAGGTATTTGCCATCGGGTGAAATGGCCCCACCGGTCACGCGGTTTTCGAAGGAATTGATCGTGAGTTGCCGAAGTTTTGGTTCGGGCAGATCCGCGACGGAGAGCTTGTGCCGGGAGAACCAGAAGAACGCTATCGCCAAGGATATTACGAGAATTCCACCCGCCAGAGTCAGCCAGGCCACGCTTCGCCGTGGATGCATGTCTTGTTTCACGGCCTCTAAATCGGCACGGAGTTCCGCAGCCGTTTGATAGCGGGTATTGCGATCCTTTTCGATGGCCCTGGTGATAATGCGCTCGAGCTTGGGGGGGATGGCCCGGTTCAGATCGCGCACAGGGGCGGGAATTTGCTTCAGGATGGCTTCCTGGAGCACAGGGCTGGTGTCGCCTGTGAATGCACGCTGCCCTGTGGTCATCTCGTAGAGGACCAAGCCGAACGAAAACAGATCCGTCCGCGCATCCAATTTCTCGCCCCGTACTTGTTCCGGAGACATGTAACCTGCCGTGCCCATCGCGACTCCGGTACGACTAAGGAAAGGACTCGACGCGGGGAGGCCCTCGGTCTCGTATTTTGGTTCGTGCGGACCGTCGTTCTCGCGATGATCCGTGGCCGGAGAACCGGCTATTGTGGCTCCGGTAAGAGACAACTTGGCTAAACCGAAATCGAGAATCTTCGCTTGGC
>DASSXG010000112.1:0-5476 GCA_035704085.1 Candidatus Acidiferrum sp. | reverse complement strand
ACGTTCTTGTATTTTTCTGGGATTTCGTAAAGATCCGCGGCGTCCACCGCAGGCACGCCTGCTTTGTGCATCTTCTGCGCCTGCTCTTCGATATCGTCGAAGAGCGCTCGCAGGAGCGCAATCCCTTCTTGACCACAAATCGGTCCATGTCCGGGAACGAAGAGAGTGTCCTTGCTCCAGGAAGCGAATGTCTTCAACGTTTGGCGCCAGCCGGACACGGTGGCCTGTGTGTCGAAGTCGGGGTACATGCTGGAATACACAAGATCGCCCGCATAAACAACGTTTTGTTCCGGTACTCGCACGATTACGTCCGTCCCTGAATGTCCCGGATAGCTCTCGATCACGGCGGTAACTCCACCCAAATCCACCTTCATCGGCAACTTTGCAGGATCGATCGGATGATTCGGCAGCGCCAGCACGGTGGAGTTGGAAACGTTGAACACAGTCGTTACCTGGGCCAAATAGTCTTCACGGTGTCTTCGCGCTGTTTCCGTCTTGGCATCCTTGATCGCCTTTTCGAGCGGTCCCAAGAAGGCCACCTTGTCGGCGCCCTGCATCGTCCCATAACTCTCGACAATACGCTTCGCGACGTTGGCATGCGCCCACAAAGGAATCGCGTTGGCGCCGTAGAACGCATTCCCCATCGAATGATCGAAGTGATAGTGCGTGTCCAGCGCGCCCTTCACGGGCACTTGGCTAACCATCCGCAGAGCATCCATCTGGAAGGCGGCGCCGGCCACGCTACTAAATCCCTCGATCAATAGCGCCCCGTCTTTACCAACCAGAAATCCGCCGTTGCAAACCGTCTGGAATCCTTTCGAGGGATCGGAGATCGTCGCGTACAGCCCTTCACCGATCTTTCTCACCGATGCGAAGCCCTTATCGACAATCGGTGTTTGAGATACACGCGTGTCCCCTGCCAACTCCGCCGCCAGCGCCGGCAAGGGAATCAGCTTGGCTGCCGCATAAAAGGCTCCGAAACGCGATGTCTTGACGAGAAAGCTCCGCCGCGAAAACGGCGGCGAGCTAACCGCGTGGCGGTCACTTCTGGCGCCAGCCGTTTCATAGTTTTCCCTGTTAAAGTCGATCATGGCTCCTCCGACTGAATTGAGTTTCCACTGGTGCAGGAACCTGTGCCACGACACATTTAATGCCTGGATGCCGCGGTGATTCCTGCGGCGGCCTCCTGGATCAGCGCTGCGACAGCATCGGGCTGCGAGACGTATACGGCGTGGCTGCCCTTGACCTCGACCACCGTGGAACCGGCCCGTTTAGACATGGCATGCTGGGCTTCAGGTGGGATCCCCTTGTCTTCGGTGGCGATGAGGTACCAGCTAGGCTTGGCTCTCCACGCTGGCTCGCTGATTTTGCCGCTAAGAGCCGCTACGCCCCACGGCACTTGGGAATCCGCCATGAACGCGGCCTTTTCGGGGTCCACGTCTGCAGCGAAAGAGGCGTGAAACTTTGCCTTATCGAGGAACAAAAAGCCGTCTTGCGGCGGCAATATCGGCGGTACTGGCGCCCCTGGTGGCGGATCTATGAGTGTGGCCACAGACTCGCCTTTATCCGGAGCGAACGCCGTGATGTATACGAGACCGGCCACCTTCGGATCGTTCCCGGCTTCAGTGATTACTGCTCCACCGTAGGAGTGGCCAACGAGAATCGCAGGGCCGTCCTGTGCTGCCAGAGCCCGCTTGGTGTACGCTATGTCGTCTTCCAGCGATATCGTAGGATTTTGGACGACGGTGACCCTGTAGCCGTTTCGCGTCAGGATCTTGTATACGGCTCCCCATCCAGAGCCGTCCACAAAGCCACCGTGAACCAGGACAATGTTGTTCATCACTCGCACCCTCCTTTTTTAAAAGTAAACGGCTACTTCGCCTCTGACCCATGACTCGCGACCTGCTTCCATTCGCCGTCCATCTTGACGAAAGTGTCGGTGGCGATGATGGTGTGCGCGCGATGTTCGCCTTTGATCAGCAGGTCATAGGTGTCCTTGTAGGTTGCTACGGCCGTATCGCCGTACACGCGCACTTTGAGTTCAGAGAGTTTCTCGCTATTCGTCTTAATGCTGTTTTTGTCGCCCATTAGATTCAAGAGATCGGCTTTTGTGTAGTAGGTCCCATCGCTATCGCCGCGGGTCCAATCATCAGCCAGAACTTTCTGGTAAAAGTTTGGGTCGCCGGCCAAATCGGCTTTGACGCCATCATTTTCCAAATTGGAGATGGCGGTTATAGCGTCAGTTTTGACCGTGGTTTGCGCTCGGGTCACACTCAGCCTTGCCAACAGGGCGATAACAAAAAGTGAAATCCACAAAACGAGGTTCTTTGCATTCATGGTGCCTCCTTAAGTTCTACATTTGTTTGTTATCTACTTGTCTCCTGGTCTTAGCGTTAGAGGCGTTCCGCAGTTACCGATACGGGCACGCCTTTGGTGAGGTTGTCGAAGACGGGAGAGTATCTGGGCCCAAGCTGGCTAATCTTCTCTAGTTGGTCGTCCGACACGTCGGCTTTGATTTTGAACTTAACCTGAATTCCCTGATATCCGGTGCGAACGTTCCTGTCCAGTTCGAGAAATCCGTGCAAATCAAGATCGCCTTCGACTGAAGACTCGACCTCTTGGATTTGAATTCCTTGTGCGGCCGCGTGATAAACCATCGACGTGGTCAAACACGCGGCCAGAGCGTGAAGCAAATGTTCCACTGGATTGGGAGCGGTGTCCTTGCCGAGCAAGACTGACGGCTCGTCTGCTTCGAGCACGAACGGCTGCGGTCGAGATAGATTCTGGCCAGCGCCATGGTACGTATCCACGCTCGAGCTATTGCGAGCTCCCTCCGTCCATTGATTGCGAACGCGAAACTTGAATTTCGCGATGGCCGGAGTAGCCTTAATGGCATTGATAGTCTGAACCAGCTGGTCAACCGCAACCCCATTGACAGTGTTTGGCTGCACCCCTGTCTCTACTTGTTTCAGCGTCCGCTCTACCTTGTTCATTGCATTCATAGTTGTTCTCCTTTTTCCTCACGAGGATCTAGTTTCATAACAGTCGCTCACTCAACTGTTCACTAGTCAACTGATGAGATGTATGTCGCCCGCGTTGGATACAAAGTTTCTTGAGTTACTGGTAGCTAGCTGCGGGGGCGTGCTTCGTCGAAGGCTGTTCGCCTCGCGCAAGTTCCAACAAACGGATCAGTTCTTCGATCTCGGATTCATCCAGCCGATGCAACGCTTGATTGTCCTGGTTCTTAACGGGGGTGTCGAGTTCTCGCAAGAGATCGAGCCCAGGCTTGGTGATGTAACAAAGAACCTGTCGGCGGTTCTCGGAAGGGCGTTCCCGGCGCACGAGCTTCTTCCGTTCCAGGCGATCCAGCAAGCGGGTTATACCAGGCGCCTGTTCGATCATCCTCTCTGCGATGTCCAGTGTCGGAATCCCCCCCAGACCAGCGCCTCGCAGGATGCGCAGGACGTTGTATTGCTGCGAGGTGATGCCATGTTGATCGAACACCGGTGAATAAAAACGACCCAAATAATTGGCGGTGCGCAGGATGCTTACCACTGCGTCCTGCCGGCGCGAATGCATGAGTTGCTTCTGCTTTGCTTCGACGCCCAAACTTGCTTTTACTGGGGCCACGGGCTAACTATATATATCAATAGTTGTCCTGTCAAGTGTTATAGAAACGTCGCTTCTCCCGATCATGCCGCCGACACAAATTGCGAACCGGCAGACCAGTGGAGGCAGGCGGGCTCGCACTTACATGCTCACGGGTGGACAAGGCTACTTCTGGAGCTCTCAATGTGGATGATTTCTGTCGTCAGTGTAAACACGAAATTAGTCCCGTCAGATCCACAGGGTCGCCAGAGATACGCGCCTGGGGCGGGCCAACTTATTCAGGCTAAGGCGCAAGGCAATGAGCGTTCCTCATCTGTGACCGAGAGGGAACCCCAGAAACATTCAACTTATGGATGTCGTCAGCGGTTTGGGGGAAAGGTCAAACGCCTGCTCTAGCAAGTCCGCTGCCTTTTCAAGTCCGTTTGTCCGAACTATCGCTTCCCGCATCTTATTGGCGTTCTGTCGATATTCCGGATTGCCCAGAACGTCGTCGATAAGAGTGGAGAGCCGTAAAGTCGATAACTCTCGTAAAGGCACATAGGCGCCAGTTTTTGTATAGGCGATTCTCGCCGCAACTCCGGGTTGATCAATTGAAACCGGAATCGCGACCATGGGAACCCCCTGTGTCAGAGATTCAAGCGCGGTATTCAGTCCGGCGTGCGTGATGCATAGTGCCGAACGTTTGAGTAGTTCCATTTGCGGGGCATTTTTTACAACAATAGAGTTGGCTGGCAAAGAACTAATCTTTTCAGGGTCGAGGCTGGGACCGATGGACAGCACAAGTTGCATTCCGGGCCTGGTGCCGACTGCCTCCGCGATGGAGGTAAATACCGATTCGAGGCCGTTCTGCAATGTTCCCATTGAGGCATAGATAAGAGGCTCTCCTGTCAGACGGTTCCACGGAAAGTCTGATTCGATCCGCCCCAGTCCGTCGTGAAATGGGCCTGTGTAGCGGAATTGTGCGGGCCAGTGAGAGATCTTAAAATCAAATTCCTCGGGCATCTGCGTAAGCCATGCCAATTTAGAAATCGTGGCGAAAGGATCGGTCCAATCAACATCAAGTCCGACCTTCTTCGCATAAGCGTGCGCTACGGATGTTATTGGCTCATAGGTTTGCAATAGGCTGCGCACACCTGCCTGATTTCTGGCCAATGCCTCCGGGGTCGTCTCATGTTGCCAGTCAAATGTACATACTGGAGTATTTCCTGAAAAATCAAAGGGGAGAGCGTTCGAGACATGGACGTAAGGCATGCCAAGATGCAACGGAACAGCTCCCAGGCCCCGCTGGGATTCATCAAGGACCAGCGCATCCACGTTCGTGTCCCGCAGCGTTCGCGGCAGATTTCTGAATGCCGATTCCATAGTATTAGCAACCGACTTTATGACCATCTCCAACCCCGCCTGTCCCTGCAGCTTGCTCAGAGCAGCCATCGATTTGGCCAGCGATCCAATTGGGAAATCATTTTCGCAAAAGGGGATAAATGGAAGTTCTGCTGCTCGAACAGAGCGCTCAGTATCTGGCATGGATAGGAACAGCACGTCATGTCCACGAGCTTTCAGCTTGCGGGCAAGTGCGGTCATTGGATTGAGATGCCCTGGTACGCGAACTGCTAGAAATGCAATCTTCATTTGCCCTCTTGATCGGATACCGGCTGGGTCATGAAACGGCCAAAGTCGAACTGATTGCCTCAGTTGCCAGACGCAGCAAGCGGGTCGTAGCCGGGGCTGGCGAGCATCGCGTGCAGACCCCGTCGACGCACGCCCATGTTGCCGCCGGCGAAGATCGGCAGGGCCAACGCGTCCTGCAGCAACCCGTTGAGCGGATCGTTCTCGTCGTCATAGCTGTCGATCCCGACCACCCGCATCA
>DASSXG010000029.1:0-91592 GCA_035704085.1 Candidatus Acidiferrum sp. | reverse complement strand
ACGCCGCGCGCCGTCGCGAATAAATGTGTCCGCTGCCAGATTCTTCCCGCGCGCAGGCTCTGCTGCTGGTCATAGCGATCACGCACCGCGATCACTCCAAACATCGGGGCAGTCAAAAGCAGGTTCAAATATAAGTTCTTGGCGCTCGCAAACTGCCGCCGCACCACTGACGCCGGCACCATTTTCGCCATCGCCGCCTGTCCCGGTGACAATCCAAACGCGTCCACTGTCAGACCATCGCGGTACTTCTGCACCGACTTCCACCTAAACCGGATCCACTCCTCGCTACCTTGTGCGACGGCCGGATCGGCATACAGTACATCGTTCGCCTGAGAGATTATCTCGGCGATCTTCTTGCGGTCCTTCTCGTCTGTGAACAGGAACATCTTGACGTCAGGTTCGTCGCTGGTAACCGCTCGCATCTTCTCCACGAAATCCCCAATCAGGGGTCTGTTCGGATCATACGGATTGCGATTCGTGTGCCGTCGGGGAATCGCATTGTAAAGTTCGCTCTGCTGGGCTGTTCCCGCAGTGAGTTCCACCCTCGCCACCGGCTGCGGCTGTGGTGCCGGGCTCGTGCCCGTAAGCTTTCCCGGCATCAGCGTCAGCACTGCCTGGTAACTATTCGCCTGCGCGGCAAGCATCAGGTTTTCCAGCGCGCATCCGAGACCAATGCGCTGTTCCCGTAAAAAAGGATCAAGCGCGCCCGTGTTGCGCGCGGTGTCTACATACAGTTCTATTGACGAACTTGTGACCTTGAACAGCCATGGCTGTGTGTTGTGCGGACTTGCCGCCAGAATCGCCGCGCGCACCAGCCCGAGAGGTCCGTCGCTTGTGGAACGCCAGTTTTTCCAGGGCTCGTACGCCGGACCCTGACCCACACTGAACACGCCTTGATCCCAAGCGCGCCACACGCCGCCACCGGCGACCAGCACGGTCACAATTCCTGCGCCTTTTAGAAATGCTCTGCGCTCCATGCACAGCCTCCTCGGGGAAAGCGTCGGGTCGAGAATGACTCTCTGGCCGGATTATGCAGATCGTAGTGCCTCAATAGACGAAAGCACTTAGCCTTTGCCTTTTTGGACCACTTCCACCGGCATGTGACTCAGCTTCTTGTAGATCCGGATGCGTCGACGTAAAGGCCACCAATCATAAAGGTAGATTTGCATCGGCCGCCACATGGCCACCCAGCCCGCAATCGTAAGGCTCTCTCGCAAGACGGCAGCCCAGGTGCCTGCCTCACCCCCCAAAAAGACTTTGCTGATGAGTAGGCAGGCGGCCAAAAACAGCAGACCGATGAACAGACTGGTGCGGCCCTGCTTGAGCAGGCGCCTGAACTCCAAATCGGTGAGCCGAGCGCGGTAGGCGAAGTGGTTGTGGACGGCGGTGCGTATCAGTTCCTTAGGGTCCTCAGCAGGCCATTGCTCAAGGTACAGCCGGAGCTTCACCGGGGCATCCAGGGAGAACTCCTGCGCCCAGCCCACGATGAATTCTTCAGCATCGTCGTCGAGATCCTTTTCGATGAAAGGAGAGGGGTCCATCGAGTTAAAGAGCTGACTGATATCGCGCAGATTCAGCTTTATGCTGTGAGAGTGTCCCGGATCCGCGGACACAATGCCTCGTGAGGAAAAGTGCATAAAAAATCTCCGCCGTCTTTGGTATTGCCAATCCTGCCGAACCCGGCGAGCGGCGCCACGGGAAGTCCAACGATAGGTTCCTGCAGAGCATTAACTCGCTTTCGGTTGCGCCTCCAATTTTTTTAACAAGGCAGCATAGCTGCGGCGAATGTGTGGGTGGTCAGCCACGATGAACCCGGCTTGGCTGGCGGCTTCCAATTCCGCATCCCACAGTGCGGCCTTCACGTGGCCAGCAGGCTCGGCAAACAGAATGGAGCCGCCGGGTTTCAAACCGCGAGAGAGTTCGGTAAAAAAGGAACTCGCTGAATGCATTTCATGCACTACAGCAAAGGCGAGCGCGAAATCCACAGAGTTGGCCAACTCGGCCAGCCCCATAGAGTTGGGTTGAACCAAGTGGATATTCACTCGCTCCAAGAGTCTGGCCTTTGCGAGCCGACGTTTGAGTCCGTCAAGCATCTTGGATTGGATGTCCAGAGCTACGACTCGACCAGACGCACCTACCAAACGAGCCAGTTCGAGGGTAAAAAAGCCCATTCCCGGGCCGGGCTCAAGAACGGTCATTCCTTCATGAACATAGGGCGCCAGCAGTTTTCAGGGGTTCGCCATCAGGCGTCGCAACGGGCTCGCCAGCAGATACCCCAGCCACCATGGACATACACGATGAGCCATGGGTCCTCCTCCCTCGAGGCCCTCTGTAGTGCAAAGAAATGATATCAGGCTGCTCACAGATTTCGGGGCAGGCTGCAGGGCCGACGCACAAGGAGCGCTCGTATTGCAGGAGAGAGGGCCGACATAATACTTCTCCCTTTTCGGTCGGCCTCATCTTCTAGCCACAAGGAGCGGCATAACCACGAAGAGCGTGCCAAAGATTGCCCTGTTGTGCCGCGCCACCCAGTCGGGCAGGTAAATATCGAAGTTGTCTGCTCGGTCTTCCGTGAACCGGGCTGCCAAGTTTGTTAGCGGACATCGTCCCTTATTGAGGGCAAGCGCGCTGCACACGGCGAGGATAATCATAGTCAGGGTTATCGCCCAGTCGAAGCTAGGCGGCAGTGCTGTTATTGGCGGCGCCAGGATGCATCCGGCCAACAGAGCCCAAACTGTGTGCAGGAGCTTGATCGCAACCAGGACATTGACACGCCGAGATCTGTCTGCCATTTCGTTACGGAGCTATTGACGATGAAACACCACATCTTTGTCGCGGTGCAAGGCGGAGTTGCTGAAGTCTGTGAAGAGACGCTGCCTCCGGGAGTCATTGTGGGAATTCTAGACTTTGACAACTCCGCCGCGAATCCCGAAAGAGAACTTTCCTTGTGGTCTCCAGAACTCCGAGAGTACTGGGCAAAGAACCACGCGCAATGGCGTCGCTGTGGCAACGATTGTCCGGGGAGGCACCTCTTGCGCGATTAAGGGATGTTTCATCGACTGTAGGGTGTCCCATAAGGGCGCGATAGGAAAAATGGTCCAGGCCTGGACACACACTACAACCCGAGCGCGGAGCGCGTAGCTGGGCCGACGATACCGTCGACGCCAAGGGCTTGCTGTTGCTGAAATTGCCGCACTGCGGCGTCGGTACCCGGGCCGAACGTGCCATCCACGGCGAGATTCGCTCCTGCTGCCGCCAGGGCTTGCTGGAGTGCACGGACATCATCGCCGGTCATCGGCGGGGATGTCAGGCGCAGCAATCGCGGGGCCGCGGCACCGCCGAGAGAATTCTCATCAATGGTTATCCCCCGAAGCACGATCGGCAGGGTCAGGTCATAGCGCGAAGCCTGTATCAGCTCCAGGAAGGACTCCATGCGATACACGGTGGGGTGCAGTGCGGGATTCGGATTCGTTGCAAGCCATTCGCGCCGCAAATTCACATAATGATTGACCCACTCGTTTTCGCCGAGGACGCTGGAAGCGCCAAACTGCGCCAAGGTGCGGTCACGCAAAATAGTCCAGGCCCCCTGTACATGGCTGTCGTAAACCACCGAGGTTCCTAGGGCGCTTGAGATGCCGATGCCCGCGGCAGCCAGCGCTGCTGGCGCCCAGTAATTAGCATCGAAAAATTGGTCTTGCACAATCTGCATTGTCGAATCCTGCCCTGCCTGGCGGAGCAGCGCGCGGAACGCCGTGTCAGTGTCGAGCGTAAAGTCACGCTGCTGGAAACGCGCTAGGTAGCCTGAAAGCTGGGCCGCAAAGGCCGCAGCTGAATTGTTGCAGTAGGCTTGGATCAGGCGATAGAGGCTGCCGCTTCCGAGCGTCACTTGGGAACGGCCGTAGCTCAGGTGGCCTGTATCTCCAGGCAGTGTGGCCAACGCGCCATAGTCACCCAATACGCGGCCGGTTTCAAAGACATTCACGATTGCCGCGGCTGTCTTTTTCTGCAGACCGGTTAGCATTGCAGCTCGTCCTGTGAAGCACCTAGAGGGGTTGTCATCCGGCACCTCCGCGCGTCAAGATGCAGCGAGTCTCTTGTCTTCCTCGGAAATGATTGGGTCGTCGCGCATCCCGATGCGCGATTGCATTATCTGTCCGATGCTTAAACACCGGACGCACGTTTTCCCCAGCGAACATTTCAGCAAGGAAGGCCATGAAAGCGACCGCACAATGTCCGACCTCAGATAATCATTTCTGCTATGAAAATCTGCCTCAAGCGGTCTGAACGAGCGGCGTCTCGGGCTCACTTTCATCCTTCGTCTTGGCTCTCTGAGGGCCATGACTTACTCGTAAGATTCGTCAAAGTAATGGCGGTGTTCGCTTCCACGCCTCCTCCTCTGCCAGAAACGCGGCCCAGGCAATGCAGGCAAGTGTAACGATCGCTTTCACGGAATCCCTCACAGCAGCCCGAGGTTGCGCTGCTGGCTCGCCTGCAGGACCTCACTCCAGTCGCTGAAGAGGGTGAAGGCGGCGAAACGTGCATCCTGGGGATCGGCGTCGGTCACATTATGGATGAAGACGGCACCCACGGTACCTGGCCGCTCCTGCATCAGCGTGTGGTAGACCTCCGGGTCCTTTTCGCCCGTGTCCCCAAATAGGATCCACTTGCGACCAGGGTTGGCATCGACAATTTCGAGAAGGTGCGGATGCTTGAAATCATACGGATCGAGCGACTCCTGGGAGTAGCGGCGCAGGATCATGGCGCCGTGTGGCAACCCGAGGCGGTCGAACGCGTCCGAGATGCGCTCATGCAGGGCCCAAGGGCTTCCCGAGAGGTAAAAAACCGGGAGTGCGGGAAGCAGGCTCGCGCTCCTGCCTGCGATTGCTACAACTGCTTGTGCCGCGTTGGCGAAGGTCTTTACATCGTAAGTGTTGTGGAAGAAGGTGTTCTTCAGTAACTTCAGCTTATGGGTGACGCCGCTGTCGATGAGAGTGTCGTCGATATCTGAGATTATTCCGACCGGCGGGTCGGTCGTGTCCACGACCTGTAGGCTTGTGGTCGCCCTCGCTGCAGTGTAGTTCGGTGTCTCCAGCTGCACCGTCACGCCTACGCTGCTCGACTGAATGCCGGCGGGCAATGGCACCTTGAGGAAGCCATGGTCGTCGGCGATGAAAAACTCCGCCCCGGGGAAGCCGGACAGCCGCACCTGCGCGTGCGAAAGCGCGTGCAGGTCCAGATCCTGGAACGTCTGATGGAGCTTAACCTCCAGCCCGTCGCCCTCCTCGGGAAGCAGTAATGGCTTGCCTTGGTGCACGCGGCCGTAGAGGAACCCGCCCTTTTGGGTCGTAGCCCAGCCCGAGTACAGCTCGATATACCCGGGCTGCCCGACCGGGCCGCCGCTGGGCTTGTTGATGTCCTCAGCAGAGTTTGTGGGTGTCATAGTTTTTACCTCCTGAAACTGTCCAAATACTTCCAGTTGGAGCGAGAGTTCATGCGTCCGTATCGCACGGACGGATTACGTGCACCTCACCGTTCAAGGCCTTCGTAGCATCGACAGCCGATACGACCCCGTTCCGAGTCCCGCTACCGAAGCAATGGATCGACAAATGTCGATCACCACATTCGCACCTCGCTAGTTGCCTGAACCGTGACCCATATTCAAATTGCTGGAACTAGACCAAGTTAAGTCAGATCCTCGTCAAGTCATCCGAACGCCCTCGAACAGCAACCAGGCGCCCAGGCCCAGCTTCTCGTTGGTTAGTGACTCTCGGCTGGGAGTCGTTGCACGCGGATGACAGCTGCTCTGAAAGCCGTACTTGAGCGTCTCTGCGCTTTGCAATATGACTGCGTCATAGCCGTCTCATGGCTGATATCGTGAAGCAGACTCCGCCAAAATAGAAAGCAACGAGCATTGCCCCATAGGGTGGCCAGGGGTGACGAATCAACCATTGTGGCCAACCGGGATGAGTTCTAGGGACACCTGATTTCCGCTCCAAGAATTTTGCAGCAAAGTACTGATAAAGGGCTCCGAAAACAATCGCAGACAAGAAACTCCACCAAGAAAGAATCAGCCAGCAATCGGTTGGCACTTTAGCCTCTCTTGATAGTCCAAGGATTTCATGGAGGAACGTGACAGAGAGCAACAAGGCACCTGCACTAAGTTGAACGTAGGTCTTGGCGTTCTCAATGAACACACCCATCACCTTGTACTCCGTTTCGAACATGTCGGTTTCTTTCTGGATGGTATCCATAATGCGCTCTCAAAAAACTCGCTGAACTTCCCCAGCGTCTTGGGACGCAAGGTGCTCTAGACGACTGCTTTTTTCAGGTTGGCAATCATGCCCCTAAGCTCCTCGACCTTTTTTAGACGTTGCTCCTCCTTGGCAACAGAGAGTGACTCCGCCCGTTCGAGAGCGGATGCAGCAGAATCAGGATTACCGCTCTCGATGAAACCTTGGGCTGCCAGCACGTATTGATCCCACGCATCGGCTGCTCGCGACGTGTTCTCATAAGCAAGGGCCAAAGACCTGTGGATTCCGGGCGAAGGAGAGAAACTCCTGTCTATTTGGCGAACTTGATTCTCTGCCTGTAACGCATTCTCCCATTGGAAGATTGCGCTGCGCGGATCGTGCGAGGAACCCCAGATTTTCTCTCGCTCGAAAATTGTTCCTAGCACTACATGGAACCGAAGAATATTAGGCCAGTCATTCTCGAAGTACGCTTCCCCCTTTTGCTTAAAAAGCGTCTGAAGGAGTTCGTTGAACAGTTGTCCCTTAGGATCAAGGGTCTTGGAGTGATCTCGGATGATTGCCGCAGCATACACGGCAGCTTCGGAGTCAAAAGGGTTCAGCATCCACGCGGCCGCGAACCGCGGAAGAGCCTTCTCTGGCGCCTCGTGTTCATCGTAATATGCACCGACTTTTTTCAACAGAGCGGAAAATAGTGCGGCGTGCTCACGCGGGTAGGCCCAGGATCGGAACGTGTCGCGGGCCGGGCCATGATGGAAACTCGAAGAGAAATTCCCAAAGTACGCCGTGCGTATCTCATCGATGGGACGGTTGAGCGCCGGAGTGGCTGCCGCAAGGTTCCGGAGGTCCCCCCACTCGAATTTCTCGAATTGCGCAGGGTCGAGTGACGCTGAAGTGTAATATTGCAGGAGCACGGCGAGCACCTCAATAGCGTCAGGTGCTGTGCTCCACTCCTTGAGCAAGTTGTGAATCTGTCCCGCCGTGAAAGCCCCGGAGCCGTGCTCGATGAGTTGCCGCCCCAATCCTACCGCCTCTTTGACGTTGGGTGGCGAGGATCGCCGCAGGACACGAAACGCGCTCTCAATCGCTGGTTCAAATCTCGGCTGCAATTCCAGAGCGCGTCGATACTGCTCATAGGCGGTGTGGAAGTCGGCATTTTTTTCAAGAGCACGGCCGTAATTGTAAAAATACGCAAAGCGCGCGGGCGGCGCGACCTTATCCATGTCGATTGCGCGAAACGCAGCGAGAGACTCGACTGTCTTTCCCTGCCTGAGCAGCACCACGCCCAGGCCGTTCCGTGCGGACGCTTGCTGGTCGGCGTCCCCCAACTGAATGGCGTTCTGATACGATTCGGCTGCCTCCGCCAATCGACTCTGTTGCGAGGGATCTGCGCTCGCCCAACGTTCCACCGATTGAGCAAAGTCGATCGCCGCTTGTGCTGCGGACTTTTTATCGTCCGAAGCGAGAGCGCTCTTGCGGACTTCTCCAAAACTCTCCACCGCGGATTTATAGTCGCCGCGCGATTTCGCCTTACGCGCTAGCTCCTGGGCGGCAGATGCAGTAGGTTTCTCAGCCGGCGCCTGTGCCCACAGGCTCGCAATGTTCGATGCAAAGAAAATGGCGGCCCCAATCTTCGTTGCGTTTCGGAATCTCATGGCATCCTCCTACTGAACCAGCGACACACTCTGACAGGACGCGGGATCGAGTGTGAACCGCTTCATCCTTACCACCACCTGGGTGAGTTGCCCAAAGTGTTGGATATGGCCCGCGACGCTCTCAGGCGGCCCTGTTTGCGGATTCCATTCGAGGTGTTCAATCTGAAGCCCTTGGAATTGCGGATTGTCAGGCTTGTAATCGGCGGATTCGCCTGTGGCCTTGGACGTGATCGAAACGCGGCCCTGGCTCCAATGCGCGTTGATGACAAATTCCGAGGAGGCCAACGCGCAAAACTTGCTCCAGTCCAACGGCAAAACGGCCAGCGCACGTTGCGGTGGCTGCGGTGGGACCGGCAGCGGCGCCACTTCCATGCTCAAAGGAGCGGTCTGTTCCAGCTTTTCAAGGATGTCGTTGCTGCTTTGTTCCGCGAGATAATCTTCAAGTTTCTTCTCGATCTCGTCCAGTAACTGCCCCGTTGCGGGAAACCCACGCCGTGCGATTTCTCCGGGGGGATAGAGCTGGGCCTGCCAGCGGGAAACTTCTGGGGCGTTTTGCTGCATCAAGAGCTTCAGGTGCACGTGCCACTCGTCCAGGGAATGCTTTTCTAACCACACGTGGACACGCGGGTAATCAGTCAACCCGCCGCCCTGAAAACTCCAAAAAGGAAACCGAGAAAGAAGTTTGGCGGCAAGGCGACTGCTCATCTCTTTTTGTTTGCTCTCACGCGTTGCGTCGGACAGCTTCGAGGCAATACTTGGCTCTTGAAATTCAAACGCCACGTAAACTGGCAAGGGTGCCTGTGCCACCGCTAGCGATCCCAAACAAAGCGCGGCGACTGCAAATAGGACGAACCGGCTATAAACGCGGCGGGACGGTTTAGTGTTTTGGCACATCGAGAGTCTCCTCCTGAGGAAACGCCTGCCGGCTTGGAGCCGGCAGCACGGTGAATTTCCCCGACGTATAGGCGCTGCGATCATCACGAAGCAATGCCACCTCAATCGTTTGTCCCGGACGCAAGTTCGGAATCGCGCCAGTCAAGGTCAGCGGGTGCACCCAATAGTGCGACGTCTCAGGCTGGCCTGCTGTGGTCAGAATTGCCCGCCAAACGTCCTGCTTCGCCTCGGGAACCTCCACGTCCGCGTCACACCCTATCCACACAGATCGCCCGTCATACTGGGGTATCATCCAAGATTGCGAGTCAACTTTTAGGGAGAGATTCATGGGTTCGTTGCGCAACATGTTCAACAAATCCACCGTGGGCCGGAACAGCATAACGGGGCGATAGAATGAATCAGAGACCTTCAGTTCATATCGCTGCCATGGTGTGATCTCGGCAGTACGGTCCGGGAAGCCGCTCACCTTCACTCGCACTTTCGTCGGCTTGGTCCAGACCGTCCAGAACAGGTTGCGCACCGCTTTGCCTGGCATCAACGGAACCGCTTCTCCCTCCGATTTGCCAACTCTGTGGATCCATACTGAACGGTTCCCTTCGCCGGCCATCCCGGTCACTTCCACTGTGCCCAGAAAACTGGCGCCAGCTAAGCCAATCACCAACAAGCCCAACACAAACCACTTGATGCGAGCGTTGTTGAAGATGCTCCTGTCCGCCCAGGCCTGAAACTCTTCCATGCGGTTCTTTGGGATGACGTTCAGCACGAATGCAAGCCAGGAAAGGATCCCAGCCAGGGAGAGAAACCCGCCGACAATCTCAATCCAGTCGGTGTAGCGGTAGCACCATCCAAGTACCGATGTGCCCAAGAAAAGGAAAGCGAAGAAATTAAGCACGAACATTTTTGGTATTGCGCCAGTCGAACTTGAATCGGCTGTCATGAGGGGCCATCTACCCTGCGGGATCGAAGCGTCCAGTGTGAGCTAGCGTTGCGCCCTGTTGCTGTCCCGGAACTCTACGTTCATCTGTAATAAGAGTCAAAGACATGTTGCGCGGCTGACAGTGGTGACCGCAGGGAAGAAACAAGCCGACGCAAGCCTGGTTGAAGCAAAAATAAACAAACGCTGCGCACCACGCAAAACTACCCTGAGTAGGGTCTAAGCCAACTGAGCGGAGATATTGGTCTACCCTCGGCCCGCGATTAGAGCCCAGCGGTTGCTCCCGAACGCCAACTTCTAGGTCCGCCTTGACCAGTGCCTGTGAAAGTAGCTTCGACGAGGAACTGACCACAGGCGGTTCGAGTTCAATCGCAAACAGCGTCGCCCAAGTCATCGGACCGACGCGGCCATCCACCTTCAGCGGCGTGCCAAATTCATCGACGGAACGTGCTTGAAACAGCTCCACTGCTTCCAACGTTTCCGGCCCGAAGATACCATCTTCCTTGGCGGGACCGCAGCCGACATTGTTAAGCCGAGCCTGAATCGCTGACACGTAGGCTGACTGTTTGCTCCCGGCACTGATTGTTTGTCCGCGGAAGGATAGATTCGCAGCCATGATGCACCTCTTTAGTTCTCGAGACGAGATCGAGCAAGCGTCGACTCCTGCTGGCCGAATCTGGCTTGGCATGGAGAGTCGGGTTCTTCGGACCAAAACCTCTGTACGAGATAGTGTATTAGTACGGTGCTGCGTTTCACGCTAAGTTTGTGGTGCGGCCCAAATTTCCGGCCGGCTTTGAAATCAGTAACATAGCTATGGCCCTCCACTGTCGCCCGCAAGCGTTGATTGCAAGGTCTGGTTGAACCTCTCAAATGTACGTGAACCTGCCAGGGCAGCGTGGCCTTGTGGTTGTCTGGATTCGACGCTTGATAGCGGCTGTGCTGTCCGCGTGGCGTGGAGGAGTTGTGCCGGCGGCATGCAAGCTCAGGCCAACGCCGCAGTCCCAGAGCGGCGACCGAGCCTCTCGGATTGCAGGTTTAAACTCCGGGCACTCTGGTTTTAATCGCACGGAGTTGGGAAAGCACGCCCGTTTTCAGGACATTTATACAGATAGCCTAACATCCTGCTCTCATTCTGCCGTGCATTTCCACCTCGGCGGGAAGTGGATTCCGGACGTTTAATCCGATGTATAGAACGAAACGAATCGAGCGAATTAGACACTACTCAAGAAAGGTTGCGTGTTACTAGGGCAACGGAGGCGATTCTGGTCAACTTTAATAAGTTGGCAAAGTAAAAACTATCGAGCTATAGCATTCAAAAATTGTGCGTCTCTAGGGCAATTGAAATCGATTCCGCGCCGGTCCAAAGTCGACCATTTGGGATCCCAATCTGTTAGGGAGGAAAGGGTTGAAGGCCATGGGCAGAAACAAAGCATCGTTCGTAAGCTGGATGCTATCGTCTCTGATCTCCATTGGGGCTAGCTCTGGTTGTGTAAGAGTCCCACCCCAAGCCGTGGTTCTTTCCCGCACCGTAGGCCAGCGACTCACGGACTTGCAGACTTCCCATGAGGCTTTCGCTAGAGCTTACTTCCAGGTAACACGCCAGCGGTTGGAAGATTTTCTGGTGAACCAATGGACCCCCACTTTTCTCAGTAATTTCGTGGACAAAGCAGAGCTGATGAACAAGCTGGAAAATGTGCAGCCGCTGACGGATCAGCAGAAGGCGCGACTCGTGGCGAGCTTGCAGGCGGCCAGCATTTCAACCCCTGATCAAAGCAAGGTCATTCAGGCAGTTGGCAATGCTTTGGGCAGTACAGATCGGGCCAAGCTGGTTCTCCAATTCAGTGAAGCAGCGATGGAGCAAATACAGTTAAAGAGGAAGTCTCTACTGAACCCAATAGATGACCTGGAGCGTCAGACGCTGACAGAGCTGGGGAGGGCTTATGCGCAGATTCAGGAGGCCCAGAACACGGTTACCGCGCACCTGAGTTCGATTAGCAAGGTGACGGAAGAACAGGACAAGGTTCTTAAGCAGCTCGGACTGCTGGAGAAACGAGACGCCATCATCGATAAGGCGGTAAACGCAAACCAAACGATCATGGAAATCCTTAATGGCGGCAAAGACCCGGAGAAAACCATGCTAGATCTCGAGGACCAGCTCAAAAATCTAACGAAGCCCTCGAACTAACATCGTATTCGTTTGTAACGAGGAGGGGCCCATGCAGGATGAAAACAGCTCTTCAAACCCGTTTGAATCGGACGCCAAGGACGCTGCCCAACAAACGGATAAGGAATTGGCCGGTGCCGAGGCGACGCTAGCAACGGTCACCTGGGACGAATTAAAGAAAATGCTGCCGAGCCCTGCCGACCAACAGCAACTGTCGGAACTGATGAAGATCGTTCAGGCGGCGACCGATCACAATGAAAAAGTGGCCAGCTTGATCGATAACATTGGCACGTTGGGCGGCATAGTAATCAAAGTATTGAGTCGAGTGCCTGGAGCCTGAGGTAGGTTTCTCATGATGGTCAATCAGAATTCCGACTCGGGTGCGTTGTGTGTCGATCAGAAGTGGAAAAACCGGTCCGGAGCCACTCGGGCAAAAGGCGATGCGATCGCACGCAAAAGAGTTGCGCTCGATCCGGGCGGCACACGACATACCCTACGCTGGTTCCCCGAGAGGTGCGACTATGACAAACCAATTTATTGAAGGGATCGATGTTTCCTCGAACCAGGGACAAGTTGACTGGGAACGCGTAGCGGGAGCGGGCAAGGCCTTCGCATTTGCGCGGGCAACCGTTGGTGGCCACATAGCTGACTCACAGTTCGCAACAAATTGGCAAGGAATCAGCGATGCAGGCATGCTCCGCGGAGCGTACCACTTTTTCTGGCCCTTAACCCCATGGAAGGAACAGGCGGAGAACTTTATAAAAACAGTTGGCGCGTTGAACCCAGGTGACTTGCCTCCCGTTTTGGATCTTGAGGAGGCCATTCCCAAGAGCGACCAATTGAAACGCGATGTTTGGAATGACATTCCCGCGAACCAGCGTCTTTCGATTATCCAGAATTGGCTTGACGAAGTCGAGCAAGCGCTGGGTATGCAACCCATGATTTATACGCGCCAGAATTTTATTGAACCTCTGCTCGGCGATGGAGTCAAAGCGCTGGCAACGTCAGGATTGTGGATCGCGCATTACAACGTGGCCCAGCCTTCCACACCTTCGAGTTGGACCTCATGGACCTTCTGGCAGTACTCGGAGACGGGCAGCATCGACGCGGTGCATGGGAATGTTGATTGTGACCGATTCGCTGGTTCCCAGGACGATCTGCAAGGCCTCACGAAGAGTTGAGCGGAAGGAAGACGATATGGGTGCTCGCTTTTTGATCTGCACGTTCGCGATATTCCTGGTATTGACGCTTGGCCCGGCTGGTCGAAAAGTGTCGGCGCAGAGTCAGAACGCTGTCATTGACCGTAGCAAGGTGGACTTTGGTGATCGCGATATCGGGGCCAAAAGCAAACCAGAACCGTTAACAGTAACCAATAAGACGAATTCGAAACTGAAGTTCTCGGTCCGGATCGACAACTCGAACGAGTATCAAATTGATAGCAACGGATGTTATCAGGACGTTTCCGCACAAGCGTCCTGCAATATCAGTGTCGTCTTCCTGCCAAATGGGCTCGACAAACGCCAGGGGACTCTCTCAATCGAATACCAGAGCGAAAATGACGCCCAGAAAAGAACTATCGCCGTAGACCTCCAAGGCAAAGGCCTGCTTCCAGAGCTCGGCATTTCATCAATGCGCATTGGTTTTCCGGCTCAGAAAATATCCGACGTTAGTGCCTCGCAGCCCGTGATTCTGAGGAATGACAGCCAGAAGGACCTCACGATCACCGGCATAGTTGTTGCCGGAGATTTCCTGCTGGGAGGATTGACGTTTCCTCAGACTTTAAAGCAGGGCGAATCGCTGATCGCGCTCGTAAGTTTTGCACCGAAACAAGAGGGGGACGCCACCGGGATGCTTACGATTCAGAGCACATCCCATGGTAGCCCACAGGAGGTGTATCTCCACGGAAGCGGGCTAGGGATTGCGGGGGGACTGTGTTCGGCTGGCGAACGCGGTGAGATCGGCCTTATGGTTGCCCTGTGTCTCGCTTATTGGCTAGCCATGGTCATCGTCCGCTGGAATCGAGTTGCACGACCGACCCGAGAATTACTGAAGGCCCAGATCAAGTCTCTGGAGGTGGAATTCGATACCGTAGTCACGACGCAGCAAATTACTGGACCCGGACCGGCAAGTATTCGCCAGCTGCTCGTCGCCGCGACAGACTTGATCGGCCCGGAGGGGAAATGGAATTTCGGTATTGCAGATTTTCTCTTCTGGTCCCGTGGGCAAGAGATAACCGGCTGGGGCTATGTGCACGAAACTGAAATCCAGATGGCGCAGTTCTTGCCAGAAGCCACAGTGACGGCAAGGCTTGAAGCGGTCGAGCAGCGATTGAGGGTTTCGAACGACAATGTTTCCGTTGCGCTTGCCGGTACAATTCATCAAGGTCTCACCACCGAGCCGTTGGCTCTTCTTGACCGGCGTCGAGCTCTGCTTGCGGAAGCCCTGTCTGCCAAGTATGGGCGGGAAGACAACAATTACGCCGACTTGGTCAGTTGGCAGAACAAGACGTCGTGGCTCATTGGCTGTGGTCTCTTTGCAGCTATTGCGCTCACGGTGGCGGTCCGCCACCACAGCATTCTTTTCCTGGTCGGCGGAGCCGGGGGCTTACTTAGCAGAATGAGCCGATCACTTGACCGGAAGGACGTGCCGACGGACTACGGCGCTTCGTGGACCACGCTGTTTCTCAGCCCGGTGGCTGGGGCGCTTGGTGCTTGGGCTGGTATCTTGCTTTCGGGGCTCGCAGCTAACATCGGCGTTCTGGGTTCTAACTTTCGAGCGGATTGGGATAACCCTTGCCAACCGCTGACTCTGGCGATAGCACTTATATTTGGATTTTCGGAGCGATTGCTTGATAGCGTTCTGGACAATTTGACGGAGAAGAGCGGATCGGCTCAATCACCGGTTACCACGCCACCGCTGGTTCCCAAGCCGTCCGAGGGCGCAACCAAAAGTTCTCCCGTCTTAACGATCACGACCGACTCCAAACTCATTGACGGACGTGTAGGTGACGATTACACAGCGCGGCTGGAATCTCTGGGGGGCACGGGAAAGGTAACCTGGGCTTTGCAAGAGGGGTCCTCGTTGCCAAGGGACCTGCAGATGGGCTCGGACGGGAAGATCACCGGTAAACCCGCTTTTTCGGGTGATTTCAGCTTTACAATGGTCGCGTCGGACCAGACGTCCAAGCAGAGCAAACTATTCAAGATCACGATCAATCCAAAAGCCTGAGCCGGTTTGGACAGTTTAGAGAAGGGGCCTTTGAGTCGTAAGTTGATCTCAACGGAAGGGCGTGGTCTGAGTAGGGTCGGCGCGCGAAAGATAATTGCTTACCTGAACCAACACTTTAATACATCCATAGGACCGCTGAAATGGCTTGACTGACTACTAACGTAAGAGTATAAGACCTTACAGCGTTTCCCCAAGGAGTCCCAGCTATGAATCATCTCAAAAAGTGGTCGGTTGGAATCCTATTTCTCAGTTCCGTTGCTTTCCCGAACCCCGCCTCGGCCCAAACATGTGGTGGAACTGAGCGTTGGGCCGTTAAGGTCGGCACTGACAGTGGAGTTGGAGGTGTCCAGCTCTCGACTCCGATCCCCATGACAGTGCCGGACATGCTCGGTTTGAACGAGCCGCAGCGGCCACCTACGGGGGATAACGACACGCGCCTCGCGGAAGAGACTCACGTCTATGTGGTTACGGGACACCTGAAGATGTTCAAGGTAGAAGCTGGTTCCAAAGGTGATCAGGACTTTCACATGGTCGTCACCGACGACACCCTTCAGTACACCGATGACAAACATCATATGCCGCCGGGGCACAGTCTCGTTGCTGAAATTCCCAATCCAGATTGTATTGCTGGTCAGCAAGGCGATCCTTCAGTACACAGCCGTTTCATCGACGCGATCCGTTCTGCGCGGGGCAAGCTAGAAACTCAGTTTACGAGTATTGATGTAAGCGGTAAATTCAACGACGCTGGTGGAATTCCAGTACGCATCACAGGCATAGGCTTCTTTGATTTTCCACATCACCAGATCGGTCGTGCGATCAATAACCTGGAGCTTCATCCAGTCCTGGACATTACTTTCAACCCTGCACCAGAAGATTTCTCGCTTTCGGCATCGCCAGGGACCCTCTCCATTGGCGCTGGGGGAACAGCGAATGTGACTGTTTCCAGTGCAACAGCGGGAGGTTTGAGTTCTGCTGTAGCACTCTCCGTTGACGGGACGCCACCGAATACGGCCGTGACGTTTAGTTCGACTTCGATACCGGCACCGGGCTCCTCCACCATGGCAGTATCAACCAGTGCCTTAACTCCGCCAGGAAACTACAGCCTTACGGTGAAGGGTTTAGCTGCGGGACAGACCCATAGCGTTCCTGTAACGATCGCGGTAACTGTTGCGGATACCGTTCTACCGGTGACCTCGGTGACGGCGCCAATCGACGGTTCCACTGGGTCGGGTCTCGTCAACATCACTGCAACTGGGTCGGATAACGTTGGCGTAGTAAAACTCGAAATTTACATAGACGGTGCCATCCGGGCATGTAACGTCGGAGCAGTGTCGATCAGTTTTCCGTGGGACACTTCGGTAGTGGCCAACGGCATACACACGATCATTTCGAAAGCTTACGATGCCGCAGGGAATGTAGGGACATCCCAGACGATTGCGGTGACCGTTTCAAATTAGCCTTGCCAGTCGCTTACAGCAGAGCAAAGCGCCCAATTCACGGCATCGGGACGATCAAGTGTGTTTTGGAGTAGCAACATCGCCTTTGGGGCGGGATGATCGTCCCAAATTTCGAGCTTTTGGCGAACCACGCCCGGAAACCTCTGACTACCGGGAAGAGGACTTTGTGAAGTCATTTGAAACGAATTTACTGCCGAATTCACTATTTCGGCAGTTGGTATAGGGTTCCGAAGGAAGACCATTTGCCTCAGCTGGGAGTCAGAGAACAAAGCGAGTTACGTCTTGGATGGCTGGGAGTGTCGACAACGTCTTTGACCATCGAAGCAAAAGCAACTGTCGGTGCTACGGCCTGACCAGCCTCCCCAGCAGCTAGTGGTGAATTCGTATCCCGGTAGTGAATGGCGGCTGAATTGGCCATGACTCCGTGCAATACACCCATTTGGTTCGTACATGCAGGCCACAGTAAATTCTCCCAAGAGCTGTCGTCAATTCTCGCTTCCGCGTCTATTTCGGCAATCAAAATGGAACCCCAAGATGTGAGGGGGGCGTGGCAGACTGTTCGTCCTAGGATGGTCCTGCTCGGGGCAGACGCAGATGCTGCGTACGAAGGGCTAGAATTATTGCGATGGATACGCCAGAGGGACATCCAGTTGCCATTACTTATTTTTGTTACCGAGAGTTCCGAGGATTTGGCAATCGCGGCCTTACGCGCCGGAGTAACGGATTTCTTTCGTTGGCCATGGCGGGAAAGGGAGATTGTACTCAGCATCAGGAAAGGCTCAAGCCACTTTCAGGAGTCGCAACACGCCAGGGCAGGAGTAGAAAGGACTGCTGGCGCGGGCGACGCCGAAATAGTCGGCGCAAGCGCGCACATGGAACGCATTCGGCAGCAAGTTCGATTAGCGGCGTTCTCAGATTGCAATGTGTTGGTGACAGGTGAGACCGGCACAGGAAAGGAGTTAGTTGCGAACCTCATTCACAGGCAAAGCTCTAGGAGCATGAATCGCTTCGTCTGCCTGAATTGTGCTGCCATCCCTGAGGGTCTTTTAGAAAGCGAACTCTTTGGCTATGACCGCGGGGCATTTACGGGTGCGACTACTGCAAAGTCTGGAAGGCTAGTTCACGCCGACCGTGGGACCATTTTTCTCGATGAGATTGGGGACATGGCTCCCAGCGCGCAAGCAAAGTTGCTGCGCGCCATAGAGTCCCGCCAGATTCAGAGACTGGGCGATACGCGGGAAGTCAAGATAGACGTTCGCGTAGTCGCGGCGACCAACCAGAATCTGGAGCAGCACATGGAATCCGGTCAGTTCCGACGTGATCTCTATTACCGCTTGAATGTCTTCCGACTGGAATTGCCTCCCTTGCGCGAGCATCCGCAAGACATTCCCTTGCTTGTCAAACAGTTCGTCGAGAGCTGGAATCGAAACTCGAGTCGGCCAACGGAGGGCCTTACGGACGAGGCCATGCAGGCTCTGCTGGCCCATAACTGGCCTGGAAATGTGAGGGAACTGCGAAACGTTTTGGAGTCCATCCTGGTCAGTAGCTTTGCGCTGAGAGCGTCTATTTCGGACTTTCCACTGGCTTTTCGCAAATTACTGGAAGAATCGAGAAACGTTGGCCATTTGGAACGCGAAAAACTGCTCTCCGCGCTGTTGGAGACGAATTGGAACAAGAGCCGGGCTGCCGCCAGACTCAACTGGTCGCGGATGACCGTGTACCGAAAACTCGCCCGGTATCATCTTGACCCTAAGTGCTTAGGCGGCTCACTGTCCTCTGTCGGCGGCCTCCCCAAAAGTCTCTGAATGTCACAACAGTGACACCACTGTCACATCTTGATGTTACGACGTGCGGTTCACCTTATCGAAGATTGGTTGCTGGGTGCTCCCGCACCGTTTGTTTTTTGGAGCTCAGGATCCCAAGCCCGTCTCTGCTAAGTAACTGGCAGATTTTCATAGAGATTCAGAACATTCGCCCGAAGATTCCTTCCAACAGTTCATAAGTAGACGATTCTTGCAGAACATCTAATCTCGCTTTCTTAGCCTGGCATTCAGTGCGGAGTGTCACATCGGGCGAGTGCGAAGACCAGGCAAGATTCGGGTCATAGGGCGTTGTCGCTCGATATCCCCTTGCTTTGCTTCAAACTACGGCGGCAATGGTGAAACAAAACGTTTGGCATCCCTTCTGCTTTAGTCATTGCCTTGCAGCGTTGGCACGAAGGGCCTAGAAGTTGAGAACGCGTGGAGCCGCGTGCCCGATGGACGGAGAGCATGAGATCCCCAGCGCAGAAGGCTCGTCGGAGATCCGGTACACCAATTTATTCCAGATCGGCTACAACGCTTTTGAATTCGTTCTCGAGTTTGGCCACTCTTATGCGGGTGATCCAACCCTCCGCATTCACTCACGCATTATCACCAGCCCCGTTTATGCCCGGGAATTCTTGGATCTTTTGCAGAAATCACTCGCGGCCTACGAAAAAAAATTTGGCACAGTACAACGGGAAGCCCAACAGGATGGCGTTGTCGAGGGGGAAGAACAATCCTGAGAGTTCTGCGGGGGCGCTATAGCCGTGAACTTCGTGGACACCACGCTGCTCCGTCTTTCCGATCCCCAGTCGCGCGCGCAAGTGTTTGACGATACCTCGCTGCAACAGATCGCCAGCGCAGCCTATGACTCGGACACGATGAACATCCAAGGTCCCTTCCAACCGGTGTTCGATGACTTTCGGCTTGGATACGGTATCCCAAAGCTCAGCTTGCTGGAAGGATCGTGGAACCCCGTTGGGGGTGTCGAGAAAATTGAAGCGCGGTTTTTCGCCTCCGGCTTCGGCAACAGTTCTGCTTCCCGTGTGGATGCCCTCTGGCGCGGGTCTATCATCGCGCGAACCGTGCCCGACAACAGCCGAATCACGGAAGTGGCCATCCGCTGGCCGGCACTGGCCACGATCGACGCTGATATTATCGCGGCACTCGGCGCTCTTCCGGGAGATCCGGCCGCGCTTGAGACCGCGCGCAGAGCTCGGCTTATAGACCGGATTCGCGCGACCTTCAGTCATCCCGCAGGCTTCACGGACGCGATATTAAATGAGGTGCTTCGAAAGATTGGCGCCTCTTCAGTGGGCGACCTTTTGACTCATTATCTGGGAACCGCGGAAGGAGGAGGAGTACAAGTGAAGATGTCTCCTCCAGATAATGCTCCGCCTTCACCCAAACCACTCCCGATCGCAGCCGTTCTGCTGATTCGCGATGCCGGATTCTCGCTTGCGGATCTCCTGGCGGAAAGCAAAGTTCTTCGTGAGAGGCTCGATTCTATCGGCCTCGAGCCTTCCCCGGATCGTTCGTTGAAGTTGCGTGAGCCCCTGCTAGTGCTCTGGATCGTTCCGGCAGCTGTTTTCGATGATGCCGGGTGGCCGGGTGCGGCGGGGGGTATGGCAGCGAATGCGGCACGCGATGCCCGGCGCGCGACAGCGGGGAAATGGCTCGCGCGCGAAGGGATCGGTCTCGTGGCTATGAATTAGCGGGCGGACCGTACGAATCGGGTATGAGAAGAGTCTTGAGGCATTGAATTTCAAGTTGAACTAAGGAGGTTTACATGGCGACAGTTGCGGCAGCGTTTCCCTTCATTGAGGTTCGAATCGATACTTCGGCATTGGTGCCAGTTGCGCAACGTTTGCCGGGCGTGATCGCCATCGTAGGCAAGACGGCTGCCGGAGTGGCAGGAGGTACAGCTGCAACGAACAAACCGTTCGTCGTGGACACGCTCGATCAGGCGGCCGACCTGTTTGCCAAGAAAAATGGCGTCGTTGCAGAAACGGATCTCTACCGTTCGATCAAACTGGCTATGCTCCAAGATCCCGTGCCTTCAAAGATCTACGGAGTCCGCACAGATGGGGATAAATACGCCGCGGCACTGGCGGCCCTCGAAGCCGTCGACGACGTGACATTTGTTTCGCTAGCCAATGAGTCGAACGTGGGAAACGCCGCGGCCGGCGGTAATCCTTCGACGGGATTAACCGCCCTGAAAGACCATGTGGAGAACATGTCCGCCCAAGGTCAGAAACGCATCGGGGTGAGCATGCTGGATCCCACAAAAGGAAAAACGAACACCTATGTAGCGGACATGAGCGCTGCAGTAGCCACTCTGAAGAGCGATACCGGCCGAATGGTTCTTATCGCCGCCCGCGGCGCTACCGGTGATGCCGCTTCGGCCGCAATGGCCGCGATGGCTGGGTATAAACCGCACATCTCGATGGTCTTGAAGCAGGTCCGCGGCATACAAATGCCGAAGGAATCACAATACGGCCCCAGCGAGATCAAAGGCCTTTCCGAGGCAAACATCGACCCCATCATTCAATCGTCGTTGATCGTCGGCGACAGCCTGCGCTTTGGCGAAGCGCGTATCTTCGGCACCGATCCCGGCCTGCTTTATATAGATATCGTACGTACGCTAGACGACATTGATTTCCGGCTCAAAGCCGGTCTCATCGGGCAGGTTGGCGATGCGCGCATCACCAAACCGGGCATGACCAAGTTGAAAGTGCGCACGGACGAGATTCTCGATCCACTGCGCGTGAACAGCGTGATCGCCGACTACTCCATCGATATCCCCGTGCTAAACGTCCTCAGCGTTCCCGACAGCACGTGGAGCGCCGCGGATCGCACGTTGGTCACCGATTCGCGAGCGAACCGGACGGTAGATATGTTCGTGAGCGTGACCTACGGCCCTGCGGTCCACCGTCTCAAGGTGACGCTGGCTCCCAAGTTCTAATTATCGGTAGGAACTATTAAGGAGGCACATCATGCCGGATTGGAAGACTCGCTTGGCAGTTTCTTACAAGGACGAAGACGGGAACGATGTCAACGTCACACCGATCGATTCGTTTTCCCCTTCGTTTTCGCTGAATGCCGAGGTGCTCCATTCCTTGGAGCAGACACACATGGGTGTGGTTTTTTCTCCTCAAGCCATGTCATTTTCGCTGACGGTGAAAGCCATCGGGGAGGTTGCTGCCAAACTCACCGCGCTAGCTCTCCAGCGTAAGCGCTTCGCTGTGACTCTCCAAGAGACGGACGGCGCCAGCGACTGGTCTTTCAAAACGATCGTGATGAGCGATTGCATTATTACGAGCGCTTCCCCTACGGCGGCCAATATTTCCGGTGCTCCCGCGGCGACCTTCTCCGGATTCAGCCTGAAGGCATCCGAGGAGCCCAAGCAAGGCAGCGCAGTGAAGATTCCGTGAGGAATTGAACGGCGCGGAGATCGTGCTCGTCCAGAGAGGAAGCGATGGTTGAGGAAGCGTCTGAATTCGGCGGAGTTTCGCGAGCTGCACGCGTTACGGAAACTGGGATTGCACTAGTTCACCGCGGCGAGCTCATCCTGCCTGCCGCGGGCAGCGAAGCCCAGGCGGAGACCGTCTCGGACGACGTGCGGTCGGTCATTCATTATCACTTCCCCGTGGAGATCGAAGTCAAGGCGGCGCCGGATGCGGTTCATCCGGACGTCATCGTCGAACGCACACTCCTCCGCCTGGCTCGGGGAATCAAGAGCCTCTGAGAATGCCTGTCAGCGTTCACATCCCAACTCGCATCCGCGTCGATCCCGGCGCGCTGTTCCTGAGGCGGGGATGTCTGGAATCCGCGCTGACCGACGCGGCCACTCGGGCGCTCAAGAACTCGCGCGAGGTAGTACTTGCGAAACGCGGCGGCTACGTTGGGATTGAGCTGCATACTCCAGAAATATGTTGGTCGGGGGCGGGGCTGTCTGAGGTGCCAGCAACTTTGCGTGCAGAGCTCGAAAAGATCTTCAAACAAGTCTTTTTCACAGCGGCGATGAATGCAGGCGTTTGGGATTCAGACGGATCTTTTGAGTGCGGAGACCCAGTTCTTGCAGAAGCTATCGTAGAGACCTTCCAACGCGCAAATTTTGATCCCGAAGCGGACACCTACTCGATTCCGGAGTATGACAATCAAGGGCAGAAAAAGGGAGTTTCGCTAGTCAGTGCTTCGGCAAGCCAAGAGCCACAAAAGCTTCGCCTTGTGACTTTTTACAGCGGCAAAGATGTGGTTGCTTACATTGAAAGCGTATTTCCTGCCCCGCTCCCGGTCGGCAACAAGTATTACGGTGCATACGGCATTTGGGCACCGATAGCTAAGCCCTCTCTTATCTGGGTAACAGGACTCGTCGCCGAAGGCGAGGAAAAAGGGCAATATCTCCTTCATATTTTTCCCCTGCTCAGCGGAAAGATCGTCAGGAACGAATTCGTTCCCTCCACCAATACACCGATCTCCGCGCAACTACGTGAGAAATATGAGCTGCGGTTTCTTCTTCATCCTGGCAAGAAGAAGGGGGTTGAGTATTGGGCCACAAAGCGGCGGCTCAACGGCGGACACTCCGAACCGGTTTTCATTACAGCGAGCATGGCCGCACCACACCGAGATAAGCGAATTGTCTTCGGTGTCGCTGCTGAACCGGATGTGGTAGAGGAGATCATAGTAGTTGGAGCAAAGCCGCTACCTCGCGAACGGGTACGCGGTGGCAACTGGGCCTCTTTCGGAATTCATCCAAATTTTCCGGACGTTCCTCCGCCAGGTGAAGATGAGTGGATGTGGTTCTGGTTTGGCTGGCTGACCATAGGTCCAGACGAAATACGCGCTGATGTCCTAGTGCGAAAAGTCTTCTTTGAGTGGGAGCTTCGTGACGAGAGATCTAGATTCAATCTGCTTGGAATAAAATGGAAGCTCATTCTTTTTTACAAAGACTTCTGTCGGCTCCTTTCGCTGGACATGCTCGCCACAAGCAAGAAGAACATGGCCGATTTTCTGGCATGGCTGGACAAGAATGAAGAACAGTGGCTGAAACGATTCGCGGCACTCATTCAATCCTTTCGGGAGCCGGCTAAGGAGCTCTACAAAATCACATCTGAGTTGCAGAGATTGAAAAATTTAGAGGAACTCAATAAACCCTCGTATGGTGACGATGAAGACCCCTTCACTATCATGAGAGAGGCGCGACTTGCTGATGAGTATCACAGTCAGAGACTACAACTAGAGGCGTCTTCAAAGGAGCAGCGTGAACGGCTGGTCCCGTTGTTTGAGCTCGTACAGTCCCTCGAGCCTCTCCTAGTCTTGCTCACGATTCGGGACGAGAAGACGCTTAGTATCGAAGAAGCAATAGTTTGGGCGGCAGATCAAGAGCCGAAGGCGATCCTGCAATTCGTGCGGGATAAGATGCAATTCTTAATCAAGAAAAATGAGCAAGCCGTTGGGGAATTGACGAGCGACATCGCAGCAAAACTCCAATTTGTGCGTGCGGCAGCGGGTGCCCGACTCCAGCTACTGTTTGAGTACAACCCCTACTTCAAGCAGGTCGTCGAGGAGTTTGTAAAAGGACCCAGCTGGATCGAGTGGGTTGGACTCGGCATCGGGCTTCTCATAGCTACTTTTCTGTTTCCCCCCGCAGGGCTCGCGCTCAGTGCCGTTGTCGGCGTGGGTCTGGCTTACAATTCTGTCGGGCAGGCTGTCCACCTGTGGCGGCTGCGGGGCACGCGTCTCTCTCAATATGGTTTCGCTCCGATCGTATCCGAAGAGGAAGTCCAGGCGGCGATTCTTCAAGCGACGGTGGATGTAATATTCGCTGCAATCGACGTTGGTGCTGTCGCGGCCGCTGGCGCAAAAGCAGTGCGTCCCTTCTTCATTGCACGTCAACTGGAACGCACGGCTGCCAGGGAAACTGCCGGAGCGTTGGGACGCTCTTTGGAGCGGCTGCTCCTGGGATGGAGGCGGTTGGAAGCTTGGCCCCCAGAACTGATCCAACCTATGGAAGGAAGCATCGAGAGGTGGGTCCAAGGAAGCGGCAGAGCCGCGCTGACAGCGGAAAAGAAGGCGGCTCTGGTTCGCGCGATCCAAGAAGAGATGCTTGCGCGATACGAGAGGAACCTGATTCAGTTGCAGAAGGAATTTGAAACTGCGCTCTTGCAGCCCGAAGGAATTGGAGATGTCCAGGCCTGGCTGACGAAAAAGATTCCGATGCCAGAAGCGTTCTTTAACGATCTGCTTGCTAAGGAACTTCGAGCGGGAAAGTCACTATGGGAAGGAACAGTGGGCCGGTTTGGCGCAGGTCTTCCTTTCGGCTCTTCCTCCCGTCTCGCGGCGTTCATGGGCAAGTCGGGAGCAGCAGAGCTTCAACAGCTTGATCGTGAACTCGGGGGTTTGGCTGATCTGCTCACGCCCAACCGCCTATACGCGCTTGGCCGGAGCACAGGCTTGGAGTATCCGGCCCTCGCCCGACAGTTGAGATCTATCCTCAGCCGAGTGGAGGGGACTGAGGCTGCCCTTACCGCGCTTGAGGACGCGCTCGTCGGCCGAAAAGAGGCGGCAGCAGTACTGGATGCGCTTAGCGAACTACCGAACCCACGCGCAGTTCTTGAAAAGCTGAGCGCGGATGTCCTCGATGTTTCCTTAGCCGGGGGGCCTAACGAACTTTTCCGCGCAATGGAAGCACCTTCGAGCCGAGGCACTGTCGCGCGTATTGTGAGTGATTTGGATCAGAAGGGCGGCAGGCAATTGTTCCGGGAGGTAAAGGACAGCAGGGGGCACTCACTTTTCGAGAGGTGGGATGACGCAACTCGAACGTGGGAACACGAACCAGGCATCCGTCCTCCTAAGGCTGTAGCAGGCCCCCGTGCAGCATTGACAGAAGCCGAAAGGGTTGCGGCAATTGAGAGGATCACGAAGATGGCTGGCGAGCGTACCGCAGGCCGTCAACTGACTGCCGGAGCCAAACGCATCAGAGATATTTTAGAACGCATTCATGAACACCCTCAGGGCGGGGAGATTTTGAACGAGGTTGCCAGTGTCCTCGCGCGGGAGAAAGAGGAATATGCCAGAGGAATCTTGGAGGGATTGGTTTTCTTTGACGAGGGCATGCAAGGATTAAGAGCGACAGGCTTGACGGCACAAGAGTTTAGCGCCGTGGCGGATTTCCTCACGCGTGGCGGAGAGGGCAGGGCACTCGCCGCCCTTCTGACAAAACTCAAGGGGCAGACGTATTACTTGTCTCCGAACATGCGGCTCCTCTTGGAGATCGCGCCACATATGCAGCCCAATGAGTTGAGAGGAATATCCGTGGCTCTCGAGGCACGCGGATTTGGTTCTGAAGCTGCCGAGAAGACACTTTTCCTCTTCCGAAGTTTCAAGGACGAGCAGGCTCTGCGGTCTATTTTTGGCACCCTCGATAATCTCGGGCCGCGCAGCGAGGGTCTGGGACGATTAATAGGCAATCTTTCGAGCTTCGAGGAAAATTTGAATCAGGGTGCGCTTGGACAACTCAAGTATGCAAAGCAATTGCTCGACGAACACCCGGCTGCCCGCGTCCTCTTCGAGGAAAAGATTGTGCGAGGTGGGGCTGTAATTAGGGAAATCGACATCCGGTTGGTCACGCCGTACACGCGTGTGACCGTGCTCGACGTTGAGATCAAAGAAATCACCAGTTTGTTTGTCCGCGGGAAGCCGCTGTTCGAGGAAGCCCGAATCCAAAAGCAATTTGCCGAGGATATCCGAAGAGGAATCGAGACGGCGCGGCAGGGAGAAAAGCCGCTTGCTCGGATTAGATGGGCAATTCGCGAACCGGAAATTGTTGCAAAGGCGGCCGAGAGCGGCATTTCTTCACAACAGCTCAAAGCACAGATCCGAGATCAGCTGCTGAAATCTCTCGATCATCCTTTGCTCAACCCTTATGCGGCGCAGAAAGCGGCGCTTCGCGACGAGATACTTCAGAACACCGATCAAATCATTCAGTTCTTTTGACACCTTCTGAAAAGGAGAGCGACGATCTCAATGGCGAAAAGCTTTCAATCCTATTTGACGATTCCGTCGGCCATCCTCTCGGATGGCATCATCACGATTCCGTTATGGGCCGTCACGATGATGTCTCTTTCCGAGAGTTATCATCTTCCGCCTATCGGTTCCTCCGGCGCGAAAGCCGCCGTCGCCGTTCACGATGACACCGTTACTCTTAATGGCGTTCTGGTTGGTCCCGAGCGTTTCACATGGAAGCTTTCCTTGGAAACTCTCGCCGAGAGCAGCAAGCGCGGTACCGCTCTTGGGGGACTGACCGGCGGAAAAGTTTCCGGCCTCATTCTTGTCACGTCCATGACCATCCGCACGGATATGCAGATTCAGAGCCTGCAATTCAGCGCCTCCTCGTCCAAGCGGGAAGTCCTGGACCTTTCTATGACGCTCGCTTACATGCCTCTTCCCGGTGGCCTCGGTAAACTTCTCGATCTCGCCAGCTTGGGTATTGGCGCCCTCGCCGACTTTGGAGGCAACTAAGATGTCCATGGCGCCCATACCCGTCAGCCGCTATCTCGTGCCGCAGGCCCCCCTGCAGGCTCCGGATGGATTCACCTCCGTCAACGAGAAAATCCTTGACGGCCTCCCTCACACAATCGCGCTCGACCGCGCTACGGAATTGGTCGTCGCCATGCCGAACGGGGTCGCTCTAACCTGGCGGGACGCCGATCCTGCCGCGCTTGTAAGCCGGAGCGCAGAGGAACTGTCACCGTATACGCCAAATCCCGCCGAGCCTGTCGCTAGCGTCGGACGCGCGCCGCTTCGCTTGCTCGTGCGCCTGAACGGCGCGCTGGCCTTTTCGATTCCTTTGCGCGCCGGTCAGCGGCGGATTGCCTCTGATTCTGGAGACGCTGTGAAGGGCTCGCAGATCGAAGTGTACGTTCTTTCTTGGGAAATTTATGCGGGTTCTCTTCGAGGTCCGGGAGACTTTGGTTCCCGCATCTCTTTCGCCTGGCGGCACTCCAATCAGGCCGTGAATCACTTCTCCGATCCGCCTCCGCATCCTTATCTATTGCCGCGGCTGATTCTCGTGCTCCCGGAAAGATTTCGTATCGAATCGACGCTGGGATTGAGGGAATTCTTTCCGTTGGGGCGATTTCAGAACAAGAAGGTAATCCTGCGATGAGCGCGCTTCTCTCAGCTCTCGTTGACAAACCCATGATCGGCAATTCTGCCGGTTGGCTGATTTCTTTTTGTGGAGAAGAAGGCGGAAAACTTAGCCCTGCTGGATTGGAGATTGGCAGCGACGATTACTACGCCGAAATCCACGCGGCTTTGCCCGCCAACTTGGAAGGTGGGGCCTACAGTTTTGTCATCGAAGGTCTGACTGACGATCACTACCAAAAACTCAGGGAAAAAAATGGCGACAGCTACAAAGTCGCCGCCCTGAAACTTTTCCTCTATTGGGTGGATACCAACAAGAAGGTCGGCGGTTACCTCGCGAATGTCGCCGGTCTCACCGATGCACTTGGTCCTTCGAAGTCCGAGCAACTTCCCAAGGAAGCTTTCGTCGCTGTCCTCAAGATCGTCTCTGTGACTCGCAAGGCGGGGCAGCGCCGCTACGAGACCACCATCATCGCTCGTGAATGGATCTATGAAACTCTCGCCTTGCGCCGCTGCAAGAGCATCGCGCCCACCGAAAAGCTCTCTGCGATGCTCGCGCAGCTCCTTGGCCCTAATGGAGCCAACATCCCTTCAGAAAGCTGGGAGGACAAAGGTGCCCCGGAAGGCAGTCAAAGCGACGGCGCTTCGCCCAATCCAGATAATCCTGGTACCGACAGTCGCTCGGCTGAGCAAGGCCGCACTGTGCTCTCCGTTCTGCAGGACCTAGGGAAGCGCATGGAGCAGCTTACGGGCAAATACGGGCGGGGCATGTTTCTCATCCGAAATGGTGTTCTTCGGATTGGCGTCCGCGAGATCATTCCACATGAGCCAAAGAAGCTCGAGCTGTCGAGCGGATTGATCGAAAGTGAAAAACTGGAGTCTGTCGTATCCGATCCGAACGCGGGTGTCGGTGAGGACGGCGACGCGGAAAAACCGCCCACTCGCGACCAATTTCGCCTTACTTCAAAGGGTCGCCCCGATCTGAAGCCGGGTGACGTCGTCGAGTTTGTCCCAGCTCCCGAAGATCTTTCCAAGACGACTCCAAGCCTCGGTGCTGCGCTGCTTTCGGCGGTTACTTCATTTCTTCCCATAGGCATCGGCGGCGGCGACTCCGTGAAGCTCTACGTCAATTCTGTCGAGCACAAACTTGGACGCGCGTCCAGCTTTGTCACGACGCTGACGGGGGTAGTCCTCAAGGACAGCGAGCCTTTAGACGGATGGGACAAGCACACACCCGTTAGCCGCTCCAATCGTCAGGGCTCCCGCGATACGGCTCATGCCGATCCCGCCACGGACGTCGCCCATGCGCTTCGCAACGCTGCACGTGACGTCGTGGATGCGCTGCGCTTCCCGGAAGTTGGCGAAGTCCGCAAAATGAATTCGCAAGGTACCGACGAGCCGCCCAGCCAAACAGTCGAAGTCTGGCAGGGGCTGGCGCCTGCCGATGGCCGTTCGAATCAAGCTCGCCGCCTTCCGGTTCAACGCCCCAGCGCTTCGCCCGCTACGGACATTCCCTATTTGACTCCTGTGGCCTGGGGCAAGTGTGGTCTGGTGCTGCCGCGGTATCCGGGAACCCGCGTACTCGTTGCCCACCGCGGCGGCTTCGCGGATGACGGAGTCGACATTGGTGCACTATGGGAATCGGGAAAGGGGCCGCAATCCAATCCCGGAGACTGGTGGCTCATTCTTCCCGCCGAAGTTTCCTCGGGCGATCGCGCTCAATTCTCGGATGACAATGCAACGCCGAAACCATATTCGGGCAAGGTCACTCAGGACTTGATCGACGCGGATGGACTTCGTGTGATTGAAGCCGCAGGACTTACGATCCGCTTTGATAAGAACGGCCTCAAGGAGGCAGGGAAGCGCCCCGACGCTGCCACTGCGGACACCCTTACGATTGAGCACAAGGCCAACAAAGCCAAGATTTCCATCGATTCGAGCGGAAACATTTCAATTCAAGGCGCAAGCATTACGCTGGATGCCGGGTCCGGCAACATCACCCTGAAAGGCGCCAAGGTAGATGTGCAGTAGTACGTTCGGGACGAAAGGAACGTTGCGCATGTCGAATGCATTGACAATTTCGAGCACAGTGACCTGTTCTCACCAGTTTCCCGTTACGGCTCCCTCGACGGCGAAGCTCAGTGTAAGCGGATCTCCTGTTTTGCTGCAGAACCAGACGGCTCAGTGGGTTTTTGCTTGCACGAACAATCCGCCTTGCAAATCGGTATCGGCACTTGCAACCGGTTCCGCCTCGAAACTCTCGGTAGGAGGAGTTGCCGTTCTGCTCGACAGTTTGAATGGCACAACTAACGCGGGATCCGTTTCTGCCGTCGCTGGGCAAGCTAAACTCTCGGCCGCATGAGGAGCTGCGATGCCAAATCCAGATCGCGACAAACAGCTCTTGCAGCAACGACTTCTCGGGTGGAGCTTGGCATGTGAACCCACACTTCCTGGAGTCGACCTCGGCCGCGATCTGCGCTTGGAATTGGGGCCTACGGGCCGAGACTTCGCTCGCGTCTCCGCCATGGACAATCTCGGCCAAAATTTAACAATCGCCCTCACCACCCGCCTCGGCGATGACATCTTTAACTCGCAGTTTGGGTTTGATGGCCTAAACGCAATCGCTGAAGGAACTGAAACGATCCTCGTTCGTGAGCGCATCCGCATTTCCATTATTCAGGTGCTGCGTCGTGATCCGCGGATTCGCCGGATTCTTGACGTGAAGCTCGATGACGGCCGCCTGGAATCGGCGCCCGCTGGTTCGCGCGAGCTGGACGTAAGCGTCGCGTTTGAAACCGTCACCGGCGATCAAAACACCATCAGTCTAGGAAAGGTGGGTCTCAATGCCTGACACCTCTTCAACTCAGGTCCAGACCGCGGACGTCCTAGCCATTGACGCTTCCGTGGCCAGGTCGACGGGCTCCAATCAATTTGGCGTCACCACCACGGGATTTGTAGCCAAGCCCTTCGCTCGCCTCCTGGCGGAAAAGCTCGCTCTGGCCCGTTCTCTCTTTGGCGATGATCTCGATCTCAGCTCGGGCTCCGCGATCCGCAAGATCCTGGAAGTGTCAGCGTTGGAGGATGCGCGTACCTGGTCCGCCCTCTCCTCGATGTACGACAACCTCTTTGTCATTTCTGCTATCGGGGAATCTCTCAGCAGACTGGGCGAAGAGCTCGGCTTCTCGCGGCCATTCTTGGAAGCCCATGGTTCTGTGAAGCTCAAGCTCCAGGGCAAGATTCCCGACGGCTTTTCTCCCCTAACGATTCCCCGCGGCAGTCGCATGCTTACAGCCGGCGGCCATCACGTCGCCACCGACGAGCCGGCAATCTTTTCGGCCCTCAATCAGGAGCAACAAGTTGCCGTCACCGCTTTCTTTCCCGGCCCGGATCACAATGTCGACCCCACCGCTCGCGCCGCTGACGGCTCTTTTCCGCAAAAGCTCGATCATTGGAATGCCTGGGATGACGACAAACTCGGCACCTTTTTTTCCGCTCAGCGCGCGGCGCAATTGGCCGGTGCCCCCTTCGACATCAAGATCGATCATACCCACTCCCTCTCCGGCGGTGAACTGCAATGGCCCGATGAGCGTTACCGCCGTCTTTTGCTGCAAGCTCCGCGTTCGATCTGGACCGTGGACGCGGTTCGTCTCGCCGTCTCTCTCGTTCCGGGAGTTCGTCAGGTTCTTGTCCGCGACGCTTGGGGAGGTCTGGATCTAAATCAATCCATTTTCGGCGATTTCAATTTCATCGAGCGAGTTTTTTCCAGCGAGCGCGATATCGCCAATCCTTATTACTTCACTGTCCTCGTCGCTCTTACTCCTGCCGCGATTTGGAACGGGCAGGATGGGGTCGCGGCCTCGGTTCAGTCTGCTATGGAAGATTTGCGTCCGCTTGGAATCTTCCCGAGTGTACAGCGCGCCACGGAAATCGGTGTCGGCGTTTCCAGCGGTTTGGTTGTTAATGGTCTTCCTCTTCCCAGCGGGCCAAAGGATCAAGTGAACCAATCGCCGTCGGCCAAAGCATTGAAGACTCGCCTGCTCGAACGCCTCCGTCGCTACGTTGAGGGTCTTGCCTTCGGGCAACCCGTGCGCGCGGCCGAAGCGACCTGGGCGCTGATGAACGAGCCCGGGATCGCTGACCTCAAACAGCTTCGACTGCTTCGTTATCCTGCGCGGCTTACCGGTATGAGCTTCGCCGCAGGTGCTTCGACGGATCCGCAAACGCTCAACTGCGGACAAAACGCGGATCTGCAAGCCAACGAGATCGCTGTTTTTGTGGATGATGATTCGCGGTTGACGATCACCTAGTTTGGAGAACCATGGCGCCTTGGCAGGATACTGACATCGTTCGTTCGGGTTCTCATCGCGAGATGGTTCTGCATCTCTGCGGCCCTTTCCTCTCCGGCGCCGTGGATACTGGTGTTCCCGTCGATGCTGCCGGTCGAGTCACCATTCCCTGGAGCTCGCGCGAGCCTCTTCTCCTGCTCGCGCCAGTTCTTCCACTTGCTGGCCAATCTCTGCGGGTCGAGGCCATCTTGGATCCCGACAATGCTGCAACGCCGCTTGTGCCGATCGAGTTTGCACCCTATACAGAGCAGGGCGCATTTCTTCCGCTCCACTGCCCGCAAGTCGATCCGACTACGCGCACGACAAAGTCCTTCGCCGTCGCGCTCTCGCTGTTCACAGTTGCAGCCGATGGTTCCCTAAATCCCGTGCCGGCTGCTGCGATTCGCGATCGCATTGCTGCGACCCTCTTGGAAGGAACTCTAGGACGGCTTCTTTACATTGTTGCCGCCGAAAAGCAGCGCCTCCGCCGAATGGGCCGAGAACTCACGGCCATGCGCGCTCTTTCCACCAGTCGCGACGACGCTCTCGATCGTTACGGCGCAGAGCTGGCAGTCTCTCGTTTTGCCGATCAGATTTTGTTCGATCTCAACACGAAGCAGATTGTCACCTCTATTCGCAAAGATGCTGGGGGGGCACCTGTAAAGGAGCCGGACTCGGAGTATCGGCAACGACTTGCCTTGTACCGACCTCATATCCTTCCCAACCGCAAGTTACTCCTTGGCTGGCTGAACGGTCCTGGAAAGGCTGCAGATGATAATCAGGGATTTCTCGGTTCCATGGGTCTGAAGCAACGATTCAATATTATCGAGGAAACCAATCCATTCGCCATAGCCATCCAGCTTGTGGGCACAAGCGACGCTAAATTCCGCAACAATTTCTTGAATTTCATCCGTGCAGTTTTTTTGATTTGGCCGGCAAATTCGGCCGCCGCTAACGCGGCGCATTCTGCGCGCTACATCCCTTCGGCTACTAGGCAGCAGGCAGAGCTTCTACGCGCGAGTCTCCGGCAATCGTTCAAATTCGCCGATGATTCCGCCATCGCACCGATGCTCGCCACAGCTCTCGAGCGCGTCGCTCGCTGCCGTCGTTCCCTTGGCGACAACTCCGTCTGGAACATCTTGCGGGCCCAGGATGCTGCTGCGGGCAGCCGATACGAAATGGGGCTGGGCACCGATCTTCCGCCGCTAGCCCCTGCCATTCTTGACCAACTGGGCGCCAAGCTCCAGGCCGTCAACCGCCCCCCGGCCGCGGATCCCGAAATCGAGGCCCTTCTGAAAAGCATGACTTTTGCCCCATCGGCGCAGGACCCCGAGGGTAGTTGGCTCCTGGCGGCGTGCGGTTTGCAAACGGTCCATCGCGTGAACGCAGGCACGATCTATCTTTCGCACTTGCCCACTTTTGGCATGACCATTACGGGAACCTCTTTGGTCGCGGCTCCGGCACAGGCTGCTCCGTTCGAAGCGCGATTCCAAGCTCCCGGTGATCCTGGGAGCCACGTCGTCTTAGTTACAGGACTAAGCGCAGCAGCAAAAAACTGGGCAGACTCAGGGGGCCCAGCGTGGACAGCCTTGACGGACGCCGATGCCCGCGCCCAGTGGGAAAAAGCACTAACTCCCCAGCCTGCGCCAGCCTTGAACTTATTCCGCGTTGCCGGGTTGCCTGCTATAGATAAGCTTGCACCCGTCGTCACTCAATTGAAGCTCCTGCCGCCCGAATTGCTTGCGACCATTCGGCTTGCCCCTGCTCAAGCCCAACAGATACTTGCTGGCCAGCCCGCCGCAGGAGATGGTCTTCTGCGACTCATCACTTTTTTCCGTCAGCAAAATATCAATTCCGCGCTCCCCATCATCACGGGTCCAGCCGCTGGTCCCAACGACATTCTCCTGGTTGTCGGCGTCGTGGGATTGCCTGGCGCAGGACTCAATCTTTCCGAGCGCCGTTCGACGGGATTCCGCTGGTACGTCGTCCCCCTGGACGGGTCCGGAGGGAGTGTTTCTATTGTCGGGAGCAGGGCTTCGTACGTCCCCTCAAGCCCTGGCCTTGCCGCAGTCGTCGTGCTGGGCTATGCGCGCCGTGGCCTCGTGGACCCTTACGAATACCGCGTCGAACTGCCTCCGAACTCGATGCTGAATCTCACCCAATACGAGTTCTTGATGAATCTGCTCGAGCGCACGTATCCCGCCGGCGTCGAGGTCAATACCTATTCCATCCGTCATGACCACGTCGATCTGGACGCTGATGACAAAGCTGATCCGCTTCCTCCCGGGGCCTCTCGTAGCTATCGACAGTTCCGACTCTTGCGGCAACGCGGCGAATTCTCTGTTCCCCTGGATTGAGTTCTTCGCCCAAAGGAGATGATCCATGGCCATTGATCAAAAACTAGAGTTGAGCGGCACAACCCCCGAACAGATTTACAGCACTCTCATCCAAAAGAACGTGAGCGCTTCGGATGCCGCAATTTTGGTCGGCGGCTGGATCTATCACAATTTTGGCCGTGCCCAGCGCACCTTCAATTACGCGGAGGCGTTTCCCGCCGAAGAACAGGCCTGCAAACCGGTTTTCAATCGCGGCTTTCATCATTCGGATTGGACAGACGGCGAAAGCGTGGTCCAAGCAGGCGTTACTGTTGGGGGCGAGCAGGGTTTCAATAAACGATTCCATGATATTGAGGGTGACTTGGACGCCCTCTCGCAGGATATCGCTAAGCTATTCTCCTGCCTTGCCGAAATGCGCAAGGATCTGAGCGCAATGTTGAATGAGGTTCGCACCGAGTTGAACCGACTGAACGCGGATGTTTTCCAACTGAGCGGAAAGACTTTTGGCGTGATCTCCGATCCATCCGGTAAGCTTGCGCCGTTTGGCCAACTCGTTCAGTCCGCAGATTTCCTAGGATTCACGAAATTCGCCCAAAAAGATGTTTCTCTGTGGCGCACGCCGAGCGGCGTTATGATGCTTCCCGGAATGTCCACTCTTGGCGTAGATTTAATGTCGGATCCTCGCATGAATCGCGTGGCGGGTCTCGGAGCCTTCGTCAATCTGAATTCGAAGAGGATTACCGATACACTTGGCAATCAGCCATTTACCAAGCAGCTGTTTGTTCAAAAATTCGGCAACGAGACCACTCCTGACGGCCAAAGTATAAGAGACTTGGTTGGCATTTTGCCCGACGTCGCCTCTTTTAAGACTCCTCAGGAGATGATAGATGCAGTATCTGAAGGCGAAGCGGCAGCACTGCGCACGTCCGGAGGCGTCCCGGCGGCAGTGGCACTATCACTGGGTCTGGAAATTGCTCCGAAGGATGTGGGAACGGCTACCCTCGACCGATTCAGCGCCATTCCACAAGATGCCCGTACGGTATTGATCAGCAAGGGCATCGATAACATTTCAAAACTCGCAGCGGCAAAGCCCGATGAGATTGCAAAAACCCTTGCTGATGCGGGCATCCAAAGCGTCAAAGCGGGTGACGCGGGCGCTTGGACTACCATTGCAAAGACGTTGACAAGGATTTAGCAAGATCGACTGGATCCTCCATCAAGCGCGCTAAGGATCGGCTTGGAAATTGCAAACAGCTAACGCTCTGTCGAGTGGGGTATTTTTATTAAGGTGGCCAGCAGAATCCGCCGCTGATGGCGCCGCTCGCGATCAGCTGGCCTTGGCACCATTAGACATCTTTCGAGGTGACTGAAGTCATGAATCCGCTATATGTAGAATTGTTGAAGGCCGGGCTCAACCTCCTCATCGCGCTTGTTACGATTAGCCTTGGGTGGCTCATCGGCCAACGGCTTACGGTCAGATGGAACCTGATTCAGAAACGACGCGAGACTGACATCACTAATATTCAGCAATTCTACTCGCTGTATGGAGAATTCAAGGAAGTCAGTAAGGTCTGGCGCCTTATCAAGCAAAACTCAGATTCAGACTTGATGGTTCCGGCAGATTCTCGCTGGTCGCTGCTGGTTCGGGCGTGCGAAGTCGAGAGCAAAAACGAAGCGATCATGGTCAAACTTGCAACTGAAAGACAGCTCGAGGAAAAAGCGCTAAAGGATCTCGGTCTCTTCAGGCAGGCAATACAGACCCTGCGAGAATCGATTCGCGACAACGTCGAAGTGCCGTTTGCTAGTCGCGGACCGGAATACATGTTCTTCAATGACCTCGCCGCAAGAATAGCCTCCATCATCTCTTCGTCCTCCTGGGATGCAACTTCGCATCTAAAAACCGCCGGCACACGACTAGAGGCGATAGCGAATGTGCGTTCGCCCGATTTCAAAACTGCGTTAGATTCGTTTAGGAAAGCTCATCCCGAATATTAGTGATGCGGGACTGGGGAATCGTTTCACGGAATCTACTTTCTATTGCTGTTCTCACGGCCCAAACTGGCAAGCGCTCCTAGTTTCTTCACGGGGATTTGCTGGCAGGTTGAACGGCCTGTAATTCGGGTCAGTTCGGAGCTTCTCGTTTACCGTCTGATGTAATACGGACCCGTCCGGGATCGTACGCCTGGCTCCAAGCGGGATACGCCACTTAACGGTTTTTGACGCGGCGTCGTAGTAGGAATGAGGGAAGATCTCCAAGAGCCGCCACCAAAAGGTCAGTGAGTTGTGCAAAGCCGCGCGAGGGTCAGGAGCAACGGGTGGCGGGGGAGGAATCCTGCCAAGAGCCCTTTGAGCTCTCTGCGGATCAATCAACAATCCAAACAACAAGGCTTCACAGAGCATCCATTCCAGACTGATCTGCGACAGCCCGCTTTCCGCGTAGGCATAGGAGCCACCGACATCAGAATGCACGCCCGCAAACCAGACCTGTTTAATATCCTGGCCGGATAACGTTGCGCCCCACAAGTTGTTTCGAAAATAGCAACGACGTTCATCGATGGAAAGGGCATGGCGCCCGGCGGTCATATCGGGGTTTACTGCCGTATACGGCAGTTTCAGGGGATCCCAGATCCATCCAACAGAGCTCACCGTGTCCCACACTCCAACAAAGTGCAACGGGCAATGGCGGCAGAATGTTGCTTTAAACCCATCCGCCACTTGGAACGTGTGCGTCATCCCACCGGCCTTTCGCGTTCGCTTGGCGTAGAGCCGAAGGATGTATGGGATCAGGCCATCATTGCCGGGATAGAGGAGTCCGAACATATGCAGCAGGCCCGCGAGTGCCCTGGCCGTGTACGCGCCTCGGCTAAAGCCGAACAAAAAAACTCTGTCCCCATCCTCGTAGGCGGTCATCAAATAACGGTAGGCATCGCCGACGTTAGCCAGCAATCCGGCCCCAAACGCCAGTCCCATCACCATCGACCAAGCCCTGCTGATCCTGTTGGACGCCGCGGGTGCGCCCATCGTGCCCACGCCCGGGTGGTAGTAACCGACCTGTTGTTTGCCGTCGATAATCAGCGTGGCGTAGAGCTTGACCACGTTGGAGTTGTGGTCGCCGAATTCGTTCCCTGTTCCGTCGCAGCAGATGACTATGTTTTTGGGCACATGAACTCCTGACGCGCGGGCCTCAAAGGTGCCAGCCGGTTACTGGTCCGCGTTAGGATCACTGGCCCAATCTTCGAGGGCGACCCAGTCCGAGGCATTGGTGCTGTTTTGACAATGGTCCAGATCAAGTAAACTACAGACCTGCATTGAATACACGGGATGGACCTCCCAGAGAGATGCTCTTTTCGCATTCGGTCGAGAAGTCGCTGTGCAAGGCGTGTGGCTGTCATCATAGAATAGCTGTCCGTGCACCTTAACCGGATGCTGCCTCACGGCGATTAGGTTTTGTCCGTCCAGGTGCTTGGGCGGTAATGCGGGATCATGTAGGCTGTCGTGCTCAAACACGGATCATCCGTTGGGTGCTGCACGAGAGTTACACAGATTGGTAAGATACTGCAGGAGTTTCTAATCTGAAGTCAAGTCTAAAATATGGAACTACCCGACCCATCTGTATTCCATCTGAGAACCGAGCAAGGCCAACCTTTGAGCGCCGTCCTTACACGGCGTCAACGGGATGTACCGGTCGAGTGTTCCCCTGCGTCCAGCTCCTTTTCGCTGACAATTCTCATCGCTACCCCCGTCACTCTGCCTATAATTTCTGCCTGTGAGGGATGGTCAAATCGGCGAACGACCTGGTGGGAATGAGGGTGGGGAATTACGATCAGCTGACCCCGGTCCAGCTGACACCAACTGCAAACGTAACCGTTTCGCAGTTCCACGAAGTAGATGGGACGGTCGAACTCCGTATTCCATTTTTCGGTGCTGATTTTTCTTTGATTTGCGTCAATCTCCACAAGCGAACCCGGGCGTATGAGAGGGAAGAGTGTGTAATCCTCCAGCCCGATGTAGCCGTACACGGATTTACGCAGATCAAGATGTTGTAGGAACCCAACAGGGATCTGATCCCACTTCTCCACGACTCGTGCAAGCAGATTTGTTTTCTCCAACCGAAATTCCGGCTTGAACTGCGCCGGCAGCGACACATTCTCGGTCTCCAGATCGGACCCGCTGTCCAATAGATGCGTTTTGGGAACACCGATTGACATGCGATAGCGGCTCAGGTCGCCTAGGGGCAAGCCGAAGTAAGACATTAGCTCAGTAATTCTGCGGTTGTAGATAGCGCCAAAAGTATGGAACTTGTAGATGCTTGGCGTGAATTTGCCGTTTTCGATGTCCGTCACCCATGCGTGGGACAGATAATATTCCCGGCTGTGCCTGTCCTCCGCAATCTGCAGGCTTTTCGCCTCCACGTCGCGGGTGGTCAGTCCCAAGCGCAGACGCAATTCCTTCAACTTCTCTCCGGCACTGGGAGCTGGTTTACGCGTGTCCATTGGCGGGAATCCTACGCTGGTAGCTCGTCTATGTCCAGCTACGTAACTATTTAACTACTCAACCACAGGTCTTGTGCGGACTGCTGAAAATTTCGTGACTGGTCGCAATTGCGGCCACTGGAGCAATTGTTTCCACCATGGACGGAATCTTGGCTATACGGCCAAGGACTAACGTCCCTTCGAATGAACCGGGCCGAACAAGTACGCCAAATTCTTTCTACGAGGGGCTTAACTCTCTACCGCGTATCTCGGCAGTCCGCTGAAATCTTCGGCCGCTCCTCCCGGTTCTATGTTCCACACAACTTTTATTACGACGTCGCAGATCCTTCTTTGATCCCAACGATTCATCAGATGCTCGCTCTCAGCCATATCACAAACTACCGGCTGCACGATTGGCTGGTAGTGTTCGGGTTCGACTTGGATCACATTTCCCGGCTTCAGCTCTTGATTCCCAGGCAGCGGACAACGCTCTTGGATTCCTCGGTCTACGACGTACACGCCTGGATTCCCTGGTTCGTCGATAGGCCCAACACAGGGCATGTGCCCCCTATGGCTCCGGTGGGACAGTTCCTGGCTTCGGCAACGCCGAGGCGTGCGGCGGAGTTACTCGCGCTAAATAAGAGAAGGTTTCTATATGCCAAGGTTGGCGAAGGAGATGTGCTTGCGTTTCCGCACCTTGCGCCTGGCAGCATCGTCAGAATTGATGAACGACGCTCCGGAGAGCTGCTGTCTGAAGGGAGGAATAACTCCGGGCCGCGGCTCTTCCTTGTTGAGCACGGTTCCGGATTCACCTGTTCGCAGCTCCTGGTGCTTGAAAAAGACATAATCATGCTGCATTCGCCAGAGCGACCGTGTGCGCAGCTCGAACTGAGGCTCGGCAAGGAAGGCAGAATCCTCGGGGTGGTGGACGCTGAAATTCGCCCGCTTACCGGTCAGCGCACGGCAGGAATGCCGCACCAATCGACCGGTTTGCCAAAGCCGCTACCTTTGCAGGCACCAAAGCTACAACCCAATCTCAAGGATCTTCTTAAGCATTCCCGTTTAAGGGCGGGACTGTCTTTCAGGGAGGCATCGGCCTTGAGCCGGCGGATCGCGAACACACTGTCGGACGAACTCTATTTCGCGGCGCCAAGCACCCTTTCCGACTACGAAACGCTGTCGACTCCGCCACGGCACATCCAGAAGATCATCACGCTGTGCGTTTTGTACTGCATCTACTTCGACGAATTCTTACGCACCGGTGAACTTCCACTCGATCAAAGTGGCCACGACCCCATCCCGGACGAACTTGTTCCCAGGCAGGTGCCGAATCAAAGTTCAGGTCTCGACATCCCAAACGGGCAAGAAAGCATCAAGGAACACGCCGGTTTCCTAGATTCCCTCATGAAGCAATGGGAAGAGGTTCCGCTTTTCCTGAGACATTCACTCAATGAACTTACCGGCCTCAAGAACTTCTCGCCTTCTGATGTGTTCTGGGTGAGCGGAGATAAGGCGTCAAGCAATCCCTTACTCATCAACACCACATTTGTTGTTGTCAACCGTCGCGTCAAGAATCCCGCCCAATCCAAGACCGTCTGCGAACCGCCGCTATGTCTTCTCCTCAAACGGGACGGCAGCTACCTATGTGGTTGTTGCGCTGTACATCAGGGAAACCTCGTCGTCCGCGCCTATCCGGGCGGACGGCTCGCCACGCAGCAATTCAGGAATGGAATTGACGCAGAGATGATCGGGCAGGTAACGACGATTCTAAGGAGACTTCTTTGACGGCCGAACCAATTGGATTTGGACCTCGATGGTCTGGCCATCCCCGTCCTGAAGAGTGCCTTGCAGCGTCTGCTGTGATCGCAAAATCTGTGATCGATTCTGCTTCCGTCAGCAATACTCTTGGCTATTTGAAGTCTCACGCCCGGCAAGCCGAACCACATCCTGGCCCCTTGGAGTGGAAGCCGCCGAAGTTTGACGTGATGAATGGAAGCGGAGATTCTTATTGACATTCTTTTTATTACTGATGGAGAATATTACCCGATATAATTTGTTCCCTGCGGACTGACGACGCAGCACAGGTGGGAGCCTCTGAGGGACTGCGGAACATCTGGTTGATGGATCCACAGTTCGTCGAGGCAACACGACCGTGGTTTTACTCTGCCAGTCCCGAGTTTTGGGCTCTCTTACACTTAGCGGCTCAACGGCACGTAGAGCTTTCCGACAGTTGAGGAGCCTGAGCGGTATTCTGCTTACCTTGGTTCTTCTCGCTTTCCTTCATCTATCTGCGCAATGTGTGAGTGCTCAAGTTCCGGACGTTCGCCCGCAAGCACCTAAGACAGCACCTGATGAACCGAAAAAACAGCCGGCACCTAAAGATAAAGATCAGCCAGGAGAGTCTGGTTTTGGCGACCAGAAGGGGTCGCCGGTATTCTGGTATCTTCTCGGCTCAGGCGTTGCCGCGTTTGTGCAATTAGGCCGCCTGGTGAAGAGGTTTTATCCGTTCTTAGGGTTGGGGGTGGTTCTGAATCCATGGACTGGGATTTTCCTCACGTTGGCCGCGCTCGTCGCACCTTCTTCGCACATGATCCTATCTCTTACCGCCCAGAGATTTAATACTGCAGGGCTATTACAACTGCAGCCTTTACAGACCCTGGTGGCGATTCTTGTGGGCAATGGATCGAGCGCCTTGGGGCGACTTCTTGGGGGAAAGCGCCGGCTGGGGATTGACCCATCGGGCCAAGCGCAAGATCGAGACAAGCTCAACAGCGACAATTTGCTCATCGCCTTCATCTCTGTTCGGATTAAGGGTCGCATGAACCAAGAGATAGACCGGATGGCTCAGCGGTACGATTGGGATCTAATAAAGACAACCGTCAGCCGGCTGTTGCAAAACGAACGTGCCCTTGATCCTTCCAAGGAAGTGGAAGAAGTCGAGAAGTTTGTCCAGGCTTTTGAGCCGTCCTCTGACACTAAAACCGACCAGGACAACAAGTATAGGGCGTTGCAGCGCGTGGTTGGCGTGAGTTCCTTCACGGAGTTGCGCTCGCGTTTGGCGCAGAGTGCAACCAAGGCGTCATGAAGAGCCTTGATCTTCTCTTTGGGGTTAGTGCAAACGACGCTGCACGCCTTGAGGAGGCGGCGGTTCGTTCTGTCGCCGATTTGGCGGCGGTCCAAAATCTCGAAGAGCTGGGCACTCGGGCCGGAATCTCGCCAAGCCTTCTCCGAGAGTGGCAGCGGGCGGCCCAGGCGGAAGTTCGAGCGGCACAGTTCAGGCGGAGAATAGCCGCAATACTCACTGCGCTAATGCTTGTACTGGCTTCCTGGGTTACTTACCGCTTAGTTCCGTCAAAGTCTTCAGCCACGTACCTGAGGGCCTCCGCGCTTTATAAAGAGAGAAAGTATGCCGAGGCTGGCCGCGTTTTGGACGACGCTTTTGCGCTCCGGCAGAACACCGCAGAGCTTCACAACCTGCGCGGCATGATATACCGGCGCATTCACAAAACACCTGATGCCATCACGGAATTTCAGAAAGCTGTCGAGCTGGACCCGAGTTACGACGAGGCCTGGAACAATCTTGGCAACGCGCACCAACGCAAGGAGCCTGAGCGAGCCATCCAGGAGTACCAGAAGGCTGTCGCGTTAAAGCCACAACTTGCGCTATACCATCGCAACCTGGGACACCTTTGGGAATTGCGCGGGAACGTGGCGGGAGCAGAAGCAGAGTACAAGGCCGCGATTCAGGTGCAGCCCTCGGAGATCGCGTCTTACTTAGACCTCAGCAATCTTTACCAAAGCCTGAAAAGACCTGGTGAGGCTGAGGCTGTATTGGTGCAGGCTACAACGCAGAACCCGACGGAGATCGCGTCTTACACAGACCTCAGCGATCTTTACCGACGAGAGAAGAGGCCTGATCAGGCCGAGTCCGTATTGGTGCGCGCTACGACTCGGAATCCGGGCTCGGATACGGCTTTTGCCGCCCTCGCATCTTTTTACTTCGACTCACGGCGGTATGCGGAGGGAAGCAGGGCATATTATCGTGCGGATGAACTCAACCCTGATGCAGGGCATTTGGAAGAGGCCGCCATGACTCTTCGGGATGCTCAACAATGGGATGAGGCACTTCGCGCCTACCAAAAGATACTCGAGAAGAAGCCTAATGACTGGGACGCTCACTTTCAGTCCGGCTGGATATTGGTTAACAAAGGCGGTCCTTTCGCTCAACAAGCCATCCGCCAACTCCAAGCGGCGATCGCCGCCACACCCGGCGAGGACCAAAACAAATGGTGCTACTTGAATCTGGCAATCGGCTATTCGAACCTGGGACAGATTGCCCGGGCAGATGAAGCGCTGACAGAGGCGCTGCGGTTGGACGCCAGCTTCGCTCCAGCGCTGATCCAGAGGGCTCTTATGCTTCAGAACGCAGGCCAATACCAAGTGGCTGAGAAGCTTTACCGTGAGGCCATTCACGCGGAGCCGTCGAACACGCTGGCTTACTACGACCTCTGGTGGCTTTATCGAAATCTCCACAGAGCTGACCAAGTTCAGAAAGTTTTTCGAAAGGTACAAACTATCGCTCCCAATGACCTGTACGCACAGCTGATGCTGGCCCGGGTCCGACAGGACAAAGAGGATTTCACGGGAGCCGCAGAGACATACTCCAAGGTCCACGAGCGAGATCCGGAGGAGCCTTATTACCTCGCTCTTCTGGCTACGGCAGAGATCTTAGCCGGAATGAAGAAACAGGATAAGTCGCTGGTCCAGAAAGGGATGAGTCGTTTGGAGCAGGCAGCCATCAATAGTCCGGCTTACGACACCTGCTTCGCGCTTGCGTGGGCCTATCTATCCGTCCCTGAACGAAGAGACCCAGACAAGGCGGGACAACTGTATCAGAAAGCGCTTAACTACGTTCCGAACGACTTAAGTGCACTTCAGGGACTGGCCGTAGTAAAACTGCTGAAGGGAGACTTCCTCGGTGCCATTAGCGAATCCGGCAAAGCGCTGAAACTGAATCCCCGAGATCCAGGTACGCTTGAAAACCTGGCCTACGGCCAATTCCTGGAAGGTAATGTACAAAAGGCTATTGAAAGTTATGAGAGAGCGCTGGAGATCACCAAGGACGATCCAGTCCTTCGAGCATATTACGGCGAAGCGCTTTTCTGGTCAGGTAATACCCTAAGAGCACAAGAGGAATTTGCGCAAGCACGTGATGCGTTGAGCCGTCCCAGCCTCTACGAGGACATATGGATAGGGTTCATCGATCCGCGGTATGATGCCACTGAAAAACGACATGCCGCGTATTACTCCACAATTGCCGAAAAGCAAGCTCTCGTCGAACTATTTGATGCGCTGGCTTATCTACAGGAAAGCAATGTCGCTTCGGCACTGGAGAAGTACCAAGATGCCGCAAAACTGTTGAGTGCCAGCTCCGAAGACGATAAGGAGATCGTCCGCAAGGCCATCAACGACCTGCACCGGTTGCAAAAGGAATTGCCCTCTCAACCCACCTCGGAATTGGGCTTGGGATATCTATATGACTGGCTAGGAGACCACGAGCGCGCCGTCCTTCGCTGGAAGCGCTACTTAGAATTGGGCACAGACCCCGTCGGGATGGAAGAAGCCCATCGCAGGCTGACGCGCGGCGTCAGTCAGTTCGGATTCCAGCGACCGCGCCGGATGTCTCTCCTGAGCGCATCGTTCTTGTTCCAATCCGGAGATTTCTTCAGTTTAAGACACATCAGCGGGGAATAACTGTTCAGAATCTCCATCTCACGACTGATCTCCGACTGTCACTAGCTACGTTCCGTCGCAAAATAGCTCGCTCTTAATGTGCCATTCGTTTGTAGAGACCGTCTGATCCTGCTTGCACGTTTTGATTTCTGCCGTTCGGTGCGTGGGCGTCCCGAGCCGTGGCAGTTGGGGCTCAGGTCCGTTGCAGAGCCAGGCAGCGACCGATCTGAATATTGTTGTCTGCGATTACCCCAAGGCCAACCCAGCGTTGCATACCTTCGAACCCTCGGTACCGACAACGGTTCAATCCGTGGCGCCGCTTCAGCACGCTTATGCGGCCTTCGCATCCGGTCCGCCAGCGCTGTCCGGCCCGGAACCATTGTGTTTTCTGCAATTTTCTTCGCTCACTGCTCTTGGTGTTGCGACTCGGCACCGCGACTCGCGTTACTCCCATTGCCTGGATGGCCTTCTCATTCTCTAGACTGTAGAACCCTGCGTCCGCCGCGACCATTCGTGGTGCGTGCCCGAACCGTCGCTGGTGTTGTTCGACCGCCGAAATCAGGAGTTGGGAATCCTCGGGACGTTCGCCGAACACTTCATAGTGCGTGATGATCTGGTTCTCCGCTTCCTGCACCTGCACCAGTTTGTCGAACTCGTTGGGCTTGTTAGCCTTCCCTTTGCGAATGATTTCGGTGTGCGGCTCGAACAAGCTCACGATCTTGTGCGGATACTGTGTAATTCCTTGAAACACTCGCGCCCTGGTTTGCCGCACCACCTGTCGCACACGCCCGGCCATCGTTTCCAGGATCTCCCGTAGTCGTTTCAGCCGTGCTTGCCGGCGCCGAGGAAGATGCTGTATTTCCTCCAACACTCCTTCCGCTTGATGCACAATCTTTCGCGTTAAACTCACCAGTTCCCGATACCGCTCAACCCGCCGTTCCTCACCCTCCGGCCCCTTCCGCCGCCCCACCAACACGATCGCAATCACCTTCTTGTTCACGCTGCGCATTGTCAGACCCAAAATGTTTCGCTGCCCGCCAAAATGACGCTGTCGCCGTGCTCTCGCTTAGGTCAGAGATGCGAACACAACAGGCGTCAGGATGGCTTGGGCTCCTGTTTGTATGTCCCGTCTTCACAGGAGCTTGCGGCCGCAAGCTGCCCCGGTGCGAACAGTGAGCGGAGTTTCTGGAATTCTCCCGGGGCGAGTGCGACAGTCCACTAGAGCCGAGGCGATCCAAGTCGATTCCGCCTGAGATGCAAGTCCTATGTTCAAACTATCAGACACAATCCGGCGAACACAGACTGCGGAGGGCGGGATTCTCCTCGACGTCCATCACGGCCAGATGTTTTGCCTCAACGTTGTCGGAGCCAAAATCCTCGAATTAATGCAACGGGGATACGACCAAACAAGAATCGCAGACGAAATCAGCCATACCTACGGGGCAAACAGGGAAGTGGTGCGCGCCGATGTGCTCGAGTTCATCGAGACTCTGCAGAAGCACCACATCCTTCAACCCGTTCGACCTGCTGACGTTGTTTGACGATTTGAGTGAGAGGAGGCCGTCGTGCGATCACCGGAAGATCTCAAGGACACGTATCGATTGATTGTCACACGGCGAAACGCTTCCGAGATTCTCTTTTCGCAAGACGGCTCCGCCCGGACACTTCCTCGTGTCGCGATTCGACCGCGACAAAGGGTGGCGGAACAACTGGTGTCCAGGTTCGACGAAAAGTGGGGCCTCGAAACCTACTGCCTATTTGTCCCGCACTTCACGACTTCCGCTCCAATTGAAGATGGGACAAAGTGCGCCGTCATGGAGTCGGTTCGGCATAACGACAATGCGCCTGCCGGGACCTGCTGGATGCCGACGTCGGCAGCCGGTAACTGCGATGATGCGGGAGAGGCCGCGGCTATCAGGGAAGCTCTCGGCGAACTTGATTCCTATGGGAGAGGCGAACGACCTGGCCCATTCGCCCGCCCCGGCTGGTTGCGGGAGCTCTTTCGCTGGACAGAAGAGCAAGTGGCTCCGTTAGGTATCCGAGTCACCGGCGGCTTCCGGCAATGGAATGCTAGTCCAACCTTCAGCCTCATTCGCTTGGAGACAAATGATGGAGCGCTCTGGTTTAAGGCCACGGGGGAGCCCAACTCTCACGAGCTTCCTGTTTCTCTGCTTCTCGCCCGGCTTTTTCCGAGGTATGTCCCCCGGATCCTTGGAGTAAACCGCTCCTGGAATGGATGGCTATCAGCAGAAGCATTGGGCATCGCGCTCGATGAAATCTCAGACTGTTCCATCTGGGAGCGAGTCGCGGGTGAACTCGCTGAACTGCAGATTGCCTCCATCGGCAAGAGCTGGGAACTGCTGGAAGGGAAGTGCAAAGACCTGCGGCTTCCTGGGATTGTGAAATTCATCGATCCCTTCCTTGCTCGCATGGCCGAATTGATGGCCGCCCAGGAAAAGAAATCACCCGCGCCACTCTCGAACTCAGAGATTGCTTCTCTCGGGGAAGGGCTCAAGGAATCGTGTTCGCTTCTGCAGAGCCTTGCTCTCCCAGACACAATTGGCCACATCGATTTCAATCCAGGAAACGTTCTGGTGTCTCCCGAACAGTGCGTGTTTCTCGACTGGGTCGAAGCCTGCGTCACGAACCCCATGGTCACCTTCGAGTATCTTCGCCGGCACATGGAACGAAGTAGCGTCAAGGAGCCAGCCGCGGATTCTCGGCTCTCGGCCGCCTACCTCCGGCCCTGGTCAGCCTTCTTTTCTCCCGATGACTTAAGGCGGGGACTCGCCTTGACTCCCCCGGTTGCGGTCTTTGTTCACGCCATTGCAGGGGATGCCTGGCGCACGCTCGACCGCGCTTCGAATTCCGCGCTCGCCGGTTACTTCCGGAGCCTGACGCGCCGGATGTACCGCGACGCCGTCCGCGCCGCCGAAGGGAGCGAACTGTGCCTGGACTGACTCTCTCTCCTCCGGTCACAACCATAGAGCCCGTCACTGAGGTTCTTCATGGAATTCCCATCACGGACCCCTACCGGTGGCTCGAAGAGCAGGACTCGCCGCGCACACGACAGTGGATCGAAGAACAAGGAAGATTTGCGCGCGCCTACCTGGATCACTTGCCTGGACGGGACCGTATCCGCGAGCGCATTCGCGAGTTCTTGGCCGTCGAGACGTACGATTCCTTGCAGAAGGCAGGGACCCGGTATTTCTTCCGCAAGCGCCTCGCCAACCAAGAGCAGCCATGTATCTACATGAGGGTCGGAGCCGATGCAGAAGATCATCTCGTGGTAGACCCTGCCGAACATGGCGCGGGGAAATACACCGCCGTGAAGCCCCTCCGCGTTTCGCCGGACGGCCGGCTGCTGCTCTTCGAAGTAAAAGAAGGCGGGGAACGCACGGGGACGTTCAAGCTCTTCGACATCGAGAACAAGCGAACGCTGCCGGACGTTCTTCCACGCGGCTATTTGCGCGGCTTCGCCTTCGCGCCGGATGGAAAAGGTTTCTGCTACGTCCACGAGCCGGCAAACGGGCAGGAGCCCTATCGCCGCTCCGCCTTTCGACACGTTCTCGGCACCGAGTTCAGCGAAGACCGGGAGATCTTCTTCGCAGGTGGGGGAGAAAAGGTCAGGCTCTGCCTGACCTCCGATTCCACAAGGATCGGTTTCCTCGTCTATCGCTTCCTCGAGAAAACGCGCACGGACTTCTTTGTGCAGCCGTGGGAAAGCGAAGGCACTCCGGAAACTATCCTCAGAGACGCGGACTACAGTTTCGGGCCAATGCTCCTGCGCGGAAGAATCCTTGCCATCACCAATCGCCACGCACCGAATCTGCGCATCGTGGAACTGCGGTTCCGCCCCGGTGCTGAGCCGGAATGGCGAGACCTCATTCCGGACAGCGACAGCCGCATCCTGCAATGGGCGGTGGCCGACAACCGCATCCTGACTCTCGCCAGTAAGGGCATGGACCGTTACATCCGCGTCTACGACCTCGCAGGGCGAAAGACCGAAGAGGTGACTGTCAACCCGGACGAGACCTTTCGGATCGCCGGCGCAGGGCCCGAGAGCGACGAAGTGTTCCTCGAAAGGGAATCGTTCACGGATCCGATCCGCATCGTTCGCTATTCCCCAGAGAGAAAAGAGTGCGCGCTGTGGGCGAAAAGAACAGTTCCCCGCGGCCCGTCCGACGTCAGCTACACGCAGCTCTCGTATCCGTCCAAAGACGGAACAAGAATTCCGATGTACCTGGTGGGCCGCAGAGAACTCCTCGCAGGCGGCTGTCATCCGGCCATTATGACCTCCTACGGCGGATACGGCGTATCGATGACGCCACAGTTCAGCGCCTTTGTTGCTTTCTTAATCGAAAGGGGCTGTCTCTTCGCCCTACCAAATATTCGTGGGGGATCAGAGTTCGGAGTGGCATGGCACGAAGCAGCCAAGAGGCGGAAACGCCAGACCGCCTACGACGATTTCCTCTCGGCGGCCGAATGGCTCATCAAAATGGGACGAACAACGGCAGCCAAGCTCGCGATCTTCGGAGGATCGAATTCCGGGCTGCTCGTAGGCGCCGCCATCACGCAGCGGCCGGAACTCTTTCGCGCCGCCGTCTGCATGGTCCCAATGCTCGACATGTTGCGCTATCACCTCTTCGACAACGCGGATGTGTGGAGCGAAGAGTTCGGGACGGCGGAAGACCACGACGATTTCGAAGCGCTGAGGCGCTACTCACCGTACCACCAGGTCCGCGATGGCATCGCTTACCCCGCGACGATGATCGTCTCCGGAGACGCGGACCGGAACTGCAATCCGCTCCACGCCCGAAAAATGACGGCGCGACTGCAAGCGGCCAATGCTTCTCCGTATCCAGTCTTTCTCGATTACAGCCCATTCCGCGGGCATTCGCCGGTGCTTCCCCTGAGCGAACGAATCGAGGCACTGACGGACCGTATGGCGTTTCTTTGCGATCAGCTGCAGCTGTCCGCGTGAAAAGGAAGGGGGTTTGCCATGTCATTTCTTGTGCTCGAAGCGTATCTGAAACTGATCCATTTCGACTTTTACCTCGCTCGGAGAAATTTCTCCGCGTTGTACGACAGCGTCCGAAGCTATCCGACCGGCAAGAGTCCCGATGCCGTGAATAACATCGAACGGATCTGCTTCGCCGTGGACATGGCTTGTATCTGGTATTGGAAAGAGGCGCTGTGCCTGCAGCGGTCGGCGGCCACAGCGTGTCTGCTGAAACGGCACGGCATACCCGCTCAGCTGGTCATCGGTGCACAGCAGATGCCGTTCAAGGCGCACGCCTGGGTGGAAGTTGAAGGCCGCGTGGTCAACGATAAACCGTACGTGCACGAGATGTACGCGGTGTTGGACCGCTGCTGAAGACCAAGCGGCGAAGAGGCACCAAGGAGAATCACCGTGAGCGTGCAGTTCGGAAGATGGAATATCGATGGCCGGCTGGCCGACCATGAGTATCTGACAAAAGCAGGGAAGATGCTGGATCCTTACGGGCCGGACGGAGGAGGTGCATATATAAAGGATAACGTCGGGATCCTCTACCGCGCCTTCCATACGACCAAGGAGTCCAGAAAGGAGATTCAGCCGTTTGTAACTTCTTCAGGTGCAGTACTTTGCTGGGACGGGAGACTCGACAACAGAGAAGAACTTATCCGGGAATTACCGAAGGTTGGAGCAATTGACGCAACCGACCTTGCGATCGTGGCGGCAGCCTATGAAGCGTGGGGAACAACCTGCTTTGCCAAGCTGATCGGGGATTGGGCTCTCTCGGTCTGGGATCCAAGAAGCCGGTCACTCCTCTTGGCCAAGGATCCGATCGGGGCACGGCATCTCTACTACGCGTTCGACAAAAGGAGAGTCACATGGAGCACAATCCTCGATCCGCTGGTTCTTCTGGCAGGAAAGGCGTTCGCGCTTGAAGAAGAATACATCGCGGGCTGGTTGTCATTTTTCCCAGCGACCTATCTGACTCCTTATGTCGGGATCCATTCCGTCCCGCCGTCCGCATCGGTACGCATAAGCTCAGAGAAGCAAACGGTTACAAAGTATTGGGATTTCGATCCCGGAAAGAAAATCCGTCACTGCACGGATACGGAATACGAAGACCACTTCGGCGTGGTCTTCGCGGAGGCCGTCCAGCGCAGGCTCCGTTCGGACAGTCCCATCCTCGCTGAATTGAGTGGCGGGATGGATTCCTCTTCCATTGTCTGCATGGCGGATACGATCCTCGCCGACACTGCGGCCAACACCTCGCGCCTTGATACCGTCTCGTATTACGACGACTCCGAGCCCAACTGGAACGAACGGCCGTATTTCACGAAAGTCGAGGAAAAGCGCCGACGTACCGGCTGGCACATCGATCTCAGCAAGCGAAACTCTCCAAGGTTTGACCTCCACAGCGAACGCTTTGCGGCGACTCCGGGCTCAGGCAGCGGTCGCCAGAGCGAAGCCGCCAAACAGTTTGCGGAGTGCATGGCCTCACAAGGAAATCGCGTTGTGCTCTCTGGCATCGGCGGTGACGAGGTCATGGGCGGCGTGCCAACACCTGCCCCGGAACTTGAGGGCCTCCTTGCGAAATGCGAATTTGGAACGTTTGCTCATCAACTGAAAAAATGGGCTCTGAACAAAAGAAAGCCCTGGTTTCATCTGCTCTTCGAAGCCGCCCGGGCATTTTTCCCTCCCGCCCTCGTCGGCGTTCCCAAGCACAAGCGACCCGCGCCGTGGATCGACCCAGGCTTCATCAAACGGAATCGAACGGCACTTGAGGGCTACGCAAGCAGGCTCAAGATGTTTGGCCCGCTGCCAACCTTTCAGGAAAACCTCTCGACACTGGATGCGTTGCGACGACAACTGGCATGTGATGACTTGTTATCAGACCCACCGCGCGAGAAGCGCTACCCTTATCTGGATCGCGGCCTCTTGGAATTTATCTATGCCGTCCCGCGGGAGCAGCTCGTGCGTCCGGGCCAGCGCCGCTCCCTGATGCGCCGAGCCCTTGCCGGCATCGTCCCGGATGAACTCCTGAACAGGAAGCGCAAAGCCTTCGTTGCACGCGGGCCGATGGCCGGTATTTCGTCCGAATGGCCAAGTCTGTTGCAATTCAGCAAACGCATGCTCGCCAGTTCGGTCGGAATAACTGATTCCGCAAAATTCATCGAGGCGCTACAAAGGGCTCGACATGGACAAGAGGTCCTGGTTGTGACTCTGATGCGCACTTTGGCCGTGGAGCTTTGGCTGAGAAACCTTGGAGGTCGGAACCTCTTGGCCAACTTGGGTCCACTCGTGGAGATGCCGGAAATTCCAGGCCTCCCTGAAACACCGTATCCCAAGCGCATGTCTTCAAGCTCGAGCTCATCGTAACGAATGAACATCTCGGAAACAGGGAGGCAACACAATGCGACACACGAGACCGGAATCACGAAACGGCTCGCAAGGAGGCCGGGCGCGAAGACAAGACTTTCGTCTCAGCTGAGGCAATCCGAAAAAGGAAGGAGGTGAAAACGATGAAATACACCAAGCCAGAACTCCTAGCGTTTGCTCCTGCTCTCGCTATCGTGCAGGGAATGACAAAGGACACCTCGAACGTCCCGGACGTCCCGACCGATGGACGCGTCCACAGCCTTCCCGCGTATGAGGCGGACGAGTAACCACTAACGGGAGCGCCACCCTAGCAAGCGCTCTTACTCAAGGCAGTCAGAGATAAACAAGGAAGGAGGTGAAAACCATGAAATATGTTAAGCCAGAACTCCTAGTTCTAGCTTGTGCCAGTGCAGCGGTTCAGGGAGGCACAAAGTCCACGAGCAGTGTTGTGGACAGCCAAAGCGATCCCCGTTTGCACACCATCCCCGCATATGAAGCAGACGAGTAGGCAATTGCTGGAGCGCCCGGCATTCCGGTCGCTCCAGCATAAAACTTCCATCGGACGGGCTTACGCGGCAAGGCACCGGCATCTAGACCGCGGGACTAGCGTAATCAGCGATAACGACTCATTGTTCTACGGGGCGGAACCTTTCAAGTATCTGTCGAACCAGGCGATCAGCCGAGCACAATAGTCCAGTTGGTTCGAGTAGCTCCAATCGAGTGGCGTGTGGTCTTCTCCTTCATATCTTGCATACTCTGCTTCCTTCCCCAAGCGGCGCATCCCCACGAAAACCTCGTCGCCGCGAAGCGAGGCAACAGCCTGGTCGTCGGCTCCATGAAGAATCAGCAAGGGAGTCTCGATCCGGTCCAAATGAAAGAACGGGGAATTCTCGATGTAGCGGTCACGAAACTGCCAAGGGGTTCCGCCCATCGAGCCTTGCCCGGTTTCCATAATCGAAACCTGGTAAGTCGAACCGTCCTTATGCATCTCGCCATAGCTAGCCACAAGATCGCCCGTTCCACCGCTCATCGCCGCCGCCTTGAAACGGGTCGTTTGCGCGATCAAAGAGAGCGTCGAGTATCCGCCATAGCTGTGTCCCATGACCCCCAACCGGTCAGGGTCGGCAATTCCCATCTCGATGACTTTGTTGACGCCTGGGAGGACCGTCTTGACCAAATCCAGCATCGGCGTACCGGTATGTTGCGGAGCATCAGGCAACAAGACAGCGTAGCCATGCGTAGCAAACAGCTGCATGTTGTCGGTTCCTGCATAACCAAATCCGAAATGAGCCAAGCGATTCGAATGAAGCGCGCCACCATAGACATTGACGATCAGCGGATAGAGCTTTCCTGGCAGGTAGCCTGCGGGGAGCAACAGAGCTCCTTTAAGCGGTTCGCCGTCCAAACTCCGCCATTCTACGAGGCGGGCCGAACCCATCATGTACCTCTCGAACTGTGGATTGAGACGCGTCAGCCGGCGGACATTTTGAAACTTGGCGTCAGCCAGCCACAAATCCGTATCGTGTTCGGCATCACCGGCGAAGTACAGCATGTTCAATCCATGTGCGGTGAGCCATTCTTCTCGTACAGCGCAAGTGAAGCACCGGCCGTCTTCGAGAAGCCTGGAGCTTCGCCCCGTCTCCAAATCTATCGAGTAGAATCCTGACTGCTTCGTGTCGTCCGCCCGGGCCAAGACTATGCTGGATCTGCCCGCATTCGAAGACCAGAGTCGCCCATCGGGTCCGGCAGACAATTGAAAAATGGTGTGGTTCGCTAACCGTGACACCTCGGCAGACTTTCCCCCTTCCGCAGCAGCTGCCCAAAGCGTCCCGCCGTTGATGAAGTAGATAGTACGCCCGCCTGCATCCCACAAGGGAGCGGCAGCCTTGTATGGCGATTGCCGCAGGGATTCGGTCACCTTTCGAGGCGGACTCATTCCGTTTACTTCGACGATGTAGCAGGCTCCCTTTCCTTTGACGCTGCTGGTCTGGAAGGCCAGCCGGGAGCCATCGGGGGACCAGCTAAACGACGAGCCGTCGTAATCGAGCGGAACATCGGAAGCTGCCGTCCATCTCTCGCCCGTCTTCATGTTGATGACGACAAGATCAAAGAGAATTTGTTGTGTGGCGGAATCTGCAAATCGTGTTGGGCTTGTGAAAGCCACATGAGAAGCGTCGGACGAAGCGGAGTACTTGACCACGCGGTTTCCACGGTCAATGCGGCTCACTAGACCGCTGCCAACGTCGATGACAGCCAGGTCGCGCAGGTAATTTTCCAAACTCCCTTGAGGGCTTTTCGCCCCCTTTCGTCTATCTACTTCGGCGGCCGTGGACCGGTAGACTGAGACCGTGGGGCCAGAGGAGTCATTTGTCTCCGATCGGACACCGTCCGGTCCGAGTATGCGCATAGCGTAGCCGGTGGGAGTCATACCTTCAGGGAGGACTGTGGCAAGGAGTCGCTGTCCATCCGGCAGCCATTGAATGGCGCTGGCGCGAACGCTAACCTCGGATACCTTTCGCAACTGATTGCTGGCTGCCTCCCAAACCCAGATCTTCGCTTGATCGCTTCCGTCCCGGTCCGAGAGGAAGGCGAGGTAACGCCCGTCGGGTGACCAAGTGGGAGCCCAGTTGTTGCCTTTTTTTGCAGTAGGGCACTCGGTGGCTCCACTCGTCATGTCCGTCGAGCAAACATCACCGGCAAAGGGAGGCCGTGCTATGCCGGTCTGCAAACGGTCCCTGGCGCTGGTCGATGCGATTCGGCGATTGTCGACAACTACGTAGGCCACCCTCTTGCCATCAGGCGATATTTCCACCGGAGTGTAAAGCCCAAACGAATGGCCTCCCACGACGGCCTCAACCGGCAACGGAGCTAGTTGTTGTCCTGCGGCCTGAAGGAGTAGAGGGCCTGTGAAGCACATCCACACAACGAGACACTTCATGGATTTTATGGCCATGGATCTCATGGAATTCCAGGGAAGCCGACACATCTCAGAGTATTAGTTTCAAGGAGAGCTGTAGCGAACGAGGCCCGCCCATCTGGTAAAGAGCGTTCAATCCTCCCAAGCCTCGATTCACTAGTTGACTTGATTGACTGAAATTAAGGCTCGATCGACTGCCGAAGAAATTCAACCCAAAGGGTGCAAACGATGAGAAATTGGGATGATTTAGTATGTTAAAGGCGTCTACCTTCCATACCAGACCTATTCTATCGGTGAAATTGAACTTGCGCGCCAAAGAGGTGTCAAGCTGGCCGAAACCGAAGCCGACAATACTATTCCGTGGCAACGTCCCCTGGCGCGCCGTGGCGGGCACTGCGAATGCGCTTGGATTGAGCGATTTTCCTCCAGGATATTGTGAGCCAAAGAGCCAGATCGGCTGACCCGAGACCAAATCAGGCCGCGTCGTAAGCCCCGGGATACCGCTTGTCGTGATTTGAACCGGAAGCCCGGTCCTCGCACTCGCGACGAGTTGAAGCGACCACCCATTGCCTAGAGCGGTCAAGATCCTGTTTCCGTGCATCTCCGGCACGTCATAGGCGAGTGCGCCCGTGACGGCATGGCGAACATCGAAGTCGGACGAGCCACGGTCATTCGAAATTGCAGATATCGTGCCGGGGACGCTCAGTTGAGTGTCAAGGGAAGCGGTATCAATGGAGTGGGACCAAGTGTAGTTCAGGAGCGCTTGCACATGCCGGGCCATTGGTCTTCGGAACTGGATTTGTAATGCGTTGTAGTCAGAGGCGTCGCCGTTATGAGTCAACAGGAAGCGTGCACCCGAAAAATTGGAGTTGGGATTAAACAGCTCATCTGCCCGAAGGAGCCGGCGGCCCGCTTGGCCAAGATACGTCAGAGAAAGGGATTGTCTTCCCCACAGTGATTTCTCAACCGCAACATTCCATTGATAGGATCGGGGAAGTTCCAGGTCTCGCGAGAATCCAAGAATAGTGCCTGGGCCGTAAGCGAGATGGACGGATCCCGTTGGCGGAACCACTGCCGGATCAGGGATGGGCAGAGGAAAGGGACCCGTTAGGAAGCCACTATCGGCTCCCGTGGGATACACCGACGCCAACTCGGAAGAAATGCCGGTGCCAAGATCGTAAAAGATGCCCCATCCGCCCCGGACCACCAAGTCGCCCTTCGAGCGGACCTTGTACGCAACGCCAACGCGAGGCGCGAAGTTCCGGTAAGTAGTATTCCAGATGGGTGTGCCAGCAGGCGCCAGAGAAATCTGCGCGGGGTTTTCCGTGTTCTGCCATGCAAGCAGGCTCGTTCCGTCTTTTCGAGAAGGCGCTGGATTCAGCTCCCATCGCACGCCGTAGGTCAATGTAATGCGCTGTCCGATGCTCCACTGATCTTGCGCATAGGCGGAAAAAGCGCCAAACAGCGTCGTTGATGGATGAACTGCGAAGCCCTCAAAGAAGTCCGCAGTACCGTTTGAGGCAAAACTTTGGATCGACGTCGCAAAGTATCCGGGCTCGAAGATTTGACCCCGATAGTCCAACAGTAGCCTTCGGTAGTCCGCTCCAAATTTGAGCTGGTGCGTTCCCTTGACGAATACCAAATCATCCACAACGTTCCATTGCCAAGTCCGGTTTCGCGAGGCACTTCCCAAGAGTGCCAGCAGGCCATCAAACGTCGCAAAAAACCCCTCACCAGTTTTGGCGGAAGTTCCTGGAGGAAATAACACACTCTCACTCAGCGGCTTGGCACCTCCGATCGTGGTGCCCTGAAAATCCCTGCTTTCCTGCTGCCTGGAATAGTTGAACCGGAAAGAGTCCGTCCATCGGGTAGAAATCTGTGCAGTGGCCCCGAGGGTTACCGTCGTTGTATCCAGCTTGAGAGCATCCAGAATGTTTACGAAGTTGGGAGTGAAGGCGCTCGTCTGAGAGGGAGACCCGTTGTAACGGCCAAACAACCTAAGTCTTAAACCGATATTCTGATCGACCCTGATGCTGGCGGCATCCATCGTAGCTCTATTTGAAAAACTCGCCGTGAACGGGGCCAGGCTGCCTGTCGCGTTCTTGTCATCCGGCAACGGAAATGCGTTCAATATGGGCTGAGCAGCGGGAACCGCAGAATTGCGCACGGCCACAGTGGGCACCTGGTTTACCGCTCCCTGCGGCTGGCGCAACCGCAGCCCCTCGTAAGAAAGGAAGAAAAATGTCTTGTCTCGAAAAATGGGCCCGCCGAGCACTCCCCCGAAGTCGTTCTGCCGTTCAGGCGGTCTCGGTTTGCCGGCCCGGTTTATGAACCAATCGTTCGCATCGAGAACGTCGTTTCGAAAGTAGTCAAAAGCAGTGCCGTGAAACTGATTCGTGCCCGAGCGCGTGACGATATTGACTTGACCGCCGGGCGTGCGTCCATATTCCGGTGCAAACGTGGATGTCACGATGCGGAATTCCTGCATTGCGTCGACAGAAACCAGGCTGCTCGTGCCGCCGTAAGCATTCAGTGCCTGGGCCCCGCCGGCGAGTTGCTCCTGAGATTCTTTGCCGGAAGCGAAATTCGCACTGACGCCGTCTACCTGGAAGGAATTGGCGTTCGACCGCTGGCCGTTGATACTGAATTGTCCAGGAGAAGCGTCAGGGCTTGAAGGCACGATCACTACTCCCGGGGTTAACTGAAGCAGCGTATTGAAGCTGCGGCCGTTCAACGGCAAGTTGTCCACAAACTGCCGGTCAATCACCGTGCTAACGGCAGCCGATTCGGTGTTAAGGAGCGGCGCGCCCCCTTGCACCGTCACAATCTCGGAGGCGGCGCCAATCGGCAGCGTAAAATTGATAGCGAGCGCATCCTGAACATGAATGACGATGTCCGGCTTGATGATCGTCTTGAATCCGCTGTTTGACACTTGGACGCGATACAGTCCCGGCGGAAGGTTGGGGACAACGTAGATCCCCTCTCCATTCGTCCTGGTGGAGTATTGCGCTCCGGTAGCATCATTCACGACCACAACTTGGGCGCCGGTTATTGCAGCACCGGACGGATCAAGGACAATTCCATTGATGGTGGCATTGGGGGACTGCCCGGCCGCCGGCACGACGCAGAGCAGGCTGACGATAAGAAGGAAAGTGAGTTCACGCACTCTGTCTCTCCCGCAGCAAACGGATTCGGACACACCTACCCTGTCTACGCTGGAGATTCCGACGCTTGTGCCACCCGCTCGGCATGAGAACGACTCCGATTTTTCCAAACGAATGAGGGAACCCGCACTACGGGTGGTTCGGGGCAACTTTCAAGTAGGCAAAGAGGAGTTGCTTGCCACTTGGCTTGTGGCTTCCGCCGTTTGGTTCGACCGTTACAAAGACGGCATCGATCTGTTCGAGCTTCTTCGGATCATCGAATTTCACTACCCATCGTTTCTTGGCCGCGTTGTCTTGATAGAACACGCCAAGGCTGGTGGCTTGTTGTCTGTCAAGACCATGGCTGCCCCAAGCCTGAAATGTGCTGGCGCTCTTCAGGCCAGCTTGTTGGTCGAGATCATAGGCGTAGAAGACCAGAGACTTTCCCTTCGTGTAGAAGACCCGGCCATAAGGTTTTTGCGTTTGCCCATCCCGCGCAACATCCATCACCTCGGCAATATAAAGGTCCCGGGCTCCCATCAGTTCGCGGATATCCCGGTCGTGGGCAAGCAATTCCTGCTGCCTTCCAAGATCCTGTTCCAGATCGCGAAGCTGACCATGAAGATCCCTGATCTGAGCTTCTAAGCTGTCCGAGCGCGACTGATCCTGGGCCCGCTGTTGCCGCAGGGAATCGAGCTCCGCCTGGGTCTTCTGGAGCGAAGTCCGGGCGGCATCAAGCTGCTGCGAAAGAGTGCTTCGCTCTTGAGCCACTTGCTGCTTCTCTTCCTCTTCATCCTGGAGAGACTGTTCCAAATTGACCCGAGCACTCTTCGTCTCGTTCAGTGAAGCCGATTGGTCTGCGATCTGGCTCCGCAGCCCGGCAATCATACGGTCCCGGGCGGCGAGCTGTGCCTTCAACACCTCGCGGTCGTGCCCCGCATCGCTTATGGATCGTTCGAGCTCGTCAACTCTCGTATCGGTGACGCTGGGCGTTGCTCGAAGATCAGCTTGGCTCCGATTCTTCCCCACTTGAAACGAGTAAATGCCCAAAGCGGCCGTAAGCACCACTGCAGCCGCAAATGGCATCCACACGTAATTCCAATTTACCTGCATGTGACGGTGGCCGTTTCGGTCGAAACTCACTCCGCTGCTCTGGGCAATTGTTGCTCGGTCGGTTTGTACAGTTTCAGTGGGCGCAACTGCCCTGGCGTGCATCGGTTTGCTGTCTTCAGTTGAGTTGGTGCTCGGCTCCAAGATGTCAGCGCTAGTCAGGTCGGAGTGGAGCAGAGGCACGCCGATGCCAGCGGCAGCCTCGAATTCCTTCAATGCCCGCCGGCAATCCGCACATTCAGCAAGGTGTGCCTCAAGGTCTTTCTGTTCGTCGCCCGTCAGTTCGCCCGATGTGGAGACGGCGCATAGCTCCAGGAACCTGTCATGTGGCCCCATTCCGACCACCCTTCGCCCTCTCAGCTGATTTTCACTATTCACCATTCCGTTGACTCAATGGCACATCATTCCCAAACATTTGCCTGCGCAACTTATCCAGGCCGCGGTAATAATGGTGCCTCACGTTTTCCAGTGGTTGCCCAACCTTTTGGCTAATTTCCGCGAAGGTATAGCCATCGAAGAAATGCAGGCGCAGGGTCTCACGCTGATCCTCCGACAGGGACTTGAGCACCTTAGTTAGGCCATTACGCCCAAAAACCGCTTCTGCGGAATAATCGTTCTCTCCGGTCGGTGTTCCGACCATGTGATCGGCGTCGCTCTCTATCTCGGTCCGCGCATAGAACTGCCGGCTGGTGAGGTACCGGCGCCGCTCAATCGACCTGTGGTAAGCCATCTGGATGATCCAGGAGCGCGCCGAGCTCTTGGACATATCAAAGATGGCGCACTTCCGCTGGATGAACAGAAAGAGGTCTTGGACAAGGTCTTCGGCCTCTGCAGCGTCTCTCAGGATGCGAGCTGCCACGCTGTGAACGACTCGCGCATATCGCTGAAATAGGGAGCCCAGGGCTTCCTGTTCGCCGGCTTGAAGGTGTGTGAGAAGGACTTCGTCGGTTACAGTCGGAACCGCGGAGTTATCGTGTTCCTTTGCACCGCGGTTCAACGCGAGAGGCAGCGGGGCCAGCCGAGCCGTGAAAAAGGAGTTCACAGCTTGTGCCTCGCAACGAGATTGTCAGGGCTCTTCTTTACGGGCGGCCGAATCTTGTATTTCAGCAACCGATGCGTGGAGCCAGCGATCCTCAGCTGTTCAAAGCCCCATTCCAAAATCAGCTCGCCGAGGTTTCCAACCGTGCGCTTCTCCTGAGCAGCAAACGCCGCAAGCTCGTCGCGAAAAGCTTGGCGGACCCGAAAGCTGACTTGGGCTTTCCATTCACCCATCCCGTGCCCTCTTGTATGCGCGACAATGTCGACACGCAAGGAAACCAATGGATATGCTGGTTTCTGCGGTGCCGGTGAAACTATCGGTTTCGAGGAACGGGAAGTTCTTTTGCGAGAAACCGTGTTCGCCGCAGCTAGGACTAGCTCAGTTCGTCCTCTCTTTTTGTCTCTCCAAGGCGGTGCGCCAACTCCAGAAGCGATATTCATCGGCGCCTTCACGCACTGCCATCGCTTCGGCAAAATCGGCATTCAGTCCGGCACGGATTTCCTCGAGCCGGATCGCGTAGGCTTTCAGCTCTCGCTGCGAACGAATGGAATGGAGCTCCAGACGCTGCAGAACACGCATCAACCGGTCCATGTTCAGATTCCAGAGGCAAATTTCTGTATAGGCGTCGGTCTTAGTCATTTCCTTTCACTTTCTGCTGATGGGCATCGGGTTTCTTCGTCACTAGCCGGTTCCGAAGAATGTTAGAAGTGCTGGTTGGGCACACGAATAGCGGAGCGGCTTGGACTGCCACGGCAAGGGTACAAATATCTGCCCTGTTTTCAGCTAAGGAGGGGATTCCGCGACTGGCTCAGGTGGGGAAAGTGCCTGGGGATTAGGACGGCAGGGAAGTTGCGCCCGGAATGGGAAATGGATAGCTTCTTGTGCAGCCATCTTTGCACCTCAGACGTGCGAATATGGTTAGGGGCGCGTGGGTGTTAGTAGCACCAACGCGTCCCGCTACGTCACTTCGTTTTTCCTACGTTCTTACTCCTTCGACCTTGGCCCTTGCGAAAATTATGTTTCTTGTATTTCCTAATCTTGGCGATGTCCTCCGCGGTCCAGCGCCAATGCTTGCCGCCATTCATTCCGAGCTGTTCGGAGGCCGTAACCTTTCCACCAGCTTGCCATCTGAGTAGGGTCACCCAGTGAATTCCGACTTGCCTCGCAGCTTCCTTCGTCGAGTATGTCTTCACTTATGCTATACCTCTATAACTTATGTTCTGTCAAGAACAAAATCGTGTGAGGCCAAGAATGACAGCAAGAGTCCATTGCTGCCAGGAAGGATATCCCAATTCGGCCTCAACCCGAAGGATTCGCAATAGAGATCGAGTTCTTTGTCAGTGCTGATAAGTGCCTCTAGGCACGTCGCATTGGGCGCAGCCACTTTACAGGAATGGAGGTTAATAACTATGCGTTGTCCCTACTGCAAGAATAGTCAAACAGAAGTCTTCAGAACTAGGTGCCTTCGCAACAAAACATACCGTTACCGTCGCTGCCAGTTCTGTAAGGCAAAATTTAGGACGCAAGAAAAGCCAGTGCGTTGGGAAGGCGTAGACCGGAAGTGGCCTGGTACAGCCCCAGGTCGGAACGGATGGAGAACTCATCGGGTCTCAGCCCTGCGCGGAAATTGCGAAGTGGAGCTCTGCGGTGTGGATTTTAGGCAGACAGGAGCGAAGCGCCATGTGGATCACATCGTTCCAGCAAGGCTTATTCGGCGCTTGAGGGCAGGGAATCCAGACCGCCGTGAGAACCTACAGTGCATCTGCGACACCTGCCACGGCTACAAACTGCAGGCTGATCACAAACTGTGCATGGGGGATAAGCTGGGTTACTTGGAGATTCTGCGCACACACAATTTCAATGTTGCACGTGCCGAGCGGGCGCTGGCCTCGTTCGGCCTGTAATTCTTGTTGACGACCCCACGGCAAAATCGAAGGCTAGCTTCAGAGCATGCAGTTGAGCGAGTAGCAAAGCAGCAAAGCGGAAGAGAAATCTTCCTATCTTACTGACTCGACGCCTCTTATCGTTCAGTCCCTCCTCTCCTTAATTGCAAAAATAGCCTCTAGATGGTCCCAACTTTGGTCCCAAGAGATCAGAAAGGATGAAGATATGTCTACTTGCGACTCGCACATTAAGATGTTGCTCTGGCTGGCCTATCGTTTGTTCCGATGGGTTGCCAGAAACACAAAGAACTCCTAGGAACCTAGTCCCTAAGAGCTCTTCGTTTGCATGACCCCATGGTCAAACCCCTTGTCGCTAGACCCTCACTTGTATAAGGCTTGGCGCCTTTGATGTGCCGGAGGTGGCCAGCCCACAGAACACCATAGTTCGCAGCAAATCCCGCGAAATCTCCTCAGTCTCGGGTCGTTTGGCGCATCAAGTTGAATCTGGCGGAGAAGGGGGGATTGAAACCTCCGCTGGTGAGTGGTCGGTGAGGGATAGGTGAGCGTTGGTATGTCTCTTGTTTTCAACACGCATTTTTGATTCTCGCCAAACGACAGATTCCATGAGGGATCCATTGCCCTCAAATCAGTCAAAATTAGTAGCAAGTAGAGTCAAGAATGGCTGGTCTTTTCTGGTTCCAATTTGTCTCTGTCTTCCTCACTGATGAGCGACCCATTTCGGAGCAAAACCTGGGTACGCCTAATTGACTCATCGACGGCGAGGCAGGCGAAAGATCGACCGGGTCACAAGAACGATAATCGAAACAATCATCAAGGCAAGAATAACCACGGCGATGATGGAACCCAAGACGAATATCGCAAGCACAAGTCCGACTAGCAACAGGCCAGCCAAGAGAATGATCCCGGCCGATTGCAGTCGGCTGATTGCGCGGAGGGGCGGCCCCCCTATGTGAGAGGCAGGATCTTTCTTGAAGACAATGTGGACTCGTGCCATGTGTCCACTGTTCTATCACAATGTACTCTCGGGCGATTGTGCCACTCAAGGCCCGCACCGTAGTAACCGCACTTAAAATGTGATTGACATAATGTATTTAACCTGAGTTATAGTGTCGCAGAAGTTACGGTTCTCATGAAGGTGGGTATCAGAGTCCTTTGCTAGCCGAGCGCCCGCCTTCGAACGTCGGTGTGCTCCGCTGGGTGTTCTCGAGTTTGTAAACGCCGAGGTCATAACAGAGCAATTGCGTTCGTCTTGGTATCAAAGATGAACATCTGTTCTACCAATCAAGAGACTTGTTTTGCGAAGGCGCGCGGACATAGCCCTGTTTGTTGTACTCGGAGTGGGCATGCCTATTGATCACTTGATGCTCGAACCCAGTGCGGATTTACACCTCCTAAAAGGCGGAACGGGGATTTCCCTAAAGGTGACAGCAGTTTCCTACAATCCCGACAGCTCCGTTCCTGTTACTCCGCAAATTTCCCTCAACTCTCCGGGCATAGTGCAGGTCACAGGAACAACATTCAATCCCCTAGCAGTCGGGGAATGTTTGGTTGTCATGTCCTATCCCGACCCATCCGCACCCGGCGTCACGCATTATCTGCTGTTACGCGTTAAGGTGCACAACTCGATTCAATCTATCTGGTTCGGTAACAACAGAATCTCTCTCACTACCGGGAGCACTTGTTTGCTGAGCGTCTATGCGAAATTCGATGACAATTCCTATGGGGACGTCAGCGCTCATCCCTACTTAACGTTCAACTCACACGAGCCGTTGAAAGTTAAGGTCGACCCTGCAGGACTGCTCACCGGACTAGCTGCCGGTTCTACGGTTGTGGATGTGAGCTGGCCTGGCCCCCCCGCACTCACCGACCATGTCACAGTGACTATAAAAGATACGATTGTGAACAACGCGATTCTCGAGCGTCTGTGGGGGAGCGGTCCTCACACAGAACGGCGCAATCTGTTGATTCTAGCAGAAGGTTTTACTTCGGCCGATCAAGCAGTCTTTGATCAATGGAAGTGCGAAATCCAAAAGAGGCTATTCCAGTCAAAATCCCATAGTCCCTACAACCTCTTGACGGATTCCTGGAATGTATGGGCAGCTTTCGAACCCTCTTCGGAAAGGGGCATTTCTGTCGGCTATCCTGTCACGGTTCCCAATACCGACGGCTACGTAACGCCATACAACTTCAAGAAACCTGATCCGAACGGGCCGAGGATTCTACAAACGAAAGATTCGCGGTACGGTTTGATATACGGTGCACGGCCTGGCGGGCGCACGTCGATGATCCGCAAAAATCCCCCAGATCCCAGCGAGTGGTATGACGCTTGGGAGCCATATCGCGCGATCGGTCCGGATTCTCGTAGGTCGGTGCTGACGAACACATATTTTGATTCTCTTAAGAACAAGGATGCGACACCCGGAACACCCGAATACGATGTTGGACAAAGGTGGAAGCGCAAGATTGCTGACATTGCTGCGTCTCCGGGCGGAGCCGTGCAAACCGCCAATGTAGTCACCATCACCACAACGACTGCCCATGGTTTGAGTGCTGGGACACAAGTACAAATTTATAAAGTATCCGCCACAGTCTACAACGGCTTGCAGACGGTCCAGACTGTCCCTTCAACCACAACCTTCACTTATACACTGGCCTCAACTGGCTTGGCGGCGTCTGGCGGAGGCTCTGTCGGAGGAGTTGACAGAGGACTTGTGGCGCTGCTGATTTATGACGAGCGAGACGGTGGATCTCAGTTCGGCCCGGCTTTTGGCATGACCCTAGGCCAAAACGAGGGATTTCACGTCGTGACCGGACCCGGAAGTAAGCTGAACCACGAACCACCGCCCAGCGACGCCAATCTCGACGTCATTGCTGCGACTTTCGCCCACGAATTGGCGCATGCCCTGGGATTGGGAGACGAATACGAAGGCAGCGACGATGCCAACCATACCACACTAAATAGTGCAAATGACGGCAAGGAGGTTGAGCAATTCGGCAATCTTACTACTGGTGGCATGATTTCAGTCGGGGGCGCTATCAATCCAACCTTGATCAAATGGAACTGGGACCGTATGGCCCAATCTTCCAAGTTAGCGCAAGATCTGCCTGCTCCGGCCGGCCTGACAATGGATGTAGTGCTTAAACTGGGTGAAGGAAAGTACTGGGCGAAGGCCCTGTCCGACAACACCGACGTTTACATGCGCCAGCGCATTGTCGATCAGCCCGTCGTGAATGCGCTCTTGCTTCGTGAAGGACCGCTCAAAGTCAAGAACATTAATGGGGATACGGTAACGCTTCAGGGCGCCGTCGGAGCAACATCATTCAAGAAGGGCTCTGTGCTTTACATTCCCAAAAAGGACGCCTCCGGCCAGATTCTCACCCTCATCCCCGCGCAGGTCCTGGCATATATCGGAGCCAATGGTGCGTTTCCTAGGTCTGATAACAACTGCCTCAAATCAAATAACGATCCGGAGGATCCCCCGAGTATTCCTGGATTCCACTATCCGCGGCGCAACTCGGATCTTATAGGGCTGTATACCGGCGGCGGCACTTGGAACTGCAATGCATACCGACCCTGCGGATTCTGCAAGATGAGAAGCGCCAATTATTGGGAACTCCAATGGTCTTGGTGGCCGCCAGACTATGTAAGTGTGCTGATACACCCGGATTTCTGCTTTGTGTGTAAGTACTTCATCGTGGATTTGATTGACTCCGGACAGCACGAGGCCCTGGAAAAGGAGTATCCCGAGGATTGCTGATGGCGGCAGACGATACCATATCCGTATTGGGACAGGAGATTGCTCAGGCATTTCGACCGCTCGAGCAGTTCTTGTCTTCCCCAGACTCCTTCCAAGCCTTCATGACCCAACTGGGTTGGAAGATGAATGGGATTCCTGCTCCCATCCAGGCATTAGTGTCTCCGGTTGCGCAAGTCTCAACTAATCTGGATGCGATTATCGGCGGCGATGAGAGCGACTCGAGATTTGCGGCTCTAATTCAAGGCGTCGTCAATCTCGTGCAGGCGATTGAGGGATTGTCCTCCGCTGCATTCGACCCCTCACTCGCGGCGGACAACTTTGCTGCGGTCTTTCCTGATCAATTAATTCAGCATCTGCTGTCGCAGTACTTCAGGGGCGCTCATCCCACTGTCGGCAATTTTCTTTCAACAATTGGCGTGGTTCGCGGCGGGTATACAAGCGCCAGTGGCAATCGTCCCGCCTTCATGCAAGCGCAGTTGGTGTGGAGCGATATTCCGCTATTGTTGACGAATCCGCTTCAGGTGTTCCAGAACGCCTACCGCTGGGGCACACCTCAATTTGATACTCGGGCGCTGTTGCAGAACCTCCGAGACCTTTTTTATTCGGTGGGCGCGCCGTCGCCATTGGTGCAACTGCAGGAAGCATCGGCGCAGGTCCTTGAAAAAAACGCCCCCCTGCCGGGAAGCCCGATTCGATGGAAAGTGCAGATGTCCCTCTTCGACGGTCAGTCTGCGGGCGCCAAGGTCGCGGCTGGAGTGAGCCTGCTGCCGCTCCCCGCAGTCGGGGGTTCACTTCCCGGCTTGGCGATGATGCCCTACGTTGAGGGAGCGGTCGGCAAAAAGTTAGAGCTCATGCCTAACATTTTTTTCACCGTCGAAAGCGATTTTGATTTTCAAGGAGGCGTAGGACTGACCGCGCGGCCGGGTGAACCTTTCCAAGTCATTTTGGGATTTAACAATCCGGGGAGCTCAACAACGGCGCAGGGGAAAGTGGTCTTTGGCATTGAGCAATCGTCGCGCGATGGCAGTCCGGTCACCCTCCTGGGCGCACATGACGGCACTCGGTTGCAAGTTCAGAGGCTTTCCGGCAGGGGTGGATTTCAGATCGAATCCCCAAACCCGTTGGATTTTTTTATTGAATTGGATTTGCAGGGAGGGCAACTCGTCGTCTCTCTCGGCGATGCAGACGGCTTTCTAACCAGCCTGCTGCCCAAGGATGGATTGAAGCTCAACTTTGATTTTGGGATCGGATGGTCAAAATCGAAAGGAGTCTATTTCAAGGGAACAGCAGGACTTGAAACTTCGGTTCCGCTGCACATTGATTTGGGCCCTGTTTCGCTGGACACCCTTTATTTGAAGTTTGCTCCGGGTGCTGATTCGCTCGTTCTTGAGCCCAGCCTAAGCGTAAAGGGTTCCCTGGGTCCTCTCTCGGCATCTGTCGATCATATAGGATTTGACGCGAAACTGGCGTTCCACCACGGCAACCTAGGTCCGGTGGACTTCAGCCTCGGCTTTAAGCCGCCTAATGGTATCGGACTGTCGTTGGATGCAGACGTAATTCAGGGCGGCGGTTTCCTTTATCTCGACGCTGATCACGGCGAGTACGCCGGCGCACTGCAGCTTGTTTTTGCCGATTTTCTGGGGCTGCAGGCGATCGGCCTGATTACGACCAAAATGCCGGATGGGTCGAGCGGATTCTCATTGCTCATTATCGTCTCGGCCGATTTTGGCGCAGGAATCCAACTCGGTTTCGGTTTCACGCTGCTTGCCGTGGGCGGCTTGCTGGGATTGAACCGCACGATGTTGTTCCAGCCCTTAATGGATGGTGTTCGGACGGACTCAATCGAAAGCATCATGTTCCCGAAGGACGTCATCGCCAACGCTACTCGCATCATCAGCGACCTGCGCGCCATTTTCCCTCCGCAGGAAGGAACATTCCTCATTGGCCCGATGGCCAAGCTTGGCTGGGGTGAGCCGACGCTCATTAGCCTTTCGCTGGGCATTATCATCGAGATTCCGCCTGGCGACATTGCCATCCTAGGAATCCTCAAGCTCGCGCTGCCTGCGGAAGACATCGCAGTCCTCTTACTACAGGTGAATTTCGCTGGGGCTCTCGAGTTCGACAAGAAACGTTTCTACTTCTTCGCCTCGCTGTTCGATTCGCACATCCTCTTCATCACGCTCGAGGGCGAGATCGGCGTCCTGATGGCCTTCGGGGATGACGCCAATTTTGTTGTTTCCGTGGGAGGCTTTCACCCCCAGTACAACCCGCCACCCTTGCCGTTCCCTAGCCCCCGCCGGATCGAAGTCGACATTATCAATGAATCCTTCGCTCGGATCCGTTTCGACGGCTACTTCGCTGTGACGAGCAATTCGGTACAGTTCGGCGCGCACGCCGATATGTTCTTCGGCTTCAGTGCCTTCAATGTCCAAGGATATGCGGGCCTTGATGCACTCTTTCAGTTTTCGCCGTTCCACTTCAGTGTCTCGATTTCGGTCTCTTTCTCTTTAAGTGTTTTTGGATTCGGAGTGTACGGAATTGGAATCAGTCTCACACTCGAGGGAACGACTCCTTGGCATGCGTGTGGCACAGCGTCGCTCTCGTTCTTCTTTTTCTCGGTAGATGTCGGGATCGACTTCACCTGGGGCGACAGCCGGAACACAATGCTCCCCCCGGTCGCGGTCATGCCCATCCTTTCTGGCGAGTTCGGCAAACGAAGTAACTGGAAAGCGGTTCTGCCCAGTGGTTCGAATCTTTTGGTGGTCCTCCGTCAATTGGACGCGGCGGAATCTGCCATGGTCCTCCATCCGGTGGGAACACTCCAAGTGAGTCAGCGGGCAGCGCCGCTCGACCTGACCCTCGACAAGGACGGGAACCAACAACCGAGCGACGCCAATTACTTTTCCCTCGAGGTCAGCGGTGGAGGTCTCGCGAAGACCCGAACACTTCAGGAACAATTTGCGGCCGCGCAGTTCAAGAACATGGATGATGCGGCCAAGCTCTCGCAGCCAGCTTTTGTGCCGATGGACAGCGGGATCGAGCTTTCAGCTGCGGGAAATGTATATGGATCTGGAACCGCCATCACTCGTAACGTACGTTATGACCTGACAATCATTGATACAAATCTGCGTCGGGTCTTCCGGCGCTTCTATGTCTTTACTGGATCACTCTTTGCCCATTTTCTAACGGGCTCGAGTGTCACGCGTTCGGAGCTTTCGGCCCACCGCAAGGGACAAGCACAGCCATACTCTCAGCAAGTCGCTATGAATTCCGAGACCTTTGCGGTGGCCCTTCAGAGTAATAACAAGTTATACAGTTCGGATGCCGGTGGGTTTAAGAGTCAGGTCGCAGCCCAGGATTACCTCTCCAGAACAATTGCTCGGGACCCGGCCCTCACTGGCACGCTTCACGTCCTTCCTCAGTTCGAGGTGGCCGCATGAAAACGATCGCGAACTACTCGTTCTTGCCCTGGCTGCGACAAGGTATTGCTAACACCATCACAGCCGCCGACGGCGACACAACGGTCAAGACTCGGGCTACGATCAATGTGGCATTGCAACTCTCGGGGCAGCCGGTTGGCGGAGGTGCACCGCTTACGCAGGCAATCTCGCAAGATATAGAGCTCTACGGGCCCGGCGAAATCGTAAACCTCGTCTTGAATGCCATTGTTCGACTTGAGCCTCGCGACTGGATCACGAACTTCGAATCCAATTATTTCCCGGCGATTGATTTCTATGATGAGGACTTTCCCTGGCGCTATACGCCGTCGAGTCCCAACAGTACAGGGCTGCGGATTCGACCCTGGATCGCCCTTGTCGTCTTGGCGGACGGCGAATTCCAGGAAGGCCAAAACGCCAGCAATCGGCCGCTTCCGTACATAACCGTAACGGATGCCACCTTGTTTCCCCCGGCGGATCAACTCTGGGCCTGGGCCCATGTGCACTTTAACCAGAGTCTATCAGCCGGCCCGACCGAGCTTATCTCTCCCGACATGTCCGTTGTCCTGCCGCGCGTCCGGGCTATGATTAGCCAGAATCCCGACCTGGCTTATTCACGCATTCTGTGTCCTAGACGGCTTGCCGACAACACGGGGTATCATGCGTTTGTCATGCCGGTATTTGAGAGGGGGCGGCTGGCGGGCATTCACCAGAACCCAGATATTGCGCCCTTCGCGACGTTTTCCGCGTGGGAGACGTACCCCGGGAGGGCCGCAGCAGAGCCAACAAACTATCCATATTATTACCGCTGGTATTTCCGGACCGGTTCGCACGGGGATTTTGAATATCTGGTCAGCCTGCTCAAGCCTCAGCCCCTCGACAAACGCGTTGGAACCCGCGATATGGACGTGCAAGATCCTGGGTCAAATATTCCCGGGATCACGGACCCCGCGTTCGGTGGCATCTTACGTCTCGGCGGCGCGTTGCGGGTTCCAGACGCGGACCTTTCTCCTGCCGATCTGGCCGAAAGAAAAAAGTACGAGAACTGGGACCAGCCGTATCCGCACCCCTTTGAGACGGCACTCGCGAAGTTCATCAACTTGGCGGACGATTATTCTACTCAGACCTCTTCCGCTGCCAACGCGGGAACGGGGATCGGGCCCGGCATTAATGATGATCCGGACCCGCTGATCACTTCCCCCCTTTACGGACGTTGGCATTCGCTTACCCAACGGCTGCTCACTGACAGGGATGGGACACCGGCTCCCAACAACACGAACTGGGTGCACAAGCTGAATCTCGATCCGAGATTCCGTGTCGCCGCCAACTTCGGTACAGAAGTAGTTGAATCCCACGCGGAAGAGTACATGAATGATGCCTGGGAACAGATCGGCGACGTACTGGCCGCGAATTCGCGAATCCGGCGCCTGCAGGTCGCCATGGAAGTATCGTCGCGTTGGCACACGCAGTCACTGGCACCGCTGGCCGCTTCCAATGCAGAACGCGCCTTGATGTTCACTGGTCCTGTTTCACGACGCGTCCTCATCGCTGGAACCACTGTCGCCGCCACCGCAAACGCGAGCTTAGTGCCCTCAGCTTACACCTCGACGGCGATGCGACGGGTAACTCGACCCGGTGCACGCTTGATGCGTGCGCTTCCATTCAATGCATCCATCACCCCGCGAAATCTGCTTGCGCGGGTAAACAGTGGTGGAGTGAGTGCTGCGCCTCCGAAGGTCGTGCCCCCCGGGGTCCCGACAGTGAATCAGACTGTGACCGCCGCTGCTCCTCAAGGCGAGCCGACCTGGGTTCGCAGTCTTCTGCAGAAATATCCCTGGCTGCCGTTCGCGGTTCTCGCCATCGCTATCGTCTTGGCGATAGTTATCGCGTTTTCTGTCCCCGTTACCGGTATTCCTCTCGGCCTTGCAGTAGCAGTCGGCGGGTTTTATCTCTTCAAATTGTTGACAAAGTGGAAAGTTGCGAACGCGCCCTCTCAGAGCATCACGGAACAGAACCAGATTCCGTCCGCCGTCGACCAACTGCCGAAGAACCCGAATTTTGCGTTGAGCGATCCCGGTGGCAATTTCCGTCCGGCAACAGGCGCGACTGACAGTCCGACTGCAACAAACTTCAAGAACGCGCTACGGGACTCTTTCTCGCTTCTGGCCGCGACAAGGAAAGTTTCGCAGCGTCCCGTCCCCGCGCCACTCGACCTTCCATCGCTCACCACCACAATGGTTCAAGCGGTCGATCCGCTGGTTACCATCCCGAAAAGGGCGATGTCCATCATCTCGATTCCTCCTTGGATTATCCAGCTGATCGGAGATCGATTCGGAGAAGTTATGGCCTACCCGAAAATCGATCTCCCCATGTATATGCCGCTGAAGGGCATTTCATCGGAATTATTTCTCCCGAACATCAATCTCATCCCGCAGAACAGCATCACGCTGATTGAGACTAACCAGAAGTTCATCGAGTCTTACATGGTGGGCCTGAACCATGAGTTCGCGCGGAAACTGCTCTGGAGGGAATACCCGACGGACGAGAGAGGTAGCTATTTCCGCCAGTTCTGGGACGCCGGCACCTACTTCAATAGCGGCAATCTCACACCAGACCAGATTAAGGAAAAGCTCTACGACATTCCAGAACTGCACCGCTGGCCGCTCAACTCCAATCTTGGCGACCACAACAATCGCGCCGCTCCCGGGCAGACGGGTGAGCAAGCCGTTCTGGTGATTCGAGGTGAATTGCTGAAGAAGTACCCAACTGCCGTGATCTACGCCCACCACGCACAGTGGGAGAAGAATTCTGACGGTTCGATCGATCCTATTCAGCCTCGCTCACTTCAAGATATCGATGCTGCCTTTGAGGAAAAGCCTCCAGCATCGATCATCCGCACTCCCCTTTATGAAGCAAAGGTCGATCCTGACATCTATTTCTTTGGATTCGATCTGACCATTGCGGAGGCGGAAGGCGGGTCGGGGCAGAATCCCAATGACGATCCCGGCTGGTTCTTCGTCATCAAGCAACGTCCGGGTGAACCCCGCTTCGGCCTGGAGGTCAGCCGGTCCAGCGCACCTTCGGTATTTGTTGAATTGACATGGGACGATGCGATGCCGGGCGGAAAGCCAGGCCAGTTCTTGCCGGCAAGCAGTCTTGGCACGGTGGCGCTCAACCCGCCTTCATCTTCAGACCCGGATGACAAAAAGTCCCAGTATGAAGACGATCACGAGATCGACGGCGCAGCAACGAGTTCGGCGCGCTGGGCTTACATTCTCTTCCGGGCTCCCGTGATGATTGCTATCCATGCTGACCAGATGCTCGGAAGTGGATCCTGATATGCAAGATTTTAACACCAGCCAATTGGAGCTCGCTAAGGTGCGCGCCGCCCGCGCCGCCGCGGAGTCCTCCGCCGCGCAAGCCGTAGAACTCCAACGAAACCTGACAAAACAACTTGCGCAACTCTCGCGAAGCTTGAACCCGAACGACCGTGAGGCACTAAGACAGCAGGCAGATCTGGAAGCCAAGCTGAAGCAGGCCACGGTAGATGCACAAAGGAAACAGACTGCAGCGCAGGATGTTAGACAGGCTGCGACTTCGGCACTGGAAGGATTTGCGACATTCAGCGATCCGCGAAAGAATCTCAGCACCCTCGACGATCTCTCGCCGTTCCTTCTTTTTCCTGTGCGGATCGAGACCCGCTTCGTCACGTCCGGAGATCCACAGCAACCGCAGCTTTGGGTGCGTATTTATCCTGACGACTGCTCGATTGATACGTTCGAAGACACGTTTTCCGCGACTGAACTTACGAATGCCAAACTCTACTGGCAGGGGATCTGGCGGGCCGGCGGCGTGGAAGCGGACCAGCGGGCGGCGTGGCGCGGCCTGGTGGCAGCCCATGGCTCCGGGCGCGCCGGCTGGATTGTGGACAACTATCAACCAACCAATCTCGCTGCGGAGCCGGTGAAGGCTGCACACACCGATGTAATCCTGGTTGTGGCAACTCAAACCGCTCTCTCAGCCCCACAGGCCGCTGCGATTTCCACTTATTGGCAGGCGGTTTGGCTCGCTAACGGGGACGTAACGAAAACGCAAGCCGCGCTGTCGGCACTCCAAGCCGCGGTGGGCGCGGCGACCGCGACTCAACTGATCCAGACTTATCCGCCCTATAACCTGACGGACATGCCCGCGCCACCCACGAAGAAATCGAACGTGGCACTTTCGACAGCTTTTCTGGTCTTCCCTCCGGATCCTGTCACGAAGCAGGACTCCTGGTCGCAGGCGCCGGTGGTCAATCATCTCGCCGACCGTTTCGTAGTGATCGGGTACAACGGCGGAGTTCAGACGCTCCAAGCCATCGGCGGAGTTGTCTCGCTTCCGCTTGTCGTGGGCCCGAACCCCTCCGCCCAGCCGTCTGAAACCATCCATCCAGTTGGCGGAGATTTATTTGTCCCCGACGAATTGCAATGGCTGGTGGACTTCGACCGCGCCGTTGCCGCAGGGATGGGACTGAGAATCGACCTGACCGCGGACCAAGCCCAGAAAGGATTTGACCGACTGCTGGTGCTGGGAGTTGAGCTCAGCAGCACCAGCAGCGATGCTAAAGCCGCGCTCGAACTCCTGCTGCAACACCATCACTGGGGACGCACCGGACTTTCTCTCGTACCCCAAGGAACACCCACACACAACACTACGGGGATCGGAACCGGCTACACTCAGCTCGACAACGCCGATCAGAGTTTCGACGACCGCAAAAATTCCCCGTTATTCAACTTGAGCTCCGACCCGCTCGCGAAGCGCGATGGCGAGTGGCTGGCTGAGCTACTGGGCATTGATCCGGCAATTCTTCAGTCGGTGCACGCCAGCGGTGGCACGGACCAGATGCTCGCGCGCGCCATGCAATGCGCCGTGTGGCCTGCCACTCTCGGTTACTGGATGGATAAGCTTCTGACACCGATCTTCAGCGACACGGCCATAGACAATACCCGCTGGTTTTTCACCTCTTATGTTTCGGGGCAGGGCTCGATTCCAGCGATCCGCATCGGTGAGCAGCCCTATGGAATACTACCCACGACTGCCTTCTCGAGGCTACGTTGGGATGTCAGGAAACCGATTGAAACTGGCGGTCTCTCTGCATCCCGTTTGATTTTTCTCGAGCATCTTTGGCAGATACTGCGTAAGGTCGATGCCGACTGGACTGCACTAAGCGCCGAGGCCTCTTATGTAGGAAAGGCCGGCGACGCACACCAATTGCTCCTGGATATTATCGGACTGCATCCTGCCTCGGTGGAGTTTCATTCGCGATACGCGGAAAGCCTGTCGGAGCTCTTCAACATTTTCAATCTCTGGGCACTTGGCCCGGATTTCTGGAACGCCATGATCGCTCTGGGAATGGAGACGGGAGCAACGCAACTGCTCGCTAAACTCGGCTACGCGGGTAGTACCCAACCTGACATCCTCCAGCATGTCTTCTTTGCCGATGCAGCGCAGATCGGAACCGTGATCGACGACGTTCCGCTTTCCGAAACGAATCCAGTCCGGGCCTACACCGACGACGGCCGCAACTACATTCAATGGCTGATCGATGCAGCGAAAGCCTCCCTCGATGCGGTCTATCAGGAACAAGGCTTCAGCTCGAACAAGACGCCCGAGGCCCTGCTCTATCTGTATCTGCGGCAGGCGCTGATGCTTGGTTACTACGATTCAAGCTACTACCTCCACCGTACGGCGGCATTTCTAACTCCGGCAGAACTTCAGGCCATGAAACCTGAACCAAAGTTCATTCACGTTGCCGAAGGAGCGCTTCCGAGCGAGAGCCGCTTCGCAGCACTTTACAAGACCGAACAGCGCATCACTTCCAGCCCAACGGCACTCGTTTCCGACTACATTACCCGCAACCTTGGAGCACTCGCCGAAACCCAGGCGCTCGATCAGCAACTTGCTTGCTTGAAGATTCTTTCGGGAGCTTCCACGGCGAGCCTGGAACGTGCTTTCGCTGAACACATTGATTGTTGCAGCTACCGTTACGATGCCTGGCTTCTGGGGTTGGTCAACTTCAGGTTGCAGGCGTCTCGCTACGTGCAGGATGGCGAAAAACAGACTACGCGCACGGGCCTCTATCTCGGTGCTTACGCGTGGGTGGAAGATCTACATCCATCTACGGCGAAGTTGTCCCCTGTCCGACTGGCTCCCGACATCGTCAAAAATTTTCCGGGAACATCGCCGCTATTCTCTGATGCGACGAATGGAGGGTACATTCACGCACCTTCGCTGACGCACGCGGAAACCGCGGCTGTCTTGCGCAGTGGCTATCTGGCAAACGCCACGTCGGCGAACCCAGGCACGATGTCCATCAATCTTTCTTCGGATCGCGTTCGCACGGCGCTTTCGATGCTCGAAGGCATTCGGAATGGACAAAGTCTGAGCGCGCTGCTTGGTTATCAATTTGAGCGCGGGCTGCATGATGACTTCGGTCTTGTCGAAGTAGATAAATTCATTTATCCAATGCGCAAAGCATTTCCACTGGTGGCGGATGCCATCGCCACGACGAAAACAGATCCGGGCGTGCCTATCGAGGCCATCGAGGCGAGCAATGTTCTGGATGGACTGAAGCTGGTTACGCAGATGCGTACGAGCGGAATTTCCAGTTATCCGTTTGGATCTACCCTGCCACCTGCAACGGCGGTGGAGGCTACTGCCATCACCTCACAAGCAGCGGCGCTATTGGATATCTACGACGCGATAGCTGATCTCGCTCTTGCAGAGGGTGTTCATCAGGCCGTGCAGGGCAATTTCGAGCGGATTGCGGCCACATTGGATGCCTACACCAGTGGCAATTTTCCACCGGAACCCGAGGTCATCCAGACGCCACCGAGCGGCATCGGGTTGACACATCGTGTTGCGGTGCATTTTCCTGCGGGACTCGCGCCTCTGGCGACCGCCACGCCACGCGCCATGGCAGAACCGGCACTAAACGCGTGGCTTTCCAAGATTCTTCCTCCGCTCGACGACATCCAGTGCCAGGTCACGTGGAAGGATCCGCTGAGCGGCATCAATCACAAACAGACGGTTGGTCTCCAGAATCTTTCAATCTCACCAATCGACGCTCTCGAACTTCTCAAGCCCGACAATGTTCAGAGCATGACTGAACTGGATGACCGGATCCTTCGTTACGTGATTTCGACAAATTCACCTAGGCCCGACGCAACTCTCAGTATTCAGTATATGACCGGCGACGCGGGGAAATTTAGCATCTTCCAAACTCTTGCTCTCCTGCGCAGCGTCAAGGCCCTGGTGATTCGCTCACGGCCGCTTCAGGCAACAGATGCAATGCTTCATAACTCGGCCTCGCCGGAGGCTAATAATTCCGTTTTTGTCGATAGCAAACGGATCACCATGCCAAAAGCGGCGTTGGACCAACTCGCCGCCGACATTGGAAACTTTCTTAGTACATTAACGCCTCTTATAACTGATCCGGTGACAAATCGGACTGCAATTGTCGCAGGGATTGATGGCTTTCTGGATGCTTCGGTTGCGCTGCTTGACCGCGCGGCGCGTTTCAATATCAGTCTTTCGGGATGGGGATTCGCTTTTGCATGGAAGCATTCGGCATTTGTTGATCTGCTCGCTGCAGTGTCTGCAGTGGTTAACCGATGGACTCAGAAACTGGCTGACTATGATGCAAAAATTGCGGCCTACGACGCATTACCTCCCGCGACTACGGATACCGTCCGGTTCCAACTGCTGAGCGCGGCGGAGCTTGTTGTCTCCAAAACGCTTGATCCTCTCCCAGCGACGCCAGCGGCCATGCGGGCATCTCTGAATGCTAAACGGACCACGTTCACAGCACGGCTCTCACAATTTCAGGCAATCCTCAGCACCGGCGTAACGTCATTTGCAGCTGTACTCGGCAATAGCAAGGCGATCGCCACCTCCGATCTCGATTCGCAGCCGTTCGATCTTTCTTCCTTTGAAAATCGCGCGATTGTCTTCGCCCAAGACCTGGTTACGAATCTCACCGGTCACAAGACCGAAATTAGTAAGCGAAGCTCTGCTGTTCAGACCCAGTTAGATCTTTTCGCCGCTACTGCAGTGGCCTTCGACCAGGTGCAGGCGCTGGAAGCAGCCGCGAAAGCCCTTTTCGGATCCGATTTCCGTATTTATCCAGAGTTTTCGCTTTCCGCTGCGCAGGGTAACGAGTGGGCCAACGCGATCTCTGCCTCAACCGGCGGGGCCCTGCTGCAATACCTCACAGTCACTGCCAAGATTGATTTCCCTGTCGACGAATGGCTCTACGGTGTTGCTCGCATCCGGCCAAATATGCGCTCTTGGGAGCAAATTCTAATGCTCACCGCGGCCTTCGGTACGACCGTGCCTGTTCTCGTCCCCACTCAGTTCCCCTTCGAACCTACTGCTCCCTGGCTTGCGCTTCAGTTTCCCGCATCCTATCAATTCGACAGCGATCGCCTGCTCTATACTGCCCAGTACGCCGCGCCATTCGACAAGAACGCTCGCCAATGCGGCCTGCTTGTCGACGAGTGGACGGAAGTCATTCCCGCAACCAGTCGGACAACCGGCGTCACTTTCAACTACGATCGCCCCAACAATGAAGCGCCACAATCCTTCCTATTGGTTACACCTGCAACCGCGAGCGGCAAATGGGTCTGGGAGGACTTGCTCGGCGCGCTCAACGAAACCCTCGATCTTGCAAAGAAGCGCGCTGTCGAACCCGTCCAGCTGGACTTCACACCATATTCGTGTTTCTTGCCGGCCACGGTAATGGCTGTGACCTATTACGGGATCTCGATGACCACTTGTCTGGCCACAGCAAACGGCATCTTCCGGAATCTGGAGTAGAGAACCAATGCCTAGTTCCGTCAAAATTGCCAATGTTCAAGCAGCGTTACAGCAAAGACTGAACCCGTCGGTCACCGTCTGGAATCGTTTGGAAGGGCGGCCACGCACCACGAATTTTGATCGCGCCCTTCGCGCTGAAGTCCGCGACGCCCTCTGGATGATCACGAAACAGTGGCAAATGGGTGAGATCCAGGGAAGTGATGCGGGCTCGCCCGTCTTTGCAAAACTTCAGATTGACACTACGCGCCTTACCAAGTATCAACCCAATGCTCTTGCAACCCAGCTATTTGAATACGATATCCCCCTGGAGGCAAAGGTTGAATGCCGTCCCCTACCGTTCATGTTCGGTGGTCGTGCCATTTCGCTGGATATCCGACTTCTCATGGGACGCTACTGGCTGAATCTCATCGCGGGCGTCAGTAGTAACTACGCGCAGGCGTTCATTACTGCCCCTGCTTATGCCATCCCTTCACCTGATCCCACGCAAAAAACGGATGCGGACAGATGCGCCCACCCGGAGGTTTGGCAGATTTTTGCCGCCCTTGCCGGACGCGCCATGGACGGTGGCGCGCTCTATCTTTATCTAAAGGCCGATCCTTCCCACCATGCCTACGATGGCATTGCTGTCGTCGCCGGGGATCAGTTGGCGATCGACAATTGTGCCACTCGTTTTCAGGCCTGGTTTGACCGACAGTTCTACCAGCCACCGCTCACTGGAGATGATGCCTGGGTCCCAGCAAACCTGGAATACCAGTTCTCTGCCTCCGCTCCTGTCCCTACGGGAGAAAAGGTTTATGTCGCTGACGACTACTATCAAGGGCGATTGGACTGGTATAGCCTGGACGTTGACGGCTCCCACGCTTCCCTTCCTGCGGTTCCGGGCTCCGATGTGACGAGCTTACCGCCGACGACGGTTCAATCCATGATCCCGAAGCCGGTCTCATTCTCCGGCATGCCCAATACCCGCTGGTGGTCCTTCGAAGACAAGAAGACCAACTTCGGTGATATCAATGCCAGCACCACCGATCTGGCAAAGCTTCTATTCATTGAATTCGCTCTCGTCTATGCCAACGACTGGTTCGTCATTCCCTATACCTTACCATCCGGCGCCATCGCCACAATCCGGGGCTTTGTTGTCACTAACGTCTTCGGTGAGCACCTCTGGATTCAGGCCGCGGATCAGGGAACCGACGCAAACTGGCAACGGTGGAGCGTGTTCACCATCAATGTGCGTGGCAGGCAGGGTGCGCCTGCGGATACGAGTCTTCTCCTCTTGCCGACCGTTCCCAAAATACATGAGAGCCCCGCCACTGAAGAAATTCTGCTTGTTCGGGACGAAGTCGCCGACATGGTGTGGGGTATCGAAAAAACGATCCCACTCCCAACTGGAGAATCTAAACGTGGCCTCGAAGCAGCTCGGCAGACCTTGGCGTTTTTCCAGAACCAACTCGCTGCAACTCTGGGCGGCGGGCCTCCGCCACCGGCCTTCCCACCCGCTGCGCCAATCCGCTACCAGGTCATGAGTTCCGTACCCGAGAACTGGATTCCCTTCATCCCCGTCCACGTTCCCGGGAACAACCGACAGATCCAGTTGCAGCGCGCGGCCTTGCCTCGAGTCTTGGAAGGAGACACGAATCCTCCTGTGAAGGTTCAGCCGCGAACCGTGCTTCTTCGTGAAGGCCTCGATCACACTTCTGCACAGACTTACTTCATACACCAAGAGGAAGTCTCTCGGGCGGGCGCCCGACTGACTCAGGCATTCCAGAGAACGCGCTGGACCGACGGCAGCGTCTTCACCTGGCTCCGCGTTCGCAAACAGACCGGCCGGGGCGAAGGTTCAAGCGGCCTCGTATTTGACGAACTCGTGGACGTTCCATTCAAGAATGCACCGTAGTGGGAACTCTGCCGCTTCGTAGTTGAGAATCACCCCACGTCTTGGCACCGCCCGATGAGAAGGAACGAATACGATGGAAAAAGGAGGGTTGGCAGCCTGAGCGGCTGGATCAGTTCAGTTTCTTTAGGTTTGGTAGGCGGCCCATTGACAGCGAACGCGATCGGCGGCGCTTTCGTGTCCGTCGGACAGCTTGTTACCGACAAACTCTTGGACGTACAGCTTCCCGATTCGGATAGACCCGTTTCATTGCTTCGGGATATTCAGAGACACTTCGGATGGAAATAATGAGGGTTGCTAAATTCTCGCCTTGTGACACCAAGCTCTTGCCGGGCTAAAGCATGTTTCTCGAGAACTGATCGGCGGGCGCCGCAGACCAAAGATGGCATACTCATTGTCCCACCTACTGCCAGTCCCACGGAGGGAGGACATTTGGCAAGGCAAACATGACCTCGATACGCACAAAGGCATGGTCAATCCATAGTTATCCAGAGTGGCTTGGAACCTCTTGCTCGGATTGAGCCAACAGAACCCGGTTCAAAGCATACATCGGTAGTAAGTACGCCAGCGGCAGACCTATTGCCATCCCAATTACGGCAGAAATATTCAAAAGCCTGTCATGTCTGAACAGGGCCGGAACCAAGTTGACCGTCACCAGTTGCTTGATCATGAAGACTGTACACGCCGCCATAAAGTAGAAGCAGACCATCCATAACCAGGCAATCTGCTTTTGTGGCCAACGCAAGAATCTCAGATTCCGCGGAAATTTCAGTTCAACATGGTTATTCGCCAGACCTAGTTCAGCGATGCTCCAAGCATAAAAAGCAATCAAAGCGATTGACAACTGGGTAAAGTCGAGCGCCTGCCTGAAGTGGCTAATCCAGTCAGTTGAAAAGAAAGGAAGAAACTGAAACAAGCCAAACAGTAAGCCCGCGCGTGCAATGAGTTCGCGACGGCTGGCGGGCCTATACCAAAGCAGGCTTCGACGGAGGCGAGAAGGAAAAGGCCGGAAGCCCTCTGTCCATCTCATCTCCATGAGAGCCCAATATCGGAGCAAAGCTGCAAGAACTGCGAATGCGCAGATCTGACTTACAAGAATCGTAGCAGGTAGAACTTGCGATTCTGCTTTGAATTCGAGAACCATAAGTACTGTGATCCAAGAGACGAAGTAGAATCCGAATTGAATAAGCCAGACGAAACTCCGTGTCGGAGCAAAAAGCAAAAGCCAGCGCCGAATGGGGGGCAGATCGTCAACCTTAATCTCGCGCCTTACTTGTTGAATTCTAACTAGCTCTTTAAGGACATTGTTCAATCCTGTCTTCGTCAATGAGATTGTCTGCTGCGTCAGTCGTTCATCTAAGCCATCATGAAGAAGTTCCGTTAGGACCGGCAAGAACTTGGCCAACTCTTCAGCACGGGCACGCAACCGGTCGCCACGTGTATTCAACTGGCGGGCTGTGACACGACGTTCAACCTCAAGGCTTGTGCTTACTAAACCTGCCAAGCCGGCGGCAACTTCGACAATGCTCTTGAAATCCATTCCACTCGACACCAGGCACTGTAGCCTTCTGCCTCCGAAAGCTTCCTCCTTTCTACTCAGACGGTCAATCATGAAGGATCATTTGCGTGGAGCGCATTTGAATAGTACTAAATAATAGTATTAATATAATATAAATGGCGGAGAGGGGGGATTCAACTCACGCCTAGACCGATCAAGGACTTGCACCGATTTTCCAGAGACTTCCTAACGGGTACTAGCCATTTCCTCATCGAAAAAGCGAAAACTTTATATCACTGTTCTGAGCTTCCTGCCAATTCCCGTGGCTATGCCAATATATCCATATCAATAGACTGTGCATCAATATAGTAGGCGGACGGAGCCCGAACGCCACCGGTCACTAGAAGATGAGGCCAAAGAAATTTAGGAGTCACTATGCCGACGTTGCTTTATATCAGTATTAGCCCTCGTGGAGATTACTCGATCTCACGCCAACTTGGTAATGCCGCTGTTGAGGCTTGGAAGGCCAGGAATCCCAAGGGGCGCGTAATCGAGAGGGACTTAACCAGGACCCCGCTTACGTTTATTGACTTGGATTGGATTGCAGGCGCCTTCTCTCCGCCCGAACACCATAACGAGAACTATAAGAGAGCACTTGAACTCTCGGATGAACTGGTGGCGGAAATCCAGGCAGCCGATGAAATCGTAGTTGCAACTCCGATGTACAACTTCGCAGTTCCTGCTGCCCTGAAGGCATGGATTGATCACGTCGTGCGAGCCGGAAGGACTTTCCGTTATACGGCCGCCGGTACGCCAGAGGGGTTGCTGGCTGGCAAAAAGGTACTTGCGATCATCGCCAGCGGTGGCAGTTATAAGGAAGGGGGACTGACCGCACTGGACCACGAAATCCCTTATCTGCGCTTCATCTTCGGTTTCATGGGCATCGCTGAAGTCCAGTTCATCCAGGCGGGCGGAACAGGCGCTGTGGCGCAAGGCCAAATCTCCCCCAAGGAATTTCTTGCACCGTATTTGAACGAAATACCGCGAGCGGTCGGACATACACACTCGCGTCATCTCCAATAGAGTCGTTCCGGGTCGAGATACGCAAGCGGCACTCGATGCCGAGAGGAGACAAGCAATGTCCTGCAGCATATCGACGTTGCTGACCCGCAATTCTCACGAACGTCTTCGGTGAAAACGACCCCAAGGGTTGGCGCGCAGACATTGACGAAATCTTCTCGACTCGTCAATCCGAGAGAGCTTTCGATCAGGATCGAAGCAACTACAGCGCGACCTTTTGAAAAATGACGGGAGCAGGGATATGCAAATCGGAATCGATAGTTTTGTGGCCGCGGTACCGGACACCCTCACGGGTGAGAATCTCGGCCCGGCAGATCGCTTGAGCCACCTCCTCGACGAAATCGAGACTGCGGATCGCGTTGGGCTGGATGTCTTTGGGATTGGCGAGCATCATCGGGCGGACTTTCTTGATTCCGCACCAGAAACGATTTTGGCCGCAGCGGCAGTCCGGACCGAAAAAATCCGTCTCACCAGTGCGGTCACGGTTTTGAGCGCGAATGACCCAGTACGCATATTTCAACAGTTCGCAACCATCGATCTTCTCTCACGAGGACGCGCCGAAATGATTGTGGGGCGCGGATCGTTTGTGGAAGCCTTTCCTCTGTTCGGCCTGGATCTGGCCGATTACGATTCTCTTTTCGCGAGCAAACTGGAACTGCTCCTGAAAATTCGGGAAAACACTCACGTTCATTGGGCTGGTCAACACCGAGCACCTCTTACGGGGCAAGCAGTGTATCCACGGCCATATCAGCGATCTCTTCCGATCTGGCTTGGGGTGGGCGGCACACCAGCTTCGTTTGCGCGCGCCGGAACACTCGGCCTTCCGCTGATGGTGGCCATCATCGGCGGTGAACCACGCCGGTTTCGCCCCTTGATTGATCTTTACCGCGAGGCGGGCCGCCGCGCTGGTCACCCTGTGGACCAGTTGAAGGTCGGAATTCACGCGCTGGGCTATGTTGCGGATACCGATCAGCAAGCAGCGGACGAATTCTTCCCAGGTTATGCCCGGTCCTTCACCGAAATTGGCAAAGAGCGTGGCTGGCCGCCGATTACGCGTCGTCAGTTCGAAGCGCTTCTCGAGCCGGAAGGTGCATTGCTCGTTGGCGATCCTCGAACGGTAGCTGACAAGATCCTCTTGGTCAGTGAAGCACTCGGAGGAATCGAAAGACTTAGCTTTCAAATGAGCATCGCTTCTCTGCCGCACGCGAAGCGCGTCCACGCGATCGAACTGCTCGGAGCGAAAGTTGCGTCGGCTGTTCGCGACCATTCGTCAGTCATTTCTGCAGTGGAGAAATAGGTGTCTGACTCGCCAGCGTCAGTCTGGGAGAAACACCATGTCGAACGGGCTTTCAGGAAAAGTTTGCATCGTCACCGGCACTGGTGGCGGCATAGGCCGTGAAGCCGCCTTAACCTTCGCGCGAGAGGGTGCTTTGGTCGTTGGCTGTGGTCTGTGCGTAGAGGATGCGGGAGCGACCGCTGCGGCGGTTCGCGCCGCCGGTGGAACAATAGTCTCCATGCAGCCATGCGATCTGACCAAGCCGGCTGACTGTCAGGCGCTGGTCGATTTTGCGGTGCGCACTTTTGGTCGAGTCGACGTGCTCTTCAACAACGCCGCCATGGCGATTTCAACTGGCTCGAAGACATCACGGACGAGGAGTGGGACCGCAATCGCAGGAGTGAAGTGGACCTGGTGTTCTACCTTACCCGCGCCGCGTGGCCTTATTTGAAAGCCAGCCATGGCGTGGTCGTGAACACCGCTTCGTTGACCGCGCTGATGAGCTTCAAGAACCTGGGCTCTCTGGCACACACTACGGCCAAGGCTGGCATCATCGGCATGACCCGGCAGCTGGCGATGGAAGGCCGCGAGCATGGGATTCGCGCCAATTCGATTTCGCCTGGAGTGATCGAAACCAACCAGACGCGCGAACAGCTGAAGGACCCAGAATGGGCCGGCTACATGCTTGGTAAGACGCTGTTGGGTCGTCTCGGCCGGCCGGAAGAAGTGGCGAACGTCGCTTCGTTCCTGGCCTCCGATGACAGTTCGTACGTGACCGGAGTCGATATCGTCGTCGATGGCGGTATGAAGCTGTGGTGATCGGCGGGGCGGAATTCCCAAGCCCGAAAGCCCGCCATTTAGTTACGAGTCCGCCAGACAGAGCAGATTGATCTCGAGCGGAGAGTTGGTTCATTCGTGGGAAAGAACACAATGGCAAAACAAACGAAGCTCGGCGACACCTTCACACGTCCTATACCTTGCTGAGCGTGTGGGGAGTTCGATTGATCGGCGTACTGCGCCGCTAAGTCATCATTAGCGCAAACACTTTGGATCGACTCCGGTCCCTAGGCTCTCGGCGCGCTTCCCAATCTTTTTCAGTATCGTTTCAAAGGCCCGCAACTCTTTCGGGCTCGCATCGGCAAAGACTTTTCTGATTTCGGCCGCGTGTTTGCGAAAGATCGGCGCGATCAAATCTTTGCCTTTTGGGGTGAGCGATACGATCCGGACGCGCCGATCCTCAGGACTCTCGATCCGGCTTACCAGGCCTCTATCCAACAGGCGATCGATAGCTACACTGATCGAGCCGGGCGTAAGGTACACCTTTGGGCCGATCGTATTGACCGGCAAAGGCCCTTTGTTTAGGAGTGCTTCCAGTATCCGGAAGTCGGTATCGTCGATTCCCGTCTCCTCAAGTCCCGTATAAAGATATTTCGCGGCCGCGTGGAAGGCCTTCGCCAATACCAGCCAACAGTGAACCGGGTCTCGCGAGCTCTTGGCCATGACGAAACTATTATGACATTTCGCGTAACCAATGTCTAGCAGAATGTATCTATATCAATAGACTTGGCGTCAATAGATAGTGAAAGGGAGGCATACTCCAAATGGAACCCACAAATAAGAAGCTCATCGCCGTAGTCGGCGCAACGGGGCAACAAGGAGGCGCCGTAGTGCGCGCCCTTCAAGCTGGCAATCAATTTAAGGTACGCGCCCTGACTCGCAATCCGGCCAAGCATCGCGAACTCGCCGACGAAGTCATCCAAGCGGACTTGAATCGCCCCGAAACCCTTACGGCTGCATTTGAAGGGGCGCATGGCGTATTTCTAGTCACTAATTTTCGGGAAAAAGGTACCGACGAGGCCGAGCAGGCAACCGCTGCGGTACGCGCCGCCAAGGATAAGGGCGTTAAGCACTTTGTCTGGTCCACGTTGCCTGATGTGGAAGCGATCAGCGGAGGCAAGTTTCACGTTCCGCATTTTACCGGCAAGGCCAAAGTTGATCGGGTAGTGAAAGAAGCCGGGTTTGCTAATCATACGTTCGTCATCGCGCCTTTCTACTATCAGAACCTTAACGGCGTTCTTGCTCCGCAAAAACAGACTGACGAATCCGTGGCCTGGGCTCTCCCGCTTGATCCAACTGTGCGGAGCATACACATGGGTGACATTACGGAACTTGGTGACATCGTGGCCGGGGCATTCGTGCACCCCGATCAGGCCGGCCACGGCGAGTATCTGCCCCTAGTCGGCGATTTCATGAGCTTCAATGAAATCATCGATACGCTGAATCGACAGGGTCACAACTTCTCTTTCAACCAAGTGCCAAAGGAAGTCTTCGCGGGTCTCTTTCCTGGAGCCGCCGAGATAGTGGAAATGTTCAATTACTTCCAGGCAAACACGTACTTAGGTTCCGATTCGCGTGACCAAGTTGCGCTCGCAAACAAAATCGCAGGCCGGCAGCCAACGAAGTTTTCGGCGTGGGCCCAGGTGAATTTCCCGGCTCCAAAGAACGCCCACTCAGCAGCACGCTGATTGAAAAACGAAAGGAAATCGATTTTAGCCGGTGCAGACAAGCTTAGTTTGCGCGGTTGCTCTTAAGCAGATTCAACAAGCAAAAGGAGGAAGTGCATGGCAACGAATTCGATCGCAATTTCCAAAGATGTGGAGGCGGGAAGCTTTTGGCAGGGTGCAGTGGTCGTTCTGGGACGGTTTTTGTTCGCGCTAATTTTTCTGATAGCTGGCGCCAATCATTTTAACAAGCAAACTATTGGCTATGCGGTTTCGCAAGGCGTGCCTTTGGCTGCGATCGCGGTTCCACTTTCCGGCGTGCTCGCAATTGCCGGCGGCTTGAGCATCTTGTTGGGTTATCGCGCAAAACTGGGCGCCTGGCTCATTGCGCTTTTCCTGGTCCCTGTCAGCTTGATGATGCATAAGTTCTGGACCGTAACCGATCCCATGATGGCGCAGATCCAAATGATTCTGCTCATGAAGAATGTTTCCATGCTCGGCGGCGCCTTGCTGATTTCTCAGTTCGGAGCGGGACCTTTCAGCCTCGACGCCCGCCGCTCGCGCTGAACGCCTAATAAAAATGGAGAGCCAAATGCGCAACCAATCTGAACCATGGAACTTTGCTGCCATCAAAACCCCGATCTCACAGGAGGCCCTCGACCAGCTATTTCGCGAAGCGCGGACCCACTCCGCGTGGCTTCCCGAGCCCGTGCCAGTAGAGCTCCTGCGCGAGGCTTACGAATTGGCGCGCCTTGGGCCGACAAGCGCCAACGGCTCGCCCGGCAGGTTCGTTTTTCTGACCACCCCAGGCGCCAAGGCGCTTCTCAAGCCAGTTCTGGCGCCCGGCAATGTCGACAAAACCATGGCCGCTCCTGTAACAGTTATCATCGCCTGGGACACGGAATTCCATGAGCATCTTCCCAAGCTCTTTCCACAGGCTGATATGCGTTCCTACTTTGTTGGGAACCAAGCCAAGATTGACCAGACTGCGTTCCGCAACAGTTCACTGCAAGCCGCGTACTTCGTCCTGGCCGCACGCGCTTTGGGATTGGATTGCGGACCGATGTCCGGTTTCGACGCAGATAAATTGAATGCGGCATTCTTTCCTGACGACAAGTGGAAGGTGAATCTTCTGTGCAACCTGGGTTATGGAGATCCAAGCAAGCTCCACCCACGCAATCCTCGGCTGAATTTTGAGGAAGCATCTGTGATTCTGTAGCGGTCGAAACTTGCCAACAAGCAATCAATTTCTTCGTTAGAGAAACATTGGAGGTTGAGATGAAAATCGGCGTGAGCGGCGCCAGCGGTCATTTGGGCCGAGCCGTTGTTTCGGAACTGCTGCAGCGTCCCGGCGGGCACGAGGTAGTGGCTATCACGCGCACCCCCGAAAACGTCTCTGGACCGGCTCAGGGACGATTCGGGGACTACAACCGGCCCGAAAGCCTTGCGGAGGCCTATGCGGGTCTCGATCGTCTGCTCATCATCACGACCGTCGATCCGGAACCCGGAAAGCGCGGGGCACAGATCATCGCTGCCATCGACGCGGCCGTGATGACGGGCGTCAAGCATATCGTCTTAATGTCGGCCGTGGGCACGAGGCAGGGGTAGGAGCTGGCGCGCGGCGCCTCCTACTGGCGGGGCGAGCAGCATCTTATCGCCGCGGCGCCTGCCTGGACCATCCTGCGTATGAACTTCTATGCCGAAGCTTTCGTGCAGCTGGCGCAGGCGGCGCTGAACCAGGGCGTGCTGACCGGGCTGGCCGAGAACCGGGCTGCTTTCGTTAATTCTGGACGGACGACGGGCTACCACTAGTGGACATTAAAAAGAAACGCGACTGCAAGAGTAGCGCGATTGACACATATCGTTGTAACGAGTATCGTGGGGAGGTATGAAAGCGGGAGTTCAACAGGCTAGGAAGGTTCGGCGGGAGGCATGTCCCGAGGAGGCCGCATTCTTGGAGCTGCTCCGCACGACGGATCAGCTAAGCCGCGGGCTGGTGCCGCTGCTGAAAGCCGAGCAGCTATCGCCGACGCAGTACAACGTGCTGCGCATCTTGCGTGGTGCACTGGAAGGTCTGCCGTGCGGCGAAATCGGACAACGCATGATCACTCGGGATCCCGACATCACACGCCTGCTGGATCGATTGGAGAAGCGGGGTCTCATTGCGAGATGGCGCGACTCCAAGGACCGGCGTATGGTCCTGGCCCGGATTACGCCGGAAGGACTGAAAATGCTGGACCGACTTGACGAGCCAGTCCAAGAAGGGCACCGGAAGCAACTCGGCCACATGGGGCGTGAGCGGCTCAAGGCTCTTTGTGAATTGCTCCGCGCTGCCCGCCACGAACTCTAACTTTTTTCTGTGCTATTCGTTGTAACGAATATCGTGGTAACGCATCTAATCTGGACGAGGCGAAAGGAGCCAATACCATGTCAACAGCAACTACAGCAACTGCACCACAAACCGCGGTAAGCACCTGGGCCATTGATCCGGCGCACTCCGTGGCCGAGTTCAAGGTCAAGCACATGATGATTTCGAATGTAAAGGGCCAGTTCTCGGGCGTTTCCGGCACGCTGGAGCGCCACGAAGGAGATGTGACCAAGTCAAAGGTCGAGGTCACCATCGACGCGGCGTCCGTAAACACACGCGACGCGCAACGCGACGCGCACTTGAAGAGCGCGGACTTCTTCGAGGTGGAAAAATTCCCGACTCTTTCCTTCAAATCAACCCGCATCATTCCGAAGAACCAGGACGAGCATGCAGTGGAAGGCAAACTAACGATTCATGGAGTCACCCATACGGTGCGGTTCGACGTGGAAGGCCCGACACCTCCTGCCAAAGATCCGTGGGGCAATACGCGGATTGGCGTTTCGGCAACGACAAAGATCAACCGCAAGGACTACGGCCTGACCTGGAATACGGCGCTGGAAACGGGCGGCATCCTGGTTGGGGAGGAAGTCACCATCACGCTGGACCTGCAATTCGTAAAATCGTGAGTCAGAGGCCACGGCCGGGCATCAAAGCCTCAGTCCGGCGGCAAGGAAGGTCGGTTTTATGTCAGACGATGAAGAGAAGATCAAGATCGCTCGCGAATATTTCATGCGAGTCGACCAGGGACACCCAGACATCCTTGAACTGTTCCAGGAAGATGCCGAAGTCTATTTCCCGAAATTCGGATTTGGATTTGGACGGAACTCGTTTCTTGAAATGGTTAAAGGGTTCGAAGGAGCCTTGGAATACATTCAGCACGATTACGACCGTTTGACGTTCATTCCTTCAGCCGACTATCTCATCGTTGAAGGCACTTCACACGGCAGAATGTCTGGTAAGTCGTGGGCAGGCGGCAAGAGTCCTGGCGGGCGTTTCTGCAACGTCTTCAAGTTTCGAGATGGCCGAATATCGAGCCTGCATATCTATCTCGATCCCGATTACACGGGTGAGGATGAGGCGCGGTTTCGATGGGGTAGGAACCGTCCGTGGTGAAAGTGATGAGCGTCCGTCAAGCGATGATTCGTGGGCTTGTTTAGAATTGAGGATGACCGAAACATGTCACACAACATATCGACGCCGCAACGGTTCTTCAGACCGTTCGTGACCACACAGCTTTTAGCTGCTCGTCGGTAAAACGTCACAACGGCCGCACAGGCGCTAGACGCCATCGGCGTTTTCCTTACCGAGAGGCTGCAGGCGCACGCGAGCCAGTTAAGACCTTAATTGAGATCACGGCGAAGGTCGCCGGAAACTTAATTTGTTCGTTAGAGAAGTCTTAACACGGCTGGAGCAAAGGCGAAGATCTCAGAAGGTTGGTCAGTGAAAGGCCTCAAACCGTGGAGACTTCAGTGGTCAGTCAGTGGAACGGGCTGACACCTTCTGTTTGGGTGCGCTGGAACGTCCCGGCGCCCGATCCAGTGGTCGGGAAGCGACCTCATCTCAGACAGTAAGCCTATGCGAGAAAAGTGGCTTAGGGGCGTAAGGTCGCTGACCAAGGCAGAAACGCCTCTCGGGAACTTCCTTCAACCGCGGCACGCCTGAGGGCATCCAACCAGCTTAAACATTCCAAGCACACCGAGTTTATTTGTGACGACAGGATTCCGCCAGCGCCACAATCGGCGCACCATCACCGAAAGGAGGACAAGACCATGGAGAACGCCAAGGCCATTCAACCAAACTCACGTACAACAATGGGGCCGGCCACCGCATGCGGATTCTCTGGGTGTATCATGCCCGCCATGGCCTCCTCAGGACAAGAATCCGAGCGTTTGACCGCCCAACTCCTGGTCGACTCGATTCCTGCCCTGATTCACACAGCCAGACCCGACGGTTACCTCGATTACTTCAATAAACCTTGGCTCGAATACCTGGGCGTTACTTTGGACAAAGTAACCGGCTGGAATTGGACGGCTTACGTTCACCCTGAGGACGTTGAGGGAACTGTGGCCAAGTGGCGAGCCTGCCTCGCGACTGGGGAAGTCTTCGAGTACGAAACTCGCGTCCGCAGGGCGAATGGAGAATACCGCTGGATGTTCCACCGGAAAGTGCCACTTCGCGATGCGAACGGCAACATCGTCAAGTGGTATGGATCGAGTCTCGATATTGAGGAGCGCAAGCGGGCGGAAGAGAAGCTGCAGTGCAGTGAAACATACCTGATTGAGCACGAGCTCCTAACCCAGGAGCTCCGCCGGCGCGAAGCGTACCTGACGGAGGCTCAAAGGCTCAGTCACACGGGCAGCTTCGGGTGGAGACCTGATACCGGAGAGATTGTCTGGTCAGACGAAACCTATCGCATTTTCGAGTACGACCGCTCGGTTAAGCCAACAATAGATTCAGTGATGCAGCGCGTCCATCCGCAGGACCGGGTCGACTTTCAGAAGGTCATCGATGATGCCTCTCGGGGGGCGACAGATTTCGAGCATACCTATCGTTTGCTGCTGCCTGACGGGCGAGTCAAGCACGTCCACGCGATAGCTCACGTTTTACAGGATGCATCTGGCAATCGCGAGTTTGTCGGGGCGGTGACCGATATCAGCGAGCAACGACACGCAGAAGCGGTAATCAGACAACAGGAAGGGGAGCTTCGCGACATGCTCGATTTCATTCCGTCGATGGTGTGGAGTGCGCTTCCCGACGGCTCGAACACTTACGTCAACAGCCGATGGGTGGCGTACTCGGGGTTGCCAGCGGAGCAGATGGGCGGATCAGGCTGGCATGCCGTTACTAACCCTGATGATCTGGAGCGACACAACGCCAAGTGGCTCGCGTGCGTTGCCAGCGGCGAGCCGTTTGAGGATGAGGTGCGTTTCCGCCGCGCGGACGGGCAATATCGCTGGCATTTGCAGCGTGGCATCCCCCTGCGAGATGAAGCTGGCAACATCGTCAAATGGTACGGCGTCCTCACCGACATCGAAGATCGCAAAAAA
>DASSXG010000002.1:0-3543 GCA_035704085.1 Candidatus Acidiferrum sp. | reverse complement strand
TTGGACCCGCCAACTCGAGAGTTTCAAGGATCGTCTGGAGGCCGAGGAGCAATCGAAGTAATGGGTGCGGCTTGCTTGAGAGATGAAAGTGCTTTGTACCAATTGTGTACCGACGACCTGCTTTTGAGGCTCTTGATGACTTCAGCGACTTTTTAGAATCCGTAAGTTACGAGCCTTCAAAACATAGGTTCTCACTTGACGCTGCGCCCGGAGGCCGCCATAGGATCTGTACGCTGAAGCCCACGTCGCGACGGCTGTACCGATGCCGGCGAGCAACGCCGCTCCGGCGTAAGCGAGACGCACGAGTACGGCCTGGGAAAGTACGCGCTGATTCGACGGCACTATGGCGTAGACAACGTTGAAATCATCGAGGTTGTAGAAGGAACACGCCACTATGAAAACCAGCGCAATCAACCAGGATCGATGACGATATTCGAATTCAGTTGCCATCACGTGATACTCACAGAATGACAGGTCAAGGCGAGTCCGGGCTGGAACCTGCGATGACGATGCTCCATAGAAACCACCGTCTTTATTTCGCGCCGACCGGCCGCTGCTCGGCGTCGGTTTTGTATCCGTTCAACACGCCACGCATCAGATCCGCGTATTCCCGGTCCAGAAAATACAGGCGGAACAGTAAGCGACCGAGGGCTCCAAAACTCCCCGGGAACTTGTCCTCCTTGAGCTTGAACGAGCAGGTCCAAGTGATGTGCGTGCGACCGCATCCAATGTCGGAGTAGTGAAAGTCTCCCATTCCATACGCAATAGGCCTCGCTTTTGGAGTCGTATAGTTCCAGACGACGTAGCGAAACCGTGACGCCTTCTCGTCGCGTTCGCTCTCAAGGACTTCCCCTGCCGGTCGAGCAGTGATCTCGTTTGTTGAGCTGCTTCGGGGGAAGAAACAAGAAACAAGAAACAAGGCTTCTTCTACGCCAAGCGTTCCTTTACCGGACAGGTAATTGGAACTGGGGAGTGCGACGGGCTATCTTGGATTCATGGTTACGGCAAACCGTTCCATCGGCGAACTGTTGCGCGAATGGCGCCAACGGAGACGTCCAGCGCATCAAAAGAAGACGAAGTGGTAGCCAGCTTTAGTGAGGAGTCGGTCCAGATCTTGACTTACAATTTTGGCCGCATGTTTTTCGTTCTGACGAGAAAGGGGTCATCGCCATGAATCCGCAGCAAGTCGTCGCACGTCTCCAGGTGGATCCGGCCGGTATCATTGACGCTCCGGCTCCAGCAGACCCTCATCTGGTCATTCACGTCGGGCGGTCGGTTGAGATCACCTGCGAGCGTGGCGGACAGTTCCATCGCGGGCTTCGCGTGCACGGGGACATCGATATTATTCCGCCGGGAATGGCCAGCCGCTGGATATTGAAAAACACGGATCGCGGCTTGATCGTGCGCGTGCCTCAAGGCCTCATGAACGAGGTCGCCGAGGAATCGGGCGTTGATCCTCTGAAAGCGCGGGTCATGAACCGTTTCCAGGTCCGCGATCCCCGGATTGAGCACTTGGTGTGGTCGCTGATGGACGAAATCGGGCGGGACCGAGGAGGTGACCGGTTGTACCGGGAGAGTGTGGGCAGGGCGCTGGCTTTGACCTTGCTCGAGGGTCATAGTATGGCTTCATCGAAAGCACATGCAGGAAGTTCGCGCGGAATGTCTGGTTTGCGCCTACGGCGAGTGTTGTCCTTTATTGAAGACCGTCTCGACAGCGACCTTTCACTGGCGGAAATAGCCATGGCCGCGGGTCTAAGCGTTTCTCACTGCCAGCGTGCGTTTCGCGCGGCGATGGGAATTCCCGTCCATCGGTACGTCATCAGGCAGAGGGTACGCCGAGCCGCATCGTTGCTGGCGGAGAGCCGATTGTCTGTTTGCGAGGTTGCGTTGGAAGTGGGGTTCTCCCATCCCAGTCATCTTTCGCACCACATGCGCCGACTATTAGGGAACTCCCCCGCTCGCCTTCGCGCCGCAGCGGATCGGGAGGCCTAAAGGCATTTCGAGAGACCGCTCGTTGGTGCCAGCCCAGGCCCGCCAATCTGCGGTGACCCTCGAACGTGGTTGAAGATGAGCCGAATCCGCTCAAAATGGCGTGAACCTGTTCGACGCCGCGACCAACTCTCCTGGATACTCGACTCATGTCAAACACTCTTCGGGCAATTGTATGGGGCGGCGCACTATGTGCCGTCCTTGATGGCACTTGCGTGACCCTGCTCTACGGCGCAAAAGGAATCAAGGCGATTCAAGTCTGGCAAGGGGTGGCCAGTAGCATTCTCGGAGCGAAAGCGTTTCGATTGGGCTGGCGCTCGGGAATGCTCGGGCTCCTGCTTCACTGCGCGGTCGCGTTTACGGTCGCGACTATGTTCGTTCTCATTAGCCAGAGAATTCCCATGGCGCCGCAGCATTACATTCTGGCCGGTCTGGGTTATGGGATCGTGGTTTTTGCGGTGATGAATCTCATCGTCGTACCCTTGTCGGCGATGCCCAAGCGTCCGACCAATGCGTCGTTGCTGGTGGCGCAGGTCCTGATGCACCTGCTTCTCGTTGGGCTTCCCATTTCGGCAGCGGCCCACCATTTTGCGAAGTCAAGTCAGTGACGGACCCCGATCGTCCGATCCCGCCGGAGAACCGGAAGAATCGGTAGACATTGTCTGCTGTCTCAGTAGTTGCACGGCTGCCGTCAGCAGAATTACGCAGATAACCGAAAAAATAGAAACGGCGGTAAATAGAAAAAACGAAAGGAGAGATAAGCGCCGACCGAGCAGCCCGTGGAGATGATTCCAGTAATGACGCCTAGGCGTCGTGGGGCAAGACGGGCAAGATCCGACAAGAACCAGAGAATAATTGCCAATGTGAGCAGAAGAACGCTGATCAAGAGGCCCCATCCAAAATAAAGACTCCAATAAGTTGAACGCTCTCCCGCGAATTCAAAGTCGACAGATTTCATCAAATCGACCAGTTGTGTTTCCTGCAGGCCGTGCGTCGAGGTCCAAGGGTATCCCGATGTATGTCCGGCCATTAACAAAACAACCAGAACGGAGCTGACGCGAATCAACACCACTGGTGAGACGAGAAAACCCAGCAATCGTTTCCTATTGGATCTGTTTTCGGACAGCAAGGATTCCTCCATTTTCTAGGGCTCCGAACCTTACAAGCCTTCACGGGCATCACTTCGCTTCTTCTTTCCGTCGGTGAGAGGGAAGCCAGGAGAATGCCGCACGCGCTCGGCTTGAAGAAGGTGACGGCGTTCATGGCCGACAATGATCTGGAGTCCGGTGCCGATGGTGAATCGAATTCCCGGGATAATCGGATTCCAAAAGCGAATGCGGTTGACGTTTTTGGCGCGCGCACGGACCATGAGTTCCCGGCAGGATTCGTTTGCAGAGAGAAAGCGTTTGAGAACGGAAGGGCCAACGTGCGCCGTGGGCCTGATCTTCGCTGGAGCCGGAGCTCGCTTGGTGACCGGCGACGGCTCGATAAAGCTGCGAATAAACCAGCGCCCGAACCATCCGGGAGTAATCTGCTCGACCCGAGAATCCGGTT
>DASSXG010000131.1:0-4387 GCA_035704085.1 Candidatus Acidiferrum sp. | reverse complement strand
GCGTAGATCTTCCTCAATTTCCATCTGGCGATTCTGGAGCTTCGCGTTGGCGGAGCGAAGTTCCTCTTCGACGCGCACCTGATCGGAGATGTCCGTGAATGTTACGATTCCAAGATTGCTCCCGGAATTCTCGAGCCTCCGGGAACTGATAATGACGGGCAGCCGGCCGCCGCCCCTTCGCGGCAGCACAAAAGCATATCGGTTGTGACCGGCTCGGAGGGCAACGTCAATCTGCTGCGCGACGAAATCCAATTCCTGTTGGGAGTAGAATTGAGAAGGGTCAGATCCGATCAAGTCCTGCTTTGGAATCCCGGTCATTTCAACAAAACGGGAGTTCGCAAAAAGAATCCGCTGGTTTTCGTTGGTTATAACAACGCCTTCGTTGAGCGCTTCGAGGACGGCTTCCATGCTGGTGAGCCATTCGCGCTTATCCATCGCCAGGGATACCAGGGGCGCTGTCATGAATTCGAGGCTTCCAAGGACGATGTATTCGAGGGTCTTGCAACAAGGTGTTGATAAGCACTTCTATCGGAAGAGAATGAAGAACGGGTCTCCGTACGAATGGGAGCCACAAGAGCCCGCTGCACCTGATTCAGGAGCTGTCGTCTCGCACGAAAGAGCCGCGCCTTGAATGTCCCAGCTGAAACACCAAGCAGTGCGCAAGCCTCTGGGCCCGACAGTTCGTCGTAGTAAATCATCGTAAGGGCCTGACGAAGCGCAGGTTTCATTTTCCCAAGCACCGCGTTGATGAACTCAAGAGTCTCGCGCTCCGCGTAAACCATTTCCGGATCAGGTTGCGAGGCTAGGATCCGTTGCATCCATCTGCCGTCGTCCGAGGTGCTGGTCTCCGGTTGGGGGCTGATCCAGGGTGATTTCCGTTTCCGCCGGATCATCAAAGCAGCGTTCAACACGATGCGCGTGAACCAGGTCGTAAGGGCAGATCGGCCTTCAAAACTGCGCAAGTGGAAATATCCGGATACAAATGCATTTTGGACTGCGTCTTCTGCGTCTTCTCTATTTCGCAGGATGGCGTTGGCCATAGCCACGAATTTCGGGCGGTAAGCCACAAACATTTCCTGGAAGGCTTCCATCCCCATGACTTCCGGTCCGGCCTCGACAAGGTTGTGCGAGTCATGACTTACTGGCTTGCAGGATGTCGGCACCGGGTTCCTTTTTCGACCTCTGAAAACAGGCAAGGGCTTGCTGACCGATGCTGCGCAGGTGCGCCCACTGAGACTCCCGGATGCGAATGCGTACGCCATAGCGATCTCTCTTTCCTCCTTGCTCCATGAAGCAACTGTGTGGCCAAGGCGCAACATCCGCCGGAAAATGGGCCATTCGCCTTGTTTTTGAACAGAAGAGAGGTGCGCAAGCCACCAGGTCCAGATGGAGGAATTCCTATCGCCGGCTATTTCATGTCAGGAATTTGACAGTAACGTTCATGTCGTAACTGAGTTGCGAGCGGTCGCCTGATGTGAAGGTGCAGCGTGCCCGTGCAGACCCTTAGCTTCGGCGTGTGGAAGAATGCGTGCTCATGATGTGGAGGTCTGGAGGTGAACATGGACGCTGTTCGTGAACGGATCGAATCGCCGGATGTCATCGTTTGGGGTGAAGGGAGTGGATTCGCGCAGCAGATTGCGGTAGGTCCACATCGGCTAGATGGCGACGAACCGGAAAGCGTTGGAGGCACTGGGACCGGGCCATCTCCTTATGACTTTTTGCTCGCCGCTCTGGGTTCTTGCACGTCGATGACGGTCGGCATGTATGCCCGACAAAAGAATTGGCCGTTGGAACGGGTCACGGTCTGGCTTCGACATTCGAAGATATACGCTGCCGACTGCTCAGAATGTGAAATGAAGGAAGGTATGCTCGACAGAATCGAGCTGGACGTGCGCTTTGACGGGCCCTTAACCGCGGAACAAAGCTCCCGGCTGCTCGAAATTGCCAACAAGTGCCCTGTGCACCGCACGCTCACTTCGGAAATCAACATCCAAACGAGAGTTCTATGACCGCGCGTTGCTTCAAGTGAAAGTTTTGGGCAGCGACACTTTAAGAATTCCCCAGCATGCAAGGGCTTTTAATCTCTGTTTGGTTGAGGTTATGTAAATAACAAGTTGAGTTCCTATAGTGAGTTCTCGCCGTAAGTAAGCCATCATCACGAATCTCCTCTCTCTCTCTCAGTTAGCGAATTCGAAGGGACCTTGTTCCAGTTTTCAGTGTTGGCCAGAAGGCAATACTGTGAGCCACCTATCGGCCTGAGTATCGCTTCCCAACAAACATTCCGAGTTGTAAGTCGCCAGACAGGCATGACGAGAATCGAAAATCCGGTTGGCACCGATCAAGTCAATCAGACCCATGCGTTCGAGATCCGCCCGATGTTTCACAGGAACCACCACGAGGGCAAGGACGACGCCGGCTTTGGCGAGGTCCTGCTGTAGTTCCGCCACAGCTCTGCCAGCGGAAAAATCCAAGCCGGTAATCGCGGTGGCGTCAATGACCAGCCAGCGAACAGGCGACGGCGAATCATGGACAAGTTTGCGCGCCTGCTCGACAAAGAACGCGACGTTAGCGAAAAAGAGATCTGCACCGAACCAAAACATCACCAAGCCGGGTTCGGCCATCTTGCCGGGCACGGGATCCTCAAAGCTCCGATTGCCAGCAGCATCGCGCACTACCACTGCGGTATGGGGACGATAGCTGCGGCGAACGTGTTGCAGCAGGGAGAGAACTACGGCCAAGACGATACCTTGCTCCACGCCGAATAGGACAACGGTGAGAGCGGTGACGAGCGCAAGAAGGAACTCCTGGGGCTGGGCACGACGAATTTCGGCGAGGCCACGGAAGTCGAACAGCTTGACACCGATTCGAAAGACGATGGCAGCGAGGACGGCATTCGGGAGAAAGCTCAACGGCTTGGTGAAAAAGAGGAGCACCATCAGGACAACGGCGGCCGTCGTCACATGGGACCACTGACTGCGGCCACCCGCGCTGTCTACTATGGCAGTCTTCGTGGGACTGCCGTTAACAACGAAGGTGCTGCTACAACCGGCGGCAGCGTTGGCCAGCGCAAGACCGACCAAATCGACATTCTGGTTGAAGTGGTCACGATAACGTAGAGCGTACGCGCGAGAGGTGGCAGCGCTTTGAGCGAGGATGACAATGAAACAGGAGAAAGCAATGGGGAGGACCGACGTAACATCGTTCCAAGTAACATCGGGCAAGCCGAGTCTAGGCAAGCCGCTAGGAACGGCGCCAACAACGCGGATGCCTTGATGGTCCCAATGGAAATATGCGCTGGCCACGGTCATTCCTATCACCGCGAGCAACGCACCGGGAAAGCGGGGAACCAAGACTTCGAAGCCGATGATAATGGCTAAGACGCCCAAGGCGATGAACAAGCTCGGCAGATGCGTTTCCGACAGATGCCGAAACGTGAACAGGAGCTGGCGGAGAAATCCATGGCCGCCCTTCTCTATGCCGAGCATCTCGTGAAGTTCGCCGAAAGCAACCTGAATACCGACACCCGACAAAAAGCCCACCAGTACGGTACGAGACAGGAAATCGGCGAGAAAACCCAGGCGAAGGATTCTGGCCAGCAGAAGTATGCTGGCAGCCATGAGTCCGATGAGGCTCGTGAGTGCGACATACTTCGGCGTGTTAGCGGTGAATGACAGCGAAGCTAAGCCCGCCGCCACCATAGCAGCTGTTGCGGAGTCCGCACTGGCGACAAGGTGCCGCGAGGAGCCGAAGAGGGCGAATATCAGGACTGGTAAGAAGAGGGTGTAAAGCCCGGTGATCACCGGCGTGCCGATGATCTTGCTGTAACCCATAACTTCGGGTATGCCGAGGGCTGCAAGGGTGATGCCGGCCACGATGTCCGGTCCGATGCGAACCCGATCGAAAGGCAACAAGCCCTGGAGCAGTGGGAACGACAATCGCGGGTTGCTGTTCGAGTTTTGGCTGGCGGTCATACTGACGGTTGAAAGGGAAACCGATCATCCGCTTTTGGCGAATTTTCTCGACCGACCACGATAGGCGGCCTGGGGAACTTGGAACCACTGGAGCCACTGCGATCGTCTAGACTCCAAGCATCGGGAATGGAGAGCTTTCCGTCGGCCATAGTCGTTTCGTGTTGATCCATTTTTTGTGCAGGTAGCGGCGTATGCTTTATTTCGACTCCAGCAGGGCTCGCTTTGCGTTGGCGATTTCCCCGAGTCTTGCCTTGTCAACTTGCGGATATGCCAGATCTAGAGAGGCCAGCGTATCAACGACCGCGGCGGCAACCACTACTCGAGTGAACCACTTGTTGTCGGCGGGCACCACGTACCACGGGCTGTGCTTCGTGGCGGTGTTTCGGATCATGTCCTCATAGGCATCCAAGTATTCA
>DASSXG010000085.1:0-16140 GCA_035704085.1 Candidatus Acidiferrum sp. | reverse complement strand
CATCTCCGTTAAGGCTTCCGTACAACTTCACGTCAATGAATCCAGCGCGCTCCATCTGCTCGCGCAGTTCAAGGCCAGAATAGATCGTGTGATGAAACTTGAATCGCTTCACCTTACTGTTCTTTATGAGCAGCCATTCGTTCCGGACGCGAGTCCAATCATCAAAAATCTCGTGTCGTTCCACAACCATGGTGCCGTCTGACAGAACGGTGGAGGTTGTGGTCTGAAGAATTTTCGCAAGACGCTCTTTCCCCAGGACTTCGATCAAGCACGCTGCTCCCGGCTGCAACGACTCAAGCATGTTCTGCAAAACAATCATGTCCTCCCGCTTGTCGTTGAAATAGCCGAAGGACGTAAACATGCTGAGCACGAGAGCGAAGGAGTCTGCGCGCACAAAATCCCGCATATCTGCCTGGACCCACTCAATCTTCATGCGCGGGGCACGCGCTTTCGCGCGCGCCTTATCCAGGAGGTACCTCGTTCTGTCAACGCCAGTGACCAAGAATCCCCTCTTTGCAAGGGCGATACTGCATCTACCCGGGCCGCAGCAGAGGTCAAGGACGGATTTACCCTGGGGCTTGATTAGAGCCAGGGCATTGGCGACTTGCTCGTCGGCATCAGCAATTCGCTGCTCCGAGAACATGACGGGGTCGAGCTCGCGCCAGAACGAGTCCTCGTCGAACCACTCCTTTTTGCGGGTGGTGGGTTTCATCTGGTCTGCCGAATATACTACGTGCAGGTTGCATTTGGCCCGAATATGGCTTCCACACCGCTTGTCAGTGCCGGCAGCGTTAAACAGGCATGTGGGTTACTTCCGAGTGCGTCGTGACTCAAGCGAAACAGCCTGAGGATACCTGTATGCGGCGGGAAAGATGCACGAGTGAGGTCGTTAAACGCTGCTGGAGGAATTCTGGACAGGAGCGGGCTTAGGATATTTGGCCTCTCGCACCCAACCTGCGCAGATCAACCACACCACAACAATCAGCAAAGTGCAGAGTAGACTGCCCTCAGGACCGACAGTACCGCCGGACAGCCAAGCTGGGCCGGACGAACGCGAATTCAGTAGATGACTGGGAAGCGTCTGGCCACTGTTGGCCACACCATAAAAGTACGTCTCGCCCCAGTCGAAGGCCATGTGAAGTCCGATCGGCATCCAGAGATTACCGGTCCTTCGCAGCAAGAGGCAGGCCAGCAATCCAAACGCGCCGGCGTTAAACAATCCGACCCAATCCTCTCCAGAGTTACCGTGGTGAGAGTAGCCGAAATATGCTGCCGAGAGAATTCCGGCGGGCCAAAAACCGATGCCCGCCGAGAGCGTGTATAGCCCATATCCACGAGCGCGGAACTCTTCCCTCAGAGCGACAAGGATGAAAACGAACGCGTAGACGATGGCCCACTTCCAAATGTCGGCGCCGTGCAGAGCGATGCTCCCAAAATAGAAGACTCCAACGACTCGCATGGCAACCAGCAAGCCGGTGATGGACGCAAAGCCGAGCAGAATGCCCTGCCAGAACTGAACGCGGAAGATCCCGCGCCAGGGCAAGCCGTAATCGGCAATGGTCCTGGCTTCGATGCGCCCCATAATCCAGCTGGCGAGGAGGAAGATGAGGAAGTCCATCACTTCGCGGACAAGAAACAAGGTGGTGTCGTCCGCACCGTGCAACACCCAGCGAACCATCAGGTTGCTGGCGTTGATCAAGGCGATGACAATGGCTAAGAAGATGCACAGCCGCCAACCAGCCCGGAGTTCCGAGGGACCGTAGAACACACGCCGGAAGACAGATGGGCTGAGGGATTGCTCGGCTTTGATCATACAGTCGCAGGTTTCCTTGCAGATGAATACGATGCCGATCTGGCGTTTGTTCCGGACAGTTGTTGGCCAACTCCTGGTTAGTCGCGTTACCGGACAAGTCCCGTACCAGGACTTCACTTCTCCGGTTACCGCGTTAATCAGGCGTGTGGATTCCTTCCGAGTTCCCTGTTCTTCGATCACAAGCTCATTGCGCCCGTGGTCTCCGCAAGTGCTAGTCTGGCGTAGCGGGCCGATGAACAACCGTGAAATCCAGGCAGCTTGGAGGTATCACGACGGCACGAAGCACTCCTACTGGAGTGTTCGTAACCGTCCTCACTTCCTGGACTGGGCGAATCGCCCGCTGCCTTTCAAAATCTACCCAAAGATAGAGCCTCTTCCACTTCCGCGGGACGTGCCGCAGACAGGGGTGGCCGCGCTCTCCGCAATCTCAAAACCAGTGCCTTTGTCACGGGCTGATTCGGTCCCTGGCGTTCAGGATCTGACGCGGCTCCTTTATTTCTCGGCAGGGATTACCAAACAGCGGGCATATCCGGGTGGAGAAATCTACTTTCGCGCCGCAGCTTGCACCGGAGCTCTCTACGAGATCGAACTGTATGTTGTGGCTGGAGATCTCCCGGGCTTGGATGCCGGCGTGTATCACTTTAATCCGGCGGATGTATCGCTACGGCTTCTGCGAAAGGGTAATTTTCGCGGAAACCTGGCTCAGGCGACGGTGATGGAACCTGCAGTGGCTCACGCTCCCGCCACGGTCATCTGCACCGGGATCTACTGGCGGAACGCCTGGAAGTACCAGGCGCGCACCTATCGCCATTTCGGCTGGGACAACGGCACCCTGCTGGCAAATATGCTGGCCGTCTCTGCGGCTTCGGGGCTGTCGGCCGAGATCGTGCTCGGGTTCGTGGACACGGAGGTGAACCGCCTACTTGATCTGGATACGCGACGTGAGGTTTCCTTCTGCCTCGTACCGATCGGGCGAACTTCGGAGAGTTCGCTGCCGGCATCGAGAGAGGTTCCCGCGCTCGGCCTTGAGACGATCCCTCTTTCTGAGCGTGAAGTCGAATACCCCGCCATGCTCGCGATACACGACGAGTCTGCACTTGAGTCCGTAGAGGAAGTAAATCTGTGGCGCGGCAAGCCACCAGTCCTCCCATCTTCCATTCTGACGGGAGAGGCAGTTCGCCTCCCGCGCCAGCCGGAAGAAGAACAACCGAAGGACACGATCGAGGAGGTGATCCTGCGCCGCGGTTCTACCCGAACGTTCGATAAGGCGGCGTCCATTACGCTGGCACAACTTTCTACGATTCTCGACTATGCCACGCGAGGTCTTCCGGCTGACTTCCTTGAGCCTCCGGGCGGGCATGGGCAGCTTAACGATCTCTACCTGATCGTGCATTCGGTGCAGGGACTCAAGCCGGGCGCATACTTCGTCAGGCGTGAGCTCAACACCCTGGAGGTTTTGAAGGAGGGGGAATTCCGTGCCGAGGCCCATCATCTTGGTCTGGAGCAGGAGCTGCCGGCGGACGCCTGCGTGGACATCTTCTTTCTCGCCGATTTAAAACGCATCCTGGAGCGATATGGGAACCGCGGATACCGGGCCGTCCAGCTGGAGGCAGGTGCCATCGGCGGCAAGATCTATTTGGCTGCGTATACCCAGCATCTAGGCGCGACCGGGCTGACCTTCTTCGACGATGATGTAATTAAATTCTTTTCACCGCACGCAAAGGATAAGAGTGCCATCTTCCTACTCGCAATTGGCAAACCGCTGAAACGCAAACAACAGTAGTGCCAACTCCGAGGTGGTCCGGCCACTCGGAAGTTATCCTGGACGCGACTTGCGTCTTCGCCGTCAACTCCTGGTTAGTCGCGAAACCGGACAAGTTCCTCCCAGTACTTCACATGGACGATTACCGCGTTTACCAGGAGTTGGGCGGCTACTTCCGCGAGCCCTCTTTTCCGATTCGGCGATCTGTTTGAGAATCTGACAGCACTGCGTTGCAGGGACGCTTCCCAGAGAACTCGGACTACTCGACGGCAATCTTAGTGCCGCGTTGACTGGCCTTCGACAGGTGTTCAATGCGGCTGTCGATGATGGCACGAATCCCCTTCAGGAACTCGATCCGGGAATTGGTGAAGTGTTCCCTCACATTGGGCGACACGCCGAAAGCTTCCCGGACATGGTCCACAACTTCGCGGCATAGGCATCGCTCTTGAAGAGGCTGGGTCGCAGGTTGCTGAGTTCCTTCTTGTTCCGTCATTACGCCTCCTTCATTTCAACCGTGAGAATCTGATTTTCAAGCCGCGCTCGAGTCGGCACCAGCGTTGCCATCGAGCGGGGCAAGCCAATATGGCGTCGCAGCGTACCGATCTCCACAATGAGTTCGTCGCCTTTTTTGAATAGCCCGATGTCTGCCTTGGTCGCGAACGGTAGACGCAGGCGCACCTCGTAGTGCCCGTCCTGCTTGCCGAACACGTAAGGCTTCTCCGTCTGGGTCACCGCGGACGGATCCTCTGCCCCAGCATACAGCATTTTGGCGACTTCCAGCAGACGCTGCCGACCCACTACTTCGTGAGCAAACAACGGCACGTATTTCACCGGCACGGGCGCAAAGTACTCCTCAAGCTCGCGCGATATATCAGCCTGAGAGCTATGCCACTCGTTGAACCATGCATCCTTGATCTCCGCCGGAAGGACGCGGTTGACAATGACATTGTCCACTGTCAATCCATGGAGCGAAAAATAGACAAACGCACGCTGCGTCTCGCGAAGCACCATCTTCTCCGGATTGGTGACCAGCCGCACCGAAGTGGTGGTTGGATCCTCCATGACCTCGTCAACGCCTTCGAGTTTCTCGAAGAGATCGCGGATATTCGCGAAATAACTGTCAGCGGGCAGCTCAAAGGGAGCCACGCGATTGGCAATCGGGCGCACCGCTTTCAGCAAGTTCCGCTGGAACGGGAAGATATGTTTCATGTACCAGTCAAGCGTGGTTGGCATGCTAATGAAACGCATGGATTCAGCAGTAGGCGCTGCATCAAGCACGATGACGTCGTAGCGGTTCTCGCGGCGATACTGGTTGATGTACATCATCGCGCTGAGCTCTTCCATGCCTGGCAGAATGGCCAATTCTTCCGCCTCTACGTCGCTGATTCCCGTCGCGCGCAATACCGAAACGACATATGAGGAGATCTCCTGCCAATGGCGCTTGACCTCTCTCTGAATATTTAGTTCGAAAATGGACAGCCGGTCTTGAATCGGAAACGGATCCGAGGTTTGAAGCTGAAACAACTCGACGTCCAGATCGAAAGAATCTGCCAGGCTGTGAGCAGGATCAATGCTCATGACCAGGGTGCGGTAGCCTAGGTCGGCAAGTCTCAAGCCCGTTGCTGCCGCTAAGCTCGTTTTGCCCACACCACCCTTGCCGCTGAACAACAGAATCCTCATACACTCATTGTACGCAATCGGCGAGGCGGGGATTACTTGATTCGTGGGATTTACCGAAATTCAGGTCCTCAGAGCTTTGCGGAGAAACCTCGCGGCTGGAAGCTGGCCAGCGCTTGGGTCTCATCATCAAAGCTGGGGATAATGTCTAGCAGATGGATTACCTGCAACATCATCAGCACGCGGCCGCGCGGACGGAGCAATTTCAGGTCACCACCCTGACGTCCGAGGGAAACATACAATCTTACGATGGTGCTGATGGCGGAACTATCTACCTGCGTCACGTCGGCCAGGTTCAGCAACAGTTTGCGCGCGCCATTTGCAACCAATTCTTCTAGATGACTGGTTAGCAGCTCGCTGTCAGCGCCGATGGTCGCTCTCCCCCGAAGATCCAGTATGGTGACATCGCTGGATTCTCGAATTGCGATTAGAAGGCCCACAACTCGCCTTGTGCAGCTCATCGTGCGGCGGCGCAGATTCACTTACGTCTAGTCCCGCCGAACCCCACCAGACGATTATAATCCCCTTGCGAAACTCAATTGATACCACGTGTTCCGGGTAACGCTCCTGCACGCAGATACCCCTCCTTCACGATTCGGAGGTCAGTGGAAGCCTGGTCGGGATTCGGACACGCCCCACGCCAGAATGCACTTGAGACAAGTACGCGTAGAATGGCGGCACGAGGTATGCCAAGGGGAGCGAAGGAAGTGGGGGGCGTGGACCTGGAACGGTTGTGTCAGGGCGAATCGCCTAGCGATGAGTCGTGCGATTACCCGGCGACTGTGCACTGTGCGAGGTGTGGGAGGTGGTTTTGCGATGCCCACGCCGAGGATGAAGAGTGGCATTCGTGCATGCTGCGGCCTGGGGAAGAGGGCGGTGAGGCATAAGTCTCAAGGAGTCTGGAAAATGCGTAACATGTTTCAGTGCCTGGTAAGTCGCCTTACCGGACATGTGAAAGTGTTGAATCTGTCACTCGTCCGGAGGAAACCGCTGTTCTCGACAGGTTTTCACAAGCACCTCATCACCCAGTAGGGTGCCCGCGGTCGCCGAACGCCCTGGGTAAGTCAATCTTCATTGGCGGTCTCTAATGGTATAGTCTCTCCATCACCGCTTTTGAGCCGTGTCTTCAGATGAGATAGCGCGACCTCACTTGTGAGGCATCTCATGTCCTCAACGCAACCAACTCCTGCGAAGAAAACCCTTTTCACTGAAGGATTTCTACAAGATCCTTATCCTATCTATCAGCGTTTCCTTGAGGAGGGCCCGATTCATTATGTGGACTGGGGCGCTGGCATTTGGGCCATGTTCCGTTATGCAGATTGTTCTTCCATTCTAAAAGACTCCAGGCTCTCCGCTAAACGCGCTGGGGCAACGCTGCTTGCCCTTCCTGCGGAAAGGCGGGCCGAGTTCGCCGAGCTGGCGCGCATGCTGGGCCTATGGATGCTTTTCATCGACGCGCCCGAGCACTCCCGCCTGCGTAAGCTAATGAACAAAGGTTTTTCTCCAGCGGTGACGGAATCCTTGCGTCCGCACATTGAGGCAATTGTTGATCGAATGCTCGAACCGCTTCGACATGCTTCCGAAGCGGAACTCATGCATGAAATCGCGCACCCTCTACCCGTGCGGGTGATTGCGGAGATGCTTGGCCTTCCAGGCTCAGGGCAGGACCAACTGGTTCAATGGTCGGACGAAATCGCGACTTTCATTGGGAATCCGCGTCGCACTTTGGAGCAGATTCAGTCAGCACAGCTGGCAGTCGTCGCGCTTACCGAGTTTTTCCGCGGAGCCGTGGCGGAGCGGCGGCGGCAAAAAGGCAGCGACCTAATCAGCCTGCTGCTCGATATTGAAGAAGACGGCGAGGTCCTGACGGAAGAAGAGCTTTATGCGCAATGTGTAATGTTGCTTTTCGGCGGCCACGAGACCACTCGAAACTTGATTGGGAATGGAATGCAGACTCTCCTGGAGCACCCTGAGGAATTGTCGCGATTGCGCGACCACCCGGAGATGATCCGATCGGCCGTCGAGGAATTGCTTCGCTACGAAAGCCCGGTCCAATACGCTGGGCGCATTGTGAAAGAGGAGATAGAACTTTGCGGTATGCGCTTGCGCCAGGGAGATGTAATTGCCTTTATGCTGGGAGCCGCAAATCGTGACCCACGACAATTCAAGGACCCATGCCGTTTGAACCTGGCAAGGCTTAACAATGCCCATCTCGCATTTGGTGCCGGCCCACATTTTTGTATCGGAAATCAGCTTGCCCGCCTAGAGGGACAGGTGGCGATTCTGCGAATGGTCCAACAGTTTCCTCGGATGCGATTGGCGGCACAGCGTCCCGAGTGGGCACCCAACATTGGTTTGCGAGGTCTAAGAGCCCTTCCGGTTGCTGTCTAAAGAACTAAAGTGCAAGAACGCTCTCCGCGGCATCCTCGCTCAACGAACATGTCAACTCCCGATTAGCACCGACTGCGTCTTCGACGCGTCGCTAGTGCCAGGAACTTGTATAGAACGACTCCTTGATTTCAAATGACTTATCAACAAGTTCCTGAAGAGTTGCGTAACGGACAAGTTATGTACCAGAACTCTACTTCTCCGGTAACCGCGTTAATCAGGAGTTGAGCGTAGAACGTTTTGTCATCTATTCTTAGCTGGGCAGGTTGCCCGTGCGCGATATAGAAAAACTTATTCAATCGTTCAACGCCATTTATCCGACCGTGAGAGTCCGACAGCTAGAAGTGTCACACCCGGGAGCAGATGACGATGGACTTTGGTTTTTTCAAAGGCCTGACAGCGGGCTAGAAGTTCAGATTGAATCATCCACGGGAATGTGCCCTTTTTTGATTGAAACCGATGAGAACGATACGCGGATGATCACGGCCACCATTGACCAAACTATTGAAACCCTCGCCCAGTTGCTTCACTTTTAGTCTTTAGGCGGAAAGCGCCAGAAGCCCGCACCGGTCCAGTACGGACTTCTCCGGTAACCGCGTCATCGCTTCCAGGGCGATCGGCCCGAAGAATGAACGCCCGATGGAGGAATTGCACCAAAATGTCACCCAGAATATCTCTCCGCGTCCTGGCGTTGGTAAACGTTGCATTTGTTATGGTAGGCGCTTTTGACACACAAACCGCTCTATCTGCCTTCCCAATTTTGCAGAGGTCTATTGCATCCGCGTCGAGCGACTTTCCCTACCAAGTGCAGGTATTTTACGTGATGCTGGCGGTGAACACATTGTTCCTGGCGGCCCTAGCAGTCTGTAGCTATTACGTCTGGCGCTTGCGACCGCTGGGCCGCTTGCTCGGTAATGTAGTGTTTGGCGCTGAAGTAGGATATTGGCTGTCTCGTTATGCCGTTAAGTTTGCGTTGCTAGAATGGCGAGGAGAAAGAGCCCAATTAGTCCGAAACAGCATCGCCGCAGTGAACGCGCTAGGGAATTTAGGCCTGTCTACCCAGTTCGACATTTGGTATCCACTAATAGCTCTCGTTCTCTTGAATTTTCTCTATCTTCGCCTGCGCAGTGCAAACTTGGACGGCGTTCAGGCGAAGAGCGCAGAGACCGCTTCGAGCTAATACAGTCACCTTCCTTAAGGGCCCGATAAGTCCGCTTACCGGACAAGTCCGGTCTAGGACTCCACTTCTCAGGTAAGCGCGTTAATCAGGACTTGTGGATGCAAGTTGTATCGACCTTCTCTTGTATGCATTTGTGAAGCGGACTCGGACTAGCCAGAAAATCAGCAGAATCAGCGGAAGTATGGTGAGAATTGAATACAAGGTTGTACTAAATAAAGCTGGTGATAGATGTTGCCCAAGCCCCACTGCCGAAAGCAATCGCAGTGGGCGGTTTGAGGGTCCCAGGAAAAAAGACCCTGCCGCGATGAACAGCCCAAAGCACATGCGCCAGAGATGTCGCGCGATGCGCTTCGCTCCAAGAACACCGCCGCGCACCAGCATGCGAATGTCCCCCGCGGCGGCCAGCAGCATCACCGAGCCCATGAAAAAGCTCATTCCTACAGGAACTCCGTCTTGGGAGCTCGCTCCGCTGCGCACGACTTTAAGACCATTCATCCAGGTGAGAATACCGAGCGCCAAAGGAATCAGGAGCATAACCCAGTCAAAGCGGCTCGTTTCCCCGTCTCGGCGTCTGGCGGTCAGCCACGCCGTTCCGATCAGATAGAAGATTAGAAACCCGGAGCCAATGTTACTTGGTTGATGCTTCAGAATGGCAAGGTACGTCGCGAAGGCGCCCATGATGAGCATGGATCCTACAAAGACCCTTCCCGCCAGCACATGGCTGGGGGAACCTTTGCGGAAAGACATGGCGGCCGTCCCGGACAGCAACCCCAAGCTCCCAGCGCAAATATGCACGACCAGTATGGGCGAATAGGCCATTGGCCCTTCTTGGAGATATATACGTGGACTGGTGCCCTAGTGTTTCCAAACATTGGCTTCCACTCCTAGGACAATGAGTCAGCAGGTCTGGGTCAACTCCTGGTTAGTCAGGAAACCGGACAAGTCCAGTCCTAGGACTCCACATCTCCGGTAACCGCGTTTACCAGGCGTTGGCAGATTGCTGGTGATGATTCCAGTTCACGGCAGTCACCATACTTTCGGTTTGAAGCCGATGTTCTGTTCAAAATTACAGAAACCGAACCACTTGGCGTAAGCTGAGTCTCACTATAGCAGTCATCGAACTCTCTACTGAGATCTAGAATGTGGAGCGTCACGCGGAAATAAAAATGGTTGTAAAGCTGAAAGGGATCAGCAATGCGCCCACAAAATAGGGAGGGCATCTTGGCCGCGAAAATTTTCATGGTTCTTAGTGCCAGCATTGTCTTTACGCTCGGAGTCGTTCACCTTGTCTATACGTTCTGGGGGCCAACGCTCACGCCTCGTGACCCGGCACTGCAAATCAGCATGAGCCAGATTGCACCTGTCATTACGAAAGAAACAACCATGTGGCGGTGTTGGGTGGGCTTTAATGCCAGCCACAGCCTGGGACTTATTTTGTTCGGCTTGGTTTTCGGTTATCTCGCATCGGCTCACGGCCAACTTCTCTTTCAGTCACCGTTCTTGCTTGTTGTTGGGCTGGCAATGCTTGGTGGGATTGTTGTGCTCTGCAAGGTTTATTTCTTCAGTGCGCCTCTCAGAGATACGAGTATTTCTTTGGCCTGCTATGTTGCCAGCATTGCGATATCGCGGGCCTCTATACTGCGCTCCTGACGTAAACCGCGATAACGCGCACGACCCAGACCGGCTGGTTTCGGATTCCGGGCGGATGACGGGCAAAGCGTGAGGAATGCCTCCGGTTGGGTAGATTGCTCCCGATAAACGCGCTTGTGTTTATCAATCCAATTCGACGTGCCTGATAAGTGGGCTTACCGGACATTGAGATCGTCGGGAGGCACTTGTCCGGTTTCCGCGTTTATCAGGACCTACGCTTCGGTTTCCGTTTGGCCGTGGTGACTGGAATCTGGCTGATGCCTACACCGATACCGCCCCGCACTTTCGGCGGGTATTTTCCCCGCGCTTTTTCGGCTGCCGCTTTCGTTTTGAATGGTTTCGAAATCCTATCGGGATAGCCTTTTTTGTAGTCGAACAGAAACCATTCGTATCTGAACTTGGCCATAAGAAATCCTATCAGACATCGCTCCGACACTTTTCCGGTAACCGCGTTTACCAGGAGCTGTCCCGCGGTCCCGAACGCCCACCTGCCTTCCTTTGATAGCTGGTTGTGAACAACATGATTTGTCTTACCGTCGCCACCCGCGTATAAACATGCTCATGCTGTTTTGCCCTCTGCTCTCCGCGCTTGCAACCCCATCCTTCTCTCTGGCAGACCTGCGATCGCAAATCACTACGATAGTGGTTGGCTTCATCCTCCTGGTGGTCGGTATCGGCGCGGCCGCGCTCTTTTTCTTCCGCAGCGAGAGCCGCGATCTGACGCTGATCTATTTCAGTCTTTTCTCAATCCTCTATGCGATACGGCTTCTTCTCCGTATGCCGGTCATTTGTTCTCTCTCCGGTGTTTCGGACTCACTCCGGGAACACATCGACCTTTGGATTACCGTTATCCTTCTAATCCCTTTTCTATTGTTTCTGCGCCAGGTCCTCGGACCCCAGATCAAGACTCTCGTGAGAGTATCTCTGATTGCGCAGGCGATTTTCGCGGCCGTAGCAATAACGGCGAATGCATTCGGAGGGGCCGCGAAGCTCAGGTATTCCCTCAACAACTATCTTGTGCTTGCCATCGTTGGCGGTCTTATGGCGAACCTTCTCGTTCTCCGCTTTCGCGGCTTGGGACAGCCATGGACCCTGGAACTCCGCGTCCTCACCACCGGTCTTCTGGTCTTTGGTGCATTTGTGCTCCACGGCAACCTCCACAGCTTGGGTTTGTTGCCCGGACCAGACGTCGAACCGCTCGGTTTCCTATTTTTCGTCGGCTGCCTCGGCCACGTGGCTGCCCACCGCGCCTTCGCCAATGAGCATCGCCTGCTCGCCATCAACAAAGAGCTTGAAATTGCGCGCCAGATCCAATCCTCGATTCTCCCTCGTGAAGTGCCCAGCATCGCTGGCCTGGAGATCGCAGCGCGCTATCTCCCCATGAGTGCTGTCGCCGGTGATTTCTACGATTTCCTCGTGCTCGAAAGCAATCAGCTCGGCGTTCTCGTCGCCGACGTCACCGGCCACGGCGTTCCTGCCGCGCTTATCGCTTCCATGCTGAAGGGTGCTTTTGCTGGCCAGAAGGCGCACGCTCAGCATCCCGAACTAGTTCTTGTCGGTCTAAATGAGGCACTGTGCGGAAAATTCGAAGCGCACTTCGTCACTGCAGCCTATCTATACGCTGATCTCGATGCAAAGATCCTCCGCTATGCGGGAGCGGGACACCCTCCGCTTCTGCTCGGAAGCCATTCGAATGGCGGGGCGCGGTTCATCGAACAAAATGGGCTCCTGCTAGGGATGTTTCCCGAAGCTGTCTACTCATCGATCGAAATCCCGCTGCAACAAGGCGATCGCTATGTGCTTTTTACAGATGGCCTGCCCGAATCCACAAACGCTAAAGAAGAAGAATTTGGCCTTTCGCGTTGCAAGCAATTTCTGGGATCTCGTTCTGATCTTTCTCCGCTTGTAGTGGCCGACGCGCTACTCAGCGAAATTGCCCGCTGGTCCTCCCGCTCTTCAGGCCGTCTGCAGCAGGATGATATGACTCTCATCGTGATTGACTGCCAAGGAAAATCCTGAGTTCGCCAACTGAATTTGACAATTAGTATTCGCAGTCTCGACTGGCTCTTGCGAAGAGCGATTTGTCGCGATTTTCGGGCTAGTGCCCGATTAGTCGCCTTACCGGACAAGTCGGGTACCAGGACTTCACTTTTTCGATTACCGCGTTAATCAGGATTTAACCATCATGATGCCCGAGTAAGTTTTTCAAAAGGTTGGATATGCATCCCAGGAAGCACGGCTGATGTTTGGTCCCAATCACGTCTTCCTTCACCGTATGATTCTGTCGTGGACATCTTCATCAGTGTCCACAAGGATGGAGTGAGCTTGACGATCCGACTTACTCATGGCTAGTCTGCAACACTTCAATGCGCACGAATCGCATTCTCTACGCCCTCTACGCCCTCTCGGCGGCATACATGTTCACCATGAGTTCGTTCACCCATTACCAACCCACAAACGATCAGTTCCCAACCGAAGAAGCGCCTCTGGTTCGGACAATCGAACTTATTCCGCGCACGTATGGCGCCGTCGCGGCTGTCTCTTCAACCGGTGCGATTTTCATACGCAACAATAACTATCTCTTCGCGAGTTTCGCCGCCGATTCAGGAAAAATGCTCTTCAACTTTGGCAAATCTTCCTTCTACGCCAGCGCGAAATCGGGCAACACGATCATCGGGACACCTCCAACCGACGCGCAACAAGAAATCCAAGAGGTCAGCGCGAGCGGAGACATCCTATGGCGAGTTCCAGTTCCCGCGCACCCGCAGGCCGTCACTCTTTCACAGGATGGCACGCTATACGCGTCTATCGGTTACAGTCTCTACGCGATTTCTCCCAGCCACAAAACACTTTGGCATCGCGACGACATCGAACGTCCTGCTCCCGCTATCGCGTCTGCCTATCCATTGCTCCCCCCTTCCGTGGGACTGGATGGAACGATTTACTCCGGTTTGAAGACTCCCGCGATCGCCCCGGATGGCACGATCTACGTGAATGCGGACACCGGCATAGTCCTCGCGTTCAGTCCATCGGGAGAGAGATTATGGAGTACCAGCGTGCAGCAAAACGGCTTCGCTGGCTTGAGTGACCCTGTCGTGGGTGCCGATGGCCGCATTTACGTTATTAGCGGACGCGACCTGGTGGCAATTAGCCCGCAAGGAAGAGCGCTGTGGAGATACACCGCACCGGTAAGTTCGTATTGGTGGTGGATGACCAGGCCGGCCGTCTCTAAAAACCGAGACGTTTACCTGGTGCGGCACGGCCTGTTCTGCATTTCGGAAGACGGAAAAGAAAAATGGCGATTCCACCCCGACACGCCAGGCGAAGATTTTATTACTCCACCGACCGTTGGTCCCGAGGGAACCGTGTATCTACCCAGTCAGGGCACGTCTGGTGGTCAAACGTATGCGCTCTCTCCCGACGGCAGAAAGAAATGGTCCCTGCCGCTGCAGACATACTCGGGAATTCCCGTGTTCAGTAACCATCCAGAGCAAGTTTGGGTTACATCCAACGGTAACGTCGCGGCAGTTTCAGTCGCGCAGCAATAAGTCTGATATGGACATCATGAACGGTCGAATGTTTGACAAAGTCTTCGATGCAGCCCCGGGCTTCATCTTGGGTCTAACAATCGGAACTTTCTGGTCCTACGCCCTGGGATTTATTTCGTTCGCATTCGGTATCGGTGGACTGTCTGGCCAAACGCCGAGCTACGCCTTCTTGTTCCACCCAACAATCAGTATACTTCCCGTCGCGATTCTCTTTTCCATCCTGCGAAAGCGCAACGTGGTTTCGGGGATCCTGATCATTGCAATCGCCGTAGCGCTATATCTAGGTCACTTAGCCCAAAGCCAAGCAGCCGACGCAGTCCGCGAATCCGGCCGCCCTTTCCTCTCGGCAGTGATTCAACACTTCCGCTACAAGTTATCCGGCCCCCACTCATCGAGTATGAACCAGCCCTGAAATGATGAATGTCACGGCTGGGCGATTCGCTTCCGACTTCAGCGGATAGGCAATTGAGACCACCAACTCCTGGTAAGTCGCGTTACCGGACATGTGCCGTACCAGGACTCCATATGGACGGTAACCGCGTTTACCAGGACTTGAGTTCAAACGACTGGTGTTTTATTCCTTCGGTATCTCGGCTGGACGATTCTTGTAGTAGCCCTCGCGTGTTTGAGCGGTTAGTCCGTTGCCCGAGACTTGGAGTTCGACACGGTGATAGTTGGAATCGAGTGCGGTTCCTGCGGGTACGTAAGCGAGAGTGTATTCGTGGCGGGCTTGTTCCGTGATGCGAGCATAAAACTGCTCCATGGTTCTGGACTTCGATGCATAGTAGATGTCTCCGCCCGAGATACGCGAGTAGTTTTCCAATCGGGAATACTTGCGCTTAGCGGTATTGTTGCCCACGGCGAGACTAAACAAGGAAATATTATCGAATAAGAGCTTCTCTCTGACGCTCTCAAAGTCATGCTTGTTTAACTTTGGCTCATTGACTCCATCCGAAATCACAAGAATGATTTTTCGGCGGTCAGCACCTGCATTTTCCAGTAGGTTAGCAGCGGAATACACTGCGTCATCTAAGGCCTTACTCGGTCGAGACCCCGAATAGGTTGGAGCAGGAATGCACGGACTTCCAGTTGTGGAATTACCGCACACTACAGGTTCTGGAACATACGTTGGTGTGGGTTTAATTTCGGCTTGCGTGGACCTTAGTTCGGCGATCAGGTTATCGATGTTCGATGTGAAACCGTTTCCCGGATAGAAGAGCATGTCAAAACGGCAGACGGTGGCTTCGTCCTGAAGGCTCACCCCACCCATCAAAGCGCGGAGACTTTGAACTAATTGCGTTCCGGCACTCCCATTCACGTCGTTGTCGACAAGAAAAACGAGTGAAAGTGAGAGACTCTCTTCAGTAAAAACTTTAATTTCTTGCTCGACGCCATCATCAAAAACTCGGAACTGTTCTCGTCGCAGGTCTGGGACAAGATTTCCGGCACGGTCTCTCACGCTGACAGAAAGAACCACAAGGTCGGAAGTAATGCGAACCGTTTTTTGGGGCTGCTGTTGTTGCTGCGACGGTGAAATCTTCAACGTCCCGAAACATATTATGAGGACGGTTGGGATCAGAATCAGCAGTTTCGCGCCGCCGCTTTTGGACACTGGTTCTTCCCTCCGAGCCGTAATGCAATAAGATATCCGATGTTTGAGTGGCTTGAGTGGTGGCCTAACGGATTTTAATGGTCAGTGTTGTGGTTATCTGCCGCTAACTCCTGGTAAGTCGCCTAACCGGACAAGTCGCGTACCAGGACTTCACTTCTCCGGTAACCGCGTTAACCAGGCACAAAGCAGGCATGGTTCAATGTTTGCCCAGCTCATTCGTAACAAAACGGCGGTCTGCAGCGTATCGGGAATGTGGCGCAACCTAAGCAACTATCTCTCGTCAAAGCTACCGAGTTCGAGTACCGTCACCAGACGCTGGTGCATCAGCTTATCATCGGGGCTGCCTTTCTCACGTACTTGGTGGACCGTGAGGATGTCGTATGGCGACTTGTCAAGAACACAGCGATACCCCACACGCTAGAACGCTTTGTTTTCATCGTTGCCACGATATTCGTAGCAATGGGGGTGGGATTTTGCGCTTGGGGTCGTGCTCACCAGCACCCGCAGTAT
>DASSXG010000129.1:0-2504 GCA_035704085.1 Candidatus Acidiferrum sp. | reverse complement strand
ACCGTGCCGACCGCCGCACCCGGGTTGGTGATCAGCACCTCACCAATCGACGCGGTCGCCTGTCCTGAACCGGGTGCCCCCGCGCGCGCCGACACCCGTTCCGTAGCCAACTTTGCCAGGCCGAAATCCATTATCTTGACTTGATTTCGCGTGGTCACGAAGATGTTCGAGGGCTTGACATCGCGATGCACAATCCCTTTCGAGTGTGCCGCGTCGAGTGCGTCAGCGATCTGAATGCAGTATTCAAGACGCTCTCCTAATGCATGGGGATTTCCCGCAATATGCTCGAACAACGTCTGGCCTTCCAGATACTCCATGATCAGGAAGGGTCGGCCCTCGACCTCAACGATGTCGTGCAGCGTGCAGATATTAGGATGATTCAACGCCGATGCTGCTCGCGCCTCGCGCTCGAACCGCTCCAGGGCCACCTTATCTGTGGCGAATCCTTCAGGCAAGCATTTCAGAGCAACGGTCCGGCCCAGGCGTGTATCTTCTGCTTTGTAGACTTCGCCCATGCCCCCTTTGCCCACGAACGAAAGAATCGCGTACCGGCCCAAAGTGCGCCCAATAAGAGACTCCGTGTTACCCGAAGCTAAGTCGTCCGCCAATACTTGCAAAGCCGGTCTTTCCAGAGAGCAAAGGGGCTCCTCTCGTAAAAGCTCCTCAACTTCCTTGCGCAGCTCCGCGTCTTCGGGACACGCTCGAGTCACGGGCTTGATTCCCGATGCCTGCATCGGCGACTCCGGGATCTGGTCAACCTCGATGTGGGAGGCATTGTTGTGTCCGACAGTTCCGGCGCGAACGCATTGGGAGTCTACGGCGCTGATATTGCACACGGTGGCTCCATTACCGATTATGTGTTGAAGAAATATCCCTGCCGGGCAGACCCTACTGACTATACTCGGCTGGATATTATTCGCAACGCTCCGCTTCCAGCCGGCGACAGTACCTATAACTCATACATGATCACCGAATCACTCGACAACGTACGGCACAAGATGCAGCAGCTCTTCACAATGGGGGCGAATTAGACGCGCGACGCACAACTAGGTCTCTGACCGCGTAAAGGATTTCCTTTTGTAGCCGAACTTGCGGCGAGCAGCTTTGCGATCGAACTTCCAGGCGATCTTGACGCGATCACGATTCATCCGTCGATTCCAGGCCTTCGCTTCCCGCCGCAGAGTCTTAAGGTCGGGAATTCGTCGTTTCCCCAGACATTGCCGGGAGAAGATCCCGATTTCGATCTCCGCTTGATTGAGCCAGCTACCGTGGGTAGGGGTGTAATGGACGGTGAAGCGGTCCCAGACTTCGGCAGCCATTTCAGCTCCGAACACAGCCGCGAGCGACCTCTGGCTATGACTGCTCAGATTGTCCATGACGAGGTGAATCGTTTTGGCGGCCGGGTATGCCAAGGCTAAACTGACCGCTACCTGAGCGAACTCAAAGCCGGAACGATCCGGCGTGGGAAACGTGAAATGACGACCCGCTTTCGGCTCTACGGCGCAGAAAACATTAGCGGTGCCGCAGCGTTCGTATTCGTTGTCCCGTCTCGCCTCCCTCCCCGGCTGGGCCGGAGAGGTGGGACGAACATCGGCATGCAGAGTGACCGGCTTCTCGTCCAGGCAGAGCACCGGCTGTTGGGGATCGTATGGTTGTTCGTACGTCTCCAGCACATCCTCCATCTTGGCGATATAGTCCTCATTGAGATCGGCCACCACCCACATTTTTTTCCCGCCACGGCTTGAGGTCGTGGCTGAGCAAGAGAATGCGGATGGTTTCTCTTCCCACGCGGGGCACCAGTTTGCGTTTCACGGCTTCTTCGGCCACCAGGCGCACGGTCCAGCGGGCGCGGCCTTCTGGCGGGTCGCTGCAAACCATGGCGACAATTCGCTGTTTCTGGCTGTTGTCGAGCACGGCCGCTGCGCCGGGCCGCTGCTTCTCGTAGAGTGCCGGCTCCAGGCCGCCCTTTTGATAACGGTGACCGATCTTGCGAATGGCCTGCGGGGTGAGCGGGACCACTTCGGAAATCCGCGGCGCACTGGCACCTTTGGCCAGTTGGAGGAGCGCCAGGCCGCGCAACACGACCCGGACCTGCTGTACGCCGCCGTTCAACAGCTTAAATAACTCGTTTCGGTCCTTCGCCTTGACATCGATACTCAGGGGTGGACGTCCCATACCCCAAGTATGACCTAAAACATTTCTACTTAAAAATGGTTTTTAGAGCTTTTTCACGCGGTCACAGACCTAGTTCAAGATCCAGGGCGAGCGCTGTCTGCGGCAGCCATATTTCTCAGTTCGTTGCTGCTCTTTCTTATCCAACCCATAGCGGCTAAAGCCATTCTGCCTCGATTTGGAGGCTCGGCCGGCGTTTGGACTACATCCATGTTTTTCTTCCAAGCGGTTCTTCTCCTCGGATATGCGTATGCACACTACCTCACCAGGCGTTGGTCTGCATCGGTTCAGCGTACTGGCCACGTGGCGTTGCTCTGTTGTGGCGCCTTGAC
>DASSXG010000034.1:0-3741 GCA_035704085.1 Candidatus Acidiferrum sp. | reverse complement strand
GCGCAGGTCCCAAAGACGAACATTATCGAGCAGCGTGGCGTCCTGCAAAGCATCGACCGTCTCTTGCCCGGAAGCAGTGAAGGGACGTTCCGTGGCGCTCCGGTTCAGGCCGAAGGCAACCGTAGAAGCCTGAATATGGCGCTCGATGTAGGGCCGTTCGATCGAGATCTCATTCGGTCGCACATAGACGACGCGAACGATGCCTGGCAAGACCAGTTTCAGGATAAAACAGGCGAATATGAGGGCTATCGCCTTCTTGTATCTCGACGTCCAAGCTAGCGGGAGCGCCGCTAAGACCGCAATAATGAGGAGCCAGCGCAAGGGAAGGGTAACCTTTTCGTCCACGTAATCTGCGCCGGTCATGAAGGCGTGGGAGTTGAACAGAAGCTCGTAGTTACCGAGAAAAACCCAGGTAGCAAGACCAAGCAGCAGAATTACGGCGATTACGCGGACGAAGCCGGTGCGGGCGGCGCCCGGCAGCAGCAGCCCGTAGGGCCCCAGATCAAAAGCTTTCAGTGACCCGCCACGCAGCCATAACTGCCATCCCCGGGCCGTGGCCCAGAAGACTAGCGCGCAAAGAATCGCCAGCACAAACACAAACCCGAGTACTTCCGAATAGAAAGGGAGGTCGAACAGGTAAAACGGCAGGGCGCGCGAAAAAACCGGGTCCGTCCAAGTGACGGAGGGCAGCGTGACCCCCCGCGACCCGAAGAAGCGCATGATCGTCCAGTAGTCAATCGAGGCCGAGGCGAACAATATGGCCACTACGGCCAGCCCCACCGGAACCAGCCTGGAGTACACGCGGAAATCCCGTCGGCGAACGCCAGCGAAGTGCAGCCCCTGCGCATGAGCCACCCACAGCGCGATGAAAGCCACCAGGGCGCCCGCCACGGAGGGGGCAATGCTGTACCACAGCATGCTGATCCACGTCTCAACCTGTCCGACCTCTTTCCACCAGTTGTATTCGATGATGAAATTGGCGATGTTGCTCGTCAAGGCTAGCAGGATGAGCGCCAACAGCAGCGCCAGCAGGATCAGGTTACGAATCTGTGAACGACGCATAAATTGAAATAGCCAGTCATTGCGGCTAACCATCTACTCTTAGTTTGTTCTTTCGCGTAGCATACACGGAAAACTGGAATGCAGTCCACAAACGGACTTCCCGGAAGTCGGATCGGTAAAGGGCCGTCGCGACTCGAACGTCTCGTCGATTTGAAAAAAGAGGTCGCAATCAAGGTTCTCAGTGCAGGGAAGAATACTTGGACCTGGCCTGCTGCACCGCACTCAGTTGATCTGACCCGTTTTCCCCTGTAGCTCCGGTGTACCCTTCCCGTCGGTGAGCACGACAGGATCATTGCTCCAAGCGGCCTTCAGATCAGCCTCGATTTGCTCTTGTCGCGAGCGCGTCCAAGGTGCGTAGTGGCGCTCTGTAATGCGGATGCTGCTGTGCCCGAGAAGTACGGAAACTCTATCGAGCGGGACGCCAGCTAGTAGCAACTCAACGGCGAACGTGTCACGGAGTCTGTGCGCGTGGCCAGTTGGCACCTTGGCAAACTCAAAGAGCCGCTGAAGTCGGCGCTGCCATTTTCCTTTTGCGCTGCGCACCGTGGACTTGCCTGTCCAGAAGAAATAGCGGGCGCTGGAATGAGGAGCTGCATCCAGCGCTTTGACAACCATGTCCGGCAGGACGCAATAGACAGCGACTCCCGTCTTCTCGGTGTACAAGAGCAGTTTGTTCTTTTGAATGCGGTTCACGTCGAGCTGGACGGCATCGCCGATCCGCAAACCCGAATAGCGCAAGAGCAGAACGAAGGCACGCAGCCGTTGGGCGTTGCGAATACCCGCGCTCTTGCCGTAGGGTTCGAGGGCAGTGAGAATGCGGATCATTTCTTCCCGAGTAAAAGGCATCGTGGGCTTGTTCGGAACTTTCGGGGCTTTAAGTTCAGTTGCTGGGTTATGGTCAATCCATTTTCGCTTTTCAGTGAAGCGCATGAACGCTCGAAGTCTCTCTAGTTTTTTGAGACTGGAGCGCGGTCCGTCTTTCCACGTTTCCCGGAAAATAGCGAGCGTGTCCAAGTCCAGTTGCTTGAGGAATTGCAGCTTGTGTGTTTCCGAGAAACCATCAAGCTGTCGAAAGAGCAGACGATATTTGTAGAGCGTGGCCTCGTTGAGTTTCCGTGCTTGTGCGTCAGCCATAAACTTCGCGTGACCATCCTTAATTGTGACTTCTTTCTCTTGCTGGACTGTCCGGCGGTCTTCGGCCTCCCATTGGCGTATGAGATCTTGAGCCCGCTGCCAGTCGCGGAGCTTCAAAGACTCACGGATTTCTTTGCCGCCGATTGCCCCATCAACCCAAATAGGACACTGGCAGTGGCGGTACTTTCTGCCCCGAGCGTGCTGCTTGCAGCTCTTGCGATGACGGCGATAGATCGTAAGCATTGGGCCAGCTCCTAACGGACAATGAATTTCGATGATAGACGTGAGTGGACCCGTTCCAGCACGGTCTGCGGAATCCGCAGTGTGACATACCGTCTCTTGTGGCGTGGGCTCCGCTCTCCTAGCACAAGCACACCTGGTTCTTTCTCGAAAAGCTCGCGAACTTTATCAGGGCTCAAGTTCCACATTTCGGCGATTTCCGTAACGGCATAATGCCGCTCGATGTGCACCGAGGTCTCGATTTGGGATGGTACCGCCATAGCGCGTTAGTGACTCCTACAGGGTCGAGAAGATCGACGAGTACATCGTCGAATTGGCTCTTCGGCTTCCGAGAGAGCTGTGAAGAAGATTCTTCTTGCATTCAGTAGCCGAACGAGCTACGCTGTCGTAAACAGAGTACAGCAATGTAGGAGAATCTGTCAACCGTGATGTCGATCCTCAAAAAGAAGCCCCGGCATGAGGTCATCTCTATTCGACTCAGCGAAGACCGCCTCAAGCTGTTGGAGCGCTACCAGAAACTCCTCAGCGAACAATTGGGACGCTCCGTGTCCTTGGGAGAGGCCGCCTTCCTTGTCATCGAGGAGCGCGTGGCCGGGATGGACCGTGAGACAGCGCGCCATGAAATGCTTCGCACGCCGACTGCTTCGCTCTATCACATTCGCAAGAAGTGGGAATCGCAGCACACGCTGTCTGCCGCAGAGTGGGACGTTCTCGCGCAGTACTTGCAAATTGGCACAGAACAAGAGGCTCAGGAGCCTCCCTTGCTTTGGCCCGCGATTCCGTCCAGGGAGTCATACCTCAAGTTACTTGATGCCTTCGAAGCCGTTTATCAGAACCGAAAGAAGCATACCTCGAAGCACGCCTGGTATTACTTCGGAAACCTTGGCGGGCACTTCACTGAAGTTCGGCTCTCCGATGAGGACGCCGAACAAAGACATCAAGCGGTTCTGAAACAAATTTCAGTTCGCAAGGAGCTACTGAAGCCGGCGGAGAAATGGCAGAACCCCGGCACAATTGGAGGATGCTTCCTAGCCGCCGTTACTGATGAAGGAGTTGAGAGCACTAGACTCGATCAAATCCTTGCCCCGTTCTGGCCGACTCTCTGGGGTCTCGCCGCTCGGGGCCATTGGGAGCGACATGACCGCAAGCCCGTTCGACCAACGGGTCCAAACGAAGAGGATTTTCGCCGCCGAATTATCCTGCCTGATCCGCTCAAGGTCGATGACCTGAAGCTCTCGTTTACGACGACAGCTTGCCCGGAGTTGGGCTTGTATATCGACTTTGGCCCAACACGCCGCGTGACCT
>DASSXG010000107.1:0-135033 GCA_035704085.1 Candidatus Acidiferrum sp. | reverse complement strand
CGGCCGCGAGGTTGCGCAGGCTGAAGCTCTTCTTAAGCAGGCAAAGACAACTGTGCCGGCCCTTCGTGTGGGGCTCGAAGCTCAATTGAACCGACTTGATGTCCTGATGGGCGCCCAGCCCGGAACCTACGCACAAGAGCTCGTGAAGCCCGGCAAGATTCCCGGAATCCCGGCGATTGGTGATGTCGACCAGCCTCTAGACGTCCTCCGCCGCCGGCCGGATGTTATCGCCGCTGAGCGAAAGCTTGCCGCCTCGAATGAACGGATCGGAGTGGCGATATCGGATTACTACCCCAAGATTTCCCTCGCTGGTGCGCTCGGTTTCGACAGCGTCAACGGTGGCACGCTCTTTAATGGGAAGGCCTTCCAGGGGGTCGGGACAGGTTCGCTGCGCTGGCGCCTATTCGACTTCGGAAGGGTGAAGGCCGAAATCGCTCAGTCGCGCGGTGCATACGCCGAGGCGCTGGCTGCGTACCGCCAAGCCGCCTTGAGAGCCACCGAAGATGTAGAGAACGCGTTGATGGAGCTTGCGCAAACGCAGCTGCGCCTGGAGGAGTTGCAGGGTGAAGTTACCTCTCTCACGCAGGCTCGCGATCTTTCGGAGCGGGCCTACAAGGCAGGCGCAATTCCGCTGACCGACGTTCTTAACGCGGATAGTCAACTTCTCGTTGCGCGGAACGAGGTGGAAAGCACGCGCGCTGACGCAGCTCGCGCTGCCGTGCGCACCTTCCGCGCTCTTGGTGGCGGGTGGGACATACGTAGTAATCCGTCTCTGAGCGCAGTCAAGTAAAAGCTCAAGAAGAAGGACAGAGACAACAGCTGTGAATGAGGACTCCGATGATCGATGAACATAATCTCATCACTGTTGGCCGATTCAATGGCGACGCTTACGAAAGCTCCCAGGTCGCAGAGCAAACGCTGAACACTGCGATCCTGCGCGCCGAAATCTCGAGGAGCTACGAGGAGTTTCTGGAAATCTTTGAGACTTTTTACGCCGACGATGTCGAGGTGAGCAGTGAAGATTCGCCGGAGACAATCCGCGGAAAGGCGAGCGTACGTCCTTTTCTGTTGAACTTCCTGGTGCCGCTTCACGTCATGGCCGAGGTCGCCGGATTGTCGATATCAGTTCAGCAGACTGCTGTTCCTCGAGACACTGCCAATGAGACGCATTCCGCATGGAGGATCGACTTTACGGGCGTCGGAGGGCGACGGTCCACTTTGAAATGGTACGCGATTCGGAGATGGGCGGCGTCTAGGGTTGTGTACGAACACCACTACGGTCATGAGCAGATCGGCGGACCCCTGACCGAGGACGACTTGAATTCGGATTTCAGCCGGTCGGACAAATGAAACACAGCGGTTAACAGGAGACGAACCCATGGGAAGCGAATTGTCTTACGTAAATCTCGCGCTGAAGACGTGGAACACCCAAATTGATCGCGCGGACAAGCTTTTTGGAGGCCTGTCATCCGAAGAGGTTCTGCGGGAAATAGCACCTGGCAGGAACAGGCTTCTTTACTTGTGGGGACACCTCACAGCCGCGCACGACGCAATGCTGCCGCTATTGTTCCTGGGAGAGCGACTTCATCCGGAGTTTGACGTCGCCTTCGTCTCGAATCCCGATAAATCGCGAGCCGACATTCCTTCGCACGAACAAGTTCGCCGGGCATGGAACGCCGTCAATGGCGAATTGCGGAAGGGGTTTGAAACGATGTCTTGGTCCGATTGGGTCCAGAGGCACTCGGCCGTATCGGAGGAAGATTTCGCCAAAGATGCTTCGCGCAATCGCTTCGCCATCCTACTGAGCCGCACGAACCATCTTTCCTATCACCTCGGCCAGGCGGTGCTCGGACGCAAGTGATCGACCATAAAGCATTAGAACTCACTAATTCAGAGCTCAGCAACAATGGAGAAAGATACTGTTGAAAAGGCTTTAGGGGCAAGACCGCCATCATGGCAGACGGGACAAAAGGGATTGGGTTGGCTGCGGCGAAGCTCCAGGTCGCGATCATATAGGTAACGAGAAGTCGGCTAGTGTGGAGCTATTCAATGTCTTGAGCCCACTCTCTTCCAGCGCAGCTTGAATTGGTTCTTGAGCACCCATAATGAACCGGGATTTAGATGCTAGCACGCCCGAAATCGATCCGAGCAAACATGCTGAACCTGGCACAGAGACTTCCGCCATACTAGAGGCTTTTGAAACCCACTTGGCCAGAAAACGCGCATTTCGTGGAAGTGGAAAGACATCCTCTATATATGCATACACGCACATATGCATGCGCGTGATCCTTTGACGCGTAGGAGAGAATTGGCCGTGATAGTGTAGGATTCTAACCATCGACGGGGCAGCATTCTAACTACGTCCCCAACCGTGAAATCAACGACTTATGGAACCTCGGTCTAAAGAGCTAGCCCATTCGTAATCGGCAGGTCGTGGCTTCAACTCCCACTCTCGGCTCCAGAATCTACTGACCTATTTCTTTCAATCCGTTCACTTTCCCATTTCTATACCTGTTGAGCGGTACTACCCGCCTTCTCCAAAGTCCGCCTCCGGTTCCGGGAGCTTGTCGCCGTCGCGGGCGACCCAGACATACAACGTCGGCAACAGGAAAATGCTCAGGAGCAAAGCTCCAGTCAGTCCTCCGACAATGACAATCGCGAAAGGCCGCTGCGAGTCCGAGCCGATCCCTCGAGAGAGTGCAGCGGGCAGCAGGCCGAGCGTGGCAACGAGCATGGTCATCATGATCGGGCGAAGGCGAAGAACCGCGCCTTCGATGGCCGCAGACTCGATGGTGTGACCCGCAGCGCGCAGCTGGTTGATGTATTCAAGCATGATCACGCCGGTCTGTACCGAAACGCCGAAAAGCGCTAGAAAGCCAACGCCCGAAGAAACGCTGAAGTGTGTACCAGTGAACAATAGCGCAAGCAGCCCCCCGATCGGCGCCATTGCTACGTTGGCGAGAAGCAGGAGCGCCCACTTGAAAGAACGAAACATCGTGTAGAGAATGCCAAAAATTACGAGCACGGTTAGGGGCACGATGACCAGCAGCCGCGCTTCTGCTCGCTTTTCACTCTCGTATTCGCCTGCCCAGTCGATGTGGTACCCGCGCGGAAGCTGAACTTGCGCGTTCACCTTCGCAATCGCTTCCTCAACCGCGCCCCCAAGATCCCGGCCGCGGACGCTGTACTTGATGGCGATATACCGTTGATTTCCTTCACGGTAGATTTCAGAGCCACCTTCCCGTTCTTCGATCTTGCAGAGCTGTCCGAGCGAGACTCGTTCGCCGGAAGGAGCCACCAGGCGGATTTTCTCAATGGCTTCCCTCGTGCTGCGGTACTGCGGGAGGTAACGCATCACGAGATCGTATCTCGCTTCGCCTTGTAGCACCTGAGTAAAAGCGGTTCCTCCGACAGCAGTCTGGACCGCATCTTGAACATCCGCGACGTTGATTTGGTGACGAGCCGCTTGGGCACGGTCCACTGAAATCTCCAGGTTGGGCTGACCCAGCACTCGAAATACTCCGAGATCCTCGATTCCTTTGACCTGGCGCATGATATTGACGATCTGATCCGCCTGGGCCTCGAGAAGCTTGAGATCATCACCGTAAATCTTCACTGCGAGCTCGCCTTTTACTCCGCTGACCGCTTCCTCCATATTGTCCGCAATGGGCTGGGAAAAATTCCAGAGGACGCCGGGAATTTTGTCCAGTTCGCGCTGCATTGCCGCGATCACTCTTTCCTTATCTTCGTGAAACACAGGCCGCCACTGTTCTTTCGGCTTTAAGTCGACAAAATACTCCGTATTGAAAAAGCCTGTGGTGTCCGTGCCGTCATCGGGGCGCCCAACTTGGCTGGTGCATTGAGAAACCTCGGGAAAGGAGCAAAGCACAATGCGAGTCTTGTCCGCCAGGCGGGTACCCTCAGTGGGTCCCGTGCTGGGAGCGAGTGTGCCGCGCACCCACAGGGCGCCTTCGTCCAGATGCGGCAGGAATTCTGAGCCAATGACCCCACCGACGGTAAGATAGATTGTCGCCGCCAAACCGATAGCGGCTCCGCCCACCGTAACCAGGCGATGCTCGATAGCCCATCTCACAGCATTCCGATAGTGTCCTTTCAGGAATTCCATCAAAGGGTTATGCCATTCGCTGACGCCCTGACTAAACAGCACGCTGGACAGAACCGGCGCGATCAGTATCGAAAACAGCAGCGCGCCGAGCAGCGCAAAGGCTACAGTCCAGGCCATCGGGTGAAATAAGCGGCCTTCGACGCGCTGCAGAGTGAAAATCGGCAGATACGCCGTGATGATGATTGCGATCGCGTAGAAAACTGGACGCTGGACTTCGTGGGCCGCAGTTCGGATGCGCTCCAGCGGCGTGTTGTACGAAGCCTCTCGGTGGCCCATGTGGCGAACGATGTTCTCCACCATCACTACCGCGCCATCCACCACCATGCCGAAATCGAGCGCGCCAAGCGACAGCAGGTTTGCAGGAATACCTTTCAGCCTGAGACACGTCGCTGCGAACAACAGCGCGAACGGAACGGTCAACGCAACGATGAGTGCCCCCCGAACGTTCCCAAGAAACAAGAACAGAACAATGATCACCAGCAGAATGCCTTCTGTGAGGTTGCGCAGGACTGTATGGGTCGTGTAGTGGACCAAGTCGCTTCGGTCAATAAACGGAACGACTTTCACGCCTGGAGGCAAGATGTGATCATTCAGCTCTTTGACCTTCGCGTGGATTCCAGCAAGGGCCTCGTCGGCGTTTGCGCCTTTCCGTAACAGCACGATGCCCGAAACCACATCGTCGTTATCGACGATCGTGCCATCTTCGCGGTGAATCGCGCGAGCGAACTGGCCAAGCCGGATCTTCGGGCCTTGCGACACGACCGCAATGTCCTTCATGCGCAACGGCGTCCCACTCTTCGTCAAAATTACGGTGTTTTCGATGTCGCGCACACTGCGTACGAGGCCCACTTCACGAACATTGATCTGCTGAAGGCCGGCTTCGATAAAGCTGCCGCCCGCATTGGCGTTATTGTTGGTGAGCTGCTGCTCCACCTGCGCGAGGCTGAGTCCATAGGCAATCAGCTTATTGGGATCCACGCGAACCTGATATTCGCGCGTCGGCCCGCCGAAACTCGCCAGATCGACGATGTCAGGAACTGCCTTGAAATTCTTTTCGACTACCCAATCTTCGATCGACTTTAGCTCCATCACGTCGTAGTTCGGATTTGTGCTCTTCAGCGTGAAGAAATAGATTTGGCCGACGGGACTCCAGTCCGTGCCCATCTGCGCCACCACTCCGGTCGGCAACGTAACTTGCGAAAGCCGTTCCAGAACCCTTTCCCGGTTCCAGGCGTTTTCCTCTTCGTCATCGAAAATCAGCTTCAGGTCCGAAAGTCCAAACAGCGAAAACGAGCGCAAATGGACCACGTGGGGGATGCCGTTCATTACGATTTCGAGCGGAATGGTGACCTGCTGCTCGATCTGTTCCGCAGAAATTCCGGGCCACTGCGTGATGATCTCAACGTAGTTGTTGGCGACGTCCGGATACGCTTCCACAGGAAGCTGATGGAACGAAATCGCTCCCCAGCCAAGCAGCAGAATGGCCGCCGCGAGAACGAGAAAGCGATTCTCCAGAGCGAAATCAACGAGCTTCTGAATCATCTATTGCTCCGCAGTGTTCTGGAACAGCAGCGCATTCTGAACGACTTGTTCACCTGGCTTGATGCCCGAGAGAATTTCTTGCATGTTTCCGGGAAGCATGCTCCCGCTGGCGACTTCCACTCGCCGGAATTTCTTATCGCTGGTTGGGACGTAGACCCAATTGCGATCGTGCAAATGGAGAACCGCGGTTGCCGGAACGACGGCGTGGGTTTCTTTTGTCGGCCCGTGAAAAGTTGCGGTCACGAACATGCCTACCTTCATCAATCCCGGATTTCTTACCTCGATGCGCACCTTGGTGGTACGAAGATTGGGGTCGAGGACGGGAAGGACGTTGTTGATGCGGCCTGTGAATACCTTGTCTGGATAGGCGTTCAAGCGAATGTCGGCAGTCTCGCCAACACGTACGTTGGGTAGATCGTTCTCATACACGTCGCAGACAATCCATACGTAACTCAGGTCGGAGATCGTGAATGGATTGGGCGAACCCAAACCCGCCACGCCCGCCGCGTTCGTAACCTGCTGGTCGGTGATCACGCCCGAAACCGGAGCAACGATGTCTACGATCGGGGCTGGATGATCGATGTTGCCGCCGAGCACGCGAAGCCGCTCCCTCGTGTTCTCCACGTCGACTCTCGCCTTGTTCTCCACATCCTCCGCAGTTTGAAAATCGTTCAAGGACATGGCGCCCTTGTTGTAGAGCAGTTTGGCGCGCTCGTATTGGATGTTGGCGAGCTTTTCGTCGGCGACGGCTTTACGATAGTCGGCGAAGGCGCCGGACACGTCCGCGCTCTGGATTCTCAGCAGGAGCTGTCCCTTTTGGACGGTGTCGCCCAGGCGCGCCTTGATTTCCACCACGCGGCCGGTCGCAATCGAAATGACGGGAACGCTTCGGGAAACGTCAGGATTGACTGTTCCCGTTGCCGTCAACTGAAATGTGGAATCATGAGCCGCCGCCGTGACCAGCGGAAACTGCTCGGGGTGATCCACTTGCACGACATTTGCATCCTGTTCTTTTTCTACTTTCACTTGCGGTGGCGCTTCCGCCTTCGGATCGCCTTTGCTCTGGCCGCACCCGGCGAAAATCAACCCCGAAGCAAGAGCCAGGACAGACAGGGCCAAGATTTCGTAGTTCACCCCTCTCATTGGATGACCTCGCGCCCCACCGCTTGATTCAATTGATTCGCTGCTTCCAGATAAGCGGCAACCAGATTCAAATAATTGACTTCTACGGTCCGGTACTCGGCTTGTGCGTTCAGGAAATCGAGGAGGGAAGCGGCTCCATGCTCGTACGAGAACGAAATTGTATCCCGGACTCGCAGAGCCTGCTGCAGGTACTTTTCCTTATACGGCCTTAGAAGAATTACGTTGCTCTCCACGGTAGCGTAAGCCGAATCCACGTCGCTAAAGACCTGCGCTCGCGCGGCTTCCGCCAGCCGATCGGTGCGGTCGATGTCCAACTGCGTGCGCAGTTTTTCCCCCTGGTTGCGGTCAAAAATGCGCAGTGGGATGCCCACGCTAAAGCCCACAGTTTGGTGGTCAAACGGGTTGTTGAATGACGGGTTGTACGTATACCACGCACTGAATGTTGGATCGGTCGAGCCATTCGCAATCGCTAGCCGGTGATCCGTTTTTGCTTTGTCTATGGATTGCACCGCCGCTCTCAGGTCGGGCCGTGCTTCAAGTGCAATCTGGCGCACTTCGTCAAGTGGCGCGATTTGCTCTGAAAAGTCGAAGGGACCTGTGACGTCGAATTGGTCTACCGGGGTACGGTCATTCAAAAGCATGAGAAGTTGGATCTTCGCGGTCTCCAGACTCTCTTCCGCGCTTTGCAAATCGGATTCGTACTGCACGCGCTGCAGTTCCAACCGGTCCAAATCCACCTGCGCAATCGCGCCAGCCTGGTAACGATCGCGGTTTACGTCCAGCACATGGTCGTAATACGACAGATTTTCCTTTGCTAGGTGGAGAATCGCTTTTTCCTGAAGCGTCTGCACAAAAGCCCCGCGTAAATTGGAAAGCAAAGTCCTTTGCAGATCGGCCTGGCTGGAAACGGCTATTCCTGTCGCCTTCTGCGCGCTTTCGCGCCGTAGTTCCCGCTTGTGCCGCCGTTCATGGAGATAGCTGACGTTGGCCACCGGCGCAGTACCAACGAGCGGCTGCCACACTCCATGGTAAGGGGCTAATTGAGTCCCATCCGCCGACAGGGTGAGATTCGGATTCGGCCGCAAATACGCCGTTATCTCCGAAGCCTTCGATTCATCCACTCCTATCGCTCCCGCTCGCAGAGACGGATTCGACTTTTCGAATCTGTCGCGAACCTCCTGCCAGGTCAGCGCCTTTTGAGCGAAACTGCACTCCGCCAAGACCACAGTCGTAAAGAGCAGAATGCATAGACGTTGCAAAAAACGTCCCATGAAACCTCCTCGTCCTCTCCTACCACGAACTGAACTACGCAATTTGTTTGTGCGGGCCCGCAGCGATGGCGGGCCGCTACTTAAGACACGAGGCCGTGACGACCTAAGTAGTGCCGTGCAGTCGGAAGCAGTGTACCAATGCGCGCGAATATTGGCTTTGCGTATTCCCGAACACCCGGTCTACAGGTGAGGAGCGAAGGAAGGCGGGGCTCGACCGAAGAAAAAAACGGAGCTAGAAAGAGCCGCAAATTGTGAAGTGGACGGAATAAGAAGCCCTGATTCTTCCGGAGGCGAAAAGGCCCTGTCGCCCAGTTCGTAGTCTCCTGAGGGATAGCGCAGGGAAAGAGCTGCGGAAGCATCCGCAATTTGATCGGTTCTAAGCGTCCAAGAATTCTCAGAAGTCTCGAAAGCTTCCGGAAACACAGATGGATCGGACGGCGTAAAGTTTCCACGCCCATCGTTCAAAAACACGGCGACGGGCTGGTTCGTCCAGGAAGCCGTAACGATCACATCGAGAAAGTCGTCTCCGTTGACGTCCCGTGACGTGATCCGGAGCCCGCCTGTCGGTGCCGTGATGCCCAGGGTCTGTCGCGATCCGCTGCTTAACCGAAATGCGATCCAGTAACGTGTACTCGACGAATCTTCTTGTCTCGACTGAACGGTAGCGAAGTCCGGTTTACTGTCACCATCGAAATCTGCTATGGCAAATTCTGACAAGACTCGCGCAGAAGAAATAGCGCGACGCTGAGGAGCATCAATCGCTGCGTTTCCACGCGGCGCAAAGGCGATGAGCAGGCACAAGAATACGAAGGCTGCGCTGACAGCTCTAGACCAAGAATCGTTCCTCTGAGGCAGTGTCTTCATGAGCCTGGATTATCAATCCCAAAGCCACAAACCCGTTTTTCATCCCGCTGATCCAAACCTCTTTGAAGTCGACATGGAAAGGATACCATTCACAGCAACGAGCCCACAATCTTCTCTGGAGCCTGGACACGAATTGATTCACATAAACCGAGGCTGGTGCCAGTGAGCTTCTGAAAAGGTCTACTTTCCTGCCGAGTTTCCTGTATTTTGGAGACGGACCGCAAGGAGAGAATCCCGTGGAAAAGCAAGAAGTTTGCGCCAAGATTCGGGAAGTCGGCATCGTTCCCGCCGTTCGCACATCTTTGGCTGAGGATGCCCGTTTCGCCGCTGAAGTAGTCGCCAAGAGCGGCATTCCTATTGTGGAGATTACGATGACAGTGCCAGGTGCGATAGACGTGATATCCCACCTGGTGAAGAATCTCCCCGATGTGATCGTTGGTGCGGGCACTCTCCTTGACTTAGAGACAGCGCGCCTTTGTGTGGACGCCGGCGTCCACTTCCTGACCAGTCCTGGCCTCGAACTAGAAATCGTGGAATTCGCCGCAAAGAAGAGCATGACTATGATTCCCGGCGCCCTCACGCCAACCGAAGTCATCGCAGCGTGGAAGGCAGGCTCTGATTTTGTGAAGGTGTTTCCTTGCGCTCAGGTAGGTGGCGAGAGCTACATTCGGGCGCTGAGTGGCCCATTGCCACAGGTTCCGCTGATTGCCGCCGGTGGCGTGAACCAAAATACGGCGAGCAATTTCATCTTAGCTGGAGCCGTTGCGCTTGGCATAGGCCGCGAGTTAATCCCCAAGGATGCCGTTCAGCAACGGCAAGAGGGACGAATTCGTGAATTGGCGCGCAGGTTTTTGCACTTTGTAAGAACGGCGCGGAAACAGAAAAATGCGGCGTGATAATCGTGGCCAGTAAAGCGGGCAGCTGCTCCCGAAGCTCAGTCGGATAGCCCAGTTAATGACCTCTTTGCACCGCTAACTGTCCATCCCTGAAACTGCGGTCCGATACCAAAACGTCCATCGGCCAGGCGCTAGATAAGAAAGTCTCGCAATCCCGGGCGATCGGTAGTCTCTTTCAATCCTTTAGGGTGAAGACTTGAGAGTGCAAATTCCCCTTGCTTACCGAGGGGAGCTGCTGTATTCTACCCTCGGTAACCGAGGAGAGTTCATGAGCAAACCATCCGACCTGGTCCAAGGCACCCTGGATCTGTTGCTGCTGAAAATTCTGGCGCTGGAACCGTTGCATGGGTGGGCCATCAGCCTGCGGCTGAAATCCATCTCTGGAGATGTGCTGCAGGTCAGCGAAGGGTCGCTATACCCGGCATTGCACAAGTTGGAGCAGGAAGGCTGGATCGCTGCCGAATGGAAGCAGACGGAAAACAACCGGCGCGCGAAGTTTTATTCGCTCACGCGGCTTGGCCGCACGCAGCTCGAAAAAGAATCCGCCAACTGGGGTCGCCTCTCGGCCGCGATCTCTCACGTTGTAAGACTCGAGGAGGCCTGAGCGCTTCGTGCGCTAGCAAGGAGAACTTATGCGCCCGCAACATTGGCTGTACACCATCCCGCTTCGCTTTCGTTCCCTCTTTCGCCGCCGCCGCGTAGAGCAGGAACTTGACGAGGAGCTCCAGTATCACCTGGAGCGCAAAATCGAGGAAGGCATCGCCAAAGGGCTTTCTCCCAAAGAGGCGCGCTACGCGGCGATACGCGCGATGGATGGGCTGGAGCAACGCAAAGAGGAGATAAGAGCCATGCGAGGCGTCCATTTGTTGACGGACTTTTTTGACGACGCGCGCTACGCGATCCGCAGCCTGGGTCGTACGCCAGGGCTGAGCGCGTTCGTGGTGATCACCCTGGCGTTGGGGATCGGGATGACCTCGGGCACTTTTAGTATGGTGGACGCGCTGATCTTCAGGCCTTACCCGGTGCCGCACCCGAGCGGCGTGGTCACGCTGGTCAGCACTTCTCACGACAATAGTTTCGAAGACTTCTCCTATCGCGAATACCTGGACATCCGGGACAAAACGCAGAGCTACGAGGGCGTGATCGCCAACGCAAATATGGAGGCCGTCAGTTTCAGCGCGGAACCCGGAGCCACGCCGCGGGTCCGAGGGGGAATGATGGTTTCCGGCAACTACTTGCACGCGCTCGGCGTGGAGCCGCGGCTGGGGCGCGGTTTTCGGGAGGACGAAGATCAGGTGCCGGGTCGCAATCCTGTAGTGGTGCTCGGTCCGGACTTCTGGAAGCGGGAATTCTCGAGCGACCCCTCGGTGCTCGGCAGGACCGTTCGCCTGAATGGCGCGGACTTCACCGTGATTGGCGTGGCTCCGGAAGCCTTCCCGGGGATGATGATATTCGGGCACCCCGACTTCTACATGCCGCTAGCGATGGCCCGCGTATTTTCCACCAACCGCCAGAAGAATTTCTTCGAGGACCGCGACGATCGCGAGTTGGCGGTGAGAGCGCGGTTAAAATCGGGCACGACGCTCCAGCAGGCCCAGAATGAACTTTCCGTGCTGGCGAAAAACTTCGAACTCGAGTATCCCAAGGTCAGTCGCAGCCGCGGCGCCGCGGTACACACGCAGTTCGAAATGCGGACTCGAGCGGACGACGTTAACTGGAAATTCGGCGTAATCTTTGTGATCCTTGCGCTGTCTGTCTTGCTGGTGGCATGCACCAACGTTGCGGGACTGCTTCTGAGCCGAGCCCGCGCTCGCACGCGCGAAATCGCAGTAAGATTGGCGATCGGCGCTGGCCGTTTCCGGCTGATACGGCTGCTGCTGACCGAGAGCCTGATTCTCGCGTCCTTGGGTGGATTGGTCGGAATCGCATTCGGGTACGGCATTGTCGAGTGGTTCCACTCCTATCAAAGCGTAATATTCATGACGGACCTGCCATTTGCGGTACCGTTCCAGATGGACACGCGGATACTGCTGGCAAGCCTGGCATTGTCCTTGCTGAGCGCTCTCCTTTGCGGCCTGGCGCCGGCGCTGCAGAGCACCCGCGCCGATTTGGTGAACGGACTCAAGTCGGGCGATGTGGACGCGCCCGCACGCAAACGCCTGTGGGGCCGCAATGTCCTGGTCGTCGCGCAGGTTTCAACGTCCCTGATGCTGCTCACGGCGTCTTTCCTGATGGTCCGGGGTTTCCAGCATAGCTTGCTGGAGGGAACCGGTTTCGCGAAAGACCATCTGCTGATGACCAGCTTCGATCCGCGTCTGGTGCAGTACAACGCGGCTCAGACGCAGCAGTTCTATAAGCTGCTGGCCGAACGTGTCCAGGAAGCGCCCGGAGTTGAGAGCGAGGCTCTCACGCAGAACATTCCACTCGGACAGGACTTCTATGACGGCGTCGCCTTCATGCCCGAAGGTTTTCAGATGCCCCGCGATCGCGAGAATTTTAGCTCGACGATGGATACGGTTGATGAAGGGTACTTCCAGACCATGGGAATTCCGATTTTGCGTGGCCGCGGCTTCCTGAAGTCCGACACCGCGGAGGCCTCGCGTGTCGCCGTCGTGAATGACCAGTTCGCGAAACACTATTGGCCGGGCAGCGATGCCGTGGGCAAGCACATCCGGCTCGAGAGCCGCGACGGCACGCCGGTGGAAATTGTAGGCGTGGCGCAGACCATCAAGTATCAATCGACCAGCGAAAAGCCGATGGATTTCCTGTACATGCCGTTAGCCCAGCATCCTATCGCGCGAATGACCTTGATGTTGCGCTCTAGCGGCGATCCGCTGCAATTGGTGCAATCCGTGAAGGACGTTGTTCGAACCCTCGATCAGAACCTGCCGATGCTCGATACGCGGACTTACGCGGACTACTACCAGAACTGGGCCATCGAAGCGCCGCGTATTGCGATGAAACTGGTGGGCGCCATGGGCGCGGCGGGCCTGCTGCTGGCCGTCGCCGGATTGTACGGGCTGGTGGCGTACAACGTGAGCCGCAGAACCCGCGAGATCGGCATACGCATGGCGCTTGGAGCGCTACAGTCGGACGTGCTGCGGCTGGTGATGGGCAAGGGCCTCGTGCTGGTGGGGATGGGAACGGCGATCGGGCTAGCGATGGGCTTTGCCGTCGAGCGACTCATGAACTCCATGTTGTTCAATGCCGGCGGAATCGACATTCTGGCTTATGTCGTCGTTGTGCCGTCGCTGTTTTTGGTGACCTTGCTGGCGGCCTACGTCCCCGCGCGAAAAGCGTCCCGGATTGCTCCTACACAGGCGCTGCGCTACGAGTAGTGTATTTCGTTCGTGAACGCCAGATGTGCTACGCACGTTTGCCGAAAGTACTCGCTGTCGGCACAAATCAGAGGATTATTGAGTGTTCCTCTCGGCATCAGCCGCTGGATCGCTTCGTCAAAGAGAATTCTAATCATTCCCTGTCGCCCGAGAACGGAGTCCCGGCCGGGTCCGCGATTCATTCAGGAGAGAACGCGCTACTTGTACCAGCAGATCTCTAAATGCCTGCGCTTGCTCCGGACCCAGAATAGGGTTCAGACGAACTCGCGAGATTTCGTCTAGAATCCAGCGTGACTTTCGATCATGTCTTCGGTCCTTCAGGGAATGGAATTGGTTCGGTGTCCAGGTCACGGGAAATTCCCTAACGTTAACCATCGAATTGCCCCTCTCCTCCAAGGAGGGCCGTAAGGCCCTTGATGGCGATATCCCCTTATTGATTGCAGGCCCCGGCATATTCGAAGTCCCTTCCGTCATCCGGCTCATGCTGGACAACGTCCGGAACGTCCTCACGATGAGAACGATCCCGAAGCTGCCTGCCTGCAAAATAACGACTATCCAGAAGGATACAATCTAGGGACCGCTGTATTTTGGTTTAAGGTGTTTACCGGAATATGGCTCTGGACAAACGGCCGCCTATGCAAACATTCAGGGTTGCACCAGCCCTCGGCGGACTGCATAGCGCACCAGGCTGGCGCCGCCTAATCGACAGGAACTTTCGAACCCGGGCTTGCCCCAGGAACAATGCTCCTTACAATCACATAGAGGACAGGAATAAACAAAAGATTGAGCGTAGTCGCGGCAATCATTCCGCCAAAAACCGTCGTCCCTACGGAAATGCGGCCGGCTCGTCCCGCGCCACGGGCCAAGACCAGGGGTACTACCCCGAGGATGAACGCCAGCGACGTCATCAAGATGGGACGCAGCCGGATTCGGGACGCTTCCACGGCGGCTTCCACCACAGTCATGCCTTGCCCCCGGAGTTGCTCCGAGAATTCGACAATCAGAATGGCGTTCTTGCTGGCGAGGCCGATGAGCATGACCAGCCCGATCTGACAATACACATCGTTCTGCAAGCCGCGCAGAGCCTGCGCGCCAATCGCTCCCAACAGTGCCACCGGCACGGCCAACAACACGATGAATGGCAAAATGTAGCTTTCGTATTGCGCCGCCAGCGTCAGATACACAACGACTAGGCCTAGTGCAAAAAGAATCAGCGCTTTTCCGCCAGATTCGATTTCTTCCAGGGAAAGCCCGCTCCACTCGAATTTCATTCCGCCGGGCAGCAAGTTTTTCGCCAGCGCCTCCATCGAAGCAATGCCTTCGCCCGTGCTGCGCCCGGCGGCGGCACTCCCGTTGATTTCCGCGGAGCGAAAAAGATTGTAATGAGAAATCACTTGGGGATTCGCGGTCTGCTCCACGGTCACGAGGTTGTCCAGCGAAATCATTTTTCCGGTGGCAGACCGAAGGTAGTACTGCCGGATGTCTCTCGGCTGCGAACGGTATTGGCTATCCGCCTGTATGTACACGCGATAGGACCGGTTATTGAAATCGAAGTCGTTGACGTAAACCGAGCCCATGTAAACCTGCAACGCGTCAGTGATCTGGCTAAAAGGTACCTGCAGGCTCTTTGCCTTATCGCGGTCGATGCGCACCAGATATTGCGGATCATTGGCTGTGAAACTGGTAAAAAGCCCCACAACCTCCTTTCCGGAGTTTCCTTGCGCGACCAGTTTGTTCGTCGAGTCTGCAAGAGTTTGCAGCGAGTTGCGCCCTAGGTCTTCCACCTCAAACTGAAATCCTCCGAACTGTCCCAATCCAAATACCGCCGGAGGGTTGAACGGCACTACCAGCGCTCCCGAAACCACAGAGAGACTTCCGCGCAGCCGTTGAATGGCGGCGGCAGCGGAATGGCCTTCTCCCTTGCGGTCTTCGAATGGACGGAGGTTCGCGTACAGTATCGCTTGGTTTGGAGCGGAGCCACCGGCGCCAAATCCAACGACCGTGAAAACACCATCAATTTCCGGGTCACGTGCGATCACTTCCTCTGCTTTGCTGCAAATGTCGCGGGTGTAGGCCAGCGAAGCGCCTTGCGGGGCCTGAACAATGAACATGATGTAGCCCTGGTCATCCTCCGGTATGAAGGCACGCGGCACCCGCTGGTAAAGTAGATACGTGCATCCGAGAAGCGCCAAAAAAAAGACCAACGCTGAGAACCGCCAGTTCAGCGCACGCCGCACGCTGGTCTGATAGAACCTGGTGCCCTCGCTGAAAACGTCATTGAACAATTTGAAGAAGCTGCCTTTTGCCCGTTCCCGATGGTGCCCCAGGAAAACTGCCGAGAGGGCAGGGGTCAGCGTCAGCGCGTTGAACGCGGAAATCGCTACAGAGAAAGCAATCGTCAGCGCAAACTGCCGAAAAAGAATTCCGGTTGTCCCGGGGAAGAGAGCTACCGGCACGAACACCGCCACCAACACAAGCGATGTGGCGATCACCGCCCCGGCCACTTCCTTCATCGCTGCGGAGGCCGCGTTGTGCGGCTCGGAGATGCCCTCCACAATGTGCCGTTCTACGTTTTCGATGACCACGATCGCATCATCCACTACCAGCCCGGTGGCCAGCGTGATCCCGAATAACGTCAGCGTGTTGATCGAGAAGCCCAGCAACTTGACGAAAATGAAGGTGCCGATCAGCGACACGGGAATCGTGATCGCCGGGATAAATGTGCTCCGCCAATCCTGCAAGAAAATGTAAATGACCAGGATCACGAGGACGATGGCCTCGAGTAAGGTGATGAGCACATCCCGGATGGATTCGCCGATGACTGTAGTGCTATCAAAGGCCACTGCGGCTTTCAGCCCTGGGGGAAAACTCTTTGAGAGCCGCAGGAGCTCTTCTTTCGCGGCTCTGTCCACGTCCAGTGCGTTCGCGCCCGGAAGCTGCGTTACTGCCAGCCCCACCGCGTCGTGGCCGTTATATCGCAGTAAGGACCCGTAATCTTCGGCTCCCAGCTCCGCGTGCCCGACGTCCTTTACGCGAACGAGGGTCCCGTCGCTGCCCGTCTTCAAAATGATGTTGTCGAATTCCGTTGCTTCGCTCAGGCGTCCGATAGCCCGGACGCTGACCTGGAACGAGTGTTCCTGCTGTGTTGGTGGCTGGCCGATTTGTCCGGCAGCCACCTGCACGTTTTGCTCTTGCAGCGCGCTCAGGACATTCGTCGCCGTCAAACCGCGCTCCGCCATTTTCGAGGGATCGAGCCACAGACGCATCGCGTACTTCCGTTCGCCGAAGACGATTGCGTCTCCTACGCCCTTTACGCGTTTCAACGAATCCTTGACGTACAAATCAAGATAGTTGCTCAGGAACAGGCTGTCGTATTGCCCCCCGTCGGCATATACGCCGGCGCCGAACACGAAACCGCCGATCTGTTTCGTAATGAAGATCCCAGTGTTCTTGACTTCGTTGGGCAGCCGCCCCAGCGCCTGGTTCACGCGGTTCTGCACATCTACGGCCGCCAGATCGACGTTCCGCGTCACGTCAAAAACCACGGTGATTTGGCTCGAACCGTCGTTGCCGCTCGTCGACGTGATGTACTTCATGCCTTGAACGCCGTTAATGGCTTGTTCCAGCGGAATGGTGACGGCGGATTCTACTGTTTGCGCGTTCGCGCCGATGTACCCGCTGCTGACGACCACCTGGGGCGGCGCTAGGTCCGGGAATTCCGCGATCGGCAGCGATGGAATCGAGATGGCGCCCGCGAGGATGATGAAGAGCGCGCAGACCGTGGCGAAAACCGGACGCCGGATGAAAAAATCAACGAACAATGCCGGATTCCGCCTTTGTTTGGATTGGAGTAGCGCCGCTCATGTCGTCAGCAGCGCCTACTTGGCCGGAGCGCTTTTGCCGTCGCTCTGAATCTGCTCAGTCACGGGCATTCCGTCCTGCAGAAACTGTGTGCCGGAGACGATGACGTGTTCCCCGGGCTTCAATCCGTCGAGCACCACGAAATCATTTCCTGTCGTGTCCCCTAGCTTGACCAGCTTTTGACGCGCCACCGTCGCCTTGCCTTCGTTCACGGCAACGAACGCGAAGAACTGGCCGTTGATGCGTAGCACGGCCAACACAGGAATCACCGGGCCTTCATGAATTCCCCACGTGACCTGGGCGCGCATTTGCTGCGCAATGCGAACTTTCGATTGCGGATTCTCGACCGGTGCTTTGGCGAGAACGGTCTGCGTATCCGTGTCCACTTGTGGTGATACAAACGTGATGCGCGTTACGCTGACGGTGTTACCGCTGCTATCGAGCAAGCGCACAGGAAACCCTATTTTCAGATTACGAGCCCGTTCCGCCGGAACATAAATGTAAGCTTCCAGCGCTCCGGGCTCGTCCACGGTGGTCAGCAGCGTGGCCACGGTAACGCGGTCCCCCACATGTACAGGAATATCCCCAACGATTCCGTCCATCGGCGAGCTGACGCTGTAGTAGTGCAGCTCGACTTTCTGCTGCTTTACCTGTTCTTCGAGCGCCTTGAGTTGAGAAACCGCCGCGTCATAGGCCGTCTGTGCATTGTCGAGATCCTGCTTGCTAATCACTCCCGCATCAAACAGTTTTTGTGCGCGCTCCAGCGAGACCTTCGCGTAACGCAGATTCGCTTCCTGCGCCGCGCGCGACGCTTCCTGGCTGTTCACCGTGGCTTCTTGTTTCAGTGGATCGATCTGAAGGAGCGGTGACCCCACCGATGCGTGGTCTCCGGACTTCACAAAAATTCTTGTAATCTGTCCTTCCACCTGCGGATTGATGGCTGCCGAACGCCGGGATTTCAAGATGGACAGATATTCGGTCGTGTCGGCGATTTTCGAGGCGAGCGCGATTCGCACCTGTACCGGCGCAGCCGGAGCCCCTGCGCCTGGCGCATTATCTGCCGCGCTCTTCTGGCAGCCAGACACAAAAGCACCGCACGCTAGAAGCAGCAGTGGCGCGCGCGCGCTCCCGGCGATGCCCCGCGTTCTGTTCCCGTAGCAGATACTACGGATGGAGTCCATGGTTACCCTTGTGGACTGGAATATTACGATACTCCCGCGCGGGAACATAGCGATGAAAGGACACGCTTAGGCGATCGGATACGGGGTAACACGATTGGCTAGCTAAGGAGTGAGACTAAGAGTCTAGTAGAAATCCTTGGGATCGATTCTTTTGCCGGAAAGGCCGAGCTGCAAAACTTCCATCCGATCCGGCCGGTCGAAAACCTTCCCCGGAAAGAGGATTTTCGTCAGCACGCGCACGCCGCCGAAAGCAGCACCCAGAACAATGGCAACAAGCATGAAGATTCCCGTGACGATGATGATCTTCGCAACAGCACTTAGAATCGGCGGGTCGGTGATGGTATGCGTCGGCTCATGCCACGTCACTGCTGTCTCGAGACCGACGGCGCCCCGCAGCCATTCGCCGTACGCCACGGACGAGGGCCGCAGCACCAGCGTGAGCAGGGAGCCATTGCGCTCGATCGTCGACCCAGCTTGCCTCGCGGCGGTCGATACTGCTTGCTCAAGGTGGCGCAGGTGCTGTTCCGCGAGCTGCGGCGTCGGATAATCGATTAGCAGCAGCACGCCATCGCCTTTGCCATTTGCATAGCGCGCGAACATCGCCTCCGCTCCCGAATTAAATCCCGCTTCACTCACAAGGCCGCTGAATTCGTCGCGCCCCAGGGAAGTCAATGCATTTCGGAATCCTTCGGGACCAAGCGCATACTTCTGCGACCCGTCAATGAATCCTCGCGGGAGGTAGGTTCGAATGGGAGGGAGCGGTGTCTTGTCGGAATGGGCGCCCACGGATTTCACGAGCGCCGTCAAATCCGCCGTAGAAATAGCCGGCGTCGGACGCACTTCAAGGATGAAACTTCCTTGCAGAACTAACAGCCTGTCCCCATCCACTGCTGAAGTCTGATCGAGTGTGGAGGGACGCATGTCCGGGCGAATCAATGCAGTGTAGATTTCGTAGGCGCTGCTGGGATCATGATATTTCGCCAAACTTACATCAATCTTGGCGATGCCCGAAGAGTACTCGCAGAATTCGCCCGCCGAACGCCCGGATTCTTTCCAAAGATTTACATAATTTAGCGGCGCTTCCGTTTCCACCCACGCGGGGTTCGGCTGGCCGGACCAGTTACCAAAATGAGCGGGGAGCGCGGCTTTTTGGCCAGACGCCAACGGCGCGGCTACAAGCGCCAGCAACGACACAGCAATGAGGTAAAGCCTTCGCATCCCGGCTTCTATTAGACACCCATAAGCTAGTTTTGGTTGCGGGATTGTTCCACTGCCTCGGTCGCGTCCGAACGCCCTACGGCCGCCTTTCCAGGCAAATTCATCGTCACGCTATTCATGCTCTCCAGGTAGCTGATCACCCCCTGGTACAGCCCCTCCGCCACTTTCTGCCGTTGTTCAGGCTGCTTCAGAAGCTTCTCATCCGCCGGATTGCTGAGGAACGAAATCTCCGTGAGGATGGATGGCATGTCCGCACCGATCAGCACCACAAACGGCGCTTTGCGAACACCGCGGTTTTTCACCGTTTTGACGGATTTTTGGATGCGCTTGGAGAGCGAGTCCTGTATATCCACGGCAAGCTCCCGGGATTCTTCAATCTTTTCCGTTTGCGCGATTTTCTTCACCAGGTCCTGCAAGTCGTGAACGCCTTCCTGCGCCGTGGCATTTTCTCGCGCCGCGACCTCCATCGCTTCCGGTGAACCCTTCAAATTGAGGTAGTACGTTTCAATGCCGCGAGCCGCGCGGTCCTGACTCGAATTCGCGTGGATGGAGATGAACAGGTCGGCCTTCGCCTGGTTCGCGATGTTTGTCCGCTCTTCGAGCGGAATGAACGTGTCGTCGGAGCGCGTATAGACAACTTCCGCCCCGGGTAAGCGCTGCTGAATGATTTTCCCGAGCCGCAGCGCCACATCAAGGCAGAGATCTTTCTCCATCAAGCCCGTCGCGCCGATCGTGCCGGTGTCGTGCCCGCCGTGGCCGGGGTCTATCACGATCCTGCCGATTTTCAGCCCAAGAGCGCGCGTCAGCGTGGACTGACCGTCGCGTGTGGGCTGCGGCGAAGTGACCGGCCTGACCAAATCAGGCCTCGTGCTTGCCGACGAAACTCTCGCGGACTTGGGATTCACATTCTTCGCGTTCGGTAGGGAATTGCTCTTCGCGCCCAGAGAACTGTTCCCCTTGTTTGAGCCGTCCATCGCGGCGCTAATCGCGCTCCGCGAATTTTTCGCAGGCTGCTCGGTTGGAACAGAAGGATATCCCTCACCATTTTGAGATGCAGCTGACTGTACGCCACTCGCTTCACCATTCGATGCGGCCGTGGCGCTGTCATTCGAGTTCTCGCCGGCTGCTTTCTGCTGTCCGCGCTGCGATTTCACCGTGCGAACCGGCGCTGCAGGAGCGGCAGTTCCGTAGAGGTCAATCAATAGCTGCGGCGGGTTATTCACCAACGACGCGGCGTAATCTTTGACGCCATTCACGTCCAGCACGACGCGCACCACGCCCGCATGATTCTGCGCCACGCGCACGCCGGTCAGCAGGTTGCCCTCGACGTGAATGTTTCCCCGCGCGACTTCCGGCGTCAATCGTGCCGCGTGCAAATCAATAAAGATGCGCTCTGGATTGGCAATGCGTCCGGATGTAAATTGCACGCTATTTTCGAGATCAATGGTTACGCGTGTGGAATCTCCATTGGCCGCCGCACGAATCCGGCGCACTCGCGGGATCGTTCCGGAATCCACACGGCGCGCGTCCTTTCCACCGGAGTGCGCCGTCGCATTCGGCGGAACCTCATTCGAAGCGCCAACGGGCGTCGTGGGCGCGGGCACAGGCGAGTTCGCCTCCGCCTTTATCGCCGCTGAGCTCTCGTCCGCATTCTGTAGAAGCGCCAGCTCCGCAAGCGCTTCCTGGGCTTCCCGCTTTCTCGGCGAACGCGGATAATGCTTCAAGAAATCTTCATAAGTCTTCCGGGCCAGCGCAGAATCTCCCAACTGTTCCCGCTGCAATTTTGCAATCCGCAGAATGGCATCCTGGCAATACTTGCTCTTGGGATATTCGTGCACCAAAAATTGGTAAGTGTCCGCCGCCGACTGGTAATAGCTTCGTCCGAACCTGTCGCCCATGTCCGTATACAGCTCAGCCACCGCGATCAGGGAATCGGGCACTTCCGGCGCCCGCGGAGTAATCAAGGCAACGCGGCGGTAGCTCAGCACCACCAGTTTGTAATCCGCGAGCGTGCGTTTTTCGGAGGGTTTGCTATTCAGGGCCGCGTGCTGCTCAACTGCACGGTTAAATTGCGTTGAAGCAGCTTGCCGCTTGATTGCCGCCGTGCGGTCGCCGGCCTCCGGCTTCGTTTTTGCCTGCGAAACTCCGGTTGCCGCCAGGACAAAACCTAGCGAGAGGAAAACCGGCGAAAGACGGGCGAAGACTCCGTGCGAATTTTTTTCGCCCTCATACATCCGCTTCCATCCCCCAAAACGTTCCTTCGGCACATCACCGCAGCCACTGAAATACTAATTCATCCGCGCATTCCGCGATGCAATTCCACGGTCATGAATGCCTAAAGCTAAACAGGGACGCCGCTCGATTCGCAGCTCTCAGGCATCCGCAAAATCAAATTCAAACACCCAATTACGCTCGGGTGTCCTGCAAGCTCTAACCCCAAAACGGACGATTAGTCGTTCGCAAATATGATGCGGCCGCTCGGAGAAACGTCTCTGTGGATGGCGCGAGAATTGACGAAGGCATCGGCCAGGCGGCCCGACCCCGGCCGGAAATAAGCGTTCTGCACCTTCTGCACGTAATCGCGCGTCTCGCGAAACGCGGGGATGCCATGAGCGCGGTCAACCGCTCCCTCACCCGCATTGTACGCTGCTAAAGCCAGGTCGAGGTTGCCGTTGTATCGTTCCAGCAATGTCTTCAGGTGCCGGACGCCGGCGTCAATATTCTGTTGCGGGTTGAAGACGTCGTAAGCCCCGTATCGTTGCGCCGTCGTGGGAATCAACTGCATCAATCCGCCGGCGCCTTTGTGTGAATACGCCTTGGGATTCCAGTTCGATTCCGTCTCGATCACCGCGCGGACCAGTGCCGGGTCCACACGATGCCGGTCCGCCGCTTCTTGCACAAGTTTTTCCACCCCGTCCCGGTCGATCCACAAAGCCGAACGTCCGCGGCCCGTCAGAGATAATTCAGCGGGGAGGTAGATGTTTGTGCGCGGCTTCGCGGAAGTGAACTTGGTCGACCGTGGCGGTTCGGTGTTGATAAACAGATTTCGGCCCTCCGGATCGGAGATCTTGGCGATCTGTGCGCTGGCCCCTGGCGCGAACAAACTCGCGCAGAGGGTTAGCGTCCCTAGATTCAGCCATGCCGTTTTTACCGTCTGTTTTTCCATCTTCCCTCAGGAAGGTGCCCAAAACGATTTGGAACCCAACTACAGCCCCGCCAGTAGTATAGATATCCTTCGGCGTCGCTGTGGTCAATATCCCTGACGTACTATTTGCACCCACCCAACGGTAACCCCAGCGTGATCGGGTTTGCTCAGCGACCCGGTAAGGGTCGCACTCCAAGAACGACCCAGTAAGGGCTCGCAGTTCAAACGATCCCGGCAGGAGGCGCCGTGCCATTATTATAGCAAGGGCTCCAGCAGGGAGGGGATGCTCAATAGGGCACTTTTTAGGGCAGCTGTGTCTTTCCCGCCAGCCTCTGCAAGGTCAGGTCTTCCGCCGCCCGACCCACCTACCTGCTTGGCCAGCGCCTGTATCAGCTTGCCAGCATGGACCTTAGCGGTCAGGTCTTTGGTCACTCCGGCGATCAACGCCACCTTGCCGTCCTCGGGCATTCCCAGTGCGACCACACCGGAGCCCAGTTTCTGCCTCAAACTGTCCACAAGCTGCCTAAGCCCTTCGCGGTCAACGTTTTGCACCTCAGCCGCGATCACTTTCACACCCTTGACCGTTTGGACCCGGGCCACCAGTTCATCGAGTTGCCCCAGCGCGCCTTTGCGCTTCTGGGCTTCCAGCTCCTTTTCGAGCTGTTTGGCCGTTTGAGAGAGCTTTTCGACCTGGGCCAGCACTGCTTCCTCACCAACGTTGAGCTGGCTGGCTAGTTGACGAAGGATGTGCGCCTGGTTTTGAAAATGCTCCAGCGCGCCTATGCCGGTGACGGCTTCGATGCGCCGCACGCCCGCGGCGACGGACTCCTCGCTCACAATTTTCAGCACGCCGATGTCGCCGACCCGATGGACGTGCGTCCCGCCGCAAAGCTCCTTCGAGTAGAACCCACGCGCCGCCCGCGGATCGGGAATCGTCACGACGCGCACATTGTACTCCGGATACTTGTCGCCGAAAAACGCCAGCGCGCCGGAAGCCAGAGCGTCTTCGAGCGATGTCACATTCGTTTCGATCTCCGTGTTCAGCCGGGTTTCTTCGTTCACTTGTTGCTCGATGTCCCGCAACTCCTCTGCGTCCACGTGCGCGAAATGCGAAAAGTCGAGGCGCAGGCGATCGGGCGCGTTGAGCGAGCCGGACTGCTTTACGTGCGTGCCCAAAATGTTGCGCAGCGCGGCATGCACCAGGTGCGTGCCGGTGTGGTTGCGGATGATGCGCGCGCGCCGCTCCGCATCGGCTACCACGGCCACGCGGTCGCCCACACGCAGAGTCTCCTTGGCCACGACTTTATGCGCGACCAGCCCCGCGACGGGATAGAACGCGCCTTTCACTTCGGCGAGTTCCTGCGACCCGGAGTTGTCGTAGAACCAGCCGGTGTCCGCCACCTGCCCGCCCGATTCCGCATAAATCACCGTGCGGTCCAGCACCACTTCGCCGCTCTCGCCAGCCTTTAGTTCCTTGACGGAACCACTCTTTGTGATAATCGCTTCAATGCAGGCGTCTTTCGTCTCCGTCCCAAAATAAAAGCAGGGCTCGGTCTTGAACGTTTCCGCCAGCTTGGCGTACGCAGGATTTGCCGTTTCCTTCGCTCCGCCTTTCCACGACGCCCGCGCCCGCTTCCTCTGCTCCTCCATCGCTCGGTCGAATGCGGCGTTTTGAATTTTAATTCCGGCATCACGCGCTGCCTCTTCAATGAAATCGCGAGGTAGGCCGTAGGTGTCATAGAGAACAAAGGCCTTGTCACCCGGCAAGAATGCCACCGGCGGAGTTTGCTTTTCCTTCTCGCGAACGGCATCAGCCAGAAGCTCATCGAGCTTTTTCAAGCCGATATACAACGTGTGACCGAAGCGTTTTTCCTCCGCCAGCACGATGTCTGGAACGCGAGCAGCAGCTGATTCGCGAAGCTCGGGATACGCCTCGCCCATGAGGTCGCGGACTGCGATCACCATTTCAGCGAGAAAAGGTTTCGTCGCCCCCAGCAAGCGGCCGTGACGAACGGCGCGGCGCATGATTTTGCGCAGGACGTAACCGCGGTCACCGCGGTCCGGTACAACTCCATCTGCGATTAGAAACGTGGTCGCGCGGGCGTGGTCGGCGATGACGCGTAGAGAAGCGGCGCCGCCTTTGCCTTCTTCGAGTTTTTCCTCATGCTCAAAGTCCACGCCGCAGAGTTCGGCGGCGCGTTCCATCAAAGGCACAAACAAATCAGTCTCGTAGTTGGAGATGACGCCTTGGAGGACGGCGGCGGTGCGTTCGAGGCCCATGCCGGTGTCCACGCCCGGTTTCGGCAGGGGCACAAGCGTACCGCTCGCCTCGCGATTATATTGCTGGAAAACCAGGTTCCAAATCTCGACGAAACGCCCGCAATCGCACGGGAACTTGCACTCGGGAGCGGTCGTGCCGTGGCCGAGTTCCGACGCGGCAGGGCCCATGTCGTAATGGATTTCGCTGCAAGGGCCGCAGGGACCGGTGTCGCCCATGGCCCAGAAATTGTCTTTCCAGCCGGGGATCGAAACTACGCGCTCCGCAGGAACGTGCTGTTCCAGCCAGAATTTCCTGGCTTCTTCATCGACGTCCAGCTTCATGCCCGCGGCTTCCGCACCGCCGAACACGGTGACGTACAACTTGTTTTTGTCCATGGCGAACCATTCGGGCGAAGTGACCAGTTCCCAAGCGTAGGCGATGGCTTCCTTCTTGAAATAGTCGCCGAAGGAAAAATTGCCGAGCATCTCGAAGAAGGTGTGGTGGCGCTTGGTGAAGCCGACATTTTCCAGGTCGTTGTGCTTGCCGCCCGCGCGCACGCATTTCTGTGCGGTGGTCGCTTTGTTGTAATCGCGCTTTTCGAGGCCGAGGAAGACGTCCTTGAACTGGTTCATCCCCGCGTTCGTAAACAGCAGCGTCGGATCCCCATGCGGCACCAGCGACGAGCTCCGCACGCGCTTGTGCCCCTTGCCTTCAAAGAAGCGCAGGAACATCTCGCGGATTTCATTCCCGCTGAAGGTGGTCGACTTGGACTTGGGTGCGATCATTTTTAGGGTAGTGCCATTATCGCAAAGGGAAGGTAGGGTAGAAAGTGGCGAGTGACCCCTCGAAGCTGGGGGTAAACGAGTGGCGAGTAGCGCGGAGACGTCCTGCGACTCGCTGCGCTCGCTGAGGGCTCGCATCCTTGTCGGATGCTCGGTCCCAAAATGGGAAGAATTGGGTACACCCCGGCAGTTTTCGTAAGAGTGGTAAACAAAGGACTTAAGGCATACGGAACTTGGAAGAATATACGGAACTTTGGAGAGAGGCGAAGAGGTTGCTCGAAGCCCGGCTTTGCAAGCGAAGAACAGTTTGTACTGCTCGCAGCCCGGGGCAAGAGTGATTGAAAATTTGTAGGAGCAAAGGGCGAAAGAACGGATCCAAGGAGATTCGCTACCGACCAGCGGAGTTGGCAGCTAACGAGCACAATTTATGTTACCACAGAATGACGAAAAAATCCAGTAAAATTTGAAAGTCATTGAAGGGATTGGGGATAGGTTTTGGGTTCGAATAGACTTAGATCGTTCGAGCTGCAAACGCCGCCTCAGCGTAACGCCTCGATTAAGAAGGCTCTACATTGGGGCCGGTTTCGGCGTCGGGGAAGTCCTGCCGGGCGAGGGATTTAAGTTCGCGGCGGATGAGGTCGGTGGGGGACAAAGAGGGCAAAGGGGCGCGCTGGGGGCGCGACTTGCGTCGTGCCCCAGAGGTTTGATCGGGTTGCGGCGTTACTTGTCCGAGAGTTTGCGTCCGTTTGAGTTGGGATTGTTGCGAACGTTGAGATTCGGCGTTGTTACGAACTCGAAGGCGCCGATGTCGGGCTGAGAGTCGCGCAAGTGACCGAAGAAGTCCTCGAAAGGTGTCGGCCGGGAGGCAATCCCAGCGTTGACCAGCGGAGAATTCGCCATGAGCGAGAAATCCTCGAACTGGGGGGCCCTGAAACCGGGAACCATGGCGAGGTCTAGGCCAGTATTCAAGACTCCAGAATAATTCGGAGCGGCCGCGCTTGGATTTGAGATTCCTATATAAGGGAAAAAGAAGAAGTTGACATTGAAATTGCGCAGGGTGTTTCCGTAGTTGTCGTTCGCCGCCAAATTGAAGCTCACGGGGATGAAGGCAAACGTATTCGCGTCAGACTCAATTGAAGCGACGCCCCCCGCGTCATTGAAGGCGAGGATGTTGTTATATACATCGGGCAAGAAGTTATGAACGCCCGGAACGCCACCGATATAAAGGATCCCCGTCCCAGCATTGTTCACGATGGTGTTGTGAAGAACGCTGATTCCCTCGTCAAGGAAACCCTGGGCCGGATCGCCAGCGTCGGTTACAACCAGGGCGTGCCCGCCGTTGTTGAAGATCAGGTTGTTCGTGATGATTCCAGAAGCAGCGCCCTGGAAGAGCCCGCCTCCACCGCCATCGTGGATGCGGTTGGCTCCGAGCAAGTGTCCGTGGCCGCCAATAATATTGAATCCATCCGCAATGGAACTACTGAGATCGTTGCCGGTCATTTCTAAAGAGCCGTTAAAGAAAGTGCCGATGGCATTGCCGTTTACGTCGAAACTTTGGTTGATGTAGCGAACGACGCTGGCGTTCGAGCGGAACACGTTGTGCTCGACGATAAATTTGGGCTCGCCGGTGGGGTTCGCGCCCGCCGGATAGAACGTAATGAGGTTCGCTACCTGTCCGAAGACAAAACCGGGGGCGGTCTGATCTGTGCCTTGACCGACCACGCCAGTATTATGGATGAGGTGAATTTGGCCACCGAGCGTCGTGTCGAAAAACCGGAAAAGTAATCCTTGGAAGGTATCGTCAAAATTGCAATTCTGGACCGTTATATTGGTGGAATCGCCGAACACAATGCCCCGGCCGACAAAATTCGTCTGATCAGCAATGCGGTTACGAATCGTAAATCCGTCAATCACCAGATTTCGAATCCCGAAACCACGGATAACGTTATTGCCGATGTTGGAGGCGTCGAGAATGGTGACCATGGCACCCTGCGCCGCTCGAAGCGTGACGGTGAAAAAGGGATTGTTAACTCCGTTCACATTAAACGAAGGCTGCCCAGAGGGGTTGTAGGTTCCCGGAGCAACCTCAATGAGGACGTCGCTGGGTGTCGCGCCGCCCACAATTGCAGCGGCCTGATTGATGGCGGATTGAATATCGGGGACATCGGCGGGGACATGGATAACCGTGACCTGTGCTGCTGTGAACAGTGGCAAAGCGAGAATGAAAAGTAGGAGATACAGGGACCTGGGCATAAGAGAACCTCCTTTAGAGATGCAGCGGGGGAGAGTGTGGCCGGAAGCTATACCTGATACATATAAAAGTCAATGCTGGCTCGGCGAGAGAGTCGGAGATATTCGCTCAGTGACCCGCTGATTCCTCGGTTGTCGAAGACGGGAAGTCGCGTGCTATGACGGTTCCTCCGAGGACGTGTCGACTTCGGGCACCTCTTCGCTGGTGAGGGATTTGAGCTCGCGGCGGATGACGTCGGCGGAAAAGCCGGAGCGGAGGAGGCTGCGGTAGAGGGAAGCGAGTTTTTTGTCGTCGATTTCGCCGCGGAAGGAGCGGAGCTTGCGCTCGATGCGCTGGCGGACCATGGCGGCTTCATCGGAAGTCTGGGCGACTTCTTCGAGAGCGGAGGAGATATGGCGGTCGGGAATGCCGCGAGCGCGCAGGTCGCGGGCGACGCGGTATTTTCCTTGCTTGCGGGATTCGGTGCGTTGCCGCGCAAATTGTTTGGCATACCTCGCGTCGTCGATCATGCCGTTTTCCTTCAAACGCGCCATTACGACTTGCACAAGCAGCTTGTTGTCGCTGCGCCGCTCCAGCTTTTGCTTCATTTCATGCACGGAATGTGCCCGCCGCATAAGCGCCCGCACCGCTACGTCGTACAACTCCACTTCGGTGTCGAGCTTGCGCGGTTTTCCAAACATTCCGCAAGCATAGAAGAGAAACCGCTGGGTGGCTAGTCGGGAGAAGTTAAGAGGCAAAAGTTTAGAGTTTGAAGGAGGAAGAGACAAATAACTCAGAGACGCGGAGGTGAGAGCTTCTTTTGTTCGTCGCGTTCCTAGGGCTTCATCCAGAAGCCGATCGCCATCATCACCCCGAGGCCAAGCACGCCAATTGCGATCCCCAAGGCAGGCGATTTTTTCGGTATGACGTAGCTTAACTTCCGGTCTTTGAGTACGCCGGACCGAAAAACCACTACTAGAGTACCGCTAGAAACGAGCAGCAACGCGAGTGTAACCCACGTATGGGAGAAGATAATTCCAATGGACATACGGATGGCCACGTAAGCCGAGGCCACTAGGACAAGAAGGAGTCTTTCTTTGGCGAGAAGTAGAGCAACCACAGCACACATCGCCAGCTTTAAGCCGAAGATTCGATAGGCGGGGGATTGCGGAGCTATGAGGACGGAAATCGCTCCGATCGAAAAACCAAGAAACGGCCAGGTGAGGAAAATATCACGATAATAATCAAAACTCGCGGTTTGATTCTTAAAATCGTCCCAACCGAGGATTTGATTCCAATTGGGCATCTGGTCCTACGGCAAGCAACTACTTGCGGGCGAAGCGCTCGAAGTCGGCCATTTGCGTGGCCATTTCTTCGCGGGCGGCGTCGGAGGCGGAGCGAATACCTTGGATGCGCAACTTGAATTCGTCGGCGTTCGAGGCGCGCGCCAGGGCTTCATCAATGGTGATGAGCTGTTTGGAGTAGAGATCGAAAAGTGATTGATCGAACGTTTGCATGCCGTACTGGCTGGTGCCGGCGGCGATGGCGTCGTGGATCAAACGCGTTTTGTCCGCGTTGATGATGCAATCGCGGATGTAGCCCGTAGCGATCATGATTTCAACCGCGGGCACGCGGCCTTTGTCATCCGCGCGGCGCACCAAGCGCTGCGAGATGACGGCTTTCAGCGTGGCGGCAAGCTGCAAGCGAATCTGTTTCTGCTCCGGCGGCGGGAAGACCGCGATGATACGTTGAATCGTTTCCGTGGCGTCAAGAGTGTGCAGGGTGGAAAGCACGAGGTGGCCGGTTTCTGCGGCGAGGAGCGCCGTTGAAATGGTTTCCAGGTCGCGCATTTCGCCGACCAGAATCACGTCGGGGTCCTGACGAAGGGCGGCGCGCAAAGCGGTTGAAAAGTTCGCTGTGTCCACTTCGACTTCGCGCTGGTTGATGAAACTCTTTTTGTCGCGGTGCAGAAACTCGATGGGGTCTTCGATGGTGATCAAATGGTCGGCGCGGTTGGCGTTGATGCGGTCAATCATCGCCGCAAGCGTCGTGGACTTACCGGAACCGGTGGTGCCCGTGACGAGAACCAAGCCGCGCTGCTCTTCGCAAATTTTACTGATCACAGGCGGAAGGTTTAGCTCTTCCGAAGTACGAATTTTTGTGGGAATGACGCGCAGCACCATGCCGACGTTGCCGCGCTGCTGGAATACGTTCACACGGAAACGGCCAAGGCCTGCGACGCCGTAAGCCATATCCAATTCCGCCGTTTCCTTGAACTTTTGCTTCTGGCGGTTGGTCATCATGCTAAACGCCATGGAGAGCATTTCTTCCGGCGTGATGCGGGGCACGTCGGTCAGCGCGGCGAGCAAGCCGTCCACGCGCAAATAGGGGTGGTTGCCGACTTTCAGGTGCAAGTCGGACGCCTTGTTCTCTACCGCGCGGCGCAGGAGATCGTCAATGCTGATGGCCATGTCGTGTAAACCCCGCAAGAATGCAGCTAATACGCGACACTAGCATCCGAAAAAAGGGCGAGCAAGCAAGGCGAACGGCCTGGTTGCGCTCTAGTTACCTGAGCAGGAGTACAGGTTGTTGGCGTTTGGGAAGACCGCGGTTAGCTCTTTTTTAAATAAAGAGTGTCGTAAAGCAAGCCAGCAATAAATCCTCCGGCGAGCGGGCCGACCCAATACACCCCGTGATTGGCCCAATGTGTCGCTGCGAGGGCAGGTCCAAACGCGCGCGCGGGATTTAATGCGGCGCCCGTGAGCGGTCCCGCGACGAGGATGCCCAGCGAAATGGTCAGGCCGATCCCGAAGCCGGCGATGGATTTGAATGCGCCTCTTTCATCAACGGCTGTAGCGAATACGACCAGCACCAGGAAGAAAGTGGTTACAGCTTCGAGAGTCATACCCGCCCAGCGGGGAAAATCCCGTGCGAGTTCCGGCGTGCCCAAGGCGACCGCGCGCCACGTGTCATCGGGAACGACTGCTTTCAGCAAAAATGCGGCGGCCGTCGCGCCAGCAAGCTGCGCCGCCCAGTAGAGAATCGTGTCGATGGTGTTTACGCGTTTCGTGACCCAGAAGCCGATTGTGACGGCCGGATTAAAGTGCCCGCCGGAAATGTGGCCGAGCGCGGAAACCATAATGGCAATCGCCAGGCCGTGGGCCAGCGCGATGCCAAGGAGGCCGAGGCCGCCTGCGCCGTGCAGGTACTGATCCGTGCAGATCGAGCCGGCACCAAAGAAAATCAGCGCGAAGGTGCCGATAAATTCCGCGACGAGTTTCTGCAAGATGTTGTACATGGAAAACTCCTCTCAAGATGGAAAGGAAAACGGGCACGATTCGAACGGCTGCATTCTAGCTGGAACGGCACGCGTGACGCCAGCCCTGAGCGCATAATTATGCGGAACCCGTCGAAGTGACGCGATAAAGTGTTTCGGAATCAAACGGTAAGCGATTGGGACAGGAGGTGGATGATTATGGCGCGGATTGAAGGAGCGTACCCGGGGCAACAAGGATTCTTCCATGGAATGTTTACGCGGGTTGTTTATGCGCTGACGAAGCGAAAAGTGGGGCGTGTGGTGATGCCGGTGCGAATCGCGGCGCACCATTCGAAACTACTGTGGGGCTACGGGCAGATGGAGCAATCAATTCTGGGGAGCCGGCTGGTGGAAGAGCCGTTGAAGAATCTCGCGGAACTGCGAGTGGCTACGCTGGTGGGGTGCCCCTTTTGAATTGATATCGGTTCTGCGGTCAGCAGAACCAATGGGATTTCGGTGGAGAAAATGGAAGCGCTCGCGGAGTACCGAAAGAGCGCGTTGTTTTCGGAAACGGAGAAGCTTGTGTTGGAATACGCCGACGCCATGACGCAGACGCCCGTGGAGGTGCCTGACGCCTTGTTTGCGAAGCTTCGCGAGAAGCTCACGGACGCGCAACTGGTGGAACTCACGGCCACACTGGCTTGGGAAAACTACCGCGCGAGGTTCGACCATGCGTTTGGAGTGGAGGCGGAGGGATTCACGAAGGGAAGTTATTGCGCGATGCCAGTACGTCTGGCGCGCGGGCAAGCCCGTTCAGCAGTCTAGGATGATGAGCCACCCAGGTTTCTGCACAAAAGAAAAATGTCCGGTAGGCTACCGCTCAAACGTCTAGAAGGTGAAGTTCCCAATTTCAAGGAGGAAAGATCATGAGCGAATTTGTATTTCTCTATCGCGGCGGCGAAGTTGGAAGATCTCCCGAAAGGGCGCAGCAGATGATGCAGAAATGGATGACCTGGATGAAGGAGCTCGGTGCGAAAGGCCATATCAAAGACCAGGGCCATCCGTTGGAGCGCACCGGGAAACTCGTCCAGGGCAAGCAGAAGAGCGTGACAGACGGGCCGTTTGCCGAGGCCAAGGACGTCGTGGGCGGCTACACACTAATTGAAGCTCGCGATTTGGATCAGGCCGCGGAGCTTTCGAAGGGCTGTCCGATCTTCGAAGTGGATGGCGGCGCTGTGGAAGTACGGCCAGTCATGAAACTGAGCATGTAGTGGAGATCGAAGAGCATCTCTTTCGGCACCAAGCAGGGCGCATGATCGCCGTGCTGACACGCGTCTTTGGAGTACATAACCTGGCGCTGGCGGAAGACGTCGTACAAGACGCCTTCTGCCGCGCACTGGAAGTGTGGAAATTCCGGGGCCTGCCGGAGAATCCTTCAGCGTGGCTGATGGCGGCGGCCAAGAACCGCGCGCTGGACGTGCTGCGGCGCGAGCGCACGGCGCGGACGTACGAACCGGAGCTAGGTAGATTGCTGGGAAGCGAGTGGACGCTCGCTCCCGTTGTCGAGGAACTTTTTTCGGCGCACGGGATCAAAGACGATGAGCTGCGCATGATGTTTTCCTGCTGCCATCCCCGGTTGGCGGAGGAGGCGCAGGTCGCGCTCATATTACACATCTTGTGTGGCTTCAGCGTCAGCGAGATCGCAGGGGCCTTCGTAAGCAGCCACGCTTCGATTGAGAAACGCATCACGCGGGCCAAAAAGGTGCTCGCGGGCTCGAAGCACCTGTTCGAAATCGCGAACGCCAGCGATTTCTCCTCGCGCCTTCCCGCCGTTCAACGCGCGCTCTACCTGCTTTTCAACGAAGGTTATCACGGGGCGTCCGCGGAATCGGCGGTGCGCGCGGAGCTTTGCCAGGAGGCCATACGCCTAACCAGGCTGCTTCTCGAGCACCCGTCTGCAGCGATGCCCGCGACCCATGCGCTTGCGGCCCTGATGTGCCTTCACGCAGCGCGCTTGCCCGGCCGGGTCGACGCGGCTGGTAACTTGAGCGCGCTCATCGAACAGGATCGATCGAAATGGGATTCGAAACTGGCGGCCGAGGGGCAGCGGCTGCTGGATTTGTCGGCTACCGGGCAGGAACTGAGCGAATATCACGTGGAAGCTGGAATCGCGGCGATTCACGCGACCGCACGGACACTTGAAGAGACGGATTGGAGAGGAATCGTTTCCCTGTACGACATGCTGATGACCATACGGCCTTCTCCGATTGTGGCGCTGAACCGGGCCATCGCTGTCGCCGAGCTCGAAGGGCCCGAGCGCGGGCTGGAAGAGTTGCGCGCGATTGCGGGCAGCGAGCGCCTTGCGGCTTATCCGTTCTACTCGGCAGCAATTGGGGAACTCGAGCTTCGCGCCGGTAGGCTCGATACCGCTCGCAAGCATTTTCGCGCCGCGCTAGCGCTGGCGCGAAATCCGATGGAGCGGCGATTTCTTGAGCAGCGCCTGGGTGCGTGCGAAGACAGAACTCCACAGAAAATGCGGCCGTAAGCGCTGTAGTCCGCAGCTAACGAGATTCGAAGTGGAAGATGTCAACTACGACGTTGGTTCTGCGATTCAGGAGAACAATGTGTCCACCGATCAGCACATGCGCGCAATCGGGTGGCGGGGGAGGCAGACGCCGCTCGAGTTCTTCAGGACAGGGCTGGATGCGCTTTTGGAGCCCAGGCGGCAGAGTGCCGCGCCGCGCGAGTTGCTTTTCCAGTCCCGGAGGCAACTGATCTCTCTTTGCAAGGCCTGGCGGAAGATTGCTCTGGCGGCCGTCATACCATTCCCGCAGGTCGCGGTCATGGTCCCTATAAAAATGTTCACCCTCGTCGTCATCATCGCCGTGCTTATTGTGGCCTTTTCCGTGTCCGTGTCCCTGGGCGAGCGCGACGCTGCCCGTGAGCATGAAAATTCCTAGCGCGCCGGCGAACACCCTTCTTGTCATTTTCATTGTTCTCTCCAATCCAAGTGCGTTGCTGACGATGACTTCAAGAACAAAGAGGGGATCCGCCAGGAATTCTGGCGGGTCCCCTCGATCTGTTGGATACTGCTACTGAGAACACGTCCTAGTGGCGGTGCCCCGTGGCGGTGTGCTTGCCCTGGGTCGCGCCCTTGTGCTTGCCTTGGGTCTCGCCCTTGTGCTTGCCCTTGTTCTTGTCGTTGTCCGTACTTGGGTCGCGGTCTTTATCTTGCTTTTTGTTCGTGGCCTGAACCTGAGCTGCACGCTCATCACCGATGTTGCCACGGTCCTGACCGCCCTTGTTGGAGCGGTTCTTCTGGGCCAGAGCCGGGGTCGCAAGCAACGAGAAAGCAACTATCGCCAAACATAGGTTTCTCATCGTCTTCACGTAAGCCTCCATGGAAGTGTGGTCATCGAAGAATTTGGACACTGCGCTTCCTGATGAATTAGCGGCAAGCCCCATTCCAAACAGCAACCCTTTTTATATCAGCAGCTTGTGCCTGGATAGTCCCCTAGAGAGAGCTGCGGTAGGACTTCGAAAAGTCACTGAACCGTGCAAAATTTACGTGGATAGTGGCGGTACGCTAATTGGGCTTAAGGTAGCGAATTTTCTTCCGAACAGATTATCGGGTGGCCGCACTGACGGGGGCGCCGACTGGTGTGAGCCAGTTGTGGCGGTCGGGTTTCGCGCCGCTGGTCAGGGCGAAGAATTCTTCCTGCAATTTTCGCGTGATGGGGCCCGCGACGCCTTTGCCGACCTGGATATGATCCACTGAGCGGATGGGCGTGATTTCGACGGCGGTGCCCGCGAAGAAAACTTCTTCGGCAACATAGAGCATTTCGCGCGGGATCACCTGTTCCTTCACGGGAATACCTAGATCTTCCGCAAGCTTTGTGACGGCGTCGCGCGTGATCCCGGGCAGAATGCTGGTGGCGAGTGGAGGGGTGTAGAGCACACCGTGGTGCGCCACGAAGAGATTTTCGCCCGAACCTTCGCTGACGTGGCCTGAGGAGTCGAGGGCGATACCTTCAACGAAACCGTTAGCACGCGCCTCCATGTGGATAAGCTGCGAATTCATGTAGTTGGCGGCGGCTTTGGACATGGCGGGCAGCGTGTTCGGGGCAATGCGCGTCCAGGAGCTGACGCCGACGTCCACGCCCTTGGTGAGAGCATCCGGGCCGAGATAAGCGCCCCAAGTCCAGCACGCCATATAAATGTCTATCGGTGAATTCAAGGGATTCACGCCGGCTTCGCCATAACCACGAAGGACGATGGGCTTCACGTAGCAGGAATTTAGTTTGTTGAGGCGGACGAGCTCGCAGGCGGTATTAGCGAAATCGTCGAGAGAGTAGGGAAGCTCCATGCGGTAAATCTTCGCGGAGTTGATGAGCCGCTGCATGTGCTCGCGGAGGCGGAAGATGGCCGGGCCCTGTTTGGTGTCGTAACAGCGGATGCCTTCAAACACCGCGGAGCCGTAGCTCACCACGTGGGAAAGGACGTGAAGCTTGGCGTCATCCCAATTGATCCACTTTCCGTTGTGCCAGATTTTCTCCGTTGCTTGAATCGGCATAAATGCTCCCTAGTAAAATTGGCTCCGAATTGCAGAATACGGTACGCGGAAGCGAGCGTCAATGCGTGGCGCGGGCCTGATGGGAGCCGCTCGGAACCAAATTGGCGTACCCAGACTCGATGCATCCTTGTTACTGGTTGGTTTTAGACGGCTGCTCAGAGCTCGAAGGCCGCTCCAAGGAGTGATATGCGGCTTGGGCCTGTTTCAGGATGTCACCGTTCGTATTCTCCCAAGCGCCCAAGACGAAGAAGGGAAGAGCTGTAGCAAGCGCCCAGAGCTTGGCGTTACGAGGTATTTTAGCTTCCGGCTCCCAGCGAAAGAGCTGCGCCGCGACGAAAAAGGTGAGAACGGCCCAAGTGGCAAGAGCTAGAATTTGAATCAAGAGCTTCCAGACGGGAAACGATTGATAAAGGGCGCTTTGAAGAGCGGTTACCAGATAGGTGGCGGGCAAAAAGAGGCCAAAGTGTTGAACGGAGGCGGGCAAATAAGAGAGCGGGAATGTGGCGCCAGAAAGAAAAATCAACGGCAGCCAGATGATCTGGTTGAGGACTTGAGTTTCCTGCATGGTGTTCGTGACACTGGCAACGACGAGCCCCAGCGACCCGAAGGAAACCACACCGACGGTGACCAGGACACCGAGAGAGACAAGATTCCCCAAACTAGGAACATGAAAGATGAAACGCGCCAGAAACAGTTCGATTGAAACGGTTGGGAGAGTGAGAACGAAATTTGCCAGGAGGCTGGAAGCGAGCATGTCGGAGGCGGTGACGGGGGTGACATGGAAGCGACGGAGGATTCCTTGTTCCCGGAACATCACCAGAGCGGCGCTAAGACCCCAGAAGCTGCCCATGACGTTGAAGGCGATGACGGGGCCAAGGAAGTAGCTGACAGCGCGGGGATTGCTCCTGGCAAAAATACCGGCGTAGAGAAAAAACATGCCGAGCGGGAAAACCACGCTGAAGAAGAAAAACATTTTATTGCGCAAGGCAAGTTGAATGCGCGTGCGGGTCAAGCTGGCAAAGTTACTCAATCTCGTAGTCTCCTGCCTGTAAGTTCGATGAAAACGTCTTCGAGCGAGGGTGTGGCGATTTCCAGGCTGACGAGTTCGTTGCCTTCCGCTTCGAGGTGCTTCACCAGGGAGACGATGGTCTGCGGCGGGCGCTTGGAGTGGATGACGAAGGCGCCGTCCACCTGGCGTGCGTCGGTAACGCCCTCGAGGTTTTTCAGCGGGTCGTCAGTTTCTGGCTTGGAGAGGCGGACTTCAATTCGCGTGGTGCCGCCGGAATGGGCCTTCAGCTCGCGGGGAGTGCCCAGGGCGATGACTTTGCCGTGGTCCACGATGGCGACGCGGTCGCAGAGCCGCTCGGCCTCTTCAATGTAATGGGTGGTCATGAGAATGGTTTTCTTGTCGCGCCGGAGCTCTTCGATGATGTCGTAGATTTCGCGGCGCACTTGGGGATCGAGGCCGGCAGTCGGTTCATCGAGGAAGACAACCTTCGGGTCGTTGACCAGGGCCATGGCCAGCGCGAGGCGCTGCTTCTGGCCGCCGGAAAGCTGGCTATAAAACGTGTTGCGCTTTTCTTCCAGGCCGAAGCGCTTGAGCAATTCTTCAGGTTTGCGGCCGCGCTTGTAAAAGCTGGCGAAGAGGCGCAAAGCCTCCATGACGCGAAGTTTGTCCGGGAGCGATGTGGATTGCAGGGCGGCGCCGATTTCATGCTTAAGGGCGGCCGACTCACGTTGCGGGTCCAGACCGCAGACAGAGGCGCGGCCGCTGTCGAGATCGCGAAGACCTTCCAGAATTTCAACGGTCGTGGTCTTGCCAGCGCCGTTGGGGCCGAGGAGGCCGAAGACTTCGCCTTCCTGCACGGAAAAACTGACGCCGCGAACGGCTTGCACATCGCCATAGCTCTTGACGAGATCTTCAACTTGCAGGATGGCATTGGGCATCGTCATTTACCCCCACTCGCCGGGGGCCGATCTAAAAAAGGAACGTCTAGCATACCGCAGTTGGGCGTCTGCTTCGTAACGGGAGTACCGTTCGAATGCGGCCTACTTTCGAATACGTTTGCGTGTGGCCTTCTGTTTCAGTGCGGGTTTCTTGGGGGATTTCCAGAGATGTTGTTTCAGGTTCACTCGAGATTCGATGATGGTGACGCCTTCGCTTTCGAGGAGTTTTCTCTGGAGCGAGGCATAGGGCTCGCGGATGAGGATTTTTCCGCGTTCGCCGACCACGCGATGCCACGGAATGCCTTTGCCGGAGGGCGTTGCGGCCATGGCGCGCCCCGCCGTACGCGCGCCGCCGGGAAGGCGCAGAGCTTTAGCGAGGGCTCCATACGTTAGAACCCTTCCGCGAGGAATTCGTTGCACGTGCCGGTAGACGTGATCCCAGGACATTTTGTTCGATCTCCGGCGGCGGAAAATGTTCCAGAAAAATACGTGCGTCATCCTAGGCGTGAGCCGGCTGAAGAACAAGAGGAAAATGCGGCAACCGGGTTTAATGCAGTAGCGGTCTTTGGCGATGTAATAGGAAACGACTTGGAATAGAGAACATCCAATCGCAGTAGTGAAAGAAGAAAGGCGATACGTGAAGAAGAAACGAGGACGCAAGGAACGAATGGAACGCAGCAAGAAAAGTGATGAGGAATCGCGCGCAAATTCGGCTACGTTTCCAGCGTTACTGATTGGATGCAACTTTTTGCGAATTTCGGTGTCTTATCTTGTAGAGTGTAGTGGAAGCAAAATACACTACACGAGTTGACGCGAGCATGAGGTGACGCCATGGCTTTTGTCCGCCGAAAAGGGAATTCGTTCTACCTGGTGCACAACGTGCGCCGCGGCGAAAAAGTGCGGCAATTGCACCTGGCTCGGCTGGGAGGCCATGCAAGAATTACCGATGACGTGGTGCGCGAAGTTTCCAAGAAACACCCCTTCGTGGAGCTGAACTGGAAAGCTCTGCGCGAACAAGCGAATCATGCCGTGGACCTCGCGAATCCCAGCTCTCCGGCGGTTCAAAAACTCGTTACCTCTCTTCGGGCGCTGCATCTCGATCTGGCGGACATGTTTCCACCGATCCTCCGAATTTCAGAATCACCAGCGGTGGCAAGGGAGTTGCTAGTTCAATTGCGGCTCCTGCAGTCTACCATTCAGGTTAAACTCGACCAGTTTGACCGGGGCCGCGGGCGATTCGGCAACGCGAACTCGCATTCGGGGCTCGCCAGGAGGCGGTCATGAGTGACTACATCCTTCCTCTCGATCCGAGCAAACGCAGCAGCGATACCATCGATTTTCAAACGGCTCTCCGCTCCAAGATTGTCGGACAAGATGAGGGTGTCCAGGCACTGGTAGACCTGTATCAGGTTTTCCGCGCTGGATTGAACTCACCAGGCCGCCCGGTAGGAAATCTCTTATTCCTGGGACCAACAGGCTCGGGCAAGACGCGCATTGTAGAAGCGGGGGCGGAGATTCTATTCGGCGATCCACGAGCGGTGATCAAGGTGGATTGCGCGGAGTTCCAACACTCGCACGAAATTGCCAAACTGATTGGCTCGCCTCCGGGTTATCTGGGGCACCGGGAAACTCATCCGCTAATCACACAAGAATCGCTGGCAGCCAGCCATACCGACAAGCTGAAATTGTCATTTCTGCTGTTCGACGAGATTGAGAAGGCCAGCGATGCGCTCTGGCAATTGCTCCTCGGCATGCTGGACAAGGCGACCCTAACCCTAGGCGACAATCGCAAAGTGGATTTGTCGCAAACGGTCATCTTTCTCACTTCCAATTTGGGCGGCGGTGAGATTGCAGAACTGATGCAAGGCGGGATGGGCTTCGTTCAGCCTGCGGACAAACCTGTGACCGACCTCGATGAGAAGGTGGAACGCACCGCCGTGGAAGCGGCCCGGCGAAAGTTCTCTCCGGAATTCATGAACCGCCTCGACAAGGTGGTGGTGTTCCATCCGTTGCAGCGAGAGCAGCTCCAAGAGGTGCTGGACATCGAGCTGGGGCAAGTGCAACAGCGCGTTCTGGACACGGCGAAAGGGCAGTTCTTGTTTCGCGTGACGTCCGCCGGGCGGGATTTCCTGCTGAAGGAGGGCACCGACCAGCGTTACGGCGCGCGGCACCTGAAACGGGCTATCGAGCGGCACGTGGTCTATCCGCTGGCGAATCTGCTGGCTACGGATCAGGTGAACTTAGGCGACCTCGTGTGCATCGACTGGAACCAGAGCCAGGATCGGCTCACCTTCGTTCGAGAGGGGGAAGGGGCGCTGGTTCAACCGACATTGCCGCAAATGGCGGAGACGGCAGCCGGCAATCAAGCCAAAGATGGCAGATCCGTTGACGCACCGGCGGAAACCGTTCGGGAAGAGCGAAAAACGCGGACAGCACAAACCTCGGCAACCCCTGCCGCGACATTGCAAGCGCGAAAGAAGCCAGAACGGTAGAGACCTTCAAGGATCACTTTAAGTATGTCGAGTGGGCGCGTCGGAAGATGCGCCCCTTTTTGTCTACTGGAGGCCGACATAAACTGTTTGCCCTCTCTCACTTTGCACGCCGATGAGGCGGGTTCTCACAAAATGAGACAGTCTACAATTTTGCAGATTTTGTATCCTATTGAGTTTCCAATGGTTTGCACGTGGCGAAACTGTGGAAAAGATTGGCATCAGCCATGCATCAAACGAGTAGTGCGCTGGATTGAGACGCGCGCCGCGTTTGGGGGAGTTAGACGCGGAGAAGGGTTGATGAAATGAGAGCGGCCGTTCGTCACCAACTAGATCCAACTATCCGCAGTAATGATACGCGAGATTTTCAATCCTCTCTGAGAGCCAAAATCGTGGGCCAGGAAGAAGGTGTTCAGTCCTTGGTCGACATGTTTCAGGTGTTCTGCGCTGGACTGAATTCCCCGGGTAGGCCTGTTGGCAATCTATTGTTCCTTGGCCCGACGGGCTCGGGAAAGACGCGCATCGTAGAAGCCGCAGCTGAGATTCTTTTTGGTGATGCCCGCGCGGTTATCAAGGTGGACTGCGCGGAGTTCCAGCACTCGCACGAAATTGCCAAGCTAATTGGCTCGCCCCCAGGCTATTTGGGCCACCGCGAAACACACCCGCTGATCACCCAGGAAGCGCTGGCGGCCAGCCATACAGACAAGTTGAAGCTAAGCTTCCTGCTCTTCGATGAAATTGAAAAGGCCAGCGACGCCCTGTGGCAGTTGCTGCTGGGTATGCTGGACAAGGCAACGCTGACGCTCGGCGACAATCGCCGCGTAGACCTCTCTCAGACGGTCATTTTCCTGACGTCCAACCTCGGTGGAGGAGAAATCACGGAGCTGATGGAAGGCGGGATGGGGTTTATTCAGCCGAAGGATAAGCCGGCCGCTGGCCTCGATGAAAAGGTCGAACGCACAGCCGTAGAAGCGGCACGCCGCAAGTTTTCTCCGGAATTCATGAACCGCCTGGACAAAGTGGTTGTTTTTCACCCACTGAGGCGCGAGCAGCTTGAGCAGGTCTTGGAAATCGAACTCGGGCAGGTGCAGCAGCGCGTACTGGAAACCGCTAAAGGTCAGTTCCTTTTCCGCGTGGCTGCTGCGGGCCGTGATTTCCTGCTTCAGGAAGGCACGGACCAGCGATACGGAGCGCGGCACCTCAAGCGCGCGATTGAACGCCACGTGGTCTACCCACTGGCCAACCTGTTAGCGACCGAGCAAGTTCACCTGGGCGACCTGGTTTGTATTGACTGGAACAAGGAACAGGATTGCCTAACATTTACGCGCGAAGGGGAAAACCTTGCACTTCCCGCGCGCAAGCCTGAACCGGTCGTCGCGGCGCGCACCGTTCCCGCACGAAGTGGAAAATCGGCTGATGCTCCCGCAGTGACACTGAACCCGGAGCCTACGCCTCGCATCGCTCGCTAACTTGATTTTCGTTTCTTTCTGACTCCGCCCGGGTGGCCCGCCACCCGGCTTTTTCTTTTCCCCTTGGGCGGGTATAAACTAACCTTGCGCCGGAAATCATCATCCTACCTCGCAATATGTCTTGGAGGTTGTCTTGAGCACCCAAAGGTTAGGTTTGGCGCTCTCCACGAGAGAGGGCACCGGGAAGCTGGGAATGTCCGCAGCACAAGCTGCAAAGTGCATCGCACTCTTCCTGGGGGTGTCTCTCACGGTCGTTCCATGGGCGGCAGCGCAGCGGACGCAGTTGAAACCCGGATGGAACATGTTCTCCCCGCAGCAAGATGTCGAAGTCGGGAAGAGAGCTGCACTCGACGCCCAAAAACAGTTGCCCATGTGCAACGCACCAAAGGTGGATGCCTATCTGACACAACTTGGAATGCGTCTGGCGGCAAAACTGCCCACGGGCGGGGTGCAGTATCCATTCGAATTTCATTGCGTGAACGACAAGGCGCTCAATGCCTTTGCTTTGCCCGGCGGGTTCGTGTTCATCAACCGCGGCGCAATCGAGGCGGCCGACAACGAAGGACAACTGGCGGGTGTGATGGCCCATGAGCTTTCCCACGTGGCATTGCGTCACGGCACGAACCAGGCCACCAAAGCCCAAGCGGCCCAGGGCATTTTCGGAATCGCCAGCAGCATATTCGGAAGCTCAGCAGGTGGAGATTTGCTGACGACACTCGGCGCTTTCGCGGCGGGCGGAGTTCTTCTGCGTTATTCGCGAACGGCCGAATCCCAAGCCGACGTCATGGGCACGCAAGTTCTTTACGATGCCGGATACGATCCGCGCGCTCTGGCGCAGTTTTTCGAGAAGCTCGAGCAGGAATCAAAAGGGAAGAACCCGCCGGAGTTCTTCTCCGATCACCCGAGTCCGGAACATCGCGTCGAACGCGTGGATGAAGAAATCGACAAGCTCGGAGGCGTTCCTCCGAATGCCAGGAGGGATTCGGCCGAATTCGAGGCGATCAAGCGGGAAGTTCTGGCGCTGCCGGTCGTGAAGAAGCCCACTCCCGGGGCACAGGGCGGCGTGGTTGCGCCGGCGCCTCCTTCCGGAAGTTATGCGACCTACCAAGCGAATGCTTATTCGCTCAAGTATCCGGACAATTGGAAGAAATATCCCGATAGCGACGGAAACGGCGTTTCGTTTGCGCCGGAAGGCGGTGTGGTGGCGGACCCGACCGGCCACAGCGCGCTGGCCTATGGCCTGACCGTGAGCGTGACGCAGACCAAGGGAGATCCAAACGACGCGAATACGCTGGAGAGCGCGACGCGTCAGGTGCTTCAGGGCCTGCAACAATCAAACCCCAATATGAAGATCACGCGGCAGGGTGAGCGCGTGCGCTTGAACGGACAGCCTGGTCTTTCCAGTTATCTGAGCAACGATTCTCCGGCCGGCGGGCAGGAAACCGATTGGGTCGTCAGCACGCTGCGTCCCGAGGGTCTGCTTTATTTCGTTTGTGTGGCTCCGCAGAAAGTCTACAGCCAATACGACAAGACGTTTTCTGCGATTCTTGATAGCGTGCGGCTCCAAAAGTAGCAATTATCCCAAGTAAACACAAGCCGCTAGCAATTCAAATCGAAAGGATTGGCTTGCATACAAAAAAGGGCGTTCCAGACTTCCGGAACGCCCTTTTTCTTGCAGACGTTGGCTTGCCGTTGGAGATTGCTCTTCTTTCTTCAACCCCCGGTGTCTTCAACCCTTAGAAGGACGGCAGAACTGGCGTGCCTTCCAGCCTAACGGCATCGAGGGCGTTTGGATCCAGGCCCAGGATTTTCAGAATCGTGGGAGCCACTTGCGCGGTTTCCACAAAGCTGTTGACGGTGCGGGCCTGAAGGTTGGGATTGGATACCAACAGCATCACGTTGGTGTCATCATGCGCAAAGCCGCCATGTTCGGATTGCTTTTTCAGATTTCCGGTGTAGACGACGCCGACGTTTGGAATCACTACGATGTCAGGAGTACGCGGGTCGCCTCCGGGGCGCAAAGCGCAGCAGGGCCCGGGATCGTTAGGAACGCCCGGAGGGTTAAACAGCGTGTTCAGCGAGCCACCATAGTAGATCTGCCCGGCACCCCATCCTGGGGGCGCGGTTGCGTTGGCTTCCAACATACTAACTGCGTTGGCGGTCTGCGCCGGATCCGCTAGCCAGATCTGGGAAATATCGTCCTCAGCCAGTCCGAGGCCGTTGTTAGCGTTGCTGTAAATCGTCGGGAGAAGATTTCCGATGATCCCAGACGGCGGCGTGCCGTTAGTGCCCGAATGGCCGGGAATGGGGAAGAAGCGATTCGGGTCGATTGGTGACTGCCCGTGTTTTGCAGTGATGATGATGGCGGTCGAATTGAAGAGGCCTTGGTTCTTGAGCGCAGAGACCATCTGCCCGATCGCCGCATCCACGAACTGGATCTGGCCCAGCATGAGGGGTCTGGGGGTACCTTGGGCATCCTCGTAGCCGCCAGTGTTTGCGTCGGTTCTGGTGGCGGATTTGGGTGCAATCAGCTTTTGGCCGACGCTGACCGCCTGGAAGTTCATGCCGAGAATGACCGGGACCGGAGCCGCGGCAGTGCCCAGGTGGTTCTTGCCGTTGATCTCGTTCACCACGGCGTTGACTTTCAACTGGTCGTAGCACTTGATGGCATCGAAACCCACGGTCCAATCATCGTTGGTGTTCGGGAATATCACACCAGAACTCGAAACAGAAGGCGTACCGCAGTCAAAGCCGGTTCCGCCCGCAGGTGCAGCTGTCCTAATCCCCGGCAGGAGAATCTCGTTGGAATTTACTTCCGGAGAATAGTAGTCGTCCACGTTGGCGGGCACTTGGGGACTCAAGTCGGGCGATGGGTTGGGCCCTGAAACCACGGCATAAACAGCGTGCTTGTCCGACCACGCCGTGTAGCCGCCGGCGGCGTGAATCACGCCATAAATGGTGTTGGTGCGAACGAAGTTCCAAGGATAAACCGGGTTGCATTTGCTGAACGGATCGCGCTCAAGCTTGCGGGGATCAATGGATTTAACACCACCGTCAATGAGGGAGTATCCGGCAAATCCGCCGTTCAGCTTCGATTGGTCGATCTCGACGCCTTCCTCATATTCGGTCTGCGTTCCGTAAATCTTATTTGGGGTACAGGGTGCTAACCTAGGGTTGTTCAGCGGGTCACTCGTGCCCGGCAGCCCATTGCCGGTGGTTACTAGAGGAGGCGCCAGAACGCGATCGTAAGCTACGTCGTAGAAGGCGCCTACCGTTCGGGGGCTCCCACCGCTCACGAGTGCCATGAGGCCAGGAAAGGAGTCTGACGGCCTGGCGGTTGTGGTGCGGGTGTAATTCACGCCGGTTTGGCCAAGCGCGGCAAGAGTCGGGCAAGTGCCGGATGCCACGCAGTTTTCATAATCAACCGCGTGCATTCCATCAATGCTGATGAGAAGAACGTGTTTGACACTAAGGCCTTGTCCGCGTACTGGTGGGGGAACAGTTGCCCCAACGAGTCCGAGAGACAAAACGATTGCAAGAATTCTTTGTTTCAATTGATTCTCCTTTGTTTGGAAATACGAGTGAAAGCGACTACCCCGGGGGCAGAGAGTAGGTGAGCCGTGTTACAGGCGAGAGAAAAGCGCGTATCGTCTCGGTGAATCGCTGCGAGAAACCCAGATCGATGAGGAAAATCTCATGGAAAAAGGCAAGGTACCGGAACTCTTAGTAGCTGCCAAAAGAAAACGATTAATCCGCTGCCTCGCTTCGTGGAGTGGCGGGCTTCCAGCGGAGAATCGGTTTGGGTGCCGCGCCGACTCCGTCCAGCCGCCGTACGCGCGTCGTGTTACAGCAAAGAGAATGATTCGTGTCGGCTCGATGAATCGCGACAGACGTGGGCGAAATTGATATGGAACGCAACGCGCACGGACAGCAGTAATGAGAGTTCTGGCAAAGGGCATGAGCTATAGAAGAAGCGCTATCATTTGCTGGGCGCTAGCTCCACCGGTTTGCTGGCGTGCTGCAAGCGATAGACTTCGGCGGCGCGGTTCAAGGCGTGGGTAATGCTGCCGCAAATGTTTTCCGCGCCAACGTGGCGTTCGAATTCCGCTTGCTTCATCAATTGCGAAGGTTGCTCGCGAGCGCCGCAAAGAAGCAGTGATCGCCCGGAATCATGCAACGTGTCCGCCAGGTCACGGATGGCGCCCAGGCCGGTGGCGTCAATCGCGGTCATATTCCGCAAGCGGAGAATGACGATGGGCGGCAACTTATCAATGGACTGGAGAATATCGGCGAACTTGTCCGTCGCGCCGAAAAGAAATGGCCCGTGAATGCGGTAAACAATCGCGTAGTCGGGAATGTCTTTGCCCTGGAGAACATGCACGCGGCTGTCTTCGACGTAATCTTTTGTTACCGGACTCACCGTCGTAGTTCGCGAAACCTTGCGAATGAACATGAGCGCAGCGAGCACCATCCCTACTTCCACGGCAAATGTCAGGTCGGTCACCACGGTAAGTGTAAGCGTCAGCAGCCACACGATAATGTCTGCGCCGCTCAGCTTTAAAATTTCCGGGATCTCTTCCCAATCGCCCATGTTATAAGCCACGATGATAAGAATCGCTGCCAAGGCGGCCAGAGGAACATGCTTCACCAGCGGCGCCGCAAACAACACAATCGCCAGCAGCGTCAGCGCATGAATCATTCCCGCGACGGGAGTCTTCGCGCCGGAGCGCACATTCGTCGCCGTGCGTGCGATGGCGCCCGTGGCCGGCAGTCCGCCGAAAAGTGGAGAGACGATATTCGCAACACCTTGTCCAATCAACTCCACGTTTGGATTGTGTTTGTCATTGCTCATCCGGTCGGAAACTACCGCGGACATGAGTGACTCGATGGCGCCAAGCATCGCGACAGCGAATGCCGGCGATAGCAGTTGGCGTACCAAGTCGTAGTGAAGGACCGGGATGGCTAACGTGGGGAGGCCGCTGGGGATACCTCCGAATCTGGTTCCGATCGTCTCAACCCGTAAGTGAAGGAGCGCCACCGCGGCCGTTGCTCCAAAGGTAACCAGAATTGCGCCCGGGATTTTCTTGGCGAATTTCATGCAGAAAACCATAAGGGCAATCGAAAGGACAGAAAGAGCGGTGGCTGGGACCGAGAACGTACTCCAGGCCTGCCCGAACGCCTGCATACGGTGGAAGAAATCGCCGGGAACATGGTCCATCTTCAATCCGAACAAGTCTCGAATCTGCGTGCTGGCAATGAGGATAGCGATACCGTTGGTGAAGCCTACGACGACGGGGCGTGGAAAATACTTCACCATGGTGCCCATTCCCGTGATGCCGAGCAGGACGAGCAGCACACCTGCCATCATCGTGCATACGAACAGCCCCTCGATTCCGTACTTGGCGATGATTCCCGCGACGACCACGACGAATGCGCCCGTCGGTCCGCCAATCTGCGTCTTTGATCCGCCCAATGCGGAAATGAGAAAGCCCGTGACAATCGCGCAATAAAGACCGGCCTGGGGAGGAACGCCGGAGGAAATCGCAAAGGCCATCGCCAATGGAAGCGCGACCAGTCCGACGGTCACGCCAGCGATCAAGTCTGAAACAAATTTATGGCGATCGTAATCACGCAAAAGAATAATGGATTTTGGCAGCCAGGCTTCGATCACGGGTGTCATGCGCTTTTCAATCGGAACGGAAGAATGTCTTCCGAATTCTAACAGGGAATGAGGTCAGCAAGCTGCGCGGTGAGGCTATCTGTGCCATGAATGGAATCGCCGCCGTCAGTCTGCGGCTTCCCTGCGCGGAATGGCCGGCTTCCAGCGAAGAATTGGTTTCCTTGCCGCGCCGACTTCATCGAGCCGGCGGACGCGCGTGGTGTGCGGCGCTGTCTTGACGATTTCCGGTTCAGTCGCCGCTTCCTCGGCGATGGACTTCATCGCATCAATGAACAGATCGCATTCTTCCTTCGACTCGGATTCGGTCGGCTCGATCATCAGCGCGCCGGGAACAATCAGCGGAAATGCCGTGGTGTACGGGTGGAAACCGTAGTCGATCAGCCGCTTGGCGATGTCCATCGTGTTCACGCCGTTTTTCTTCTGGAGGGCGTCGCTGAACACGACTTCGTGCATGGAGGGCAGGGAATAGGGCAGGTCGAAAACGCCCTGGAGACCCTTTCGAATGTAGTTCGCATTCAACACAGCGTCTTCGGTCGCCTGCCGGACGCCCGGACCGTACGCAAGAATGTAAGCCAGCGCGCGCACCAGCACGCCGAAATTCCCGCTGAAGGCTTTCACCCTGCCGATGGAATTGGGACGCATAGGTTCCAGCGCCAGCCGTCCGCCTTCTTTTTCCACGAGGATAGGCACCGGCCGGAAGGGCTCGAGAATTTTCTTCATCGCCACCGGACCCGCACCAGGTCCCCCGCCGCCGTGTGGCGTGGAGAATGTTTTGTGCAGGTTAAGGTGCATCACGTCAACGCCAAGATCGCCCGGCCGGGTCACGCCCGCCAGCGCGTTCATGTTGGCGCCGTCCATGTAAAGCAGCGCGCCTTTGGCGTGCAGAATTTCGGCGATTTCCGGAATTCGTTGTTCGAATATGCCGAGAGTGGAAGGGTTCGTGATCATCAACGCGGCGACGTCTTCGGTCACCAGTTCGCGCAGTTTCTCGACGTCGATTTGTCCATGCGATTCGGACTTGATGTTCTCCACTTCGTACCCGGCGATGACCGCAGTCGCAGGATTCGTTCCGTGCGCGGAGTCCGGAATCAAGACTTTTTTGCGCGCGTTTCCCTGTCTCTCCAGGTACGCACGAATCAGCAGCAGCCCAGTCATTTCGCCCTGTGCTCCCGCCGCCGGTTGGAGAGTGATGGCGTCCATGCCGGTAATTTCCAGGAGGCACTTTTCGAGCAGCCGCAGGATTTTCAAGCAGCCTTGCGAGAGCTCCTGCGGCTGGTAAGGATGTTCCGTGGCGATTCCATCGAGCCGGGCCACGAATTCATTCACACGCGGGTTGTACTTCATCGTGCAGGAGCCGAGCGGATACATGCCCAGATCGATGGCGTAATTCCAGGTGGAGAGCCGCGTGAAATGGCGAATGACCTCGATTTCACTGACTTCGGGGAAGCCTTTCACGCCGCCACGCCGAAAATGCGAACCGAGCGACTTGGCCGGATCGGCGGCGGGCACATCGAGCGGCGGAAGCTCAAACGCGCGCTTTCCCGGCGAGGATTTCTCGAAGATCAATCCTTCGTTTTGGTTCGTATGTCGCGCTGCTTTCTTGATTCTGTCGGTCATTCTTAGCTTTCTACTTGTAAGGGCGCAGCATCCTACGCCACGGCAGCGAAAATCCACTTCCTAGACCGGCTGCTCGAGCGCCTTCTTCAAAGCTGCAGCGAATCGCTCAATTTCTGCGCGTGGCGTCGTTTCCGTTACGCAGACCAGCGCATGCTTCGTCAACTCCGGATATGGAGTTCCCAGCGCGAGTGGCCCGATAATCTTTTCACGCAGAAGTTGTGAGTTCAGAATTTTTACCGACCGCGGAAATTCGACGGCAAATTCGTTGAAAAAAGGCGCGTCAAATGCTCGTCGCACGCCGGGAATCTTCAGCAGTTCAGCGAGCGCAAACTCCGCCTTGGACAAGTTCTGCTCCGCCATCTCGCGCAAGCCTTCCTTGCCAAGCAGCGTCAAGTGCACGGTGGCTGCCAGCGCACAAAGAGCCTGGTTGGTGCAAATGTTTGAAGTGGCTTTCTCCCGACGAATGTGTTGTTCGCGCGTGGCGAGCGTCAGCACGAAGCCGCGGCGGCCTTCACTGTCTGTGGTCTGCCCGGTTAGCCTCCCGGGCATCTGCCGGACGTATTTTTCTTTGCAGGCAATTACGCCTGCGAATGGCCCGCCGTAACTCGGCGCCAGTCCAAAACTCTGCCCCTCCATGGCCACGATGTCGGCTTCCACAGGTGGCCGAATCAGCCCGAGCGAAACACCTTCGGTTATGGCCACGACATACATCGCGCTGGACGCGTGGGCCGCCTCAGCAAGAGGGGTTTGCGATTCAATCACCCCAAAAAAATTCGGAGACTGCACCACAACCGCAGCGACATCATCCTTATTCTTTAGCGCGCTCTGCAACGCCTTCGCATCCACAGTTCCGCTGGCCGAGAATGGAATTTCCTCCACTCGCAAGCCGGAATTCTTTGCATAAGTCCTCAGCACGTCGCGATATTCCGGATGAACGGAGCGCGCCACCAGCACGCGTTGGCGACCCGTCAGGCGCTCCGCCATCAACACTGCTTCTGTCGTCGCCGTCGAGCCGTCATACATCGAAGCATTAGCCACTTCCTGGCCCGTGAGCTGGCACATCAGCGTTTGGAATTCGAAGATAGCCTGCAGCGTGCCCTGCGTGATTTCCGCTTGATAAGGCGTATAGGACGTCAGGAACTCGCCGCGCTGGATGATGGCGTCCGTCACCACAGAGCGCAGATGGTTATAGATGCCCGCGCCGAGAAAGCTCGTGTAGCCGTTCGAATTCTCCCCGGCGCGCTCCTTAAAATATTGAATGACTTCGGCTTCAGAATAGGGCCCGGGAATGTTCAACGCATTCCGGAGGCGAAAGCGCTCCGGAATGCTGGAAAATAATTCGTCGATGGATTTTACGCCGATGGCGGCGAGCATCTCTTGCCGCTCGGCAGGGCTCTTCGGGAGATAGCGCATCAGGCGGAAGTTTCCTTGGCTTTCTCGGCGATGTACGCTTCGTAGGCGGCTGCGTCCATCAGCCCGTTCAGCTCGGCGGCGTTGGTAAGCCGAACTTTGATCAACCAAGCCGCCCCGTGCGGATCCGTGTTGATTTTTTCCGGAGTATTGTGCAGCTCGCCGTTTGCCTCGATCACTTCGCCGGAGGCGGGCGCATAAATCTCGCTGACGGCCTTCACGGACTCGACCGTGCCGAATGACTTCCCCGTTTCGATTCGCGCACCCGGCTTCGGAAGTTCGGCGAATACAACGTCGCCGAGTTCGTGTTGCGCATAGTCGGTGATGCCGATCGTCGCGAGGTCGCCTTTCACTTCAATCCATTCGTGTTCTTTGCTGTAGCGATAGTTCTTCGGGTATGCCATGTAGTCGCTCCTTGGATTCGTTTCACTCCGTTCAGGGTATGCGAGGCGCCGCTGCTTTCTTCGGCCGCTTGTAAAATGGAGTCGGAACCACTTGCGCTTTGCACTTCTGGCTCCGAATTTCCACGTAAATCGGCGTGCCGAGGGCGGACAGAGCCGGGGGCACATACGCCAGCGCAATATTCTTTCCAAGGGTCGGCGACGGTGACCCGCTGGTTACCACGCCAATCCGTTCGCCGGCTTCGTTACAGCAACAGTATTCGTCGCGCGCAATGCCGCGGTCGATCATCTCGATTCCCACCAAAGTACGCTGCAGACCTGCGGCCTTTGCGCGTTCGAGCGCCGCGCGCCCAATAAAGTCGCCCTTTTCCATCTTGCAGTAGCGGTCCAATCCAGCTTCCCAAACGTCGATTCTGTCGCTGATCTCGTGCCCATACAGCGCCATCTTCGATTCCAACCGAAGTGTGTTCCGGGCTCCCAGGCCGCAGGGAACGATGCCATACTCGCGGCCTGCATCCATCACCTGGTTCCAAACCCTCTCGCTCGTGGCCGCGTCCGACGGCACATAAATTTCAAAACCGTCTTCGCCCGTGTAACCGGTGCGCGCGATCAGAGTATTCTTCAGGCCGCAAACCGTGCTATGCGTAAACCAGTAATTCTTGATCCGAGTCAAATCCGCGTCGGTTAGTTTCTGCAAAACATCTGCTGCTTGCGGCCCCTGGATCGCCAGTTGCGTATAGGCGTCGCTCAACTCTTCCACAACGCAATCGAAGCTTCTCGTATTCGCGCGCACCCAGTTGATGTCTTTCTCCCGCGTGCCCGCGTTAATCACCAGCAGAAAATCGTCTTCGCCCAGCCGGTGGACGATCACGTCATCCACGAACGTCCCTTCCGGATACAGCATGGCTGAATAGTGCGCCTGCCCGATGGCCAGCTTCGAAGCGTCGTTCATGCTGATGTGCTGGACCGCCGCCAGCGCACCACCCGGTTTCTTGCCGCTGCGAATTCGAATGTCCCCCATGTGGCTGACATCGAAAAGGCCCACGGCCGCCCTTACGGCTTTGTGTTCCGCGACCAGCCCGCCGCTCGATGGGTATTCCACCGGCATGTCCCAGCCGTCGAAATTCACCATCTTCGCGCCCAGACGGCGGTGCAAAGCGTTCAGCGAGGTCTTCCGAAGGGCGCGCGCGAGGGGAGTTGTGACAGATTCCATTCCAAGGTCTCAGGCAGAAATTGATACTAGCATGCACTCCCAAAGTGGTCAAAGAAGGTCGGTGCAGACGGGGCGGCGCCTCTCGAAGACCAGTTAAACGACTCGTGGTGCCGCTTTCAGCTTCGCCTTGCCGGACACCGCACTGCTCAGGTAGAGTTTTTGAGGAGGTCCGTATGCAAGCTCCCACCGTATGCGCGCAGTGCGACTTACCGGAAGATCGCTGCGTCTGTGACAGGTATTGCACGATCTGCAAGGGGCAGCAAAACGTGCGCCTCTGCTCCGACGGCCTCTACTATTGCCCGGATTGCCGCGAAGCCTGCGACGTCTCCCTTGCCGGCAGCCGTGGCCACTGAACCCCAGAGCTTTCACTTGCAAACCGACCCTGACGCGCGGCTCGCCGCAGCAGTCGGGGGAGCGGCCCGCTTTCTGGCGGAGGCTGCCGGTCTGGAGACTGATGCGATCTTCCAATTACAGTCTTCAGTCATAGCCGCTTGCCGCGAAGCATTCGAACACTTGACCGGAGTCCATCCGCACCTGGACGTCACTCTCACGCGATTCGCCGACCGCATCGAGGTAGCGCTTTCCCACGCGGGCGAAGACTCGCCGGCCTTCGGCCTCGATACCATTGCAGGCTTAGCCGCGCACGCCGCTGGCAAGCCAGGAAACACGCATGTCTTTGCCGGCATCGATCGAGTGCAGTATGAAACGCGCAACGGGGAATCCGTGACACGTCTGACGAAGTATATCCGCCGGGTCAGTCCTCGGATTTAGGAATTCCTCCAAATCAAAAGAGAGCCAGACGATCGTATGTCTGGCTCCCTTTGCGGATAACTCGGGTTTCGAAAAGGCTTACATTTTGAAGGCGAACGTGTTTTTCCGAATCAGCGAGGTCATTTGCTCGTCGCTGATGTCCATGCGGATCTCCAGCCGGTCTCCCGCGGGAGTGATGTGTGCCTGGCCGAGAAGCTGAGCCATATCGGGGTTGTCATTCTTCGCTTGATATTGCTTGTACATCAGCCCCATTTGGAGCAGTTGCGCCAAGGTATTGGCATCCTCTGTCGAGCCGCACACCGCCTGGAACTTCCCGTCGATGCTACTGCTCGCGTTCACGTTAATGATCATGTTCTGCATGCGCGTCACCAGCTTGGCCGCTTCGGGAAACTGTCCCACTTCCGGCGCCAACTGTTGCATCGCCAGCCGCGTGTAAGCAGGGTTCAGCACGGCCCAGACCGTGCCAGTTCCATTCGCTTCGTTGATCAGCGGGAAGAGTTTGTCGTTGCTCAGCAGTCCTTCTTGTCCTCCAAATCGCACTTCGATCATTTTCTCGAGAAGCGCCCGATGGCCAAATGCCGCCGTATTCGAATCGATAAAAAGGAAGAAGAGATCGTTTGATCCCGAACCCGTGCCAAACGCGTACATTGTGTATCCCCGGGCTTTAAACGTCGGCAGCTTCTGCTGCTTGAAATAGGCTTCCGTCGAATTCGGATTGTAGCTTCCCAACGCGACACCAACGACTTGTTCGCCCGTGGGTACCGCAGTAGAACCCGTGTCTTCGGTCTTTGCCGACATTCCTTCCGGTACTAGCCCCCATGCCAGCTCGTCCACCTGCGAATTCGGGTCCACACCCGCCGACGCGAGGAATTTTTCAAATTGGCGGAAGCGCTCCGGGAGCATCTGTTCCTGCAGTTGCGAATACCACTTCAGAGTGCGCGCCTTTTTCAGATCTGCGTATGCGAATTCTCCAACGTCCTTGGGGAAGAGCGCGATAACATCCGAGCCAAGTCGCCCCGCCTTCGCCGGTTTCGGCGCCGCCAGCGCCACAGCCGCCAGAATGCTCACGGCCGCAAGCCTGCGAACTGTCTCATTTCGTTTCATTCACTGCTCCTTTCGAAGAGGCCAGGGGAAACTTCCATTCTACGCGCTTGTCGCGCGGGGCGCATCGCCCAAGCGTTCCCGCAGAGCCGCAATCTTTACCTGCATGGACGACACGTAGGCGCCATCGGTGAGGCCCTCGAGATTGATCTCGACGTTGGCCAGCGCCCCGCGAGCCGCCGCGCCTGCCATCAATCGCGCTACATACAAGTCTGAGCGCATGGATGCGGCCGCGATACCCTCCAGTTGTCCGAGGCGTTCGAAAAGCGCAACCGTACGGTCGGCCACTTGCAGCGGCACGTCCGCTGCGCCCTTGGTTGCCGCCTGAATTGCTTCCTCGCGCCGTCGTGTTTCCTGCGCGTCGCCTTTCGGCAGCTTGAACGCGGCCATCACCGCATCGTATGCCGCCGCATCGCGGTCAATCGCTTCCGCGAGTTCGTCCGCGTCGTGTCGCAATTCATCCAGCGCGGTCGAGAGCTGATCGGCAAATGCTGCCTGCGATTTCTTTTTTCGCGAAAGACCTGCAACCATTTGCCCGAGCGCCGCCGCTAATGCTCCCGCGAATGCCGCGACGCTTCCACCTCCCGGCGTGGCCGCCGGTGCTGCCACGGCATCCAGGAACGGCTGTGCCAGCCGGGCCAGTTTTCCATCCTTGGCGGCGGGTGGCGCTCCGCCCAGCGCATCCGCGAGCTTATTTTCAAACACCTGCGCGGGCAAGAAATTTTCCAATTGCAGAAAATAGTCCGACGCCATCTCGATCGCTTTTTTCGGAATCAACCCGACGATTTCGCTGCCCACCGGGGCCACGCCATATCGTGCCGCTTCGCGTTTCACCATCTCATAGACACGGTGCATGGGCGTCTGTTCGAAATCGGTCAAGTTGATGGACACCTGCGCCAGGTTGCGCGCTTTCAATTCGACGCCCATGGACTTCACATAGCGCAATCCGCCCGAGGAGAACCGGATGGCTTTGGCGATCTTGCTGGCGATGCCGACATCGGAGGTATTCAGATTCACGTTGTAAGCGATGAGGAACTTACGCGCCCCGACGACCGTGACTCCAGCGGTTGGATGCAGCTTCGGTTCGCCGACGTCGGGCTGTCGGTCGAGATTCTTCTTCATCTCCTCGCGCAGCCCTTCAAATTGCCCGCGCCGTACATTTTCCAGGTTCACCCGATCCGGCCGCGTCGCCGCCGCTTCATAAAAAAACACCGGGATCCGGTAGCGCTTCCAGATTTCGTTTCCCACTCGCCGCGCCAGCGCCACGCAATCTTCGATCGTCACGCCATCTATCGGAATGAACGGCACGACGTCCGTTGCTCCTACGCGAGGATGCGCACCCGTGTGCTTGGTCAGGTCAATCAGTTCCATCGCCTTCCCGGTGCCCAGCAGCGCCGCCTCGGCTACGGCATCCGGCTCGCCCGCCAGCGTCACGACGGAGCGGTTGTGGTCCGCATCCATCTCCCGGTCCAACACGTACACGCCCGGCACGCTGCTCATGGCCGTGATAATCGCATCTACTTTTGCAGCATCGCGCCCTTCGGAAAAATTCGGCACGCACTCAATGAGTCGCTTCATCGTTTGGGCTTCTTCTCCGGTGCGCCTGCCCAATTGGCGGGGAATTTCGGCTTCCGGTCGGGGAGTGTGGGCCGCTCATAGACGAATGCTGGCTTCTTCTTATTGCCGGGAGCCGTCGAACGTTGGCTTGGCTGAGGCAACGGATTGGGCTGTGGCGATTTTAGCGGCCACTGCGGCCCGATCATGGGCTTCATGGCCGCCGGCAATTGCGCCTTTCCATTTTGCGGCTGCGTGCTGGCGGGCTGCGCTGCCTTCTTTTTCAATTCTGGTTTTGATTTCTCGTCGAAATACAGTTTTGCTTGCCTCGCAAACCAGGCAAACCCCGTCACCCACAGCCCCAGAACGGAGGCACTGTAGGTGCTCATCCCGCCGGCCTTCAACAGGATCGTAACCACGAGGAGCAAGGCCACCAGGCAGGCATAAAAATATTCTTCGAAGAAACTCTTCGTCTCTTTCAGCCCAATCTTCGGAAGGCGCACCTTTCGGATCGGTCTTTTCGAGTAGTTAGATGGCGGCTTGTTGGGCGGCATGGATTACGCGACCACGCTTCACGGTCATCCAGCAATGGTTCACACCAAAATAATAAGGAATTTCTCGGTAGTCGGCCACTTCGAATACGGCGATGTCCGCTTGTTTGCCAACGTCCAGCGAACCGATCTGTTTTTCCCGCCGCAAGGCATAGGCCGCGTTGATCGTCGCTGCCCCAATCGCTTCCGCGGGCGTCATGCGAAGCTGCGTGCAGGCCAGCGACAGGATCATCGGCATGCTTAAAGTTGGACTGGTCCCCGGGTTGTAATCCGTCGCCAGCGATACGATCGCTCCGGCATCAATCAGCGCACGCGCCGGCGCGTGCTTTTTTAACCCCAGATGGAAATCGCATCCCGGCAAGAGCGTAGCCACCGTTTCGGACTTTCCCAGCGCCCGGATGTCGCTCTTGTTTACCTGCTCCAGATGATCGCAACTCGTGGCCCGCAGCAGAATCGCCAGTTGCGTGGCGCCCGACCGCGAAAGTTGCTCGGCATGAATTCGCGGGGCAAGGCCCCACTGACGCCCCGCTTGCAGCACGCGTTTTGCTTGCTTCACGGTGAACGCGCCGCGATCGCAGAACACGTCGCAAAACTCCGCCAGGCAGCTCTCCCCGATCTGCGGCAGCAGGTTTTCTTCAATCAGTTTGATATACCGTTCCGTGCCGTCCGCTTTTCCCCGGTATTCCAACGGAACCACGTGCGCCCCGAGAAAGGTGGAGATGATCTCCAGCGGCTGTTCCCCCGCGACCTGACTATGCAATCCCAGGATCTTTAGCTCGTTCGCGATATCCAGCCCGTAACCACTTTTCGCCTCGATCGTGGTCGTACCATGCGCGGCAAATTGTTTTAGCGCCGCAAGCGCGCGTTTTCTTAGCGCATCCGCGGTCGCCGCGCGCAACTTTTTCACCGAATTGAGGATTCCCCCGCCCTTGCGCGCAATCTCTTCATAACTTGCGCCCTGAATCTTAAGTTCGTACTCTTCCGCGCGGCTTGCCGCGTGAATCAGGTGCGTGTGCGAATCCACGAATCCCGGCAGTGCCACGCGCCCGCCCAGATCCAGCTTCTCCGCCGCGCGCGTTTCCGGCAATGCCTCAACTTCTGCGCGCGTCCCCACCGCCGCGATCAGTCCCTTACACACCAGCAGCGCGCCATCTTCAACCAATCCCAAATCGGAAAGGGAATTACCCCGCCGCGGACCTCGTCCGCGCAGGGTCAGCAGTTGCGATGCGCCAGTGATGAGCAGGGAATCTTTCAACGCTATTCCATTATGCCGAAAACAAAACCGGTAGGACAGGCTCTACCCGCCCCACCGGTTAATTCCTAAATCGTTTCGGCCCGCGTTTCGATTCTACGCGCTCGCCGCTTGTCCCTTATATGCCGGCAAGAACACTTCTTGCACAAACGTCTCAAACAAAGTCGGCGTTGTATTTTTCGCGCCTCGCGCCTCCAACGGCCTCATGTGCCCGTTATTCAGCGCATCGGCCATTTCGCAGATCAAGGTTGCAAAATTCTTGGACATCCCCATCCCCGTCATGGCTTGGATCACCTGTTCGGCGGGCAGTTCGATGTAGGCCATTGCAGGCTTTCCAATTGCCGTCCCCGCGATTTTCGCCACCTCGTTATAGGTGATATCGCGCTGCCCGAGCAATTCGCGCGTGTGCGGGCCGTGAAAATCCAGCCGCACGAGAGCGTCTGCCGCCACTGCGCCGATATCCTTCGTGGCGCTCATCGGCAACAGGAGATCCGCACGCACCGGTCCCGCCATCATTCCGAAATTACGAATGATCGCCACCTGCGCCAGCAAATTCTCCATGAAGTATCCGGCCCGCAGGAATAACACATTCAATCCCGAAATTTTGGAGAGCTTCAGCTCCAGATAGTGCAGCCCCAGGACCGGCCCCGTCTTGTCCGGCTTGTCTGCCCCGAAGCTGCTCAACACCACCGCGTACTTCACCTTGGTGGTTTCAATCGCCTTGGCCACTGCGTTCGCTACCTGATCTTGATAGCCGCGCACATCGTCGGCGGTCAGATTCGGCGGAATCATTGCGTAGACCGCTTCCGCTCCCGCGAACGCCCGCCCCAATGCTTCCCCGTCTGTCACGTCAGCGACAAATGCTTCCGCACCCCGGCTCACGAACGGTGCCAGCTTTTTCGCATCGCGCCCCACCACGCGCACTTGCTTGCGTTGCTCCAGAAGTTTGTTCGCAACCACGGAACCGGTATTTCCCGTCGCTCCCAAAATGGTGTACATGGCTCCTCCTTTCACTGAATGGCTTCGATGCTGGGCTTTGTAGATATGGTACGAGGGCGCAATCTATTGCAGGACCGGGTTACCACCAGAGTACTACAACATGGGGATCTTCACGCCCTTCTTGTTCGCAAACGATATCGCTTCCGGGTACCCCGCGTCCACGTGCCGCACCACGCCCGTTCCCGGATCGTTGGTCAGCACCCGTTCGATGCGCTTCGCCATCTCCTTTGTTCCGTCAGCGACCGTCACTTGCCCCGAATGTTGCGAATAGCCGATTCCTACGCCGCCGCCGTTGTGAATCGACACCCAAGACGCGCCGCTCGCTGTGTTGATCAGCGCGTTCAACAGCGGCCAGTCCGCGATCGCGTCCGATCCATCCAGCATGGACTCCGTCTCGCGATAGGGCGACGCCACCGATCCGCAATCCAGATGATCGCGCCCCATCACCACCGGCGCCTTGATTTCGCCTTTCGCTACCAATTCATTCAACGCCAAGCCAAACTTGTCTCGTTCGCCGTATCCCAGCCAGCAGATTCGCGACGGCAGCCCCTGGAACTTCACGCGCTTCTGCGCCAGCTGGATCCAGCGGCTCAAGTGCTCGTCGTGCGGAAACATCTCCAGCACCAGTTGGTCCGTTCTCGCAATATCTGAAGCTTCGCCAGAAAGCGCCGCCCACCGGAACGGCCCCTTCCCTTCGCAAAACAGCGGCCGGATATAGGCCGGCACGAAGCCCGGAAAGTCGTACGCGTTTTTCACGCCCTGCTGAAACGCAAACGTTCGAATGTTGTTGCCATAATCGAACGTTACTGCCCCCAGCTTCTGCAGATCGAGCATGCCCAGGACGTGCAGCGCCATCGCCGCCAGGGAGCGCTTCTTGTACTCTTCTGGATTTTTCTTGCGAAGCTCCAGCGCCGCATCCAGCGTCATGCCGTTCGGCACGTAACCGCCAATCGGATCGTGCGCACTCGTCTGGTCCGTCAGCAAATCCGGCACCACGCCGCGCTTCGCCAGCTCCGGAATCAAGTCCGCGCAGTTGCCCACCAACCCAACCGAAGTAGCCTCGCCCTTGCGCACGGCGTTTTTCAGAATCCGCAGCGCCTCATCCAGCGAAGTCACCATCACGTCGCAGTAGCCCGATTTCACTCGCCGCTTGATGCGCTCCGGGTCCACATCAATCCCTAGAAACGTAGCCCCGTTCATCGTGGCGGCCAGCGGCTGCGCTCCGCCCATCCCGCCCATTCCGCCGGTCACTACCAGCTTGCCCGCCAGGCTCCCGCCAAAATGTTTTCGCGCCGCCGCTGCGAACGTTTCGTACGTACCCTGCAGAATCCCTTGCGTCCCGATGTAAATCCAGCTTCCGGCGGTCATCTGCCCGTACATCATCAATCCTGCGCGGTCCAACTCATGGAAGCAGTCCCAATTGTTCCAGTGGCCCACCAGGTTCGAATTGCACAGCAGCACGCGCGGCGCATATTCGTGCGTTCGAAACACCGCCACCGGCTTGCCCGATTGCACCAGCAAAGTCTCATCCGCCTCCAGGGCCTTCAGCGACCGAACAATTGCATGAAAGCACTCCCAATTCCGCGCGGCTTTCCCCGTCCCCCCATAAACAACGAGCTCCTCCGGCTTCTCTGCCACCTCCGGATCCAGGTTGTTCAAAAGCATCCGCAGCGCCGCTTCCTGCTGCCACCCTTTGCAGCTAATCTGCGTGCCACGCGGCGCCCGAAACGGCCCCCTTGACAATCCCGCCTCCGCCACGCTTCCCGGCAAAGTCACACCCATGAACGGTCCTCTCCGCCGCTCATCTTAGCGCAGGGTTTTCAGATTTGCACGGCACGCGCACACCGGCCCGGAGATAGATTGCGCCTGCCTCGAGCCTAAGGTAAATTGAGCCTCAGGCCATGAACTACGGAACCCTTCCTGCACGCTTCCTGAACGCCATTGACAATCTGCCCAACCCCCGCGCCCAGATGGTTCGCCGGGACGGCCGCTGGGAAGCCATTTCGTCCCAGGAATTTCTCCGCCGCGTCGCCGGCCTTTCCACCGCTTTTGTCGAACTCGGCGTGAAGCCCGGCGACCGCGTCGGTCTCTTCTCCGCCAATCGCCCGGAATGGCACACCGCGGACTTTGCCATCTCCGCTTCCGGCGCCATCACCGTTCCCGTCTATTTCAACGAGTCGCCCGATCGCATGACCTACATCCTGAAACACTGCGGCGCAAAAATCGTTTTCGTCGCCGGTCATCCGCAACTTCAAAAACTGCTCGCCATCCGCGCCAATCTCCCCGAACTCGAACAAATCATTGTCGCCGACGGCGGCACTGATCTCCCCGCCGACTGTCTCTGTTACGAAACCCTCATCGCCGGTGCCAGCGCTTCCGATATCTCCTCCTACCGCTTGCGCGTTTCACAGGTTCTTCCCGGCCAGCTCGCTTCGCTCATCTACACCTCCGGCACCACGGGGGAACCTAAGGGCGTGATGCTCACGCACAACAACTTCTGCTCCAACGTTCACGACGTGGGTCACGACTTTCAGATCAATTCCGCCCAGGACCTCGCACTTTCTTTTCTCCCCCTCGCGCACGTCTACGGACGCACAGTGGACTACATCTTTATCTTTCAAGGCTCTCCTCTCGCTTATGTGGAAAACGTCGACGCCGTTGCCCAGGCTCTTCTGGAGTTGCGTCCCTCCGTTACCGCCGCGGTCCCGCGCGTTTTTGAAAAAATCTACGCCCGCATCATGGAGCAGGGAAGCAAGAACACCGGCCTCAAACGCAAAATCTTTGATTGGGCCATGCGCCTCGCGCAACAAGCCACCAACTGGCGGGCCGGCGGGGGCCACGCCAGCCTTGCCGTAAAGCTCCAATGGAGGCTCGCCGACCTTCTCGTCTACAAAAAGATTCGTCTCGGCACGGGCGGCCGTCTGCGCTTGATCTGTTCCGGAGGCGCGCCGCTTTCGAAGGATCTCGCCGAATTTTTTTGGGTCGTCGGCATCCCCATTTATCAAGGCTACGGACTAACCGAAACCTCGCCCATCGTTTCCAGTAATTACCCCGCGAATCGCGTGGGCAGTTCCGGGAAGCCTATTGCGAATGTTCAGGTCCGCATCGCGGAAGACGGTGAGATTCTGGTCAAGGGCCCGTGCGTCATGCAGGGCTATTACAAGAATCCGGAAGCCACACGGGAAGTCCTCTCCGAAGACGGCTGGTTCAGCACCGGCGATATCGGCTATCTGGACAAGGACAGCTATCTTTTCATCACCGACCGCAAAAAAGATTTGCTGAAGACCGCCGCCGGAAAATTCGTCGCGCCGCAGCCCATCGAAAATGCGCTGAAGACCAGCCCCTACATTCTGAACGCCATGGTCATCGGCGATCGGCGCCGGTTCATCGTCGCCCTTATCGTTCCTAACGCCACGACCGTTGCCGCCAAAGCTGCCGATCAAGGAATCACATTCGCCTCCGCCGCTGAAATGGCGACCCATCCCTGGGTCCGCTCCCTCGTCGACGCTGAGGTCAAGCGCCTCACCGTACATCTCGCGCAATATGAAACGATCAAGCGCTTCGCTCTTCTCCCGGAAGACTTCACCTTCGATAACGGCAGCCTCACCTTTACGCTCAAGCTCAAGCGCCGCGTCGTCGAACAGAAATATCTCGGCGTCATTGAATCCCTCTACGCCGATGTGTCCGAGCCGCGCCCCATTCTTCAAAATTGATCGCGGGAGTCTTGCCTCACTCTAACCTGTTCCTCGGTACAGTTCGCCCTGCGAAACCATCCGCGTCGGCGTACTGTTTGCGGGCATCCCTTCTCCGTAAACTGGAATCGAACCATTTAACGCCCACCTCAATTCTTGAATTCAGTCTTGCAAGGCATTGGCGTGATTCCGGAATTTCACGGAAGCGGTCAATGCCAAATCGAAACGCCAAACGGGAGGGGAGAATTGACATTGAACTCGGAGTCAACTCAAAACATTCGCAGATCGATACTCCATAGGCTTCCTCTTGTAGGACTCGCTTTCGCCATTGTGTCTCTGTGTCTTTGCCCCGCAATCTGCGCGCAATCTCCGATTGCTGCGGTCAACGGCCCGACCAGCAAGGATTCCGGTGGCTTCACCCCCGGGTGGACTCTCGGCGCGAAATTTGAAGGTGACTACAGCAGCGATGCCGGCGTGTACGATGTCGGGACCGCGCTGGGCTACAACTTCTCACGCCACTTTGGAATGGACGCCGGCGTTCCGTTCTACTTCGTCTCCACTCCCTCCGCCACTAAGCAAAGTAATCCCGGCGCGGTTTCCGGAGTGGGGATGGGTAACACTTTCGTAGATCTGCTGCTAAATTATCCGAATCCTTCGTTGAATTACAGTCCTGCCATTCATTTGACGGCACCCATCGCAGATACCAAGAAGGGCTTCAGCACCGGCCACGCCACCTGGAACTTTAATAACCATTTCGATCACGCATTTGGTGATTGGTCGCCGTTCCTCGATGCGGGAGTCGGCAATACGATCATGGATACAAAATATTTCACGCGGCCGTTCATGACCTTTGGCTTTAACGCGGCGTTTTCGGGCGGACTGGAGTACGACCAAGGGCCCATCAGTTTGCAGGCAGGTGCCTATGACGTTGCGCCGTGGGGAAATCAGACAGTGATCAGCCGCGTCTTCCGCTGCGGCTCTGCGGCGAAGTGCAGCTCGAGCGGCACCAGCACAAATCGCAATGGCTTCACGAGTTCGAACGTGACCTCAGGAGGCGCGGGCCTGGTTCGCGACAACGGGTACGAAGCGGGCATCGACTTCAAACCAGTTTATTATCTCGATTTCGAATTCGATTATAGCCGCAGCGTTCCTCTACACCTCAACAACTATTCGTTTGGGATTGGAATCAATCTCAGTTCGCTCGTGCGGCCGCACGCGCACTGATCACCGGAACTATAAAGCTCATGGATGGGGCGAGGCTGTTATCCCGACCCTCAGCCCCACCCCATTCTTGAGGTCTCAACTCCATTTTCGAATCTCTTGCCGCTTCTCTCACATAGTTGTAATCTTTCTGCCGTAATCTCCCCAGGAGCTCTCCAGTTGAGACGCATGCGACCCTGTTATTTTCGCCGAACCCTTTCGTATCGCCCGGACATCCAACGCGATGGGGAGTTAAAAGATAAAAGGAGGAGGGACATTCCATGACGAAAGCAGGAACCGCAGCAGTCCGTATGTATAAGAGCAACGTAGGTGTGCCGGAAGAGAAACGGCAGGCCATTGTCGCGCTTCTCAACGCGCGCCTGGCCGATGCCGTTGATCTCTTCACGCAGGTCAAGTGGGCCCATTGGAACCTCAAAGGAATAAACTTCATCGCACTTCACGAATTGTTCGATTCCATCGCCGAACATGTCGAAGGTCATACCGACACCATTGCGGAACGCATCGCCGCTCTGGGCGGCGTTGCCAACGGCACCGCTCGTGAAGTCGCCGCGAGATCCGGATTGAAGGAAGCCGACCTGACCGCCGCCGACGGCCAGTCGATGCTCAAGTGGCTGGTTCACAATTTCGCGCATCACACGAACGCCATGCGCCAGGCCGTCAACGAGAGCGACGACCTCGGCGACCCAATTACTACGGATCTATTCACCACAGAAACGCGCGAACTGGACAAGGATCTCTGGTTTCTCGAAGCGCACCTGCAAGGATAACTATCTCCAAACGATTCCAATTATAAATGGCGGCATGTTGGCTGCAACACGCCGCCATTTTCTTTCGCACCACGTTTTGTCTCCAGCCCGCGCAGGGCTAGAATGTCTCTGGAGACACCCATGGCAGATGATCTGGTCATCGCAGGCCGAGCCTTCAAATCCCGCTTGATCGTTGGAACAGGAAAGTACCGCAGCTTTCAGGAGATGTCGCGGGCACACGCCGCTTCTGGCGCGGATATGGTTACCGTCGCCGTCCGTCGCGTGAATTTAACGGACAAGTCAAAAGAATCTCTGCTCGATTACATCGACCGAGGGAAAATCTTTATTCTGCCTAACACCGCCGCGTGTTACACCGCTGACGAAGCCATCCGCACCGCCCGCCTTGGGAGGGAAGTCGGCCTCTCAAACTGGATTAAGCTCGAAGTCATCGGCGACCAGCAGACTCTGTTTCCGGACACAGAGCAGCTCATCGAAGCCACGCGCGTCCTCGTCAAAGAAGGCTTTGTCGTTCTTCCTTACACCAACGACGACCTCATCGCTGCGCGCAAATTGATTGACGCGGGCGCCGCCGCAGTCATGCCGCTCGCCGCGCCCATCGGTTCCGGCCTCGGCGTGCAGAATCCCGCGAACCTCCGTATCCTCCGGGAACGAATCACCGAAGTTCCCATGATTGTCGACGCCGGCGTCGGTACCGCTTCCGATGCCGCCGTCGCGATGGAACTCGGCGCTGATGGCGTCCTCATGAACACCGCCATCGCAGAAGCCCAGGACGCTGTTCTCATGGCCGAAGCCATGCGCGACGCGGTCATTGCCGGCCGCAAATCGTATCTCGCCGGCCGCATGCCCAAGCGCCTCTACGCTTCCGCCTCCAGCCCTATGAGCGGCGTTGTCCGTTAGGGCGGATCAGGTATGCGCTTGCACCAGAAGTCAGTTCAGGTGTTCGCCGACTATCATCAGTTTTATCTGTGGGACAAAGGTATGAGTAGTCTTCCGCCCGTCGATTACACGAATGAAGACGTTGAGCGTCGCATCAAGACCGGACCTTACGTGGTCGTTGTCCATCCCGAACGGAATATGGACGTTCCTGTACGGATCGAGATTCACGATTCGGAGCCTCCGTTCGACCCTCATAGTTGGGATCACATTGCAGAAGCCAGCTTGCACGTTCCTACGGGCCAGCTTCAAGTGCATGAGTGTACTGGCGGTCCAGTCGCGGACTTTCAAATCGAAAAAGGCTGGTACCGAGTCCGCTCATTTCACGGAGGGTTTGGAACGATTGCGACTGTCGGAACCGACGGCGCCGATTTCTATCGAGTCGTCTTATGGCCTGCACCCTTCGCTGACGTGAAGGTCATCAAGCAGTATCCAAAGCAGCCGAACTAGGTTACTGGCGTCGTTCGTTAAGGAAACGAATAAGACAGATGGCATGGCTTCACCAGCCGAGCTTAGACGCGATCTGCTTCTTTCCCAGTACGTCGCTTCATTTGAAAAATTGGATGATCTGAGTGAATTTCGAGAGATCTACCCCACTCCCGCCAGGCCCCGACCTGGAGGGATTTTTTGGAGGCATCTCAAAAAATCGGGGATTGTGGGGCGCTCTGATCCCCGCTGGCTACCTGCGTTTCGCCAAGGGACCAGATATGGATTATGACCCGGTATGTTTCGACATGAACTCCCGAAAAAAGAATCGGGAGATGAGAGTCGTCAAAATCGACCATGAAGAAATCTTGTGCAATTACAGAGTTAAAGTGGTTGCCGACCTAGCCCCCAATTTTGAGGAGTTAGTGCTGCAGACCATCGATCGCGCCTCTCACGCCAGCAAAGGTTGATTGCAAGCCATTGTGGATGCGCGGCTTCAACCTCGCACACTCTGTTTTTGTCAGTTTGGCGTGGCTGGTGATTTCTTGCCCGCTGCGCTATTGGAATCGTTGATCATCTGCGCGACTTCCTGCTGCAGGCGGCCGTTCATCGCTTCCATCTGCTTCTGAAGAAGCGGCATCATGGATTGCATCGCTTCGGCAGTGATCGCCGGCAATTCGCGTAAGACCTTCTGCCCGGTGGGTGTGCCGTAAAACGCGGTCAGTGCGCTGATATCGCCTTTCGTGAAATGCTTCTGGTACACCGGCACCATCGATTGCAACATTTCGTCCCACGGGAATGCTTTCATCGAATCATCCATCATTTTGTTCATGCGTGCTTCAAAATCGGCTGGCAGCTTGTCCTTATCTTTCAAATATTGCTCGTGAATCATCTGGTGCATAGGCTTAGACATGGCGTCCACCACTTGCGACATCATTTCACGGGAGTGCATCACCTCGAGATATTTCTGGACATCTTCCTTGGTTGCGGGGGCGTCCAAAGCGGCTTGTTGAGCAAAGCCCATCATTGCGGTGCAAAGACAGAACGCAGCAGCAAGCAATATGCGTTTCATGTTTGACCTCCCGTCGTCTTATTGCAGCGTAACCCTCCATATATTGCAAGCACGACAACATCGTAGGATTCGTCGTGATCACCTAGCGGCATGCGAGCGTTTCAGTTGTTCTCGACCTCCGCCTTCCGGCCTGTCCTAAAGGTCTAAGTTATTGGCCCTACTCGCATATCCTCGTTCGAAACGGCGTCTCGGGTTGCACATCGTATTTCGCAGCGGATCGCTGAAGATATCGAGGTCCCCCGCATCTCCGTGAGCATCGGCGTGGCCGAATATCCGCGCGACGGTTCGACGATCGAGAGTCTTCTCAGCGCGGCTGACCGGGCCCTATACGAAATAAAACCGCACTCGCGGGCAACTGTGCTTTTCTCCGGAACCGTCGCTGACGAGGTTCGCTAATGACTGTCTTTACGCCTGCGCGGTTTTCCTGGCCTGTGCGTCGTCGTAGCTTTCGCCGTAAAGAGAAGGCACCTTCGCGCCCATACAGCGCAAGTAGGAAGAGAGCTGCCCGCGGTGATGAATGGTGTGGTTCAAACCCATCATTACAAAGGTCACTGCCGGCCGCTGGAACATGCCGCGAAAATCCACGATCTTTGTCAACTGCTCGCCTTTGAGTTTTCCCAGCGCCTCAAAGTTTTTCGCGAAGCGCTCTTCGTACCACGCCGCAATTTGCTGGGGCGTTTTCACATTCTCGGGAATCATCGCCGGATTGGTGTCGAGCACACCGTTGATCACTGCCTCCAGGAAACGGTTATCTGCCGCGGCAATATGCCTTACAAGTTCGTTCGCAGTTCTCGAAATCGGGTCCGGCCGGAAGTCCGCCTTGTCCGCCGGCACAGCCTCGAGAACTTTCTTCGTGATCCGGCTCTCATTCTTCAGTGGCCCCATATACACGTTTTGCAACAAAAACACCGCTTGCTCTGCCGTCATCGTGTCTGCCATTTATCGTCTCCCCATTTCAAGCTTGCCACCCGCTAGCTTCAATGATGCGCAAGAGGCGAACCCGGTTAGATGTTTATCTTCACCTTGCCCTCACTCATCAGCCGTGCTTTTCGTGCCAAGCCGTTCGCGAGCATCAAGCCAGGCTTCAAGATGTTCGCGGCCCCTTCCACGAAATGTTTGAAGGATAATCCCCGCTGTTCCCTCGGTGTTGGTCCATCCAACGTGGCCCTTTCCGCTGAGGTGGAGTCCAAAGGACAGTTCAAATGTGAATTCCAGAACCGAAGAAGGCTTGAGCGGTTTCACCGTTCGAATCGCCATCCCGTCCTCGCTCAAGTTCATTATCCGGGCGTGGTGTTCTCCCTCTCCGTCTTGCAGTGTTATAGGAACATTGACCGCGTGGCGAAAATAACGGCGCCGCTCGCGCTCCAGGAGTTCCTTGGAAATGGTGATATGCAAGGCCACGCTATCAAGATTCAAAGGCTTCCGCAGAAGAAAGTTTGCGCCGGCATTTAACACGGCAGTGGATTCATTCATGTTTTGAATGCAGGCAAAGATCACGGCCTTGCAGTTGGACGTGCCCTTGCGGATCGCCTCGATCAGCCCGTGTGCGCCGCTTATCGCTGTATCCACGAACACGCCGTCCACTTTTCGGCGTGCGAGGCAATCGCGCGCGGCTTCCACGGACGGCACCAGGCTGAACTTGGCTCCGTATTTTTTCACCCCCCCGGAGACCGCGGTCATTGTCGCATAGTCGTCAGACAGGAGCACGAACTCGAGCTCTAACGGCCGGGTCATCGTTGTAGTGATTCTCCCTCGGCTTGCGAAGGTCTTCTTGATGGGTCGTACAGCTGCTGACAGTAATCCGGCAGACGCCCTTCTGTCGAGGTATTCTGCACGGAGTCTCATCCAATCTAGCAACGGCAAGTCTCGCGATTGCTGAGCGCGCGAGCTACAGGGTTCGGAACAGGAAGTGCCACATCACATCCACACCCGCGTGGACCAGCGCCGAAGCGAAAATCGAGCCGGTTTTGCTCCACGTCCAACCGTAGAAGAAGCCGGCGATAGAGGCCAAAATCACGTACTTCCAATTGGCAAAATGCATATTGGTGATGTGGGAGAACCCGAACAGAAGGGATGCCGTCCACCAGCCCGCGAGATCGTTTTTCGATGCCCGCGCGAGCATGTTTTGGAGCAAGCCACGGAAGAGGAACTCTTCGGGCCAGGCAGTGAAGAACAAAATGCCAAGCGAAAGAAGCGGGAGCGATTTCCACTCGCTCCAATGAGGAGCGAATTGAATGAAATGGATGGCCTCGCCTAGGGGAATTGCAATGCAGGCAAACACGATGAAGCTTGCCAGGACGAAAAAGCTCCAGTGCCGTCCCCAACCGATCGAATAGCCGATGCCATTGACTCGCCGGAGAAGAATGAAGCACGCCAGGGCGATGTTGAGGCAAAGCAATACGGTGAATACATACGCCAGTCGCACGCCGGGAAATGGAAAGAGCCAATTTGGGGGCGCGAACTTCGAAAAGAACTTGATTAAAACCCAAATGCCTGCGAGCGTCAGAAAATCTTGCCATGCTCCCGGTGCTTTCTGTTTAGCCGTAGCGGCCAGCGCAAGTGGCGCGAAGATGAAGCCCGCAACAACTCCGGCACGCCCGAACGCGAAAGTATTTGTCCCCAAGGCGTAAATCAGGTAGACAAGGAACGCTGCAACGCCAAGCAGGTAGCTGCTGCCGGCCCCGAAGCGTGCCGTGAGGCTGTCGTCCACGCCGCGCGCGGCAAAGAGAAGCATCACCAGAAAGTAGAACGCGAACGCACTTAGCGTGGCTGCAAATTCACGGCCGCTGAAGCCCTGCCACGAGGCGTACATCGCTCCGGTGAGTGTCAGCGCAGCCCAAAGGCCGATCATGGAGAGCAAGCCGAGTTGGCGCGTGGCAGGCAAGCGAGAATTGTAGCGCACCGAGATGGCAGACCAAATCCAAAGCAACACAAAACGCTTGGCGTATATCGACTGGATGCGCGGCCTTGCGTGCGTGCTGATGTTTCAAACGCACTGCTACGACTCGTGGATGAGTCCTGAAGCTAAGAAATCATCGTCGCTGATCGGCTGGTCGCGTCTTGGCGGGACTCTGCCTGCGCCGCTCTTCATTTTTCTCGCGGGCGTTTCCTTTGCGCTCGTAACGGCAAAGTTGCGCGAAAAGGGAATGGAGCGCGGCGCCATCGCGAACCAGACGATTCTGCGCGGCGCGGAAATCTTTGGAATGGGACTGCTCTTTCGCGTCCAGGAATTTGCGCTAGGGTATCCGTGGTCGCCGTGGACGGATCTGCTGCGCGTGGATGTGTTGAACATCCTCGGGCTTTCGATGATGCTTATGGGCATTTTGTGCTGGGTCACAGGAAGGGGCGACACTGCGGTCACGGCCGTCCGCACCATGGTGGCGGGACTCATCACCGCCGCGGTCGTCGCTATGGCCACGCCGCCGCTCTGGACCACGCACCGGCCTAAATTCCTGCCGTGGCCGCTCGAGTCCTACATCAACGGCGTGCACATTTTCGCTCAGCCTCAGCCCTGGCTCTTTCCGCTCTTTCCCTGGTCGGCGTTCGCGTTTGCCGGGCTGGCCGTCGGCTTCTTCCTGTTTTGCGATTTTGCAAAACGCCAGGAAGGCTTGGCCTTCGCCGCCCTTGGTGGCACGGGAGTTCTTGCTTGCGCGCTTTCGGTTTTCTTCGACCAGTCTACGATTCGTCTCTACGCGGTTTACGATTACTGGCACAGCAATCCCGATTTCTTCCTGATGCGCTGTGGCATCCTGCTCCTCATACTTTTTCTGGTTTACGCGTGGTGCCGCTGGGGATTTGCGCAGAAAGGCTTCAGCCCAATCATCCAGCTCGGCCAAACGTCGCTCCTCGTCTACTGGGTGCACATTGAATTTGTTTACGGAAGATTTTCGATTCTGCCGAAGAGCCAGTGCAGCGCGCTGAAGGCCACGGTTGGCCTGACAATCATTTTCCTCTCGATGGTGGCTCTGTCTCTGGTGCGGACAAATTGGAAAAAGTGGAGACTCAGGGCTTCACAGTAGATTTTTGCAGCAGTTGCTGTGACTGCGGAATCTTGATGATGACTTCGCCCGGCTTGGCGAGGCCCAATTCATCGCGCGCGATCTTTTCAATCTTGTGCGGATCGGTTTTCAGCTCCCGCACTTCCTGCTCGAGCTGCATGTTTTCCTTGTTCAACTGCTGGAGGTCCGCGTTCACTTTCTTGATTTCGTTCTGCGTGCGGCGCATGGCCAGGTAGCCATGCGTGCCGAAAATGTCGTGCACCATAAGCAAGAGAATCAGCAGGCCCAATAGCGCGCGCCCGTGCTGCTTCAGCAGCGCCTGAATCTTTTCGGCGGCATCCATCTGTTTTAGTTTTGCAGCACCCATTGTGTCGCTTCCCGCGTCAATTTTGCCGAGGTTGCCGCGCTTTCCGCTTCCACATAGAGGCGCAGTAGCGGTTCCGTCCCCGACAGCCGCAACAGCATCCAGGAACCGTCGTCAAAGACAAATTTTGCGCCATCCGTGCGGTCAATGGATACGACTTTTCGGCCCAGGAGTGTCGAAGCGTCCACCGCCACCTTCTTCACTGCGTTTGCTTTCTGTTCGTCGGTGAGGTGCAGGTTTTCGCGCACCGGCCAGTATTCGCGGCCGAGCTTCTGGAAGAGCGCGCGGATTTGCTCGCCAATCGACGTCCTTCGCGCCGCCATCATTTCCGCTACCAGGAGGCAAGCGAGGACGCCGTCTTTCTCCGGGATGTGGCCCCGCATGGTGAGTCCGGCGCTCTCTTCGCCGCCCAGGGCGATCTTGTCTTCGCGGATGAGCTGGCCGATATATTTGAAGCCTACTGGCGTCTGATAGACCGTCTGGCCGTGAGACTTCGCCACGGCGTCGATCAATTGCGTCGTCGCGACGCTTCGTGCCGCAGGCATTTTCCACTTGCGCGTCTCAACAAGATAATCGTAAACCAGCGCGAGAATGAGATTCGGCTGAACCCATGCGCCATCGCTGTCCACGATGCCAAAGCGATCGGCATCGCCGTCCGTGGCCAGGCCGGCGGCTGCTCCCGAATCCACCACGGCTTTGCGCAGTGGCGCTAGATTCTCTTCCGAAACGTCGGGGCCGGTTCCATCAAACAGGCAATCGCGTTCCGTGCGCATCGCGTGCACGTTGACGGCATGATCTTTCAGGATGCGGTCAAGATACCCGGCCCCGCATCCGTGGAGCGCATCCACGGCAATCATCGCTTTCGCTTTTCCCAGCACGTCGAATCGCACGAGCTCTTCAAGACGCTTCAGATAGGTCTCGCGCAAATTAACTTTTTCGCTTGGGGAAGCATTTCCCGCACCATGCGCCAGGGGCGCTACGCCGCCTTTCGCCGCGAGCTGCGCCGCGCGCGCCTCGATATCTTTGGTAACTTCAGGCAGAGCAGGCCCTGCGTCCGCGGAGGAAAACTTTAGGCCGTGGTACTGCGCCGGATTGTGGCTCGCCGTGAAATTGATCGCTCCATCGAGCTTCCGCCGCATGATTTCGAACGCCACCGCTGGCGTCGGCGTGAAGGTCTCGCAGAGCAGCGTGTGAATGCCGTGGTGCTCAAGAATGTCCACGGCGAGCTGCGAAAATTCTTCCGAATAGAAACGCGTGTCGTAGCCTACGAGAATTGTGGGCTGTTTCGCCTTGCTCTTCACGTGTTCCGCGATGGCTGTGACCGCCAGACGCACGTTCGCAAACGTAAAATCGTCGGCGATCAGGCCGCGCCAGCCGGATGTGCCAAACTTGATAGGGGAAGTTGTGCTCATTCCAACGCTCGTGCTCATAGCGCCGTATTCTAGCCCTTCGCGTCATATCGGGAAAGTCATTATCATGGAGGATCGATGACTCGCGCAGATGCAAAAAACAAGCGCATCGTCCTCGTCACCTGCCCGTTCTCTTGCGGTCGCGCGGAAGATTGCGCGCGCGGTCGTAGGCAAACGCCTAGCCGCATGCGTGAACGTTTTCTTAAGCCCCGTGGAATCGTTCTATACATGGAAAGGGAAGCTCGAGAAGACGCGCGAGTATCTGCTGGTGATCAAGAGCTCGCACAAGCGATTATCAGACTTGGAAAAACAAGTAAAGCAACTGCACAGTTACGAGGTTCCGGAATTCATCGTCCTGCCGATCACTTCAGGCTCGCGCGACTATCTTTCCTGGTTAAACAAGAGCGTCGCGCCGCCGGACAAATAGAATTTCTCATTCATATCGCAGAGAAGCCATAGGGTCGACGCGGATGGCGCGGCGCGCCGGCAGATACCCTGCGCATATGGCAACAAGGAAAAGCAGCGCTGTAAATCCAACGAAAATGGTGAAATCCATGCTCACCACGCCGAAGATCACGCTCGCCATCGCCCGGCTAATCGCAAAAGAAATCGGCAACGCAATCGCCAGCCCGATCCCAGTCAGTTTCATGGCCTGGCCGAGAATCAATTTCATCAAGTCGTCCGAGTGTGCACCGAGTGCCAGGCGAATCCCGATCTCCCGAGTGCGTTGCGCGACGCTCTCCGACAGCACGCCGTATACTCCGATGGACGAAAGCGCCAGCGCGACCAGGCCGAAAATCCCCATCAGCATGCCCATGATTCGCACGATGGCGATGGAGTCGGCCACTTCTTCTTCCAGCGTGGCGACTCCGTGGAGTGCGACTCCCGGATCGATTCTTCCTGTCAGCTCCCGCATTCCAGAGACGTAGCTGGCTGGGTTGGCTGCCGTGCGAAGCAGCACAGTCATGGACTGTTGTGGCGACTGCGCAAATGCTCTGTAAATCACCGGCCGCGTAATGGGATTCCACCAGTTCTGGCGCACATCGCCCACCACGCCGGCAATCGTCAGCCACGGTTCAGCCGAGTCCGCATTTCCCAGCTTGATTCGATGACCCACCGGGTTAGCCCCGTGCCAAAAACGATCTGCCATGCTTCGGCTGATGACGACGGCGCGCGCTGCGTCCGCACTGTCCGCCTCTGAGAGAAGGCGTCCCGACACCAACGCGATTTTCAACGTATCAAAAAAGTCCGGCGTGGCAATCTGCAAATCTGCCGAAGGCACTTCACTGGCTTTCAGTGCGACTTGCCCTTCGATACTGAAGAATGTCGTCTCACTGTCCACGTTGCTGGCAGGAGGGTTGGTGATCAGCGACGCGTGCTGAACTCCTGGCAGCGATGCTGCCCCGCGAAGAAGCTGTTGATAGAAATTGACGATTCTCACGTTTTCCCCGTAGGTTTTCTCCGGCAGAGAAATCTCAATTTTCAAGACACTGGCCGGTTCGAATCCTTGATAAACGCTGGCGAGGCGCATGAATCCCTGGATCGTCAGCCCCGCGCACACAAGCAAAACCAGCGCAAACATCACCTGGGCGACTACCAGGGCGCTGCGAACTCGCCGCTTCGCGGGCGTCACGCTACCTGCACCCGTTTCCTTCAAAGTCTTGTTGAGTTCCACACGACTCGTGTGCAGCACGGTCGCAAGACCGAGAAGCAAACCCATACTGATTGCCGCAAGAATCGCAAAGGCGAGAACATTGCCGTCCACTCGAATGCCGTCCCATCCGGGTACCCATTTAGTCCAACCCACCGGGATGCTGGTTCGAAGCGCCCGCACGCTGGCGAACGAGGCTGCGATGGCAACAGCTCCCGCGGCAATCGAGTACAAGAGCGTTTCCGACATGAACAGTTGCCCGAGGCGCCCGCTCCCCGCGCCAAGAGCCGCGCGAAGTGCAATCTCCCTCTGCCGGCCAATCATCCGTGCAAAAACGAGGTTCGCGAGGTTCGCGCAAGCCAGCAGGAGCACGAAGCCCGCGGCCGCTTGCAGCAATAGAAACAGCGGCAGTGTAAACATGTACAGTTCCTTGCGAAGCTGCAGCGCTGTCATCATTCTTCCCGCGTTTGTCTTTGGATACTCCTGCTCGAGCCGGCGGGAAAAGCTGGCAAGCGCAGCACGAGTCCGACGGACCGAGACGCCATCCCTGAGCCGGCCGAGCGCCTGCAAGGAAAGCTGCATCCGATCCGCTTTCTCCGCCGGAGCCAGCGCCAGCGGCACCCACAATTCCACCGGTACGGGATAGTCAAAGTCCTTCGGCATGATTCCCACGATGGTGTACGTGCGGCCATTCAAAACGATGGTTTTGCCGAGCGCTTGCGAATCCCCACCGAACCGGCGCTGCCACAGTCCGAAGCTCATGATAGCCACTTGATCGAGTCCCGGTTGTTCCTCGACTGCGGTGAAAAGTCTCCCGCTCGCTGGACTGACACCGAGTACATCGAAGAAATTCGCCGCAACCCTGCAACCGAGCACCGGCTGGAGTTCGTCCCCTGCACCCATATTGAAACTCTGCCATCCGTAGACCGTCAGTTGCTCGAACAATCCATTGTTGGCGCGCAGGTCCGCTGCGTCCGCAGGGGCGATGTACCGTGCGTCGTAACCTTCATCGATTCCGCGGTCTTCCCAGACGCGTACCAGTGAATCGAGATTCCGGAAACTATAAGGGTGCAGAAGCAGGGCATTCACTATGCTGAAGATAGCGGTGTTTGCGCCGATTCCAAGGGCAAGCGTCACCACGCTGATAATCGTAAATCCAGGGCTCCTCCGAAGGGTACGAAACCCGTAACGCAAATCGGCTGCAAGCGATTCGATCCGGCTCACCCCGCGCGCATCGCGGCACTCTTCCTTGAATTGCTCCACGCCGCCAAATTCGAGCAGGGCAGCGCGGCGCGCGTCCTCAGCCGACATGCCGGCGGCGATGTTCTCCGCGATCTGTCGCTCCAGATGGAACCGCAATTCCTGATCGAGGTCGCTCTCCAAGGCCTTTTTCCGGAGCAGACTGCGGAAACGATGAGAAATGCTTCGCAGCCAGCGCATGGTCAACCTCCCGGGCTCACGCCCTCTTCAAAACCAAACCGATTGCCGCGGAAAGCCGCTCCCAGTTTGCCCGCTCGCTTTGCAGATATTTTTTCCCGGATTTCGTCAGCGCATAGTATTTCGCGCGGCGGTTATTTTCCGATTCTCCCCACTCCGCTTGAATCCACCCTTGCTGCTCCAGCCGGTGCAGCGCCGGATAGAGCGCGCCCTGGTTCACCTGCAGCACGTCTTTCGAAACCTGCCGGATGCGCTGCGCGATGGCCCAGCCATGCATCGGCTCAAGCCCAATCGTTTTTAGAATCAGTAAGTCCAGGGTGCCCTGGACGAGGTCAGTTGGTTTGCTCACGCTGCTCCTCTCAGTAACTTAGGGGGAGTGTACCGCCGCTCCTATCAATAATCAAGGGGAAGTCAAAAATGTGATTGCCTTGAGAAGGGCAGAGGAAGCCGGGAAATGTTCAAACGTAAAGCAGCGCCTGGTCCAGGTCCGCGATGATGTCTTCCACGTCTTCGATGCCCACGGACAGCCGAACCAGCCCTTCCGTGATGCCGACGCGATCCTGTATTTCCTTGGGCATGGAAGCGTGCGTCATCATCGCCGGAAGAGAGATCAAAGTTTCCACACCGCCCAGGCTTTCTGCCAGCGAGCAAAGTTTCACATGATTAAGGAATCGCCGCGCCGCGTCCAGTGAGCCCAGATCGAAAGACAGCATTGCTCCCGGACCTTTCTGCTGACGGCGCGCGATATCATGCTGCGGATGCGAGGGCAGCCCGGGGTAGTATGTCTTACGGACTTTCGGATGCGCGTCGAGATGCCGCGCCACAGTGATTCCATTCGCGTTGTGCTGCAGCATGCGCACCGCCAGCGTCTTGATTCCCCGCGAAATCAGGAAGCAATCCATGGGCGCCAGTCCGGTTCCCGCGGAGCGCTGAATAAAGTAAATCTTCTCCGCGTCCTCAGGACGCGTCAGCACTACTGCCCCGCCCGTCGAATCGCTATGGCCGTTCAAATACTTGGTCATCGAGTGGACTACGATATGCGCGCCCAGTTCGATCGGACGTTGCAGGTAAGGGCTCAAGAACGTGTTATCCACCACCATGGTCAAGTTGCGCTCGTTGGCCAGTTTGGACATCGCGGAAATATCTGTAACGATCATCGTGGGGTTTGCGGGCGTTTCGATATACAGCATTTTCGTGTTCGAACGCAACGCCGGACGCACCAATTCGGGGCTAGAGGTATCCACGAAGCTGAATTCCAGCCCAAAGTGCACCAGCAATTGCGTCGAAAGCCGGAAAACTCCGCCGTATACCGCTTCGGAGAGAACCACGTGATCGCCGGGCCGCAGCAAGCGGAACACAGCGTCAATGCCAGCCATGCCGGACGAAAAAACGTACGCGCTATGCCCGCCCTCCAGCTTGGCGACGGTCCGCTCCAGCGCCTTGCGGTTCGGGTGATTCGTGCGCGCGTAATCGTAGCCTTTGTTCTTGCCGAGCTCTTCATTGACGTACGTCGACGTCTGATAGATTGGCGCGACGATGGCCCCGGTGGCGGAATCGGGCTCCTGGCCTATATGAATGGCATTCGTGGCAAAACCCATCGTGCTCTCCTTGTTCGTCTTCGCCTGGCCCTGCGGAGCCCCAGCCTCTTGTCTCGTCGGGCTTGAGTCCTCGGCGACACTCTCTCACTGGACCCCGGCTCAGCCGGTATCACACTGTCTCGGCCAAGCGCCTCCGTCACAAGAGCTGCTGTGCGCGGGAATAAGTAAATTCTCGGACTTCCGGAGCGTCGACCCCAAGCTTTTCGAGGGCTGTACCCTGGTTGACGCGCCTCGGTCTTGCCTGCCGTGCAGTTTCTTGAGAAGTTACAGGAGCCGATTCACCGAGTCAATCGCGCATCGCGCCGAATTTCCACGGCCAGGAATTGGCGGAGCACCATGGCGAGCCCCTTTTGCATCAAACTCCGCATCAGGAGGGACTTGACCCCGCCCTGCCATTCCGTGGAGGATGGAGTCCACAGATTTATGAAACGCATTCGAATTCTACCGGGCGGTGTCTGTCTCATTCTGGCTTTGTTGATGGCACGCCCGGCCTTGCCGCAGAAGGCTCCTGCTTCTCCGGATGCTTCGGCGCAAGCTCAGGTGCGCAAGCCAGATTCGCAAACTCGCATCACCATCGAAGTTTCTGGTGGCGAAAAAGGAACGCCTGTTGAGAATGCCAGCGTTTACGTGAAATACATCGAAGAGCACGCAATCAGGAAAAACAAGAAGGTGGAATTGAACGTGAAAACGAACCAGGCGGGAATTGCACATGTTCCCGACGCACCGCTGGGCCGTGCTCTAGTTCAAATTGTTGCCGAAGGCTGGAAGACCTATGGCCGCTGGTACGATATCACCGACCCGAAGCAAACCATCAAGATACACCTTGAGCGGCCTCCAAAGTGGTACTGACACAAAATGGAACTCTGACGCTTCACACTTCACAGAAAAGAAAGCGTCTTACTCGTTCTCAATGCAGGATTCCTTTCTGGCGAAAGGAATTTTTTTCGTTATGGAATTCGAACAACGCGTGAGAGTGAGTTCTGAAATATTTGTTGCACAGAAATGGTGCAAACAGCACAAGAGTGTTGAAGGGTGACAGGTTAGCCGCGCATGTGTGGAGATTTCCACAAACTTATCAACACTTATGTTGAAAACTTAATCGAGCAGAAATATATTTTTGCGAATTCGGCAACCGTCTTGCTCACATCGCACTTTTCTCTTCTTTGACCCGTTCGAAATGAGAGTGCTACAGTACTTCTTCGGTTTCTCGCCATGACGGAAACATACGACGGACCATTTTCTCTGCTGCAAATGTTCTGGGGCAGCGTCACGGCGCGGCCGCTGCGCAGTTTTCTGAGTGTGACGGCCATCGCCATCCAGGTGATCCTCGTCCTGATGATTGTTGGTCTCACCTCTGGAGTTATTTCGGAGTGGGGCAAACGCGTGGAAGGAGTTGGCGCGGACATCTTGGTGCAGCCTCCCAACTCCTCTATTTTCTTTGCGTTCTCCAGTGCCGTCATGCAGGAATCTTTGGGGGACCAGATTGCCGCATTGAGCGGTGTGGATGAAGTCGCTCCCACGGTCATTCTCACGGAGCCAAAGAACCTGGTGATGGTCTACGGCATCGACTACAAGCGCTTTAACGCGCTGAGCAAGGGCTTCTTGTTTCGGGATGGCCGGCCGTTCGAAGGGCCCGATGAAGTCATTGCCGACGATATCATCGTGCAGTCGCGTCACCTGAAAGTGGGCAGCCACGTCACGCTATTGAATCATATGTTTACCGTCAGCGGCATCGTGGCCCATGGCAAAGGCGCGCGGTTTTTTATTCCCATTCGAACGGCGCAAGAACTCGCCAGCGCCGAAAAACGCGTCTCGATGTTTTATGTTAGAAGCAAAGGAGATACCGAAGGAACTCGCGCGCAAATCCTCAAGTTGATGCCGGAGAACAGCATCCGCTCTCTGTCCGAATACGTCACCCTCATGACTTCTTCGAATTTGCCACAACTGCGTCCCTTTACACGCACCATGGTCTCGCTTGGCATTGTTATCAGTTTTCTCGTGGTGCTCCTCAACATGCACACCATGGTGATGGAGCGCACACGAGAGATTGGCATCTTGAAAGCTCTCGGATTTTCACGCTTTGACATCGTTCGAATGTTGCTCGGCGAGACCCTCATCCTCACGCTTATCGGCACGGGCCTCGGCATTGCGCTCACTTTCCTTACCCAAGCCATCCTGAGGCAAACCAATCCAGGCCTGACGATCCTCATTTCGCCTTCCTGGATTTTTTCCGCCGTGCTCCTCGCCCTCGTGGGTGCCGCAACAGGCGCCGTCTATCCCGCACTCCGCGCCGCAAGTTACGATCCTGTCGTCGCCCTCGCCTACGAATAGTCCATGTCTCGCTTTTTTGCGTGAAATAAATGCGCGACGTGGTGGAGAATTGGTGATGGCCCCTTCAACGGATAAACACTTTCAGGCTCGCATTCTTAAGCGGCGCGATCTTTCGCCGGACCTTTGGATCCTGCGCGTCGATCCCGGTGGCCCGTTCGAATTCAAGGCCGGGCAATATGCTACGCTCGGCGTCGAACACGGCGGGAAGCGCACGGAAAGGCCTTATTCGATCGTTTCCTCCCCGTACGAGGATTCGCTGGAATTCTTCGTCGAGCTCGTGCCGCACGGCGAGTTCACCCCCGCTCTTTACAGATTGAAAGAAGGCGACGCGCTGCTGTGCCGGAAAATCGCCAAGGGCAGATTCACGCTCGATTTGCGCAGCGGCAGAATCAACCATCTTCTTGTTTCAACCGTCACCGGTGTTGCGCCTTATGTGAGCTACGTTCGAACGCTCTACCGCGACTGGAAAAAGGGAGGCGGTCCCATGCCCGGAGAGCATAAACTCTTCTGCCTCCAGGGCGCCAGCCGCTCCTGGGAATTTGGCTACCGCGAGGAATTCGAACGTTATTCGAACGAAGTCCCCTGGTTCAAGTTCGTGCCCACCGTCAGCCGTCCGTGGGAAGATTCGGACTGGCCAGGCGAAAAGGGCCGCGCGGATGACGTGTTACGCAAGTACGCGGATCTGTGGGGATTGAAACCGGAGACGACTTCGGCTTATCTGTGCGGCCACCCCAGCATGGTAGAAAATGGGCGCGGCATCCTGCTGCGCGCCGGCTGGAAAAAAGATGCGATCCTTGAAGAAATTTATTTTCAAGTGGGCAACGCGACCCACGCTTAGCATTAAAAAAGCGCACAATCACTGTTCCACTGGCAACTTCCGTTTACCACTTCGGCTGACAACTTTCACTCAAGACTCCCACTCCGACTGACAACTCTTGCGTACACGCCCAAAGCAACGGCACGTCCGTCAGGCGCCCGGTGCGTTGGATTCGAGCTGGCTGGTGACGTCTTCGAGAGTGGAGAGCGGGCACAGCAGGTGGACTGTCTCCCCGGGATCCTTCACGTCAATCTGCAATTTGCCGTGGCTGGTGCGAATTTGGACATGCTGATCGCCGTTCATCACTTCGACTAAATCGGCGTCTGGAAATCTCTTGAGCTCCTTCATGATGGCGTGGGCGATGGGGAGGATTTCCCGCGCGTGATCCGCGGCGCACATCATGTGCTCCCGCGGAGCCAAATGCATGGCCATGGGAACCACCGCGGCAGGCACCCACAGATGAACGTGAGAGCCGCCGGAGTGGTATTCGTCCACGTCAATGCGGATGATGCCTTCATGGAAAGTGTAGGCGCTGGCCAGTACGAGGGTACTGCCGATTCCGATAGCGGCTTTCGCGAGTAGCATCATGTTTTCGTCTCCCTGTTTATTCCGTCACGTTCTTGGAGTCGAGCCAGACGCGGACCGTATTGTCGTCGTCCTTGACGGAGACCAGTTCCGTGTCGCCTTGCCCAGAAAGGGCGTGGAGCGCGGCTACGAGGTCCAGTTCATCTTTGCCGGCAGAGAAGAGCGCATCAACCACTTTCATGGGGACTTTGATTTCCACTTGGGACTTCTTGGATCGGTTCTTGTCCAGAACGTGGACGATCAGGTGATTGCTCTCCTTGGCGACGCGCACGTCGCAGTCGTTGCTCTGCACGGTGACGAATTCGCCGTCCTTCGTGGTTCGGATGGCGTCAACCAGGGCGCGGAGGTCCACGTCATTGGCGTGAGCGTTGTCGATCTTGAGCTTGCCGTCATGGATGCGGTCCTTGTTGATGGTGGGGAGAACTTTTTCCGCCAGCTCCAGGGGGACATTGACGCGGACGGTTTCTCCCTTCGCGTCCGAGCTGATCACTCGGACGTGCAGCCAACGGTCCGAAGAGGATGAGGCAGGGGAGGTTGAAGACTTAGAGGGAGCAGTGGACGACTGTGCGAATACCGCGAGCGGCACAAAGAGCAAAGCGGCGGCGGAGATGCGTGCGGCCTTCTTAAGGAAACCCCGATTGCGGTTAGACATGACTGCATGCCTCCTGGCCGGCGATGTTCCGGCGTTTGAAGAGAAGTACGAGGCAGGGGAGAAGAATGTTTCGTGAAAGTCGGGAGGAAAGTCGGCAGGTTTCGAGAATGCTGAGCCTGTGGCTGCCGACCTGCGGCTCCCTCGGAGGGGGCCCAATAGCCGTTATTCTTCCCGATTGTCCGTCCGCCTCCACGTCGTCCAAACCGAAACGAAGAAGAACGCCGCAATCGAAAGATTCGTGAATCCCCCAGACAACACGGCCCCGAACGGCGCGGGCGTCCTGTCTGCTAGCGGCGAAAGCAGCATCAACGTGGCCGGATTCGCCAGCACCGTCCACCTCGGATACCGCGTCTTTCCCAAAACCACGAGCCCGATCAGTACGACGGCTCCCAGGTACCCCGGCACAGCCCCAATGTTGTACGCCAGCTCCCAATACGCGTTCACCGCCTGCACTGTCGCGCGGCAACCCGCATCATCGCTGCCATAGCAATACTTCAGCGCCAGCCCTTTGGCCGTCCACAGCGTGTGGATGGCGCTGCCGAACACCATCAACACCGCGAAGGCCGCCAGCATCACTCGCCCGATCCACTCCTGCGCCGGACGCACATTCGAGCACACATGCCAGAACCCCACGATGCACAGGCACGCCGCCACCGGCCCCACCAACCCTCCCGCAAACAGCCGCCCGAGCGAAGCGTTTCTTACGGTCGCAAGCATCCCCTCGTGAAATCCCGCTCCCGGCCCCCAGTGCCCATAGAACAGCATGTCCCCTGCAAAGAACAGCAGCGCCCCGCACAACCCCGCCACTCCCGCCAACCTTCGATAACGTTGCATCTTTTCAACGCACATGCATCCCAGCCCCTCCTCCCTCCCCGCCTCGTAGCGCCGGGCTTTAGCCCCGCACTCTCTTCGCCCGTGTCGACGCCGCGCGGCACTTGCCCATGCCCGGCTCTCTCCTCCCTTACCCTCTTATCGCCTTCAGGAGCTGCCTCAGCAGCCGCCTCCAGCTTTTCATTTTGGAACAGCGTCCGCTGGCGAATCGGTTCGACTTTGAGACGCTTTGGATTCACGCTGCCCGCGATTTGACTAAAGTCCTGATGGACAGGGCGGACTCCCTGTGATTCAATCCTCCGTACAGTAACCTGGAGCTGGCCAGCGGGCAATCCATGCTACCGTTATTCTACATTTTCAAAGTGGCAAGCGATGGTGGCCTTTGCTTGATGGAATCGGCGTATTATTTGGAACGTGCCAGGGCGCGTGTGAAAGTGCTGGCGGCATCCTCCCCCGGTGAATACGTCATCGCCAACCAAGAGACGGGCGAAAAGATTTCAATCAAATCGCCAGCCAAGCGGATCATGTTTCAGATCGGCTATGACGAAAAAGGACTGAACGCCAGGGCCGAAATGTTTCGGCGCTTCGGCCACGAAGTAATATCGGTCGAAGACAACGAAGCCGCTAAGCGTGCGCTGAGCAGCTCGACTCATAAAGTCGATCTATTTATTGTCGGCCATACGGCACCCGACCAAACGAGAAAGGAAATGGTCGAGTGGCTGAAGGCGAATTTTCCGAAGGTCAAGATCGTTGCCCTGAATCCGTCTGCCCGTCAATTGTCAGGTGCGGATTACAATGTTGTATTGAACGACTGGGATGAATGGCTATTGCTTCTCGCAGCCGCAGGCAGTTAAGGTCCGCCTCAGCGGAGTTGCGACGCTTGGTGGCATAGACTGAGATTAGTCTTCGAGAACCACCTGAATCCAAAACACGGAACCAAGCTGCCCCTGAACCGATTGCTGGCTCACCAGGAAGACTTTCCTAAGAACCGTCTCGCGTTCTCCAATCTTGAAGTCGTCGGTGCCTTCGCTGATTCTTCGGCCATCCTCGTCATACCCATAAATGCTGTACCGCACCGCATGGGAATTGCCGCTCAAGTTCGCCACGGTCACACCGACGTAGCCAAAGCCTGCGTTAGCGTCTTCGGCAAAACTGTATTTCAGAATCGGGTTCTTTTCCGGGACCTCCGCGGAACCGGGGATACTGAATTTGGCCTTCCAAGGACCGAGCATCTTCTTTGCAGAAGTGGACTGTGATGATGTGGATTGACGGTCGCCACCGGAAGTCTCCTTACGAGCTAACACCACCGTGTATCGAGCAATTACAATCGTTAGGATAACGAGGACAACCGTGAGTCCAATCAACCATTTTGTCAGTTTGCTGCTGCTCTTCTCGAACTTCCGCACGGCGTGAAGGCTTTCCAAAGTAAGACGCCGCATAGCCGTCTCGCCAACTTGATTCATATACGGAAGAAGGTCACGAATTTCCTCTGAACTCAATGGGTCGGGGTTTTCGAGTCGCTTTTCAGCCTCCTCCCAGCTATGGAAAGCCATGATGGTCATGCTCCGATTCTGCCTGGACCGGGTCTGACGCACTGCGAATCCAGTAGTGGCCTAACCGCTTAACAATTGGATCTCGGCGACTACGGAAGGATTCGAACAAAGCCGACGCCGATGGACGAGCGGCGGTACTCTAGCCTCGCTTTCAGTTTGAGTCGTTCTCTCTCTGCTTGACCTTTTGTGCGGAAAAGCCTCGAGAGAGGGACAAATGCAGTGCCCCGTCGTTCGTAAACCACCCATCGGCCTTTCGTTTTTCTGGGCATCAAGGCGTTTATAGCACGGCTAACGGGATTCCGACATAGGCGGAGATCGGTTCCACTCTTGGACGCTTTGAATTCACGGCCCGGAGAGCCTAGCACCCACGTCAGTTGCGTGGCAATCGGATAGCCGGTTACGCGTTCCTCGTCTACGCGAAAAAAGTCAGTGAAGTGCTGCCTCTAATTCCAACACGTATTTGTCAGGATGTGTGATAAAGTACTCACTCTTGTTCTGCGCAAAAGCGTCAATAAGTAAAGTGCGAAACTTTTCATCGGCCCGCCGGCGAAAGAAGCCACCTGCGGAGACTGCTGTTCGGAGTGTAATGGCATATTCTTCAAAATCCGTTGATGAACGAAGGTCAAAATACGTTTCGAAGACCATGTTCATCAAATACCGTTTTTGTCGACGGTCAATGTAGTCAGATTCCAAAACAGAGCGTGAACACTCAGAGAGTGCGAGGATACTACTCTTAGGTATATTGCCATCCTCGTGATCCGCCCTCGTCGAATTCAGTTTGACGTTCGCTTAAGTGCGTGGAACGTCCTCAACGGCCATTATCTAATCGCGCATAACCGAAAATGATTCATATAAACGAAAGCTGTAGCGAATTGGCCATTCGTCGTCCGGGTCCGCAAGCGGGTCATCAACTCTATAGTCGCGGGCGATTCCTTTGACGAACAGTGGCATATAGTACAGCCACATGTGCCATTCAATTCCCTGAAACAGGGCCTCTCTGACCATGATGTCGAAGAATCGAATGACTGCGAAAATAAGAGACTGCCATACTCGCGTTTCTTCGAAATCACGCATAGCCCTGTTGTAGGGGTCCGCGCCATGATCCCGCGCGAGTTCACCTAAGTAAGCGATAGCGAAATCACCTACTGGGCGGGTGGCCAACCCTCGATCCGTTGACACCACCGGGGCAGCCCATCCCTTTGCGGGTTTCGCATCTGCCGCACGTCGCCGTTATGCTTACTGACGCCGGCTTTCAGTTCACTGATCCCGGCGTGACCGCAATTTCAATCTAATCTTCTTTGCCAGATCACTGTGGAATCCCCGGAAGCCGATTGCGTTTCGAGGATAAGTCGATTGGCCCCGTCGAAGCGGAAATGCCGCACCTGCTCGGTTCCGATCCAATTGGAGAACGAACTGCCCTCTACGCGATGCACCACTACGCGCTTTTCCGCATAGACCTTGAAAGATCCCCAGTAACCGAAGTACGTCCGCCAAGCCTCGGCTGCTTCTTCAGCGCTCGCCCGAACGAGGTCCTCGCTCGCGAACCTTGTGGGGCTACCGACTGAAATCTGTGCCGACATGCGCCCATCGGCCTGATAGAGGATCAAACCCAAAGGAGAATCCCCGAATGGCTTCGACACCTCACCCGAAGGGAGAACGTGTTCGAAGGAGACCAAACCCCACGACCCCAGGAATGGTTCGGACCCCTCCCGGTCATCGGATTGCCGTCTGTCCATTGTCCCTTCGATTCTGCTGAACTGTGGGACCGATCCCATTCTGACATTTTCTCTAAGTGGATGATATGCCACGAAACGATTGGCCCGCACACGACACTATCCTCTCAAAAGGTATATCCTTGCGTTCGCTTCCTTCTCGAAGTCATTCGCAGCGCGGAGGCTAGATTCGTGGCTTTCCTAAACGGCCTCACCAAGGGCCTCTATCCTGGCGAAGTGATCCTTCTCGTCCTCGGCATCGTCCTCTTCGTGGTATTAATCTTTGCCTTTCTCTACCAGCTCTTGCACCAGCGAAGCGTCGCCGCACTCCTGGGCTTCTTCATCCTCCCAATCGTAATGATTGGCTATCCCAGCATAAAATCCATCCAATACAAGGATGGGGTGATCTCCGTCGAAAAAACTACCGACCAATTGCTGGCCAATCCGGCGGACGCGCAGTCTCGGCAAGCGCTCGAGCAGCAAGTGCAACAAATCGCATCCCGCCCACCCGGTAGCGCAAACGATTCGGTAACTCTCGCGAAGGCCCAGTTCGCACTCGGGCAGGAAGAAGCGGCTGCGCAAAATCTGCAAAAAGCTCTGCAGGCCCAACCCGACCTTCCCGAAGCGCTCGCGCTAAAATCGAAAATGGAAGTGGCTCAGCATCGTCAGCACCTCGCCGCGCAGGTCGAGCAAAACCCCGCCGACCAGCAGGCCCGTACGGAGCTTCAGAACAACGTCGAGAAGGCAACGCAGTTGAAGTGGGCAAACCCGGTGGCCATCACTGCTCTCGCCAGGGCACAAACTGCTTTGGGCGACCACGCTCATGCCCTCGAAACCATCAACAAGGCCGTGGCGATTGATCCCAGAGCGGTCCCCGCCGCAAAACTCAAGGAATCCATCCAGCTGAAGGCCGCGCCCCACTAGTCGGGTACCCCGGGCGCCGTTCTTACGCCTGGGGAGTTCGGCGGGCGGCACAGACGATCATTCCGACAAACGATTTTGGGTGGCCCATCCCTCGCGGTTTTTGCGAGGGTGGGGCTGTTTTTCACTAGCCTCTTACTCCTGACTCTGCCTCGCGCCGGGTGCTCCATAAGCGAGTTAGGCGTGCGGGGATTTTGATTTTCCCACTGACAATCCTGTCTTGGTTCAGCCTGAAATGGAAAGAGGGCGCTCTCCGTTAGTGAGTATTCCACCCTTCGGGCGGGGATTCTCAAGTAGAATTTGTGCCTATTCCACAGAGAGCGAAGAATAATGCGCCGGTACCATCACATCGGAATTCCCACTACTGAAGCGAAGCCTGGCGAGATCCACTTGAAACACCTGAAAGTCTTTGTCGTCAGCCACGAGAAAAGCGAATTCGGCGTAGAGTGGATGCGTTTCGAAGCGGACGCAGCGGTCCCTGATCTCGTCCGGTACGCTTCGCACGTCGCGTTTGAAGTGGCTGATCTCGCCTCCGAGCTTGCTGGCCGCGAAATCCTGATTCCTCCTAACAGCCCATCCGACGGCGTCCGCGTCGCGTTCATAGTGGAAAATGGCGCGCCCATCGAACTGCTCGAATTCACCGACCCCAACCACCCTGGCCGCCGCCAGCATAGCAAGATGCTGACGGAGGAGCGCCATGGCTGATTCGTTGGGTGGAGCGCAGCGCGTGGCAACTATACAATCATCTTCGCGCGAAATAATTCCAGGGAAATCGCGGGGCGAGCAACTTCCCGACGATCATTCAATCATCCCTGTTCATAACGGCGTCGAGGTGCGCGGGGTCGATCTCGACCCGCACACCCGGTGCATACACTACCATTCGCCTACGGACGTCGTTGCCATCAAGATGAAATGCTGCGGGCTGTACTATGCCTGCAAGGATTGCCACATCGCTTTGGCAGGGCATGAAATTGCGGCTTGGCCCCGCAGCGAGTGGGACCAGCAAGCGGTCCTGTGCGGAGCTTGCAAGACGGAGCTAAGTATTCGTGAATATTTGCAGAGCGGCTCGCAGTGTCCGGCGTGTGGTTCGGCGTTCAATCCGGGGTGCCGGAAGCATCATCATTTTTATTTTGAAGAGGAAGAAGCATATTGAAGGCGGCTGGCCGACCCTCGATCCCTTAGCACGTCTTGGCGGGTGGCGCACACGAAAATTCCTAGGCTATCTTCACGCTGGCTCTTGCGTCAAAACCGAACAAAGGCTGCTTCTCACAGGGTGTTTGATGAAAACTTACAGATGGCTGCTTTTGCTGGTGTTTGTTGGCGTTCCGTTTACATTTGCTCGGTGTCAGATTCACTCCGAGCTGACGACGCCGCCAAATGGCGACAACGAACGCGCGCAAATCTCACAATGGATCGGGCTGGTCAAAGTCACTATCGACTATCACAGCCCGAATGTTCACGGCGGCGGCGGCGCGGACCGGACCGGCCACATTTGGGGCGAATTGATCAGTTACGGATTCACGGATCAGGGCTTCGGGCCATCTCGTGCGGCACCCTGGCGGGTAGGCGCGAATGAGACCACGACGATCACACTGTCGCATGATGTCAAGGTCGAGGGAAAAGATCTGAAAGCGGGAACGTACGGGCTGTTTCTCGACGTGGAAAAATCCGGCCCGTGGACGTGGATTTTTTCCAAAGCGGCGAAAGGCTGGGGCAGCTATCAGTATGATCCAAAAGACGACTTACTGCGGGTGGCTGTAAATCCGGTGGATGCACCCTACACGGAATTCATGACGTTCGGGTTCGACGGGCGCCGGCCGGCCTCCACAACTGCCTATTTGCAATGGGACAAGAAGCGGGTCGCGTTCAAGATCGAAGTTCCCAACATCAATCAACTCTACGTCAACCAGATGCGCGAAGATTTGCTGAACTGGCCGGGCTTTAACTACCAGAACTGGCAGACCGCCGCGCAATTCTGTGCTGACAATAAGACTAATCTGGAAGAGGCGTTAGTGTGGGCGGATAAGGCCGTTCACGAGCCGTTCCGCGGGGCCACGTTGGGCGTCGAGGATTTTTCGACGGTGTCCACGAAAGCGTCCGTTCTGGATGCCATGGGGCGTTCTTCTGAAGCGGACGCGCTGATGGACAAAGCGCTAGACCTGCCGGGCAATGGTATGATCTATGTACATTCTTATGGAGTGCAGTTGTTGCGAGCATCCCGGGCTGACCGCGCCCTCAAGATCTTTCTGCTGAACCAGCAGCGCCATCCGGAAGAAAAATTCTGGACCTACTTCGGTCTAACGCGCGCCTACACTGCGCTGGGCGATAAAGCTAACGCGATCGAGAATTGGGAGATCAGCATCGCCAATGTGCCGGAAAACAGGAGGTTCATGCTGCCGCAATTTGAAGGGGTTCTGAAAAAACTGAAAGAAGGCAGCTAGGGCAGGCGAAGTCGACGGCTCCGCGATGGACATTTCAGTGTTGAGAATTCCACCCCATCGGCAGGTGGACGACCCTTTGCAGACCTAGGGGGGTGCCGGATGCTATATACGCGGGTTAGTCGTGTAGGGAAGTTGACTTCCCCCGGCCCCAATCCAAACCCCACCTTTCTATCTCGCACGAACTCCACTCTCACCGCGCCATCCACCGAGAACTGAAAATCAAGGAAAACTCAGAAGACGTTCACCTCGACTTCAGCGACTGGCAGAATAGTGGAGTTCGCTTCGTGAAGAGCGCGACTCCACCCCCGCTGCCCCCCGTAGGCACCGATCCCGCCGTGGTCGAGAACTACCGTGCCTACCCCTGGCCGCCAAGGAACGCGATTCAAGAATCTCTCCCAACCCCGCGCCAAACCCTGCCAACGGCTCATCTGCTTCCAGCAATGGCGCGCTTACCTCAGATAGTGGCGCACCCAAATGAGCTCCCCACTGTTTCTGCGAGAGGCGCAGGAAGCGCCTGCTATCCGAAGAGGTCTTGCCGGATCCAGGGTTTTCCACATGGGTTTTCCACAGCCTGTCCTGACGAACAGGGTTCCTCCCAGGAAATCCTTTCTCATCCCTCCTTGCCATATCACCGCCCGGGAATCACCATAGTACTGGGACCAACTACATCCAGCCAAACTTCACGGAGGGTAAGAAATGCGTAAGGCACTGATTCTTCTAGCATTTGCTCTGGCGGCGACGGGGGTCGCCCAGGCTCAGGAAGGTCGCGGATTCGAGGTTTCCGGCAACTATCAGTATCTCCGATTCAATCCGGGCAATGGCGCCTCGGGCGTCAACTGCCACGGTGGATCGGGTACCGGCGCGGCCTATCTCAACTCCTGGTTGGGGATCGCCGGGGAGTTCGGCGGGTGCAGAGTCACCGGGCTGCCGGCCGGCGCTTCTGCGCACGCGATCGACTACCTTTTCGGCCCCAAAGTCTACTTCCATTCGCATGGACGAGTGAATCCGTTCGTTCAGGCGCTCTTCGGCGGCGAACGCTTGTCCGCCGGTCTGACCGGTGTTGGGACGGGATCGGCCAATGCCTTTGCAACAGCCGTCGGTGGCGGGGCCGACGTGACCCTGACGCGACACGTGTCTCTACGCGCCGTTCAATTCGACTACCTCTACACACACTTCAACAGCGCTTCGCAGAATAACTTCCGTCTGCAGAGCGGCATCGTCTGGCGCATCGGCCGCTAACCCGGTACTACCCTAGACGAGAATAGAACAATGACGGCGGGCCCAAGCCCGCCGTCATTGTTTTTGTAGGGGCGCGGTTCTTGTACGGCGGGGCTTGCTCGACCACGCGCAGAACCCCAGGTACCTGGGCTTCGCGGCGGCCTGAACGAGACGAGTTTCAAATTGGGACCTAGAAATCCTCCGTGACTTGATCGAGTTCTTCAATCCCCAAGATGCCGTTGAACAGGACACTTCGAGGGTTATCGTTGGACGACCTGTGGAAGTACATGATGCCGATGTCTTTTGTGACCATCTTGCGCAGTCTGGTTGAAATATTTGCCTCTCCGATGGGCTCATCTGGGTAATGCAAGTTCATGCGCGCGGTCGATACAACGGCCATGCGAATTTCCGGGAGTCTCCATCCGAAACAAAATCGCCAGTCTTCTCCGAGCGGGTACATATCGTCGCCGGTAACTCCAATCAGGATCGCAGAATTGTTCTGCAAGTAGGAAGCGTAGCCCTGCTGAAGGGTCTGAAGGACATTTTCTGCAATCAACTGACGGCGATTGGGATCGAAATCGCGCGCCGACGCCGCCATTTGCGGGAGCACGACGCTTTTGATGTTGAACTTTTGTTGGTAATGCCCTGGGAGGTCGTTGAGTTCTGAAATCGGAGCGTTGCCAACAGGGACGAAATAAATGCTCACTTCGTGGGTAGTTTCCTTGGAGACGGGGATGGAGTCCGCGGTCACCTTCTGAGGAGGTCTCTGGGCGGCAGGGACTGAATCTGTGCTTATTCCCTGAGGAGACTTGTTGCACCCAGAAGGTAGAAGGAGCAAGCACAGGAGTAGTGGGAGAGAAACCTTCATTGCTCGACCATGCAAGGGTTGCTCCCCCGCCCGTCTGTGCGTCGTGCACGCGTCAATCTGACGGAGTTTCATCGCCCTTCGTCAGTCTTACCTGCCCGGGATTTGGCATCGGGGTGGCGCGGGGTCCAGTCTCTCGGGGGGAAGGCAACGCGCCAGAAAGTCGGATTGGGCAGCAGGAATTCCACTCCTACCTGGATTTGTTCGCCCGGAAACTTATCAATATGGACCACAACACACTCGAGTGACGCCTTTGTCAGAATGTTCAACAGAGTAAGCCGCTGTCCACGGTACAGCGGCGCCTTGAGGACAAGCAACGCTCCATGGGCGCTGATCGCCAGGGTGTGAGTGTCTTCTTCAAAGAGCGATGCGGCGCCGGCCTGAACGGAGACACGCACTGGGGTTTTCATCAAGACTCGCTGACTCCTGCGGCGGTTGGCGGCGAGCCACGAGGTTTCGCGGGACTGGGAAATCCATGCATCCAGAATCACGCGCTGTTCCGGATCCACGGCAGTAAACATCAAGCCCATGCCCTTGCCCGGTTGGTTGGAGACGACCCTAGCCCGGGCTTCCAACGAGTTTGCGCCCTTTGTGATTCGTACTTCCGTGGCGGTTCCCAAAGGGAAGGGACTGGCTGTGTCCACGTAGCAGCCCTGCTGGCTTAAATCACGGACGCGGGTATTAATCTGCGCGCCAGACTCAGGCGCTGTGACCTCAATGCCCGCAGAGAACGCATAGCGAGGATGAGTGCGCCGGTCGGCCCCTGCTGACGCCGGGGAGCTCGCGGCAGGATCACGCGTATTAGCCGACGCCTCGACAGGATTGGCAGGATTGTCAGTTTCAGGCAGAGTTTCGTCAGAGCCCGCAAGGTTCTCGAATTCGTCTTGTAACTCGACATAATTCGCAGAGTCTTCGGTTTCACCTTGCGTTTCGACAGGCGTCGGAGAGGTCTCGGTCTCACGAGGTTTTATGGCCTGATCCACTGGTTGAGAGTCCTGCTTCGGCTTCGGCTTGCGCTTGCGACGCTCCATAGTTATAGGAGTTTAATGCAAACGGGGCGCGCCGGTCGGAGGAAAAAAGGTCTGAATGGAAGAGTTAAGATCGGGAAAAACCGAAGAGAAGAATATCCTCCAGACGAGGCGGAAGCGGGAAAAGCAGGGCTGGCTGTTTTTATGATCCCTCGTTCCGCGAGCGCAGTCTTTAGGAGACGTTGTGGCACGAACAGCGATTCCTACGATGGCCCGTGAGTGTCCGCAATCTGGTATACCCTTAAATATCGCAACAAAAGGCGTTCGAGCGCCTGCTCCGGCACGGAAGAGAAGAGCACAGCACGGCTGAAGACCCGCCGCCACTACAAGGGGAGGGCGGCAGTGGCGGCTGGGTCACGAGGAGCAAAGGTGGGTCAGAGCCGAGCGATATAGGTGTTGTAGATGGACCAGTCGATCTGGCGGTCTTGGAAGGTCATACCAACTCCAAAGCGCTCATCGCCGCGTTTTTGGCAATGGATGACCCTCCCGCGGAGCGTAGTGTGATCTTTCAAGGAGGTGACTTCCGCCACCTCTCCAGGCTGCCAGGGGTGGCTGGAAACGACGCAGGCGCCGTGAGCACTGATGTTGTCCGTATAGGTCAACTCTATTCCGTTGGCAGACTGTTCCTGTATTTTAACAAGATGCACGACAATTGCGATAGGTAGGCGCTTTTCCATTCTTCCGTGTTGCCTGGTCGCAAAGGCCATGTAGACGGACCCTTAGCCCTTGACGGGACCATGTGGCGCGGGGCTGGAAGTGCCGCAGCCATCCAACTTGGTCCGCCTTACGATTTACCTCGCTCTAACTAATTAGCATGGAGAGAATTCCTTACCAATCGAGCGGAAGCCCCAATCAGGTGTCCGGTGAAAGCCTTAGTACTTTGTTGAATTTGAGCGGCATGCGCTGCCCAGCGAGGCCGAGTCGAATGAAGCGGGGCGAACAAGACTGGGAGACCCCTAACTTGGGAAGGCCGAATCGTCTTGGCCCCCGGCACCAAACAAGCGAACTTTGCCAGCCAAAAAAGAGCTTATTTTTTTGTGGGCGGGACAGGATCGGATTCAGGGAGGGCAATACGCCAGATATTCTTTTCGGATTGAAGACCGAAGACGCCAACTTGATTAGACTCGGTACTACCGACCTGGCCAATCCAAATAACGCGAAAACGAGCTTTGCGCCAGCCGCGGCGGACTTCGATGGTTTGGCCGGGAGCGGTAAGGAAACCGATGCCGTCAAGGCGAGCGCCATCCTGACTCAGATCGACTGTGCAGGCGGTTTGGGAGAAAGGATGACCTTTGGCATCCGTGCCTTTGACGACGACGTGAAGAGTCTTTGGAACGCGCGGCACGCGGCGAGTTTTTTTCCAGAAGTTTGAAATGGGTTGCTTAAAAGCCAAACCGACGCGGATTTCGCGGTCGGAGTACGCGTCAACGTAGGCCACGCGAACTTCCTGCTCGGCCTGGCTGCTCTTGTGGATGAGAAAAACGGTGCCGCCGAGGGCAAGCCTTGCTTTCAGTGTGATGAGCGCGCCGCTGGAATTCACGAGCACGGTCTCGGTGTCCTCGTGGAAAGCGCCACCGTCCTTCGTAAATCCATAAATGGTGACAGGCACGCGGAATGGGTAGCGAATGCTTGCGCGGGGGGTTTTCTTTGCAGGGGCCGATGGGAAGGGGACGGCTAAGGTGGAAGGGTCTATCCGGGCGGGCCGGGGGTCGTCGAGCGGGGCGACCTCAATTACTTCGCGAGGGACGCCTTGCTGAGGGCCATGCTCGCGGCACTTAAAGTCCCAGGTCATTTTGAGCACTTGTTCGAAGGATTCTTCGCGGTTGGAAACGGTTACCCAGGAGTCGCAGTCGCCGTGAGGGCAACTGAGCCGGATGGCAAAGTTCCTTGGCATGAGAGGCTTACTCCAATTCCCCCAATACCCACATGATACCGAGTTGCTGCAGAGGGCGATGATCTCCGGGGATGACGGTGCTTTGAGAAGTAACGGGCTGGGGGGACAGGGAAGGTTCCCTCAGCGGGAACTGGAAATCATGCATTGGCCGTAACCTTTGGCAGATTGTCCAATCGTATAGGGGCGGGCTATTGTGTCTTCGAACAAGGCTTGGCCTAGTGCGGCAGGTTGGGTTGGCGGAGCGATCGGAACTTGAAGCCAGCGGTTGACACAAATGAGGCAGAACTGATCGCGCGAATTGTTGGCGGCGAGAAAGAGCTGTTTCATGATTTGATCCGGCCGTATGAGCGGATGGTTTACCTGACCTTGTTTTCGATTGTGAAGAATGAGACGGAAGCGGAAGACGGGGCCCAGGAGACGGTGATCAGCGCGTACCGGCATTTGGCAAGCTTTCGGGCTGAGGCCAAGTTCAGCACCTGGCTCACGACGATAGCGATCAATGAGGGACGGAAGCGGCTGCGGAAAGCCAAAGGTGCGGCGGAGGAATCGATTGATGAACAAGTGGAAGGGCAAGAGGGCGACTACACTCCGGCGCCGCTGACGGATTGGCGGGAGATTCCGCTGGAAGCGTTGGAACGCAAAGAACTGCGCGAAGCGTTGCAAGCGGCGGTGGCCGAACTGCCGGACATTTACCGGCAGGTATTTACGTTGCGAGACCTGGAAGAATTCAACGTGGAAGAAACGGCGCAGGCGCTGGGATTGAGCGCGAACGTAGTGAAAGTGCGGCTGCACCGGGCGCGGCTAATGCTGCAGAAGCGGCTGGTTCCGTTCTTGAAAACTGCGGCTCCCGCACGGCGAGGGTTCTTCGGGAGATGGCTATGAAATTGGATTGCAAACACGTTTGGGAGCACATCTCGGAATATATTGACGGAAGCGTCGATGCACAGTTGCGTGAAGACATCGAGCGGCACCTGGAACACTGCGAAATCTGCTCAGCGATATTGGATTCGACGAGAAATATTCTGGTGCTGACGGCCGACGACCGGACGTTTGAATTGCCGGTGGGTTACAGCAAGAGGCTGCATGAACGGTTGAAAGAAGAAATCGACAAATCGAACTAGGAGCTGGCAAGTGAAGGGCCAAAGTAGCAAGAAATCAACGGTTAGGGAACAGAATGTGATGAGCAACGAACTCCGCCGCGAGTAAGACAAGTGTGAGCACAGAAAGAGTGAACTGAAAATATTCTGAACGCTGCTTTTGTTTTGGCACGGTCTGCTGGCGCCATGCAGAGGCGGGCCGTTTGCGCAGACGCCAGACGCGCCAAAGAGCAAAGAGATTAAGAAGTGAACCAGCCAAAGCCAAAAGCATCATGGGGGTGCGAATCGCATCAACGTGCATGCGGTCCGCCAACCGCAGGGCGCCCGAAGCGGCCGCAAACGCACCAACTCCAATCAAAAGCCGGATGCCGCTGAGCGCGATAAAGGCGCCGCAGACGCTCTGAAGAATCGCAAAGACAAAGCTGGACCAATTGAGAAGGCTGGTATTGAAGTGCCGCGAGTTCGCAGGTTGCGCTGCCGTGGTTTCTCGAGAGAGCTCGCGTGGGTCTTGTTCCCGTTCGTTCACGCACGTTCCCCTTTGAATTTCCTCAGGATGGCGGAGTCCATTTTAAGAAGATCGCGGCGAGCGGCGGCAGAGTGAGGACGAGAGAGCAGGGGCGGCCTTGGGCGGGCTGGCCGGAGGCGTATTGGCCGCCGACGTTGCCGACGTTCGAGCCGCCGTAGTGGGCGGCGTCGGTGTTCACGATTTCCCGATAATAGCCGGGATTAGGGACGCCGAGACGATATCCGCCGCGGACCACGGGTGTGGCGTTGATGACGGCGACGATGAGGTCTTCGGGATTTTTGCCGCGACGAATGAAGGAGAGAACGCTGTTATCGGCGTCGTTGGCATCAATCCATTCGAAACCGTGCCAGTCGTGTTCGACTTGATGGAGCGCGGGCTCGGCCGCGTAAAGATGATTGAGGTCATTCACGAGATGCTGAATCCCACGATGTGAATCCCATTGAAGCGAGTGCCAATCGAGGCTGCGTGCTTCGTTCCATTCGCTACGCTGAGCCAACTCTTGACCCATGAAAAGGAGCTTTTTGCCGGGATGGGCGTATTGATACGCAAAGAGAAGCCGGAGATTGGCGAACTGCTGCCACATGTCGCCGGGCATTTTGTGGAGGAGAGAGTTCTTACCGTGAACGACCTCATCATGGGAGAAGGGAAGTAGGAAATTCTCAGTGAAGGCATAAAGCAGAGAGAAGGTGAGCTTGTTGTGCTCATATTTGCGATGAACCGGGTCGTGCGAAAAGTATTTTAGCGTGTCATTCATCCAGCCCATGTTCCATTTGAAACTGAAGCCGAGGCCACCGAGATAGGTGGGACGGGAAACGGCGGGCCAGGAAGTGGATTCTTCGGCAATCGTGAGAATGCCGGGGAATTTGCCGTGAGCGACTTCGTTCATACGTTTGAGGAAAGCGATGGCGTGGAGATTTTCGCGGCCGCCGAATTGGTTAGGGACCCATTCGCCGGGTTTGCGGGAATAGTCAAGATAGAGCATGGACGCGACGGCGTCCACGCGGAGGCCGTCGATGTGGTACTTGTCGAGCCAGAAGAGGGCGTTGGAGATGAGATAGTTTTGAACCTCGTTGCGGCCGTAGTTGTAGACGAGCGTGCCCCAGTCCGGATGCGCGCCCTGCCGCGGGTCGGAATGTTCGTAGAGATGCGTGCCGTCGAATTCGGCGAGGCCATACGTGTCGCGTGGGAAATGAGCGGGAGTCCAATCGAGGATGACGCCGATGCCGGCCTGGTGGCAGCGGTCGACAAATTCCATGAATTCGGCGGGCGTGCCGTAGCGGCTGGTGACGGCAAAATAGCCGAGAGTCTGGTAGCCCCAGGAACCGTCGAAGGGATGTTCCATGATGGGGAGTAGTTCGATGTGGGTGTAGCCGAGGTCCTTGACGTAGGGAATGAGCTGGTCGGCAAGCTCGCGGTAGGTCAGCCAGCGATTATGATCTTCGGGGACACGGCGCCAGGAGCCGAGATGGACTTCGTAGATGGAGACGGCCGATTCGAACCAATTTTTCTTCGCGCGGCTGGAGATCCAATCGGCATCGCTCCATTTGTGATGATCCAGGCGGGCGACGACTGAACCGGTATTTGGGCGAAGCTCCGAGCGGAAGGCGTAAGGGTCGGCTTTCAGCGGAAGCACATTCTCGTGGGGGCCGACGATTTCATATTTGTAGATGGCTCCTTCGTTCAGTTCCGGGAGGAAAATCTCCCAGATGCCAGAAGCGCCGCGCGCGCGCATCGGATGGTCGCGGCCATCCCAGCCGTTGAAGTCACCGACGACACTGACGCGTTGCGCGCTGGGAGCCCACACGGCGAAGTGAACGCCGCGGACGCCTTCGACAGTGATGACGTGCGCGCCGAGTTTTTCATACGTATCGTAGTGGCGGCCTTCGCCCATCAGATAGAGATCGAATTCAGTCAACACACAGGGAAAAGCGTAGGGATCATACATTTCAAAGGGATCGCTATAATAGGTGCGCCCCTGAATTTTGTAGCTGCCCGGGGCAGGGGCGGTCGATTGAGTCGAAGGCCAAGCGGCTTCAAAGAAACCCTCGGGGCGCAGCTTCACGGCATCGATAAGCTTGGCGGGTGCCGGAGTGGCGTCTTCGGTAGCAGGAGGCCTGAACGAAATAGAGGCTTCGGCAGCCCAGGGAAGGAAAAAGTGGACAACCCAGCCGCCCTCGACGGGATGCGGTCCGAGGAAAGAGAAGGGATCGGAATGGCGCGCGGCGAGGATGGCGTCGACCTGAGTCTCGAAGCGCGGGTCGGGAGAGGCAGCGGCGGCGTGTTGCATGGCAGGGCGTTGCTCGGACAAGGCGATAGCCTCCGTCGGCGGGGCGGTCAGGTCAGCCGGGGATGGACTCCGGCAAGCACCCCCTGAATTCTAGGGTTTTCCTCAGGGAAATGCCAATCGAGTAGAGAGGCAGCGTACCCAAGGCAGTGCTCCGGGACGTACCAAGAAATACGGTCGGGGGAGTGTGCCGAGGAAAACATATTGTCCAGGTCAGCGAGGGGAATTTTTCGAATGGCGACAGTCACCTGTGACGTGTGCGGCGGGATATTCAATCAGAGCTATCTCGCTTCGCACAAGCGGCTCGCGCACGGGAAGAATCTTCCATCCGCCACTTCGCAGGCAGGCGAGGAGGACGCGATCCAGACCATTGTTTCTCTCTATGAGCGTCTCTCTGCAAAGGGGAAAACGCGTGTCGTCCGGCTCTTAACAGGGAAGGGCAAGAAAGGCAAAGAAACACCGCAGATGTGACTGGAAACCATGAAATTCCTAAGCAAGTGTCTCATTAGCATGGCTGTTTGCTTGGCCACGACGTTCGCGGGGCAAATCGTGCACGCCCAGGACCGTGGGCAGGCGCGGTCGATGGTGATTTCGCGAAATGGGATTGTCGCGGCGGAATCGCCGGTGGCGGCGCAGGCGGGCGTACAAATCTTGGAGCGCGGCGGGAACGCCGTGGACGCGGCGATCGCGACAAATGCAATGATGGGCGTCGTCGAACCGATGATGAACGGGATTGGCGGGGATCTGTTCGCGATCGTGTACGACGTGAAAGCGAACAAGCTCTACGGATTGAATGCGAGCGGGTGGGCGCCGAAAGGATTGACGATCGAGTATTTGCAAAAGCTGGGAATTCGAAGCATGCCGCAGCAGGGTGTGAATGCGATTACTGTACCGGGCGCGGTAGACGGATGGCAGAAGCTAGCGGATAAGTTTGGGCGGAAGAAGCTGGCGGAAGATTTGGCCGCGGCGATTCGAACGGCGCAGGATGGATTTCCGGTTCCGGAATGGACGACAGCGTATTGGGCGGGAGAAGTAGATTATCTGCGGATGGATGAAACGGCAGCGAAGACTTATCTGCCGGGCGATCGTGCGCCAAAAGTCGGGGAAGTGTTTCGCAACCCCGATCTGGCATGGTCTTTGGAACAGATCGCGCACCACGGACGAGACGCGTTTTACCAAGGAGAGATCGCGGCGAAGATTGTGGAGTCCATTAAACGCCATGGCGGAACGATGACTGCGCAGGACCTTGGGGAGTATTCCAGCGAATTTGTTGAGCCGATTTCGACGACCTATCGCGACTGGACGGTCTATGAGCTTCCGCCCAATGTGCAGGGCCTTGCTGCGCTGGAAATGCTGAACATCATGGAGACATTTCCGCTGGGACAGAAAGATTGGGGATTTGGTTCGACGAAGGCGCTGCACGCGATGATCGAAGCGAAGAAGCTGGCGTATGCCGATTTGGTGAAATACATCGGTGATCCGCGAAAGCAGAAATTGCCTGTGGCCACGCTGCTTTCGAAAGAATGGGCAGCGCAGCACGCGAAATTGATCGATGCGGATCATGCGAACTGCGCGGCGGCAGCGGGAGAAATTCCGGCGGGGAACGACACAACGTATTTGAGCGTGGTGGACCGGGACGGAAACATGGTGTCGTTGATCCAGAGCAACTATGAGGCTTTTGGATCGGGAATCGTGGCGCCGGGCACGGGTTTCGCGCTCCACGACCGCGGGGGGCTTTTCAGCATGGATCCGGCTTCGCCCAACGCCTTGGCGGGAAGGAAACGGCCGCTGCACACGATTATTCCGGCGCTTGCGCAGAAGGGCGACGTGCGGGTGGCATTTGGAATTATGGGAGGTTGGAATCAGTCGCAGGCACACGCGCAGTTCGTGGCGGATCTGGCAGACTTCAAGATGAACATTCAGGCTGCGTTGGAAGCACCGCGATTCAGCAAGCAGACGTTCGGCGGATGCGACGTCATGATGGAGAACCGCTTCGCGCAGAACGCGCGCAACGAACTGGCGGCGAAAGGACACAAGATTGAACTGAAAGGGTCATATTCGGGCGCTGTTGGCGGAGGGCAGGCCGTATTGCGGGACTTTGCAGCCGGGGTGAACTATGGCGCTTCTGATCCGCGAAAAGATGGGCAGGCGGTAGCGGAATTACCTTTTGAGTAGCAGATATCATTCGGATTAACGACATCCCTGGGGATCGGCGGGTGCTGCAAAAGAGTTCCCTTACTAAGCGCCAGTGAGGAACTGTTCTGCCTCCAGCCAGTGTGTGCGGTCCTTTCCTGCTTCTAAGCATATGGAAAGATGGCACTTGCGCTTGAATCACTTGGTGGATGAATTGCATCAAAGTCTTGTCCAGGCATTGCGACCCGCAGCAACGCGACCTGGTGTGGAGATTCCCATGGGATGCGCCCCAGCCGCGTTGAAAGCGGCACGCCTGTTTATAGCCGTTGCAATTCTTCTCGTTTTGATTCCACGAAGCCAGGCGCAGACCGTGGATGTTTCCGGGCGGTACCAGTGCGCGGAAGCCAAGGTGCGCGGAAAAATGATTCCCTGCAAGGCCGCACCGCTTATTTTGAAGAATGACGGGCGATTTGAATTGCGCGGATGGGAAGGGAGTTACCTGGTGACCGGGCAGTGGGTGGAGCTCTCGGATTCGCTGGTTAAGACGCGCGCGAAAATTGAGCCTGGCCACAAGATTGTGCTGAGGTACTACGGAAAACACGGCCTGGTGGAAATGTATTACGAGCGGCGCAAAGCCGAGCTCGGGAAGACGGCGCTGGGCTGACGCAGGTAGCTCTGGGAAACGTACTCACACGTGCCGCTGCCGCCAGCCCTCTTGAAGTGAATCGTGTCGTGACCTGCAGCTAGCGCGCTGCCCGAAGCAGTCCGCGATTCAAAGCCCTCCCTACACACCGCGATGGTGTCCTTCACTCCGACTTCGTGGGTTCGCCGAGATCAGCGTCGTAGGCGGCCGTAGCGATTTCTCCGAGAGCCTGACCGGCGACCTGCTGGGCGGCGTCGGGATCGGAAGCGAGCGAGACGTGATTGACGTAGGCGGCGAAGGCGAGTTTCTTTCCGTCTTTGGTGATGACGTAGCCGGCGAGACCCTTTCCGTTGAGCATCATCTTGCCGTTGAGTTTGTCTTCCGAGTCGAACGTGCCAGTTTTTGCGAACACGTGGCCCGCGCCCGGCGAATTTGTTTGAATTTTCGCAAGCGTGCCGTCTTTTCCGAGAATGGGGAGCGCTTTAAAGAAGACTGGATAGTCGGGGCGAGTCATCCAATACGTCAGGTAGTGGACCATGAAGTCTGGGCTGAAGAGATCGGCCCAGTCTCCGCCGGCGCCGTCACCCTGCGCAGCACCGGAGAGATCCAGTTTCGCTGACTCCAGGAATTTCTGTTCAATTTTAAATCCCGCATCCAGCGGATTCTTTGTCTCCTTCGCAACCAGGGCGCCAAGCAGGTACGGTCCCATGCCGGCATGGAGATTTTGGCTGACCTTAAGCGTGACTTTGATTTCTTCCGACAGTGGAGGAGAAATATGTTCGGCGACTTGGTTTTCCGCGGTATAAAAACAGGTGAAATGAGAAAAATCGTCAGGAGCGGGAGCCGAGGGGGTTTTGACCTGAATACCGGCAGCACGTAGCGATTCGCGGAAAACCGTCTCTGCAAATTTTGTGGGTGAGGGCACGGCGATAGTGGCAGGTTGCGGCTTAAACCCAACGGGGAGAGTGCCGGAAAGGGCGACGGTTACGGAGCCATCGGGATTTGTCACGAAATCCGGCGGATTGAACGACGGCTTGGTCCCGGCCGGCGATGTGGCCAAATGATTGACGAATTTGATGTAAGAAGTTTGCGGAGAGGTTTTAAGCGAAATGGGATCGCCTTCTTTAGCGCCGGCCGTCAAGATGAGATCGATGACATTGTCGTTGATCATGATGGAGGACATGACGACATTCGTGCCGCCTTCGCGGGGACCGTCGGGGAAGAGAGTCGTGTCGATCAAAATGCGGCCTTCGATTTTTCTAATGCCCTTGGCAGCGACGTCTTTGGCGAGCTGCATGATGACCGCGAGAGGATCATCGAGCAGGGCGGGGCCTCCGTAGGAGTGATCTTCGTCGACAAAAGCAAGTGAGCCATCGGGTTGAACGCGATTCGAAAGATTGGGATCGCCGCCGGCGACGAGAATGAGGTTGCCTTTCAGTTTGCCGTGCTTGTCCACGGCGCCCGTGCGGTAGACGCGGGTGTGAAAACGATAGTCGGCGCCGAGTTCCGCGAGGAGAGTGCCTTCGGTAAGGATTTTCGTCGTGGATGCCGGCACGAACAATTTATCCGCATTGAGAGCATAGAGGACCTTGCCAGTGTCGAGCGCGTAAAACTCGATACCGAAATTCGCGTGAGCGAATTCAGGGCGGCTCATCACTTTCTGGATGCGCTGGCCCAGAGTGGCTTCCGACTGAGCATGAGCGGGTACTGGTGGAAAGGCATAGAGGAGAAGCAGAAAAAGCGATGCGCAGCAGCCGGACATGAGACGCTGTTTAGTTTTCAAGAGGACATCCTCCAGCAAACGACCGAAATGAAGGGTTAATTTGCCGTGCTCTTTCCATCACGCGAATCGAGTTTTTCGAACGGGACATTCAAGATCGGATATTCCTTCCAATCTTTGTAATCGAAATGCCACCACTCGGCTTCGTAAACCGTAAAGCCTTCCGATTCCAGGGCGCGGCGGAGCAGGTCGCGGTGCCAGCGCTCGAGCGAAGTGCCACCGGGATAATCGGGGAAAGAGCGCGGAGACATTTCGTCGTAGGTGCCTGGCATCTCGATCGGTTTTCCGGTTGTGAGGTCGTAAAGCGTGAGATCAACGGCGCAGCCACGGTTATGACGCGAACCCTGCGCGGGATCGGCAACGAAGATTTTGCCTTCAGGGGGTGTAGCATCCCAAAAGATTTTGGTGACGTACCAGGGACGGTAGGCGTCGTGAATCAGCAGGCCGTAGCCGAGCGGTTTCAATTTTTGCTGAACACGGAGAATAGCTTCCGCGGCGGGGCGCTGAAGGAAGGCACGAGCTTGGGAGTAAACAGGAGTCCCAAGGAAATCGTTCGACGTGGCGTAGCGAATATCGAGATGGATTGAAGGATCGAGCCTCGGGAGCTCAACCAAGTCGGATTTGCGGAAGGAGCCTTTTTCTAGCGGGGGAGTCGCCGCGAGCGCTTCGCGCCGAAGTTCTTCGACTGGGCGAGCTGGAGTAAGGCGGTACGAGCGCGATGGATCCGAGCCGGCGTCCGTGCGAGCGTAACAAAAATTGAGATAACAGAACCCTGTGACATTGCCGGTGTTATCGCGAGCGATGCTATGACCGAAGATTCGGTCGCCCTCGGATGGGGGAAATACAATCCCGTTGTATGCGGTAAGTTCTCGACTTAGGCCTTTACTGTCGCGCCAAAACAATTTCCCGCCTTGCTCCAGTAAGGTGAAAGAGTTCTTCGAATCCTCATCCAGGTAACTGCCAACGAGCTGTTTCCACTCGCGAGATACATCCGGCGGCTTTGGTCCGGGGAGGAGGACATTGGGCGATTGGGCGAGCGATGCACCCGCGAAGATCAAAAGAATCAGAGTTAGAAATGCGTAGAAAGGGAGGTGCGCGAAAGGGCCAGCGAGCGCGCCCTGATTTCTTCTCGATGGTCCAGCGTTCGATGATGTCACGGCCGACATGATAACCGAGTCCGGGCAAGCTGGGGCCTTGAATCGTGCCGCGGACACCGGCTCCGATGATTTGCAAGGGCGTTATTTCTTTGACGCTGCGGCCTTGTTCTCCATGCCAGGTGCGACGACCGGTTGGAGGAAGGGCATCATGGCGCGCAGTTTAGGACCCAGTTGCTCGACGGGATGCGATTGCTCTCGCTGGCGCTTGGCGAGAAAATTGGGGCAGCCCTTTTCGTTCTCATCAATCCACGCTTTCGCAAAGCTGCCATTGCGAATTTCCGAGAGGATCTTGCGCATTTCTTCGCGGGTTTGTTTGGTGATGATGCGAGGTCCGGCGGAATAGTCACCCTGCTCAGCAGTATCGCTGACCGAATAGCGCATGTAGCTAAGTCCGCCCCGATAGATGAGATCCACGATGAGCTTGAGTTCGTGCAGACATTCGAAGTATGCAACTTCGGGCTGATAGCCCGCTTCGGTGAGCGTCTCAAATCCTGCTTTGATCAATTCGCTGACGCCGCCGCAAAGTACCGCCTGCTCGCCGAAGAGATCCGTTTCGGTTTCTTCGGTGAAAGTGGTTTCCAGGACGCCGGCGCGCGTGCAGCCGAGTGCTTTGCCGTACGCGAGCGCGAGGGCTTTCGCCGTTCCTGTGGCATCTTGCTCAACCGCAATAAGTGCGGGTGTTCCACCACCTTCGGTGAAAACCTCGCGAACGCGATGGCCGGGGGCTTTGGGCGCGATCATGGAAACGTCAACCGTTGCAGGCGGCTTGATCGTGCCGAAACGGATGTTAAACCCATGAGCGAACATCAGCGTCTTGCCGGGCTTAAGATTCGGTTCAATAGCATCGCAATACAGCTTTGGCTGCTTGGTGTCCGGCGCCAGGATCATGATGACGTCGGCCCAAGCTGCAGCTTCGGCAGGAGTGTTGACCGTCAAGCCTTCCTTCGCGGCCTTCGAACGGGAGGCGCTGCCTTCGGGGAGGCCAACGCGGACAGCGACACCGCTGTCGCGGAGATTCAGTGAGTGTGCATGGCCTTGAGAACCGTAGCCAATAATAGCGACCTTCTTCGCCTGGATGAGTGAAAGGTCCGCGGAATCGTCGTAATAAAGATTTGCCATTCTTTTCCTCTCGCCGGCCTTGGAACGACCGAGCCTGTGATTGTTCAACGCGGGATTCATTTTTGGACGCCCGCGCCTTGCGTCCGAATGTGTTTCTCTTCTTGACCTGCCCGAAATCCGCTATTTCACGCTTGGGCCGGCCGATTCGAGCTCAGAAGTTGTGGGCATCGTGACCGGCGGACGAAGCAAATCGCCGCCGCGAGTCATGGAGATGCGGCCGCTGCGCGCCATTTCAAGAACTCCGAATGGGCGGAGCACTTCAAGCAAGCCATCGATCTTATCCACGGTACCGGACACTTCAATGATGAGCGATTCCGGAGCAACATCGACGACGCGCGCGCGGAACACTTTAATCAGCTCCATGAGGTGCGGGCGATTTTGCTGATCCGCAGCGACCTTGATTAGGGCGAGGTCTCGCTCGAGCAGGGCGCGGTCGGAAATATTTTCCGCCAGGCGCACATCCACGAGTTTCTCCAGGCTGGCCTCGAGGCGATGAGCGCCCTTTTCATCGGTATGGGCGACGATGGTCATGCGTGCGATCTCTTCGTTCTCGGTTGGACCGACTGTGAGCGAATCGATATTGATGGCAAGGCGCCGCGCCAGGGAAGAGACGCGGTTCAGGACGCCAGGCTTGTTTTCAACATAGGCAACAAGTGTTTGCATGCTCTCCCCTTTTCTCTCAAGGCTCAGTCGCGGTTTCAACGAGCGGACTATCAGGTCGGCGAATCATTTCACTCAAGGAAGCGCCGGCTGGAACCATGGGATACACGGAATCCTCCTGTTCCACGCGAAAGTCTATCAGCACGGTCTGGGCGGATTCGCGCGCGGAGCGAATGATCGGGACCACTTCGCTGCGGGTGGTAATGCGTTCACCGCGGATACCGAAGGCATTAGCCAGGGCGGCAAAATCCGGTGCGACAAGCGGAGTGGCGACGTAGCGCTTGTCATAGAAGAATTCCTGCCACTGACGGACCATTCCGAGATATCCGTTATTGATGATGGCTATCTTGATGTTGATTTTTTCCTGAACGATGGTGGCGAGTTCGCTCATGGTCATCTGGAAGCCGCCGTCGCCCACCACGACCCAGACTTCGGAGTCCGGCTTGGCAAATTTCGCACCAATGGCGGCAGGCAGCGCGAAGCCCATGGTCCCAAGACCGCCAGAAGTAATCAGCGTGCGGGGACAGTTGTGGTGGTAATACTGCGCTTCCCACATCTGGTGCTGGCCAACGTCGGTCACGACGATGGCTTCGCCGTGCGTTTCTTTCCAGATATCGTTGATGACGTGAGCGGCGTAGAGGTGGCCGTTGTCTGGCAGGCTCTGGATGTCACGCACGGCGGAATCGCCCCGGAGTTCGGCGATATGCTGGATCCATGCACTATGATCGCGGGTCACGATATGCGGCATGAGTTTTTCAAGAACCTCGCGCGCATCGCCGACAAGGGCGGCGTCCACCTTCACGTTCTTATTGATTTCCGCGCGATCGATCTCGATGTGAATCTTGCGCGCGCTCTTGGCGTAAGTGCGCAAATCGCCGGTGACGCGGTCGTCGAAGCGCATCCCCACAGCGATGAGCAAGTCAGCTTCCTGAATGGCATTGTTGACCCAGGCTTCACCGTGCATGCCCATCATGCCAAGATTCAGCGGGTCGTTTGCAGGGAAGCAGCCGATTCCGAGCAGCGTCATGGCCACGGGATAATTTCCCGCGCGGATAAATTGCTCGAAGGCACGCATGGCCCCGGAAAGCATGATTCCCCGGCCGGCTAGAATGACTGGACGCTTTGCCGAGTTCAGTAATTCCACGGCGCGGTCGAATTCAGCCTGATCGTGATTGTTGCGCGGGCGTTTTGGCGGGAGCTTTGGGGCGGACGCTTCCCAATTGAATTCCGCGGAAGCCTGCTGCGCATCCTTGGTGATGTCCACAAGAACCGGGCCCGGGCGTCCGCTACTCGCGATCACAAAGGCTTCTCGAACGGTGCGCGCAATATCCTCGGCCTTTGTGACCACCACGTTGTGCTTAGTGATCGGCATGGTGATGCCGGTAATATCAATTTCCTGAAACGCGTCAGAACCCAGCACCTTGCTGCTCACTTGCCCGGTGATGCAGACGACCGGGGAAGAGTCCAGCATGGCCGTAGCAATCCCGGTGACCATGTTCGTGGCCCCCGGACCGGAAGTGGCCATGGCCACGCCAATTCCTCCGCTGGCGCGCGCGTAGCCGTCCGCCATGTGTGTGGCGCCCTGTTCGTGGCGCACGAGGATATGGTGCAACTTCGATTTGCCGAGCGCGTCGTAAACGGGGAGAATCGCGCCGCCAGGATAGCCAAAAATTTCGCGCACGCCGAGGCGCGTGAGCGAATCGCAAAGGATTTCCGCACCGGTTAGCTTCATAGAGTCCTCGCAAGGGAGCCAGGCTGAACCGGCGCCGAAAAAGATGCAAGATCGGCTGTAATCGCTCCGAGCGAAGAAGACGAGACGAGCAGCGCGTATTTCGCCATGACGCCGCTAGAGTATCGCGGAGCCGGCGGCTTCCACGTCACAAGACGTTTTTGGATATCGGCTGCACTCAACTCAACGTTCAATTGCCTCTTGGGAATGTCGAAAACGATCGTGTCGCCGTCAGCGAGGGCTGCGATGGGGCCGCCATGAGCGGCTTCAGGAGCCACATGTCCGGCCATGAGTCCGTGAGTGGCTCCGGAAAAGCGCCCATCGGTCAGAAGCGCCACCGAATCGCCCAACCCTGCGCCGACCAGGGCAGCTGTCACCGCAAGCATTTCACGCATCCCGGGGCCACCCTTTGGACCTTCATAGCGGATCACGACCACATCTCCAGCCTTAATGACTCCTTGTTCAACCGCGGCGAACGCCAATTCTTCACTATTAAATATCCGCGCGGGCCCGCGAAAATTTTGAAGACTGTGGCCAGCGACTTTCACAACGCAGCCTTCGGGAGCGAGATTGCCCTTCAGGATCACGAGGCCGCCAGTGGGCCTGAGCGGGGCGTCGATTTTGCGGACGACCTCTTGCTTCGGAGCTTCTTTGGCCGTGGCGGCTTCCTCGGCGAGAGTTCGTCCCGTGACGGTAATGCATTCGCCGCGAAGCAAGCCGGCTTCAAGGAGGCGCTTTGCAACGAGCGCAGTTCCGCCTGCTGCATAGAGATCGGTTGCAACGAATCGGCCTCCCGGCTTGAGATCGGCAAGAATGGGGACGCGCGAACTGATGCGGTCAAAATCGTCAATTGAGAGCGAGATTTTCGACTCGTTGGCAATGGCCAGGAGATGCAGAACAGCGTTGGTCGAGCCACCTGTAGCGGCCACTCCCGCGATTGCATTTTCGATCGCGGCTTTGGTGATAATTTTTGAGGGGGTGAGATCTTTGCGGAGAAGGTCAAGGACCAATTCCCCCGCGCGGCGGCCGGCGCCTGCCTTTCCGGTATTCGTCGCGGGCACGCTCGACAGTCCCATCGGAGCGATGCCCAGAAATTCGCAGACCAACGCCATGGTGTTGGCGGTGAACTGGCCTCCGCAAGCTCCGGCGCCAGGACAGGCCACCGATTCGAGGGACTTGAGCTGAGCGTCCGTTATCGCGCCACGGGCATGTGATCCGATGGCTTCGTAGACATCCTGAATGGTGACCGCGTGGCCCTCGAACTGGCCGGGAGCAATCGAACCGCCGTACAAAACAAGTCCTGGAATATTCAGCCGCGCAAGGGCCATGATGCCGGCGGGAATGGTTTTGTCGCAGCCCACCAGGACAACCAAGGCATCGAACAAATTGCCGCGCGTAACGAGTTCAATCGAATCGGTGATGACCTCGCGGCTGATCAGCGAAGCGCGCATGCCTTCGGTGCCCATGGTGATGCCATCGGAAATAGAAACGGTGTTGAACTCGAGAGGCGTGCCGCCCGCGACGCGAATGCCATCTTTGACGTGTTGCGCAAGCTCGCGGAGATGATAGTTGCAGGGCCCGATCTCGATCCAAGTATTGGCGACGCCGATGAGCGGTTTTTGGAAGTCTTCATCCTTGAGCCCGCAGGCGCGAAGCATGGCGCGCGCGCCCGCGCGACTTGCTCCGTCGGTTAGCGCATGGCTTCGCGGCTTAAGCGCTTGATCTGTCACTGAGAAGTTCCTCCGTTGCAACAACGTGACGACGATTCGAGAAAACTCGCTGCCCAAAAAACCTCGGGCCATCATCCTCGTTTGGATGATGGCCCCGAAAGCTTCCGGTAGTGCCCCATTAGGCTGCCATCATCCGCCTGTGGTACCGCCTACAGGTACGGGAATAATTCTTACGAAGGTCCGGTATCTATAAAGGGCAGTCATGCCCTGCAAGACATGCCAATGATTTGTGGTGGCCGCCTGAAACATATGGGCTTGCTCGCCATCAAAGTAGCAGGATGGGCCAGGGAAGTCAATGAGTCAAATTAATAGTTATGTTGAATGAAATAAGAAGAGATTATATGACTTTCCACGCTTGCCGCGGGTCCACTCATTTCTAAAACTGCCTAACGCGGTGAAGCCTCCTGGGTAAAGGGCATCCCCATTCCGGTTTGGACATCTAAATAAGGGGAAGCTTGGCGGGGTACGTAGACAGGTTTGCGAGAGATTTCATGGGCAATGGAGCGGACGTGTTGGTCATTGGTGGCGGTCCTGCGGGCTTGGCCGCGGCTATCGCCGCGCGGAGAAAAGGATTTGACGTAACGGTGGCGGACGGCGCCAAGCCACCCATTGACAAAGCGTGTGGTGAAGGCCTGCTGCCGGATACTCTCAGGGCTCTCCGCGAATTAGGCGTCACCATCCATCCGGGTGATGGCAAGGCGTTTCCAGGGATCCGCTTCGTCGATACAACAACATCCGTCGAGGGGAGATTTCCCTCCATAAGTGGTCTCGGCATGCGGCGAACCCTGCTTCACGAGAAGATGATTGCGCGGGCGGAAGAGTGCGGAGTGTGCTTGCTCTGGAATACACCTGTTACTGGCGTGACCCAGGAAGGTGCAATCCTTGGCGGCCAGATGATGCCTGCGACATGGATTGTAGGCGCGGATGGAATTAATTCCAAAGTTCGTCGTTGGGCAGGTCTGGAGTCGGGCTCACGCCGAGAAGTCCGATTTGCTCAAACACGGCACATTCGGGTGAAGCCCTGGACAGACTACGTGGAGGTTCACTGGGGCAGGAAGATGCAGGCTTACGTAACGCCGGTCGGAAGGGAAGAGTTTTGTTTCGCGCTGGTTTCGCGCGATCCCCGGATGCGCATCGAAGAAGCCTGGGCAGAATTTCCCCGGCTGGCAGATCTCCTCGTGAATTCAGAACCAAGCAACGCGGACCGAGGAGCGATCACCGCGACGCGCAGGCTGGACCGAGTCTTCAAAGGAAAAATCGCCTTGATAGGAGATGCCTCCGGCAGTATAGATGCAATCACAGGTGATGGGCTCTGCCAGAGCTTCCGACAGGCGCTATCTCTCGCCGATGCCCTAATATCTGGAGTTCTGAAGTCGTATCAGACCGCACACCGGCGCATGGCGTGGCGGCCAAATCTTATGGGGCACCTGCTCTTGCGGCTTGATCAATATTCATCCGTCAGGAAACGCGCCATGAGAGCCCTCGCGAAAGCTCCCGATCTATTTTCCCGGTTGCTGGCGATCCAGGCGGGCGAGGCTTCTACTTTGCATTCCTTAAGAACGAGTGCGCTGCTCGGTTGGCAACTCTTGGCTGCATAAATTGAAAAGTCGAAAGATGAGAATCTCTTTAAGTCGCAGCGTATCTGTTCTCAGTCTCTTAAGCGTGGTGCTCGCGGGACTGCTGGTGTTGAGCGCCCTTCCGCAGCACGCAGCTCCCCCGGCGCCAGCCACCGGAATTATCTTGGTGGAATTCGATTCGGGACAATGCACAGTGCACTGGACGCTCGGGACCACCCTCCACACCGTCCATGGCACGTTTGCCCTTGAAAAAGGCGCTGTTCAACTGGATCCTACAACGGGGAAGGCCAGCGGCGAAATCGTTGTGCACGCCACAAGCGGGGACAGCGGGAACGACTCGCGGGACAGGAAAATGCACAAAGAGGTTCTCGAAAGCGGTCGTTACCCGGAGATTGTCTTTCGGCCGGACCGATTCGAAGGGAAACTCGCCCAGGAAGGCCCTTCCTCACTGCAGGTCCACGGAACTTTCCTGCTGCACGGGGCCAAACATGAGATGACGGTTTCCGTGCAAGGCGAACTCAGCGGTGATCGCTGGACGGGCCGCGCGAAATTCGGAATTCCCTTCATAGACTGGGGCCTGAAAAATCCCAGCAGCTTTTTCCTCAAAGTCAACCACACGGTGGACATCGATCTGGAATTGCAGGGGAAATTACAGATCATGGCTGCGCCCCAGGCCTGAGCTACTCCTCGGACTCCTGGGTTACGATATGAACATCCACAGCGGGTGATTCGCGCAGAAAGCGGTGCACGACGGATAGATAGAGGTACTTGCGCCAGTCGCGTACGACTGCACGTCCGAAAATCACCTGAGTGATGTGTTTCGAACGAACGAATTCCGCGACACTATCGGCGATGCTCCGGCCTTTCAAACGGATTACCCCGGCTCCAAGACTCTCCGCAAACCGCAAGTTCGCGGCGAGAGCACCCTCGTTCGAATCCTTCGGGCCAAATTCACGATCCACGTGAATGACGTAAAGTTCGGCATCCATGCGGCGCGCCATGCGCGCGCTCCGCGCGATCAAATACTGCCCTGACGGATTGGACGAAACGCACACGGCTATGCGCTCCCGTACACCCCAGTTTTTCCGGATCTCCTTGTCTTCCATGTAGGATTCCAGGCTGCGGTCCACCTGTTCCGCGACCTGGCGCAGAGCGAGCTCACGAAGAGCAATGAGATTGCCGCGCCGGAAAAAGTTCTTGAGAGAACGCTCGACTTTCTCCGTGCTGTAGACATCACCGCGCTTCATCCGGTTTTGCAGGGCCTCTGGAGTGAGATCAACCATGACGGTTTCCGCGGCGGTGAGGGGAACCCAGTCGGGAACCGTTTCGCGCACGGTAATGCCGGTAATCGAGCGAACAATGGGCGCCAGGCTCTCAATGTGCTGGATGTTCAACGTAGAGATGACGTCGATGTTTGCGGCAAGGAGTTCTTGAACGTCTTCATAACGCTTGCGGTGCTTGCTTCCGGGAATATTGGTGTGCGCGAGCTCATCCACCAGAACGACCTGCGGGCCGCGAGCGAGTATGGCGTCCACATCCATCTCTTCAAAAACCGTCCCTTTGTATTCGATTTTTTTTCGAGGAACAGTTTCAATCTGATGAAGAAGTACCTCGATGCCCTTTCGCCCGTGAGTCTCGATGACACCTGTGACGACATCTTCACCTCGGCTCTTTCGCCGGATGGCTTCGCTCAGCATGTTGAAGGTCTTGCCGACACCGGGAGCGTAGCCGAGGAAGAGTTTCAGGATGCCGCGCGACTTCTGCGCCGGCGAGGCGATTTCCAACCATTCTTCCGGCTTCTTTGGCAAAGGACTATGTTCTCCGCGGCAAACGAATTGCTTGCGTTAGAATAATCGAATGCAGAGATTCCTCGCCGGCCGGACATTCGGTTTTGCTGTGTCCCTGGTCATCGTTTCCGGCATCGCTTTTCTCTACCGCCAAGTGATTCAGGTGAACCAGACTACCGTCGCTCTGACGCTTCTTCTTGCAATTCTAGCAGTTTCGGCGGTCTGGGGAATGGCGGTCTCCGTCTTCATGTCTGTTGCGGCGATGCTGGTCTTTAACTATGAATTCTTGCCGCCCATTGGGAAGCTAACCATCGCTGACCCGCAGAACTGGGTGGCGCTGGGCGCCTTCCTGGTTACGTCCATTGTGGGAAGCCAGCTCTCCGCGCGGATCCGAAAAGAAGCGGACGATGCCATCAGCCGCCGCCGCGAAATCGAGCGGCTTTACAAGTTCAGCCAGAAACTTCTTGGCGAAGGCAATGTCATCCAATTAATGAACGCCATCCCGAACTACATTGTGGAGAGTTTTGAAGCCGGAGCCGCCGAGTTATTCCTGCCGCAGAAGGAGAAGTTCTACCGGTCGGGTTATGGCGCTGCTCATCTGGGTGAAGAGAAAATGAAGTCCGCTTTCGCACGCGACGAGATTATGATCGAAGCACAGCAAAGTCTTTACTTCGTTCCTGTGCGTCTGGGAGTGAAAGCCATCGGGAGCCTGGGCATTTCAGGAGCTCAACTTTCCCGGCAAACGCTGGATGCGGTGGGCAGCCTGGTGGCTATCGCCGTCGAGCGCGCGCGAGCCGTGGAACAACTCAGCCAGACCGAGGCTGAACGACAGGGAGAGCGCCTGAAGTCCGCTTTGCTGGATTCCATCACACATGATTTCCGCACGCCGCTAACTTCCATGAAAGCGGCGGTCACTAGTCTGCTTTCCAGCGGGAAAGCAATCGCAGCGGAAAGCTACGAGTTGCTTAGCATCATTAATGAGGAATGCGACCGGCTGAACCATTTAGTCGAAGAAGCTTCCGAAATGGCCCGGCTGGAGGCTGGAGATATCGAGCTGCATTTTGCTCCGACGCCCATCGAAGAGATCATTCAGGGTGCCCTCTCACAACTGAAGACCTCCCTGGGAAGCCGGGAAGTCCAGGTGAAAATCAATTCGAATCTTCCGCCCGTCGAGGCCGATCTGGAACGCGCAACGGATATTGTGGTTAAGCTCATTGACAATGCCAATCTTTACTCGGCAAGAGAGCGGCCCATTACCATTACTGCGGAGCGAACCGGCGAGTTTGTGACCACCAGTGTGGCCGACCGCGGGCCCGGCATAGATGATTTCGAACAAGAGATGATTTTTGATAAGTTCTATCGCGGAAAGGATCAACGCTACCTCGTGCGCGGAACCGGAATGGGGCTGCCGATCGCGAAGGCCCTCGTTACCGCGCACAAAGGATCGATTAATGTGACCAGCCAGCTCGGCCATGGGTCGGTCTTTTCTTTTACTTTGCCAATAGCAAGAGGGGCGGAAACGAGAAGATGAGTGCAGCTACGATCCTGGTAGTGGATGACGAACCGCAGATTCGGCGCGTGCTGCGCTCCACGCTGTCCATCAAGGGCTACGTCATTCTGGAAGCCAAGAGTGGTGAGGAGGCCATTGAGCTTGCCCGGAAGGAAAAGCCCGATCTTATCCTTCTGGATGTCAACATGCCGGGCATGGGTGGAATCGAGGCATGCCGGGAGATCCGGCGATCGTCGGAGGCCCCGATTATCATGCTCACGGTTCGAAATGCAGAGCGGGACAAAGTCCTCGCACTGGATGCCGGCGCTGACGATTATGTGGTCAAGCCGTTTGGAATCGAGGAACTGCTGGCGCGGATTCGCGCAGCCTTGCGGCGATACGCTGCGGAAGACGCTTTGCCACCCTTCGTTTCCAAGGATCTCACTCTTGATTTTGAAAGCCGGCGAACGACGGTTCGTGGAAAGCAAGTTCACCTGACTCCGAAGGAGTTCGAAGTCGTCCGACACCTGATTGCCAATCAGGGCAAACCACTCACCCATCGGCGAATTTTGCAATCTGTCTGGGGACCGGATTACGGCGAAGAAACTGAGAATTTAAGAGTGGTCATCAATCAATTGCGGAAGAAGATTGAAAGCGATCCAGCCCATCCAAAGTATATTTTGACGGAACCCTGGGTAGGGTACAGGTTTCAGGCGCCTCGCGCGAATTCCGGGAAAAGTTCTTCCCGCAAGACCTGATTCTTAGCGCTTCAGACGCATCGCGTCCAGATCAAGATTCAGCCCCAGGACATTCACGCGCGGCTCGCCCAAAATGCCGAATTGCCTCCCAAGCGTGTGTTTCTGAACGAGGGCACGCACTGCTTGCTCGCTCATACCACGTTCATGCGCGACACGAGCCACCTGAAATTCCGCGGACGCCGGCGAGATGTCTGGATCGAGCCCCGAGCCAGAAGTGGTGACGAGATCGACCGGGACGGTTGCGCGAGGATTTTCCGCCCCCAATTTCTGAATGTCGCCCTTGACCCGGTCAAGCAACGCCTTGTTTGTCGGCCCCAGGTTTGAGCCGCCGCTTGAAGTCGCGTCGTACCCGTTCCCTGTTCCTGCGGCTGAGGGTCGCGAATGAAAGTATTCAGTCCCCGTGAACGCCTGGCCAATGATTCTCGATCCCACGACCTTGCCGTCTTTTTCGATCAGTTGTCCGTTGGCCTTGCCGGGAAACAAGAGTTGCGCGAGCCCGGTGACCGCGAGCGGATAGATAACACCCAATACAACCGTTGTGACCACGGTGAACCACAGGGAGATGAGAAGATTCTTTTTCATAGTTCCTCTACGCCATACCGAGGTGCGTCAGCAAAACGTCAATGAGCTTGATTCCTAGAAACGGCGCAATAATGCCGCCCACGCCGTAAACAAGCAGATTGCGGCGAAGGAGAGCTGCGGCGCCCAACGGCCGATAGCGGGCGCCACGGAGCGCGAGTGGAATCAAGGCAATGATGATGAGCGCATTAAAAATCACCGCAGAGAGGATAGCGGACTGAGGAGTACGCAGCCCCATCACGTTCAGAATCTCAAGCTGCGGGAATGCCGCCTTAAACATGGCCGGAATAATCGCGAAGTATTTAGCCACGTCGTTGGCCACGGAAAAAGTTGTTAGCGAGCCACGCGTGATTAGCAACTGTTTCCCGATTTCCACGATTTCAATCAATTTGGTGGGATTGGAGTCCAGATCGACCATGTTTCCGGCTTCTTTTGCGGCTTGCGTGCCGGTGTTCATCGCGACTCCGACGTCAGCCTGCGCAAGAGCAGGAGCGTCATTCGTTCCGTCGCCGGTCATGGCCACAAGCTTGCCCTTCGCTTGTTCGCGCTTGATCAGCGCCATCTTGTCTTCGGGCTTGGCCTCGGCAAGAAAGTCATCGACGCCGGCCTGTTTGGCAATCGCAGCCGCCGTCAAAGGATTATCCCCAGTAATCATGACCGTGCGAATCCCCATCGCCCGGAGTTGGTCGAATCTCTCGCGCATGCCACCTTTCACGATGTCTTCGAGCTGAATCACTCCCAACACCGCGCGATTCCGCCCTACCAGCAGCGGAGTGCCGCCCGAATTGGAGATAGCTTCGACCACGCGCTGCGTTTCGACCGGCACCCGGTTGCCGCGTTCGCCGGCCCACTTGGAGATGGCGTCGCACGCGCCTTTGCGAATTTCCACTCCATCCAAATCCACGCCAGACATTCGCGTTTGCGCCGTGAACGGGATAAACGTGGGGCTGTGCTGGGACATCTCGCGCCCGCGCATGCCGTATTTGTCTTTGACGAGGACGACGATGGAACGGCCTTCAGGAGTTTCATCGGCGATCGAAGCAAGCTGCGCGCTGTCCGCCAGTTCCGTTTCAGATATGCCGGGAGCTGCGTGCAATTGCGTTGCGGCGCGGTTGCCAAGGGTGATGGTCCCCGTCTTGTCCAGCAGCAGGACGTCCACGTCTCCTGACGCCTCTACTGCTCGCCCGGACATGGCGATGACGTTGTGCTGGATCATCCGGTCCATTCCTGCGATGCCGATCGCTGAGAGCAGACCGCCAATGGTCGTGGGAATCAGGCAGACGAGCAGGGAGACCAGGACAAAGATGTTCTGCGGCGCTCCGGAATAAATCGCAAAAGGCTGGAGCGTGACCACGGCTACCAGGAAGATGATCGTCAGCCCGGCAAGAAGAATGTTGAGCGCAATCTCGTTGGGTGTTTTTTGCCGTGAAGCGCCCTCGACCAGGTGGATCATGCGGTCGAGAAAAGTCTCTCCTGGATTCGAAGTAATGCGCACCTTGATCTCATCCGAGAGCACGCGCGTGCCACCGGTGACGGCTGAACGATCGCCGCCTGCCTCGCGGATGACGGGCGCCGACTCGCCGGTGATTGCCGATTCGTCCACCGACGCCACACCTTCGATGACCTCGCCATCGCCTGGTATGAATTCGCACGCCGACACAACAACGACGTCATTGGCGCGCAACACCGAACTCGAGACGGTTTCGGTTGTTCCATCTGGCTTGAGACGCTGCGTAGGAGTCTCCGCTCTGGCCTTTCGGAGTGTTTCTGCCTGGGCCTTGCCACGGCCTTCGGCCATGGCCTCCGCGAAATTCGCAAATAGAACCGTGAACCAGAGCCACAAAGCGATCTGGAGTTCCCAACCGAACCCTCCGGCGTGCTGAAGATTGTCGCGCACGAGCTGAATGGTGGTGAGCAGCGCACCCACTTCCACGACGAACATGACCGGATTCTTGATCATGGTCCGCGGATGCAGTTTCCGGAAAGAATCGAGTATGGCAACCCGCAGAATCTTTGCATCGCCGAGCGATATTGCTTTGTGCTGCGTGCGTTCGGACATAACGGTCTTAGAACACCTTTCCGGCCTGCATCAGCAGGTGCTCCAGAATCGGGCCCAGGCTGAGAGCAGGGAAAAATGTAAGCGCACTCACGATTAGGATCGTTGAAACCAGCAGCGTACTGAAAAGTGGGCCAGTCACGGGGAAGGTTCCAGCGGACTGAGGAGAGATTTTCTTCTTCGCCAGATTCCCGGCGATGGCGAGCACCGGAATCACCATGAAGAAGCGGCCCAGCAGCATGGCCGCTGCGCCGCTGGTGTTGTACCACAGGGTGTTGCCGTTCAAGCCGCCGAATGCGGAGCCGTTGTTCCCCACCGACGAAGTGTAAAGATAGAGAATTTGTGAGAGCCCGTGCGGGCCAGGGTTCGAGATGCTGGACGTCCCAAACGGCCGCACCACTGCCAGGGCCGAAAACCCAAGGATCACAAAAGTCATGACCAGGATCGAGAGCATGGCCATTTGGACATCATATGACTCAATTTTTTTCCCCAAGTATTCCGGCGTTCGCCCGACCATCAAACCTGCGATGAATACCGCCAGAATGACGAAGACCACCACGCCGTAGAGCCCCGATCCAACACCGCCGAATGCCACCTCGCCCAGCATGATGTTGATCAGCGGAATCATCCCGCCTAGCGGCGTGAATGAGTCGTGCTGGCTGTTCACCGCTCCGCAACTGGTGTCGGTTGTCACCGTGGCAAATAGAGCGGAATTTGCCGCTCCGAATCGCACTTCTTTTCCTTCCATGTTGCCGCCGGATTGCTCTGCGCTTGCGCGCTGGTTGGCCTCGGTAAGCAGCGGGTTCCCTCGGGCCTCTGCCCAATAAGCTGCTGTCACACCCATGAGAAACAGTACCGTCATCGCGGCCCACACGGCCCAGCCATGCCGAAGCGAGCCCGCCATCCGGCCCAGCGTGTAAGTGAGGCCCGAAGGGATCGACAAGATGAGCACAATCTCCAGAAAGTTCGAAAACGGGGTTGGATTTTCGAAAGGGTGTGCGCTATTGGCGCCGAAGAATCCACCGCCGTTGGTGCCAAGTTCTTTGATCACTTCCTGGGAAGCCACCGGTCCTTGCGCGAGAATCTGTTCGCGGACGACTTGCGCAGACGTCTTGCCATCCGCGCCGATTACCTGCACAGTTTGCGGCTCTGTGAGCTGCACCGTGGTGTAGGGTTTGAGGTTCTGTACGACCCCCTGCGACACCAGCACCAGCGACGTCACCAGGCAGATAGGCAATAGAACCCAGAGCAGGCATCGCGTCATGTCCACCCAGAAATTTCCAAGCCTATCCGTCTCTTTGCGCGCAATGCCACGGATGACCACGATGGCCATCACGATACCCGCCGCGGCGGAAGTAAAGTTATGGTAGGCGAGCCCAGCCATTTGGGTGAGGTAACTCATGGTGGATTCGCCGCCGTAGTTCTGCCAATTCGTGTTGGTCGTAAAGGACACTGCGGTATTAAACGCCAGGGCTTGCGGCACATTGGCCAGCTTTTGCGGGTTGAGCGGAAGCCACTGTTGGGTGCGCTCGATCAGATATAAGAGCGCCATGGATGCGCCGCTAAACAGAAGCATGGCGAATGCATATTCCGTCCAGCGCATTTCATGATCTTTGTCCACGCCTGCAAGACGATAGACCAGTCTTTCAACGGGCCTCAGGACCGGGTCAAGAAACGTCTTCTCCCCGTTGAACACACGCGACATGAAGATGCCGAGCGGTTTGGTGATCGCAAAGACCACGGCGAGCACAAGAAAGATTTGGAACCAGCCATTTGCCGTCATTTCAGAACTTCTCCGGCTTGAGTAGTGCGTAAAGCAAATAAACGCAAATCGCCGCGCAGAGGATCAGGAGTACTGCATTTTCTGTGCTCATCGAATCGCCTTTATTTCAACCGTTCGCACGCGCGAACATACAAAATCCCCACCATCACAAAGACCGCCATCGAGGCAATGAAGATTAGGTCCAACATAAGCTGCTTTCCTTACACGCTCGATCTGATGAATTCTACATCTCTTGGCGGCTGCTTTTCCTAAGACGCCAGGCGCCGCGTTGGTTGGCGCAAGCCAAAATGAATTTTGGATTATCCCGGCTTAGGAACTCGTGAGATGGAACTAAGGATTTTGTAAGAAGGCGGGCGGTGAAACAAGGGGTCGAACGCTTCCCGCCGCTTCGGAGACAATTTCTTGCGCTACTGCTTGCCTGGCCGAGGCCAGTAATTCAATTGGACGGAAGCAGTGACATTCCTCTGCAAACCAGGGGCCAGCACGGGAAACCTCCATTGTTCATACTGGACAAGAGCGGAGGTCTCCCAATCGCGCTTTAACCAAAACTCGGCGCGGACTGAACCGTCGTTGATCGTCCCTCCCTGCGGGATGAATTTCACGTCGACTTTCGCGTGGCGGTATCCAAATTGAATCGCATTGCGTGCGCTCAGCCAATATCGGCTTGTGCTCGCTATCCCCGAACCATCGCGCCCCACCCAATTGCCCATCAAGTATCCGCGGTTGGTATAGAGATCATGATAGAAACCGTCCCAATAAATGTAATGGCCCGCCCCATTGGTCAAAATAGTATTGGTCAGCGGAGCTTCCACCCGCAAATCGAGTTTTTGCAATCCAGGAAAATGGGAAAGGTAGATTCCAGGAATGATTCCTGCGCGAAGGGGCGCGGCAATGGGAGAAGGATCATCATCCGCAAGGGAGTCCGTGTAAATCGTCAACCAATTCCGCAAATACGGGACGCGATAGTTGACATCAAATCCGCCGCTGCGCTTTCCCGGATCCGTGGCCGGTGTTTCCTTGTTGGCGCTTGTTGCGCTGAAATAGCTGCGGAGAAGCCGGTCAGGCGTCAGTGGCAAACCCGCTCCACCTAGAATCACCGTCCGGCTGAATCCAAACTCGAGGTTGCGCGTGGGCTTGAAGCTGATCTTTTCGCCATGCATGAAGGGGCCGGGAGAGGTCTGATGACCTTGCAAGGTACCGAAGAAAGCGTCCCAACGAGTCGGCCCAAGGAACTTGAATAGTCCGGGCAGCCGGAACGGCGAAACCTTGTTTATGTGAAACATTCGGATGGGATACGCATTATCACTGAAGAGCAACGGGCCGGATTGACTCGGTGACCACCACTGACTTTCCTGGCCGTAAGAGATTTGCCAGTTCGCGAGATTCAGTCCCACATACGTGTCCAGAAGCCGCGCCTGGTTTCGGGACGGCACCGGGCTCGAAGGGAAAACAGGATTTAGATCCACGGCCGCTATGATGGCTTCCGTGCTAGGCGGAACTGCCGGACCGTCCGGGGAATGTTCGTACTCTCCGCGAAGATAGACGACCCATCTTCCGGCCGTAGCCCAGCCTGAAAATCCTGCTACGCTGTTGAAGCCTTCCTGGAAGGGCCTGCCGAAATCATTGATTAGTGTCTGGCCGAAGTGATAGCCGTCCGTCAGCGGCGGCCCGGAAATTTGCGTGGCGCGAGTGTAGACAGATTCGAGATATGTGGCTCGATTGCTTCCGCCGCTGAGGAGCTCCGTTTCCCGCAAGAACTCCTGACGAACAGAGTCATAGAGTCGCTCTGCCTCTGTTCCGGCTGCTTCATCTTGAAGGCGCTCTCCCGCTTCACTTACCAGACGCGCACATTCGAGCCTCGTCCATGGCTTCATGCCAAGGAGCGCGTCATCTATTGTGCCCAGCGCCATCAGGCGATCCAGAATCGGGTAAATCCAACTATCCAATGGAACGTAAGGTGAGCCCATGGCGCTTGGCGTTCTCTCGGTTTCCACTAGTGGTGAGCCCGATAACCGCTCTGCGATGCCTCCCCCCAGTTCCGGATTGTGATGCGCCCGATAGACCTGCCATCCGGCTAACCAGCCGATTCCGCTCCCCACGAACGCATCGGCGGGAAAATGGTTCTTGCCTTCCACTCTCGCAACGGTAATTGCCGTTGCGGCGCCGTAAGCAAGAATCTTCGTGATGGGCCCCGGATATTCATGAGTGAGCACGCTGGCAATCGCCCAGGCAGCGGTAGCGTGGCTGGAGGGAAAGGAGGTGCCCCCCTGCCAGAATTTTCCGCGCGAGGAATCGACGTCCGGCCGTTCCCGTCCGGTCGCATACTTCAGTGCCGTCGCCACAAGCAGTCCATCGACTGCAGCTTCCCCGCTCAGAATCCCCGCTTCCCGTTTGTGGGGATCGTGGGTAGCCCTGCCCCAGAGATAGAGGCCTCCCACGCCTCCGGCCATAACTGCCATGCCATAGTTGGAGAAGTCCGTGTAATTTTTCAACGTCTTCGGGGAATTAGATAGATGCAGACTGGCATCATGATCGGTGACAAGAAATCCCGCTGTGATACCGGCAAACGGAACGAGCCAATCCGCTTGCCCCAGGCGCAGATGGGCGGGACTCTTCCATATCTCCCCCTGATCCCGCATGATGTTTCTAATGGTTTGCGCCCCGAGTTTGTTCTCCCTGTCATCGCTTGCTTCAGATTTCTCAACTTTTTTCAGGGGAAGGTCCGCCGGTTTATCTCCTACTGATCCGAATCTGGTTTCCTGATTCGCAGGGTTCTGGGCTGGATCTTGAGCCATCGCGCAAGGAATCCTCGATGCGCACACGCCAATGAACAACAGCGTACCGACGGAGAGACAGTTTTGGCCTGGCCGCCTTGCCATGCATCGCTCGCGAAATGAGTTCACGCAGAGGCGTGGGCAATAGTTCGGCCAATCCAGGAAACATTCTTCGATCCCTTAAAGATCACATAAACCACGGCTTACATCGTCTCTCGCCAAGAGCCGGCAAATGTAGGTTCCATTTTGGAACCCGAGTCTCACTCGTGTTCCGTTAAGATACACTCCGGATTGAGCAGGATGAGCCAGAGCATCGAATGTGTATGTCGTCGTCTGATCGTGGCGCTGGCAGCCACGACAGGAAAATTGACTCTTAAATTGGAAGCTGAAGCCGCGCCTCGCAGCCATGCGCATCGGAACGGTTCTTCAGTGTAAGTTCGCCTCCGTGGGCTTCGGCGATCTGCCGGCTCAGGACGAGGCCAATGCCGGAACCACCTTGCTTCGTGGTGAAGAACGGCACGAACAGATTGGTCGTATTCGGCAGGCCCGGCCCGTCGTCCAGGACCCACACATCGAGCTGCGATCCATGGCGAGACCAGCCGACCCGCACCCCGCCGCCTGACTCAAGCGTGGCGTCGGTGGCATTGCGTACGAGATTGATCAACAACTGCTCCAGTTGATCCGCATCTGCCGAAATCACCACGTTCGGACCCTCCACCAGACAGACTTTCACGCGGGTCTCGAGTTTGATCGTCCGGCTGATCCACTCCGAGACGTTTACGGGCAGCAATTTTGGCTGCGGCAATCGTGCCAGTTTCGCGTAGGCGGCCATGAAACGTCCCAATGCTTCCGTCCTCGATCGAATGATGCTCAGGCCCTGCCGCAGGTCGTCCAGGATCACCGCCGACGATTCGCCTTGCAATTCCGCTGACTTGGTGGCGCTCACCAGCCCGCTCTCCAATCCCTGCGCCACGGACTGAATGGGCGCCAAAGAATTGTTTAGTTCGTGCCCCAGCACGCGGATCAGCCGCTGCCAGGCTTTGCGCTCTTCATCCCGCAACGTGCGGCTCAAATCGCTGAGCACCACCAGATGGTGTGGCAGGCCACCCTGTCGGAATGAGCCGCGGCGCAACCCCCAACGGCCGGAACCTCCTGGGAATGCGAGTTCCATCGTGCGCGCTGCGTCACCTTCCAAAGCGCCGCAAAGTCCCAGCTCTTGTGCGGTAAATCCCAGCAGCCTCTCTTCGGGACGCCCCAACAATCTTTCCCCTGCGCGATTCACGAGTCGCAGCTTGTTATGGTTGTCAAAAGTGAAGACAGCAAGGTCAATTTCTTCCATGACGGTGCGCAGGAGAGCGGTAGCCTCCAGCGCGCCCAGGCGCTGCTGGCGAAGTGTCTCGCTGAGGGCGTTAACCTCGATGATCACTTCGCCCATGGCGTCTTCGCTGCTTGCACCCCTTGCGCGAAGCGAAAAATCTTCTTCCCGCAATGCGGCCAGCAGATTCGAAAGCGTCTGCAACGAAAATACGACTCGATGACGCAGCGAAAACGCGAAGCCCAGCCAAAGAGAAACGACGAAAAATGTGATCGTCCAGACCGCGCTGGAAGAGAAGTGCCCGGTCCACAAGAGGATTAACGCGACGACCGAGCCCGGAAATCCCGCGGCCAGCGCCAGGAGCTGGATGCGGCGCTCATAGTTCAATGGCCTCATTCCAATCCGTGTTTTTGCAGCCGGCGGTACATGGCACTGCGGCTCAGGCCAAGTGACTTGGCCGCCTGGCTGATGTTTCCTTCGTGGCGGGAAAGAGTGCGCTGGATCAGGTAGCGCTCCACTTCATCAAGACTCATTTCTTCCAATTTAGCCGCTCCGCCCGCGGATTGTGCTCGCAATCCCAGGTCCGCCGCGCGGACCGCCGGCCCCGGCGAGAGGAGCACCCCGCGCTCGACGGCGTGATCGAGCTCGCGGACGTTTCCCGGCCAGGCATGATCGTGAAGAGCCTTCATAGCTGCCGGCTCGAAGCCTGAGATATTCTTGCGATAACGCTGTGCGTAGCTGCGAAGGAAGTGATGCGCCAGCAGATCGATGTCTTCCCGGCGGTCCCGCAACGGTGGGAGCTGAATCTCGATGGTATTCAAGCGAAAAAGCAAATCCTGCCGGAATCGCCCGGCGGCAGCTTCGGCATTGACGTCGGCGTTCGTTGCGGCGAGCACGCGGACATTCACACGGCGAGTCGTCGAGGAGCCTACGCGCTCCAGGTCCCCGGTCTCCAGCACGCGAAGCAGCTTGGCCTGTAAGTTGAGCGGCACGTTTGCGATTTCGTCGAGGAACAGCGTGCTGCCGTCGGCCAATTCGAATCGCCCCACGCGATCGGAACGCGCATCCGTGAATGCCCCCTTGACATGGCCGAACAGTTCGCTTTCAAAGACTCCCTCGGAGAGTCCGCCGGCATTTACCGTGACCATAGGCTTCGCGCTGCGCGTGGAAAGCGCGTGAAGCGTTCTGGCGACCACTTCCTTGCCCGTGCCGTGCTCGCCCGTGATCAACACATTGGCATCGGATGGACCGATCTGGCCGATCAGTTCCAACACCGGTGCCATCGCGGGGGCCTTTGCCAGAAACGTCGGCCGCGATTCAGCACGCAGAATGCGATTCTCCGCTTCCAGTCGCGACGCTTGTCGCAGCGCCTGCCGCAAATCAATTTGCGTGCGCAGGATCGACAGCAGCCGCGTGTTTTCCCAGGGTTTCTGGATAAAATCCCGTGCGCCTCGGCGCATCGCTTCGACCGCAATTTCGATGCTGCTCCACGCCGTCATGACAATCACCGGCAGCGTGCTATCCAGCATTTGAATGTTCGTCAGCAGGTCGAGGCCTTCCTGCCCCGAGGTGGTATCGCGCGCGTAGTTCAGGTCCATGAGTACGGCGTCGAATTCGCGCGATTGGATCGCGCTTAGAGCTTCGGCAGGAGAAGCGACCGCCTGCGTTTCGTAGCCTTCGCGCTTGAGCAGCAGCCGGAGCGCATCGCGGATATCTGCCTGGTCATCAGCTAATAGAACTCGATAGAGGTGCGCGGTTGTCGTCTTCATTCGAATGTATGCGAGAAGTGTACCTCAGTGCCTGCCGCCAGGCACGGAAGGGAAACGGCCGAGCAGAGATAGGTGTCGGGACTCTCTTTATTCGCGAGGGATTGCAACGGGTCGATCAACGCGTGTTGCTTGCCGCGCCGGCCTCCGCTCCCACCGTCGCGTTATCACTCACGACCCAGCCATCCTTCAATTGGATGATTCGGCTTCCGTACGAAGCATTTCGTTCCGAGTGCGTCACCTGAATAATTGTCGTCCCTGCGTCATTCAGCTTCTTGAAAAGCTGCATGATCTCATCGCCCTGAGCGGAGTGGAGATTTCCGGTGGGCTCGTCGGCAAGAATAAGCTTCGGATTGAGAATGACCGCGCGCGCCACGCCCACAAGCTGCTGCTGCCCGCCTGAAAGTTGGTTCGGGAACAAATCCTTCTTGCCCACGATGTGGAAACGGTCGAGAGTGTCGCACACCAAGCTGACGCGTTCTTTGTGAGGCACGTTCTTATATGAGAGTGGCACTTCCAGGTTTTCGAAAACAGTCAGATTGTCGATCAGGTGATAGCTCTGAAACACGAAACCGATATTCGCTTTGTGCAGCTCGTTCCGTTTTTTCACGTTTAGTTTATGAACCGCTTCGCCCAGGAAGTAAAACTCGCCTGTCCACGCGCCATCGAGCATCCCGATGATGCTGAGTAACGTGGATTTTCCGGCCCCCGAGGGGCCCATGATGGTGACGAATTCTCCTGGCTGGACATCCAGATTGATTCGCCGCAACAAAAAGAATTTATTGGGGCCAGCTTCGACGGCTTTTTCAAGACTCCGCAGTTGAATCAAAGATTCCACGTCAGCTCCTTGCCATGCGCAGACATGCGTTCTTTTCTCTCTGACGCTTGCGCCGCTTTTCCATACTCTCTCTTATTCATGCCGCAGCGCAACAATGGGGTCCACACGCACGGCGCGCTGCGCCGGCAGGTAACACGCGAATGTAGCAACCGCACCAAGGATCAGCGGAAGGCCGATCAAAGCCATCGGATCAGCGGCCTTGACTCCGAAAAGCAAACTGGAAAGAGCACTCGCCAAAGCAAATGCCACGGGAAGCCCAATCGTAATTCCGATCATGGTTAGCCACAGCCCATTTCCCACCACCATGCGCTGGATGTCCCTTGTTGTGGCGCCCATGGCCATGCGGATGCCAATCTCGTTGGTGCGTTCGCTTACCGCGTACGACATCACGCCGTAAACTCCCACCGACGCCAGCACCAGCGCGATAATCCCCAAAATCCCCATCATTGCCGCGACATACGCGATTCCCACGATCGATTCGCTTATGACGCTGCCTTGAGTCTTTATGTTGAACAGAGGGAGATTGGGATCGAGCGCAGCAACCTGAGCGCGCACGGCAGGGGCGAAAGATAACGGATCGCCGTCCGTCCGCAATAGGACCGACACATAAGTGGGAGCCGCCTGCCGGAAAGATTTGTAGAGAGTGGGGACATTATCTTTCTCGATCCAGCTGTAATGGACGTCATCCACAATGCCCACAATCGTGAGCCACGGATCGCTGCTGTCTGCAGCCCCTCTCTTTATTTTCTTGCCGAGAGGGTTTTCGCCGGAAAAGTAGCGCAGGGCAAGACTGTTACTGATCACCGCAACAGGAAGTGTCGTATCGGCATCGGAATCTTTGAGCTTGCGTCCCTCACGCAGCGCGATGTGCATGACGCCAAAATAATTCGGACTGATGGTTTCAACAATGGCGCTCCGCACTTCCTCGCGGTTCGTGGCCGGCCGCCCCTCGATAGAGAAAGCGCTGGTGCTCACTTCGCCGCCATCCGAATAGGGAAGATAGGTGACCATCGCCGCCGATCGCACGCGGGGAATCGCTGAGAGCCGCTGCAAGACCTGTTCGTGAAAGGCTACTCGTCCTGCCCGCTGTTCGTATTGCATATTCAGATCGTAGTTCAGCGTCAGCAGCGACTCCGGTTGATAGTTCTCATTCACGTTGATAAGAGCGCCAAAACCCTTTACCAATAAGCCCGCCCCGACGAGAAGAATGAGCGCAAGCGAGATCTCCGCCACAACCAGTACGCTCCGCAAACGATGACGCGCCCGTCCCGCCGAAGACCCTCTTCCGCTCTCTTTCAGGGTCTCGCTCAGGTCTGTGCGCGACGTCAGCAGTGCCGGGGCGATCCCGGAAAGTATGCCGCTGAATAGCGCGATGCTTAGTGCGAACAGAAATGCGTTGGCATCCAGGCTGATGGTCTTCCAGCCGGCAACGAATTTCGCCACATCCGGCGGCATGTGCGCGAGGATCAGGGTAATGTCCCACTGCGCAAAGAGCAGCCCGATTCCCGCCCCCAAAATTGAGAGCAGCACGCTCTCCGTCAGCAGTTGGCTTACGATTCGCGCGCGGCTCGCTCCCATGGCGGCACGGACTGCCAACTCTTTCTGCCTGCCGGTAACGCGCGCAAACTGTACGTTGGCCACATCGGCGCACGCAATCAGAAGCACAAAACCCACCGCGCCCATCAGCAGAAGCGTGTACTGCCGCGTGAGGTCGCTCGTCGCGAACTCGCGGATCGGCATCACGCGAAGCTGCCAGCCTTTGTAATCATCAGGATAGGTCTGCGCTTGGCGCTGCGTGATGGCCTGTATTTCCGCGTTCGCTTCCGGAAACTGGACGCCCGGTTTCAGGCGCCCGAGTACCCAGGTGTAATGCGTGTCCCTCTGGGCGCGTCGCTTTAGGTCCATGGCCATCGGCGTCCACGCCTCTGCCGGCATTGGGAAGTCAAAGCCCTTGGGCATCACCCCGACAATGGTGAAGCTCTTGCCGTTGATTTTCGCCGTTTTGTTCAGAATATTCGGGTCCGAGGCGTAGCGCCGCTCCCACAGTCCATAGCTGAGGATGATCTCTTGGTCGTTTCCTGGCTTTTCCTCTTCGGGTAGGAAGGTCCGGCCCATTTTCGGCTGAACCCCGAGAAGTGCGAAGAAATTTGCGCTTACTTCAAATCCCTGGATTTTCTCCGGTTCGCGATCGCCCGTCAGGTTCACCTCATCCCACTGATAAGCACCCAGTTGTTCGAAGGAAGTCGACTGTGTTTGCCATTCAAGATAGGTCGCGGGGGCAACCCCTTCCCGATCCACGCTCTGCCGCGGCGGCACGTCCACCATGGCCACGATGCGGTCCGCGTTTTCGAAGGGAACTGGATGCAGCAGGAACGCTTCCGCCAGACTGAACATCGCCGTGTTTGCGCCGATACCCAGCGCCAGCGCCACGGCGCACACCATCGTTGCCAGGGGAAACTTCCATAGCATGCGCACTCCGTACCGGATATCCTGCCAGAAGTTTTGCATGCCAAGCTCCTATTGTTTGCTTGCTGTAAGCAGCGAACCGGCGCGTATTACCGCCGGGCGCGCAATTCGTTCCGAATCATTCCCGGCTTGCGCCTCCTGCCGCTTCTGGCCGTCAGGCGCCGACGCGAGCTTCTTGTGTTTCTTCCACGATGCGGCCGTCAAATAGATGAATGGTGCGCTCCGCGAAATTCGCGTACCGCTGGTCGTGCGTGACCATGCAGACCGTTGCTCCATTGCGGTGCAAATCGCGTAGCAGCTCCATCACCGCTTCGCCATTCTTCGAGTCCAGGTTTCCCGTAGGCTCGTCAGCCATCAGGATGAGCGGATCGCCAACCAACGCGCGGGCCACCGCTACGCGCTGCTGCTGACCGCCGGAGAGTTGCGAGGGATAATGCCGCAGCCGGTGAGCCATCCCTACCCGCTCCAACGCATGCTGCACCTTCTGCTTGCGTTCTGCCGCGCTGGTGCCGCGGTAAGTCAATGGCAGCTCCACGTTTTCGTACACCGTCAGGTCGCCGATCAGGTTGAAAGCCTGGAAAATGAATCCAATCTCGCGATTGCGTATGCGCGTGCGTTCGCTGATGGAGAGGTTCGCAACCGGTTGCGCGTTGAGCGTATAGTTCCCGCCCGTCGGCGAATCCAGCAGCCCAAGAATCGACAACAGCGTGGACTTCCCGCAGCCGGAAGGTCCGGCAATCGAGATGTACTGCCCTTTCTTGATCTCCAGATGAATCTCCGACAAGGCATGTGTCTCGACTTCATCGGTGTAGAAAACTTTCTTCACACCTTCCATCTTGATGAGCGTGTCGTTGTCTGCCATTTTTTCTCCTTCGTTTCGAATCGGATCTTACTAAACTCGTAGGGCCCGCAAAGTCTTCGTTATTGCTATTCGTAGCGCAGCGCCACGATCGGGTCGATCCGCGTCGCGCGCCGCGAAGGCACATAGCACGCCATGGCCGCCACCAAGGCGACGACGCCAATCGATATCACGTAAATCCCAGCGTCGCCCGCATGCACGCCGTACAGCAGTGATTCGCTCAGCCGCGCCAACCCGTAGGCCAACGGCAATCCCACCACCGCTCCTCCAAGCACCATCCAGCCTACTTCCTTGAACACCAGCCACCGGACTTGCCCGGTTGGTGCGCCTAGCGCAACGCGAATTCCAATCTCCCGCGTACGCTGAACCACCAGGTACGCAAGCACTCCGTAGATTCCCAGCGCTGCAAGGGTAGCCGCCAATCCACCAAAGCCCGCCGAGAGTCCCGCGATCACGCGCTCCGTGAACAGGTCCTCGTCCACCACACGCTGCACTGTCTTCAAGTCATAGACCGGCAAGTTCGCGTCGGTTTGCCGCACGCTTTCCCGCATCGCGTTCGCGATCAACAGTGGATCTTGCTGGCTTCGCACATAAAAGCTCATTCCATAGAGTTTTCCGAACTGAGAGTAAGGCCGGTAGAAATACGGCCGGTCCTCTGTGCGGACATGCGCTTCCTTCGCATTCTTCACCACTCCCACGATCTCGATGTCCGGCCTAGCATCTGCGTCTCTGCCCACGGCAAAGTGCGCACCGATCGGGTCTCGACTCGGAAAATACTTCTTCATCATGGCTTGATTGATGACCGCTACTTTTGTGCTTGCCTCGGTATCTCCGGAGTTAAACTCGCGCCCCGCTATCAAAGGAACTCTCATGGTCGAGAAGTAGTTCGGGCTCACCGCGTCATAATTCACGTGCCTTTCATCGCTATCCAGGTCCTGGCGTCCTTCGATCTTGATATTTCCGCCCATATCCGTCCCGGTCAGCACCGGGATCTGCGATGACCCCACCCCCGATACACCGGGGATCGCAGCCAGCCGCTCTCTCAGTTGATCGATCAGCACCACAGCTTTTTTCTCATCATATCCGCTCAACTGCGGCGAAATCGAAAAGGTAATCAAATTTTCCGTGCTGATCCCCAGACTTTGTTTCCGCAAATTCCACAAAGTTCCGGCAAAGAGGGTTGCTCCCGCCAGCAGCAACAGCGTGAACGCCACCTGCCCCGCTACCAGGAACTTCCGGAACCGCACATGCCCCGGTCCGGCCGAAGTCGTGGAGCCTTGATCCTTCAGCATCTGCGAAACTCCGGCTCGCGTGGCCCGCCACGCGGGAATCACCCCGAACAGAATGGCCGATCCTAACGTCGCTGCCACCGCGAACCCAAGCACACTTCCATCTACCTTAGACGTAAGCCCCTGCACCCCACCTTCAGAAACGACGGCATCGGTCAAAATGTTCATTAACCAGGCGCCCAAAATCAGTCCTAGTCCGCCTCCCCCAATCGCGCAGAGGAAGCTTTCCACCATCAACTGCCGCATCATCCGGATCCGTGTGGCGCCCAGCGCCGAACGGATTGCAAACTCCCGCTGGCGCGCCGCGGCCTTGGCAAGCAACAGGTTCGCCACGTTGGTGCAGGCGATCAGCAACACCATCCCTACCATCGCAAACAGCGCCGTCAAGGCCTGCCCGGAGTCCCGCTGGAGGGTTGTTCTGCCTTGTGCACCCGGAGCCAGCACAACCTTCTTGCTCAGAAACTGTTCCCGTTGCTTCGTGTCAAAACTCTTGATGTCCGCGGCTTGCTGTTCCAGCAGGGGCCGGTATTCCAGGTTGATCACCGCCTGCGCTTGTTCCAGAGTTACGCCGGGTTTCCGCCGCGCCAGCAGGGCCAGGAACGAATCATTCCAATCGTCCAGCCCATTCCGGATCGGAGTCATCTGCGCCTTCATGGTCATAGGCACAAAAAAATTCGGCGTTTGCCCCACTTGGACGCCGGCGAACCCGGCTTGCGCAACTCCCACGATGGTCATTTCGGCGTTGTTCACCAGGATGGTCTTGTTCAGTACTCCTGGGTCGCCGCCGAACTGCTGCTGCCAGTAGGCGTGGCTGAGCACCACGACCGGGTGCGATCCTTGGACATCGTCATCGGCAAGCGACAACACCCGACCAAGCGCCGGCCGTACTCCCAGCACTTCGAAATAATTCCCGGTCACCAATTCACCGGAGGCCCGGTCCGTCTGGCCGTGATTGGAAACGCTTGCTCCGAATTGATATCTGGCGATGACCCCGTCAAATACCGTCGTGTTCTTGGCCAAACCTTTATACAGCGGATAAGAAAAAATCTCGGAGTCGTCCCCATCGCTCCAGACGTGTCCGCGCTTGAGACCTGGCGACTTCAGAATCACCAGCTCCTCCGGATTGCGCACCGGCAGCCGTCGCAGCAGCACCTGGTTCAACAACGAAAAGATCGCTGTGTTCGCTCCAATGCCCAGAGCTAGGGTGAGAATAGCGATAGCAGTGAACCCCGGATTCTTCCCGAGCATCCGCAGGCCATACCGCACATCCTGCCAGACCGCGTGCATCCTTATTCTCCTGAGATCGCTGTCAAACCCGGTAGATTCCGCTCGTCAAATCCCACTCTTTCAAGCTGAAACGTCCATCGCGGAGCGCAACACCCGCTACCTCAGCCGGATGCGGTCAAAGTTGTCCCACGCGGACATGTCCGATAGGATCACCTTGTCTCCGACCTTCAACCCTTGCACCACCTCAATCGTGTTCACCGAGCTTCGCCCCAACTTTACATTGACGCGCACGGCTTCGTTTCCGTCATCCACAAGCTTAAAAATTCCGATGGTGCTGTCCGCTTGCCCGTGCACCGGCCGTCCCACGAAGAGCACATCCTTCAGGTTCTCAAGCTCCACCGTTCCGTCCACGCTCAAGTCCGGCCGCGCCCCAAGCGGCAGCGGATCGGTAATCGCCACGTCCACAGTCACAGTGCCGTTCACTACCGAAGGATCGATCCGCGAGACATGTCCGCTCACGATGCCGTTTCTCGTGTCAATCGCGGCCTTTTGCCCAATGGCCACGTCCTTCGCTTGCGTCTCCGCAATCTTGATCTCCGCTTTGAGCTTCTTTGGATCGGCCACCCGGGCTAGGTTGGTCCCCGGCGTCACGTGTTGCCCAACTTCCACGGGCACTAGCTGTAGCACTCCATAGATGCCCGCCCGAACATGCAGCGCATCCATCTGGCTCTTCTTTAATTGATAGAGCGCCTTCATCTGTTCCACTCTTGCCTGCTGTGCGGCGAGCCGCGCAGTCGCCGAATCGGTCGCGATCCTCGTCCGCTCGCCCTCGAGTTGCGCGCGAATCCCGAGTTGTTCGGACTTCACCTTCGACAGATTCTCAATGACTTGCGCCGTAAGGCCGTCGTTCGCCAGTTTTACATCCACGTCGTGCTGGATTTTCGCCTGCTCGTAATCGCTCCGCACCGCGGCTTCTATCGCCTTCTGGTTCATCAACTCGCTGTTTACCTGCACCTTCAGGTTCGCGTAGTCCGCCTCCGCTCCCTTGAGCTGGTATTCCGCGTCCACGGCGTCCCTCTGCACCGTCGGGTCGCTCAATTCCATAATGACGGAGTCTGGTTTGACGATGGCTCCCGGTCGCAAAACCCATTTGTCCACCCGGCAATCCGTCTGCGCCGCGATCCACCGGATATCCTCGGGGACAAGGGTCCCCAGGCCGCGCACTTCGCGCAGCATGGGCCCTCGTTTCACCTCATCTGGCCAAATCGTGGCGCGGTCCACGGTCGGCGCCGCCGGCCTCAGCCGCGACAGCCCAAAGCTCACTCCCCCGATCAGGAGGAGTGCAATAGTCGCAAAGGCGATTCGCTTGATTTTCTTTGCTCGTGCGTTGGATGGTCGTTGGATGTCCATATATATTGTCACCTACTAGAACGCAACTCTCCTGCCCGGTATTCCCTCCAATAACTTATTGTATTTTCAATCGATTAGCTTGTGTTCCTTCCCTGAAATCGCCACAAATCGCCCGGAAATGGGATTCCCCGTCCCACCTTCGGACATCCACCCCGCCGGAATCGCAGTTTCCCCCGGGGCCGTCACGCGCCTGGCCCTTCACCTCCACCTGACGGACCCGCCCCGCACCTGTTGTATCATCTCCATCCGTGAATGTCCTTCTCAATGAAGTCGAATGCCGGGTCCTCGGCTCCCTCCTCGAAAAGGAGATCACGACCCCCGAATACTACCCCTTATCTCTAAACTCCCTCCTCAACGCCTGCAACCAAAAATCGAACCGCGAGCCGGTCATGAATCTCGACGAAGCCGCCGTTCGCCAGGCCCTGCACTCTCTCGACGGCCAATCTCTAGTCCGCTCTGTAAGCGCCTCAGATAGCCGCGTCACAAAGTACGAGCACCGCCTCCAGGAAGCCTTCAACTTCTACCGCCACGAAGTCGCCATCCTCTGCGTCTTGCTTCTGCGCGGTCCGCAAACCCCCGGTGAACTGCGCACTCGCACCGACCGCATGCACCGCTTTGACGATCTCGGCGCCGTTCAGTCCAGCTTGCACCACCTCATGCAGCGCGAGCCGCCTCTCGCCAAAGTCCTGCCCCGGCAACCCGGCACCAAGGAGGCCCGCTACGCCCACCTTCTTTCCGGAGACGTAGAGACCCACGAAGCCAAGCCTGTCTCCGAGCACGAGCCTTGGCCAGCCACCGGCGTCTCTTCCGCAGATGGCGCGCGCCTGGAAAATCTGGAAAGGGAAGTAGCCTTACTTCGCAGCGACATTGCCGACCTGAAGCACCAATTCGTTCAGTTCAAGAAGCAATTTGAATAACGTCCCATTCCCAATCCTTGACAGGCATTGTAGAATCCCTACTAATGGCTCCCCAACCGGAAGTCAAAGCCCCCGGCATGGTTCCCGACGAGCTCAAGCACGAGCCCCGCTCCAAGGGCATCGCCACCGCCCGCAAGAAGAAACCCAAGGAACTCGCCGTCATCACCGAGTGCTGCACCGGCTGCGCTGGTTCTCCCGCCTGCGTCGAGTATTGCCCCGTTGAAGACTGCATGTTCTGGGTTCCCGACGAGGACAATCCGCCTTTTGGCCGCATCCAGATCGATCCCATCCTGTGCATCGGCTGCAAGAAGTGCCTCAGCAAGGGCCCCGATGGTTGCTTCCTCGACGGCTGCCCGTGGGACGCCATTGTCATGATCGACATAGCCGAAGTCGAAAAAGAAGTCGGCCCCATGGCCTATTGAAGCTTGTCTATCTGAAAGCTTTACCTTCCTCCTTCACACAGAATGGTAGCGACGGCATCCCTGTCGGCCTCCTGCCTTTTAGCGTCCTACTTCTTGTAGGGGCACGATACATCGTGCCCTCTGTTTCAGGTGCGGCGGGCCTCAGCCTTGCAGGGGGTGGGGGAGCTCCCTTTGTTATGGCGTGCGGTTTATCTTGCGGCGAGCCGAAAGACAGCTCGCCGTCGCTTATCCAACTACCGGCCAACAGGAATAGAATGCTTCCCGTTTGGGTCTCACGCACAGACGGGGGGGTTCGAACCAAGGAGAAACGTCATGAGAAAAGCGCTTTACGGGGTCATTTTATTGAGCTTATTGAGCGGGGCATTCGGTGCGCGGCCGTTGCTGGCGCAAAAAGCGCCGGAAGGAATTTGGCAGGGCTATGACGGAGAATGGCGCCACGTTTCCAGCCAATTGGTCGCCCTGGCGGAAGCCACGCCCGAGGAAAAATTCGCCTGGCGGCCCGCGCCGGGGGTGCGCTCCACCAGCGAGGTCTACATGCACATTGCTATTGCCAATTTTGGCCTGCTGGGCTTCACCGGTCCCAAGAAGCCCGACGATTTGAAGGAGGGGATGGAGAAGTCTGTCACCGCAAAGGCCGACGTGATCAAATGGCTGAAACGTTCGCTCGATGCCGTCGGGCAAGCTCATTTGAGCGTTACGCCGCAAGACCTTCAGCGCAAGATTCACATCTATGATCGCGACGCCACAGTGGACGGCATGTACCTGCGCATCATCGTCCACGCCAACGAGCACATGGGCCAGCTTGTCGCCTACGCGCGCATGACAGGGGTCACTCCGCCCTGGTCGAACTAGGGGATAAGGAATAGAGAGAGAATCAAGAATAAGAAAAAAGCAGGTTCCTCGGGCACAGTCCGGCCTCGGAATGACAGGATGAGGACTGACGAAAAGCTATTTCCAGCCGGTGATGGATCCAGGTCGAATCAAGCTGGGGTTGTGGCCCTCGGACCCGCTGCTCATGCTGAGCGAATAGCCATTGGCGAGGTAATCCGGAATATCCCGTTCATCGGAAAGAGGAATGTATGGGCCTTTCTTACCCAGACTCACGCGGTAGCGGTCATCTTCCTTGTAGCGATGCGGGACCAAACGAATTCCAGCGTTCTTACCGCGACGGACAATGGCGAACAGCATGGCATGCCTCCCCATGGGCTGAGCCGGGCATGGGAACTATGAGTGAATGCGTTGAGCGGGGCAACAGCGTCGTGGGACGTAGCCTGTGGAAGACTGAGGAAGGCTGAGGATAAAAATAA
>DASSXG010000001.1:0-57008 GCA_035704085.1 Candidatus Acidiferrum sp. | reverse complement strand
GTCCACCTGCTTGCGCGGGTCATCGAGCTTGGCCTGCAAAACTTGCGGGCTGTCGAGCTGCTTCTCCAGCGTCTCGACCGTCGTCGGTGCGGCCTGCCCGCCGAGAAAAACCTGCACGGCACGATCGAGCGCGGACTTCGGGTCGTTCGAAGCATCCACACCCAGCAGCGAAGCCACATCCGTGCGGGCGCCGCGCATCTTGTTTCCCGCCAGCGCCAGCGAATAGTTCAGCCGGTTCAGCAGCGCTCCGGTATTCACCCACGCTTCGGCTTTGTCCGCATAGCCGGTGGGAGGCTGGCATTGGTAAAGCGGCTCGCCGATGCGGCCTATCCACTGAACCAGTGGCATCGGGGTGTCCACGTCCGTGCCCAGCGCGCGTGCTGCGGAAACCACCAGTTCGAGCGGCGTCTTGATCTTGGCCCGGTAAGATTCGCGCGACCAGAATTCCGGCGACCAAATCATAGTCTTCAGCACGGTGCGGATATCGCCGTCGCTCGATCGAAATGCGCTCGCCATGCGGTCCACCAGCGCCTGCGGAGGATTGTCCGAAACGAATCGTCGCGCCAGCTTCGTGGAAATAAATCGAGCCGTGCTGGGATCGTGTGCGAACAGATCAATCACTTGCTCGCCGTCTTTCATTCCGCCGGCGTGAATCTTTTTGCCAAGCACAATCTTCGGATCGGGATCGTGGAGTTTGTCATCGAATTTGAAGTCCGCGTTTACGCGCGGCTTGTCTATCGTCCAGCCGGTGAAGCACCTCGCCACTTCCGTGACGTCTTTTTGGGTATAACCGCCGTCGACCCCGAGGGTGTGAAGTTCCATCAATTCGCGGCCATAATTTTCGTTCAAGCCGCGCTCATTTTTCTTTGCGTTCTGCTGCGCCTGCGGACGCGGCGGCCACGGCCCGCCGAAGCGTCCGTTGCGGCGCTGCTGACGCATGGCGCGTTCCGCCGCGGCCCGCTGCGCAGCGCGCGGATCGGCGCTCAAAAAATTGTCCAGGTAGAACAGCATGGCAGGACTTTTCGCCGTCGCGGTTACCAGGTCCTTGAATTTTCCGAAAGCGCGCGGCTGAATCACATCGCGTTCGTAGGAAGTGAGGTAGTAGCGATCTTCGCCTTTGCCCACAAACACGTTGAAGTGGTTGAACCAGAAATCGTCCATCACCTGCTGAAGCTGCCGCTCGCTGTAGATCGCGCGCGTCACCTTGGACATGGCGAGTTCCGCCACTACGCGCTGCGGGCGCTTGCTGTCGTCCGCCATGCCGCGCGGTACGTTGTTTGGATCACCGCCAAGCACGTCGCGCTTCCCTGCTCCCTTTGTTGCGGCGTTGCCTTGTGGCTCTTCCTGCTTCATAGGAGCAGGCGCGTTCGAATTGTCGGTTGTGGATTGTGTTGCGGAAACTGGGGTGGCGGCTTGCGTATCGCCATCCGTTGCCTGCCCTGGCGAAGCGTGCAGATCTTTTTCGACGACGGCAGCAGCGGCATCGGATCGCGTCTGCGGTCCTTGCTGTTGCGTCTGCAATTGCGCTCGCGCCTGGGCCTGCTTCTCGGCTTGTTTTTCTGCCTGTTTGGGCTGCGGATATTCGTCGATCAATTTCGCGGTAGACATTCTCAGCGTTGGATAATTCTCCAGGCGGGCTTCCAGAGCTTTGTCATCGATGGAATTGGGACTCAGCTGCAGATCGATCCACTTGGCGAGCCCCATCTGCCGCACCCGCTCGACGTCGCCGGGACGCGGGCCATAAGCGAGGCGATTCAAGGCGTGAAGAATCGCTTCGTCAGCGCTGAGTTCGGTGATGGGCAACCCTTTCAGCGCCGGGTCTGGCTTCGGCTTTTTGTCTTTGGCAGCAGCGGGAATTGCGGCCGCAACGGGAAAATCCACGCCCAACGAAAGCACGCAAGCGAACGCGAGAATCACGGCCAGGAACGACCGGGGTGTCGAAGAAACGGGGGGAAAGCGAAGAACAAAGCTGGGTGCGCGAAACTCTTGCAGCCTCATTGCTATCTCCTGCCCTGAGGCAAACATCGCAAACCTTGCAAACTTCGAGCCGGACTCTTCACTCTTTAGCTTAACCCGCGGCGGGCCAAAAAGTTCCGCAACCTGGGTGCTCCATGTCGAATCCCTACCCGGCCAAAACCTCCTCAAAACACGGGACTTGCCCAGTCAAGCTCTTGATGGATATGCGCAGCACCAAGAAAGTGTAGAATCAAAACCGGTTTCCTACCTTCACCTTCAAAGTGAGGCCACGTTGCTAGAGGGCCGGAAACACGAGCGGCATTACCTGAAAATGCTGGTGCAGCTTTCCAGCATGGATGAGCCGCTCATAAGCGCGGTAGCTTCGATAGAGAACGTTAGCTCCCAGGGCGCGAGAGTTGCGACGCAGCGATCCTGGAATACTGGCGCTCTTGTCCTTGTCAAATCTTCGCATGGTGATCTATGGGCTCGGGCGCGAGTGGTTTATTGTCAGGCGGTTGGCCGCAGCGAATTTGCCGTTGGACTGGACTTCTTCTTCATGACAGCTGAATGGGCAATGCTGAGCAAGCAACTATGGAAAACGAAGAAGTGATGTACAGGAACTTCTAAACCCGGCGCTAGCCTCGCTTATCAGCGCAACAAGCGCGTCAGTAATTCTTCTAGCAGAACTCGGCCTTCAGGATTCATTTTAGCGAATTCGACGCCCATCCCCTCGGCGAGCACAATGTTTCGCACCACGGCTTCGGCCTGGAGGATGCCTCCAGGTACCTGAAAGACCAAGGTCAGCTCCGTGCCGACTCGCACTGTATTGCCGCAGAGAAAAGCGCCACCCATGCTTAGTGTCTTGACGCGAGAAACCTGTTGTTGGCCGCCACCGTACCAGGCCACGGACATGCCCTTCGGCAGTGAGACGCGTTGGCATCGGCGCGTCCCACAAAGTGTTCCCTCGGTCATAAATCAAGGTAAAGGTACTAGTAGAATCTGCGGATAACCAATAGAACCAAAGTTCTCTTTCCGCGGTACTCCGCCAATTCCTGTTCGGCCAACCCGAATCATCGATCAGCATGCGAATTCGGGGAATTCGGGGCACACGGAATGTTCCGTTGGGCTCTTAAGCCTTGCGTGAATGGGTGCGATCAGAAATCAAAGTGTCGGAAAACGTCCCGTTTGTCCCTGCGTTCCATGCGTTCGTCCCTGCGTTCCCCTGGGTTCCCTGGGTTCCATTTAGGTCTTGCGCCTAGCTGTAATAAGTTCCAAACTGTTGAAATATTTCTGGCAGCCCTGCGTATAGTCGCCAAAAGACATTTCCTGGAGTCAAGGCGAACATCGATTCGCCGGTGAGAACGCGAACCGTGGAAATATTCAATGCAAAATCTCCTTGGCTATTTCTGCCACAAGCGAAAGCCGCCCAGGAAGGCGTTTTCGTTGCTGCCGAGCCGCGTGCCGGGAGGCAATTTTTTCAATTTCTTATTATTTCCGCCGCCCAGGACCACATAATCGGCTTCCAGCGTGGTCTTAAGCTTTTTTGCAACCGTGGCCACATGCTTACGCCACTTTTTCTTACCGAGTCGTTCTAGCCCGCGCAAGCCAAGATAGTCTTCGTAGGTCTTGCCGTTCTTATAGATGAGGTGTGCCAGCTCCATGGGCTGGAGCACGCCGTCCACGATCATGGCCGACCCCAGGCCCGTCCCTAATCCCAGAAACAACATGCGACCGCCTTTATAACTGCCAAGTGCCTGCATGGCAGCATCGTTGATGATCTTGACGGGACAGCCAAAAGCTTTGCGGAAGTTAAATCCCATCCAGCCGCCGCCCAGGTTGTGGGGCTCGCGAAGAGGGTGCTCATTAATGATGGGGCCGGGAAAGCCCAGCGACACGCAATCGAACTTCCAGTCACGAACCGACTTCTTCACCAGCCGGACCATCTTGCGCGGGGTCATGGTGGGGCCCGATAGATATTTTCGCGGCTCCTTTTGTCCGGTAGCCAGCATCTTGACGTGTGTGCCGCCGACGTCGATGACCAGGACTCTTGGAGACTTTGCCCTTCGTGTAGCTTTCATCGCTTTTTCCTCGATGCGTCGCTGAGCAGCCATCGGGAGCTCATCTTAGGTGGCGCGTTGTGGCAAGTCAACGAAGGGGGAGAATCGGAGACAGACGAAATGTTCCCTTAAGCTTTGAGCTTGTTTGAATGCGTACCATCAGAAATCAAGGTGTCGGAATGTCCGGCCTGTCCCTGGGTTCCAGGAGTTGGCGCAGACTGATTATTGTCGCCTTCTCAAGATTGCTCGTGCTGGCGTATCATGCGCTAATCCTGTCCGCCCCTGCTCGCTTCGGAGGTCATCTGATGAAACGTCGAGACTTCGTCAGTGATTTTCTGGTTGGTGGCGCGTTGCTGAGCACGCGCGCCTCCGGCATCCCGCAACAGGCCAACCCTCCACCACAAGCCCCACTGTCGACCAGCACCGAAGGCGTTTTTATTGAGCGCTCCGCTTCCGGCAGACCTCATGCCGGCAAAGTTCTCGCCGCCATCCAGCCCCACACCGACGATATCCCGATCTTTGCGGGCGGCACCGTCGCCAAACTCGTCGGTGAAGGATACACCGGCTATCTGATCCGTACCACCAACGATGAAATGGCCGGCTCCGGCACGACCGGCCAACGTGTTTTAGACAATGAGCGGGACACCGAAGCCGTCGCAAAAGCACTTGGCCTGCAAAAGGTTTTCAACCTTGAATATCGCAATCATCAGATGGATGAAGTCTCACGCCTTGAAATGCGCGCGCGCCTTGTCGATCTCATTCGTCTTCTCAAGATCGACACCATTGTTTGCTACGATCCCTGGGGAATTTACGAAGAAAATCCTGACCATTACGTAACCGCTCAAGTCGTGGAAGCCTCTTGCTGGATGGCCGGCATGGACCTCGATTATCCCGAGCAACTCGCTGCCGGCCTACAGCCACACGCCGTGCAGGAAAAATACTATTTCGCGCGCGGCCCGCAAATCGTCAATCGAGTTGTCGACATTTCCCCTTGGATCGATCACAAAGTCCAAGCCAATCTCGCCAACAAAACCCAAGGACCTTGCGGCGAAAACGGCGCTCGCCTCCGCGCCAAACTTGCCAGCCAGAAATTGCGCCTTCCGGTTCTCGGCGCCGATGACGACACCGCTAACCGTAAGTACATCAAAGACATCGTCCTCGATTACGACTCACTCAACCAGCGTGGCGTTTTATCAGATAGGGAGCTAGGCCGCCACTACGGCCTCGAATGGGCCGAGGCCTTCCACTACATCGGCCCTCGCCAGTCCCAACTCGACCGCTACATCTCCGACCATGCCGTCTCGCTCTGAATTCGGGACGGACGGAATGCTCCCTTAAGCTTTGCGTGAATGCGTGCCATCCGAAATCAACGTGTCGGAAAACGTCCCGTCGGTCCCTGAGGTTACCACCGGGGTTATAGACGCTATGCCGGGTGATTCTGCGCCGCCTGCTTGAGCCGCGCCAGTGACTCTTTTGGACCGCTGATGAAGAGGGGTCCCAGCACCTTCTCGGCCAGCTTCCCCCGCCAGCCTGGCGGGAAGCGGAAGTCTCAGTTGAAGGTGACCCGACAGCCCCCCGCTCCCATCGGCAAGATCTGGAGCACCTCGTGATTGACGATGCCAAACGGAAGATGTGCGTCCAGCGTGAGGTGCCGCAGCGGTTCCATCGCCAGCACTTCTAAGATGACCCTCATTCCGAAACCCGGACCCAGGACAACGCGGTCGCCAGCAACCAACGTGTGGGTTGGACCGCTGATCAGCCTCGCGCCTACCCAGGCGGCAAGCTCTGTCGGTTGCGTGAGCAAGTTCCAGATTCGCTCTGCTGGAGCAGCAACGATGTCGGTTGGGCACGTCTGAATCGCCACGAGAAAGCCTCCGCTTGTTCGGTTGGCACCATCACATTAAAGCAAAAGCATCGCGGCGTGAATGCGTGCCATCAGAAATTGAAGTGTCGGAGAACGCCCCGTCTGTCCCCGGGGTCCCTCAGTTTCCCTAGCGTAGAACAGGTCAGATGAAATGGCGATATTTCGAAAGTTGTTGCGTAATCGTTCATCGACGAGTATAGAGTCGTTTTCGACGAAGGCAAGGCTCCTTCCAGGGGGGTCTCATGAGAGCCATATTTATGGGTTTCGCGGTCGCGTTATTTCTTTCTGTCAGTTCCAACGCAAGCGACCCTCTGGGGAACGATTTCAAAGCTCTTTTTTTGAAACACTGGCAGGTGAGCAAGGATTTTACCTTAGCAGTGGCAGAGGCGATGCCCGCAGAAAGCTACAGTTTCAAACCGAATCCGCAAGAGATGGGCTTCGGCGAAATGATGGTCAACCTCGCAAAGAGCAACTCGGACGCGTTCGCTCGTGTGGCGGGAACGAAAGAGCTGACAAAACCTGCTGGCAACGATAAACAGACTGCCATGAAGTTTCTTGCCGACTCTTTCGATCAATGTACTAGGGACTTTGCCAGTACCACGCCCGAACGGTTTGACAAACTGTTTGATATTCCTGGAGGACGGCAGGCCACTGGGCTCGAAGTGCTCTGGTGGGCTTTCACAGATACGGCACACCACCGCGGGCAAGCTGAAGTTTATCTGCGCGTGAAAAACATCACGCCGCCACACTACCGCTTTTAAGCGACCCGCTCTTGAATCCGTACGAATTGAATCTGGGAATTCAGGAATTCAGGAATTCAGGGACGAATTAAGGGAATTCGGTGGAATTCGGGGACGGAATGGACTTTGCCCGCCACTCGTTTGCCCCGAGCGAAGTCAAGGGCCACTCGTCTGCCGGCCGTGGTGGGCCACTTCTTCTGCCTTAGGCCTTGCGCGAATGCGTGCCATCAGAAATTGAAGTGCCGGAGAACGTCCCGTCTGTCCCTAGGCGGGTGGCGACCCCTCGACGAAGACACCGACCATCGATCCGCTAAGAGATCTCGGGTGGCCCATCCTTTTGCGATTTTGTTCCTAGCAAAGGGTGGGGCTGGTTTTCGCTAGCATCCCTCTCATGATTGGCGGATGGGATTGTTGATCAAAGGCAGCAGCGGCATGAAACCATCAAGGTCTTGCAGCGTAACTTTTCGGTTGGAAACTGGCCAGCGATTGGGTCTCATCCTCAAAGCTGGGGATAAATTTTAGGAGACGCAGGACCCTGAACACCTCCAGCACGCGGCCACGGGGACGGAGCAATTTCAGTTCGCCACCCCGGTCTCTCAGGGAAATATACGCCCCAATGATGACGCCGACGCCGGAAGTATCGATTTGGGTCAGGCCTGCCAAGTTCAACAACAACTTGCGCACACCGTTGGCGACCAATTCTTTTAGACGGCTGCTTAACAGTTCACTCTCACCGCCGTCGATGGTTGACCTTCCCCGAAGGTCTAGTATGGTGACATCGCCGGATTCCCGGATGGATATTTGAAGGCACACAACGGCCCTCCTAACGGTTCAGATGACAGGTTAGCCGACAGCTTTTGGCCTTCCGTTAGCCGCCGCAACACACTCGGCCCCTTTTAGCGTTTGTTAGATGTTGGTCCGCCACAAGGGTTATTTTGCCGCATTCATAAAAGACGAGATTGGTTTCTGGCGTCGGAGCTTCAGAGGTGCCCCCAGTGAGAATTGCGGGCTAGAGACGAACTCAACAAACGAGACTCCGTAGTTCGATACTCGAAAGCGCGGCGTCCAATGATCGAGCGGAATTGCGGGAAATTGTCGTCCCGAACCGGCCGGGACTCGCACCCTTCATCGGGTGCTCGCTACTCGCTGATGTCAAAATCCACGATGCGGTCGGGCGCGTGGTTATTTGCGGCATCCACCGCCTGCATCAGCAGCCGGTAGGAGCCGGGTTTAAGGTCGTCCACTTTTACCTTCATCCCAATGGGAATCATCGGGCTGCCCTTGTGAATGAAATCATCGCAGTGCATGACCCCGGAAAAGAAAATCTCCTTGTTGGTGGCGCGTTCGAAAATGCGGTAACCCACCCCAACCAATGGCGGATTCGCGGAGGTCAGGAGCGGCTCGTAGACTTCGGTGTAGACCGCTACGTTGTCGTTGTGCTTGAAGCGGTTGGTCCCCGAGGGAAATATTTGCATGCCCTTGACAACCAATGGAGTGCGATCTTCAAGCAGAACGGAATCAAGCCCCGTCGGCATGTCCGTCACGCGCTGGGTGGAATTCGTCAGCGCCAAGCCGCCAAGATGGAAGTGTTTTCCGTCGTACGGATCAATCGTGAGCGGCGATTCGAATTTCCCGAACGAATCGCCGCCCGCGCTCAACACGACAGTGAGCTTGTAGGTGCCCGGCGCAGCATCAAATTGGTTTTGATACGCGTAGGGCTTTTTCGTGAACTCTTTCCACTCGTCCTTTTCGAGGTCCAAGTTGACGGTGTCGCTGAATCGCGCTCCGACCGTGCCATCCGGACGGTAAGCAATGCCCAGCACGTTCAGATTGGCGTGATACTTCCCCTTATCCTTGTTAAATTGCAGGGCATCGGACGGAAACTCCATGGCCAGATTCACGCGCGCCGTATCCGGCGCGGTGTAAAAGTAGGGCGCCTGCAGAGCGCCATGAATGGATCCGGCCTGCGCGCCAGTGGCGTGCGCTTCGAGTTGCTTTTCCAGCGGCTTGCCTTCGAGCATGTTGGTCGTTCGAACGTTGCAGTAACCGCTCCGCGAGCGCACATTCACTCCGCCGTGGTTCATCTTCACTTTCAGAGTGTGGCAGCTTCCCTCGGGAGTGTCACCGGGCACATAGCCCAGAATGTAAAACTCACTTTGCTCGCGGCCGATTTTCTCGAGCCCTTCGAGCAGGCCGTTGGTATTGAAGATCGTGAATCCGCCGGTTCCCTCCGCCAGAGCCGCGAGAATCTGCTGATTTGTGGAAGCCGACGGCGGAAATGGCGGCACAATCGTCCGCGGCTGGTTATACGGTGAATTAGCAAACGAGTTGTTAAATCCATTTCCTCCACCCCCGCGCGATCCCCCCCCCGTGCCTCCTCCAGTTCCGCCGGAACCGCCCTTACCTCCTCCGCCCGTGCCGCCACCCGTCCCACCCGTCCCGCCTCCGGTTCCTCCACCCGTACCCCCGCCGCGCCCTCCTCCACCAGTTCCTCCGCCCGTTCCCCCACCTGTTCCCCCACCCCCCGTGCCGCCTCGACCACCTCCACCGCCAGTCCCACCCCCGCCAGTTCCGCCACCTCCACCGGGACGCTGGGGATCAGGCATGGCGCTGGCAGGGTACGCCGCGAGCACCAGGCGCGCGCGCTGTTGGAGCGTGCGCGATGGTGTTCGATTCGAAACGGTGTGCAGATTTCCGAAAGATGATTTTCGCATTGCACTGCCGCCAGGGATGCCCGCGACCAGGCCGCGGGCATCTAGCGCGTAGACAGCCACATTGGATTTGTTGCAAGCATCGATCGTGGCGGTCAGTTCCGATTGGTTCTCTGAAGTCAACGGGAATCCGCCGGAGAAAAGGACGACCATTTTTCTTCCGGGGATGCCGCGAAGATTCTTTGCCAGGCTGCGCACCGCCAGCAGCATGCTGCGCGCGCCAAAATCCGCTTCCGCATTGCCTAAGCCGCCCAAGGACGAGATCCCTGTCGAAGCGACAGTCACCGGCACGTTCGGTCCAGGAGCGTTCGGATCAACGAAAGAATTCTTGATGCCAGAGACCGCAGCCCGAAGCAAGTTCGCGTTGGCCGTGAAATTCTGGACGATACGCAGCGAGCCCCCGAAATCCACGACCGCAATCATGTGATCCGGCCCTGCGTTTGCGTCAATGAACTTGTTGGCGGCGCCGCGCGCCTGGATTTGCTCTGGGGCCGCCATGGTGGAGTTGTCGAAAAACAGGATCAGATACTTCCGCTGGCCGTTGGTCTGCGTAGCTCCCTCGGCGCCGGTGGAGAAACTGGAAATCTGCTGCTCCTTATTGTCTTCAAAGACTTTGAAGTCATTCTGCGTGAGGTCGCGGACGTAGTTTCCTTTCTTGTCGGTCACCACGGCATCCACGAGAACAAGTTTCGATTCCTTCTTGATCACCACAACGGGCTGTTGGTCCGCGGACGGCGTGGCCTGGGGCGGCGGAGAAGCGGGCTGTTCCTGCGCCCGCAAACGTGCGGGTGCCAGACACGCCAATGCCGCGGCCAACAAAGCTGTCCGTCGAATGCCTCGGGTGTTGTTCTTGCGCGTATTCATTTGTTCCCCCCGCGTCCAGGCAATTTCTGAAAAACCACCCAACATCAGGATTTTCGGTTCCGTCAGGTCTTGCAAGCCATCGATTCTGCTCCGGCGAAACTTTACGCGCACAGGTTAAACCTGTGCTACTGGAGTTTTAATTCGGTATGACCACCGCCCCGTTGCGCGCGGCCATCTGCGCGCCCTCGGCGTCGCGCACAACGAGCCGCACCAAGTAGGTGCCCGGCTTCACGTCAAAACTCGATTTCACGGTGAACCCCGAGTGGCTGAGACGGTCGTACGTGGTGTCCAACAATCTCATTTCTACGATTTTCTGTCCGCCCGTAACGAAATTTCCGTTCTCATCGAAAATTCCGGTGACGATCGTCAACTTGTCGTTGTTGCGGCCCTCCGCCTTGCGGAAGCGGATGCCCTTCACATCCACGCGCGTCAAGACGGCAAGACGGGCTCCCGTTTCGTCCTTCTTGAAGAATTGTGTTTGCAGATCGACAGGTAAATCGCGGATTTCTTCTTGTGAAAAAAGGGCCTCCTGCATCTCCTGCTTCGTGGCTTCCTCCGGATCCGCGATCGATCGGGGCGCGAAATAACCGTGCCTCGCCTGGATGTTGTACTTTGACTTGTTCGTGAGCGCGACTTTCAGCGTGTGGTAACGCCCGTCGATTTTCAAATTCTGCGGAGAAAATCCCAGCAAGTAGGAGATCTCCGGGGCGGCGCCCGCTTCCCGCATGGCTTGGTCGAGATCATTGCGGTTGTGAAAGAAAGTGCCGCCCGTTCCATCCGCGAACTGCGCCAGAACGTCTTCTTGCGCGGATTGCTGGGCTACGCGATACGTGTTCTTGAAGCCCACGGTACGGTAGCTGTCCACCGAAGGGCTGGCGATGTCGCCGCCGAGGTCAGGCACGTAAAGGCCGCGTGCATCAATGGTGTTAATCACGATATTGGAGCGTGTCGCGCGATCCACCAGATCAGACGCGTCCAACTGCAATGTGGTCTGGAGGAAACCGGGTGAAATGAGCACGAGCACCCTCTGGCCGGGCATACTAGACAGTCGGCGCACAACATCTTCGAGATGACGGTAGGCATACTGGGTGTCGTTGTCCCCGGTGGTGAGGGCGCGTTGCGCCGCGGATTGCGCCAGGGCTTGCGCCGCGGATCTCATCGTCTGGTCGCCGTTGAAGGCACACTGGATGGCATCTTCGGTGGCCACGGCAAATGCTTGCGTATCGGTCTTGTTTATAATGCTGTCGGCTTGGTAGTAGCCCACGTCCGGACAATCGTGAAAACTGCTGTCCGCAATGCCCCGTGGCGAGATCCCAAGCAGAGCCTTCTTTAGAGCTTCGTGATCCTGCGTGAATTCCTGGGTAAGCTGCCCCGAGGTCGAGTAGATTCCCGCGCGATCGCTCGGCGCCAGAGACGAAAGAAAACGCGACGCGGAATCTCGCACAAACACGGCATCCTGCGTGGACAGATGGATATCATCAAAAACGAGGGAAACGAATCGCTGCGGCACGTCGATGCCCTTTACCGTAGAGGCTTCGCCGTTCGAGGAAGGGTCCGGTGCGGCGTCCGGTGACGCGGCGCTTCGCGACATACGCGACTCGGGGGTTTCCACGCTGAACGAGGAAATGTTCTGAAGCTTGCGATTGTCGAGAAGCTGAAAATCTTCCTTCTTCAGATTGGGCACGACTTTGCCCTGGGCATCGCGAACCACTACGCGAACAAGCACGAGGTTCACACGCACCTTAAAAGTGGTCGGCGTGTCGCGGCTGCTGACCTCTTGCGTCTCACCGCCGGGGGCGGAAGAAGCAGGCTTTGCGGCTGAATCACTCTTGGCGTTGGCGTCCTGCGGTGCCGCCGGGGGCGCCGGGGTTTGCGCGGAAAGTGACGACATCCATAGGAATGCGCAGAACAAAAAAACTACGGAGGCAAGGCGGCGGATCACCGGGAGTAACTGTAAATAAGACATCCCTGCCCTTCAGAACCCGCATCTTCAGGAGCCCGTCATTGGGAAGGGACGGGGCTCAGGGGATGCTCTGCCGCAAACTGGTGGTTTGACTATACGCTCCGGTTAATTTTGGTGTCAATGAAGACCTAGCCGGGGGGTGGATCAGTTTCCGAGTAGCCCGTCATCCGGGAGCAATTAGATTGACCTTGTATAATCGCTAGAAAACTCGTCCGGCTCAGCTCAGCCGGACGAGTTCTGCGTAGCCGCATTCTGTCGCGCAATCCACGTGACATTCGGACTGGCCCATCGTCTGATACATTCAAGGGGGATGCTATGACCTCGTTCCGGCGCGACCTTCGTCACGCTTTGCGGTTTCTTCGTCTCAGTCCGGGTTTCACCTTCGTCGCCGTTCTTACCCTCTCTCTCGGCGTCGGCGCCAACACCGCCATCTTTCAACTCATCGACTCCATCCGCCTGCGCACCATTCCGGTGAAGAACCCCCAAGAGCTGGGGACCATTCGGATTGCCGACCGCCACTGGGGTTCCGGCCAGTTTTCGAGCCAGTATTCCGAGCTCACCTTTGCTATGTGGGAGCAGATCCGCAAGCGCCAGGAAGGCTTCTCCGAAATCGCCGTCTGGTCCGACCAGCAGTTCAATCTGGCTATGGGCGGGGAGGTCCGCAAAGCAAAAGGCATCCGCGTCAGCGGGGGCTTCTTTCACGTCCTTGGTGTCGAGCCGATTCTTGGGCGCGTTTTTGGTCCGGAGGATGACCAGCCTGGTTGCAGTATGTCTGGAGCAAACATCAGTTTCGCCTTCTGGTGGCAAAATTTCGCCGGCGACCCCTCAGTGGTTGGAAAACGACTGACCCTGGATGGCAATTCGTTTCAAGTGATCGGCGTTACGCCGCCGGGTTTCAATGGCATTTCCATCGGCGACACCTTTGACGTTGCCGTCCCCATTTGTGTCGAGCCTATGATCCATCCCCGCAACAACCGCCTAACGATGCGCCATGCCTGGTGGCTTGCCTCGATCGGCCGCTTGAAACCCGGATGGACCATTGCCCGCGCTTAGTGTGCATGAATGTTTACATTCGAGCAAACCGCCAGCTACCACAAGATTTCCGATCAATCGATGGCCGCGTGATTTACGTCACCGAGCTTGAGCCGGCTACGAAGAAGAAAGAAACGTTCGTATACTCACTGAGTTCCAGCCCGCCTACTAGACCTCTAAGAACTTCCACACTTACTCTTGGTAGTTGTGGCTGCGGTTTGCAAGAAGTTGAGCATCGACAGATGATCTCTTCATTTCTAGCAAGCATCGTAGCGGGCGGCCCAGTTGAACTCTGGAGCGAAAATGCGGATGAGGTTAGCCGCACCCCTGAAATCGTAGAGGTTTCCGCAAGCCACATCGCTGAGCTTGATTTCAAGTTTGCGGATGGCCGAACTCTTGTAGTCGTAGGAATCTGAATCACAAACAGACGGTCGGCAAATCGGAAAAGTTCCGGCTAGCAATCTGACCTGACCGATTAGGGCGTACAGGTCTTTAGGGGATTAGGTTCCGAAAGGAGCGGCCCGACATAAATATGCCCCTGAGGAAGCCTCCCTCCAGATCTCCTTGGAAGAAACTAACCTTGTTCCCAAAACTCAATCCAAATGACCCTGCCCTGCTCGTCTAGGTCTAATTCCATGCCCCGGTCCGGAAGTTGATAGCTGCTTAGGTTCTTTTCACTTCTGATGCCGTGCCGGGCTAGCGTTTCAACGAGTTCGTTCTCCTGCATCCCGAATATTGGCTTGTTTAGAAATGTGACATCAGCCTTTTCCCTGATCCGAAACTCAACAAGCCTACTGTCTTTAAGGGGGCCACAACCGTCGCATTTATCGAAGCCGATAATCAGTCCTGGGTACAGCAGCGAATCGTTCAAATTTCCACCCATCCATTGTTCGTATGTTCGCTGGGAACCGAGCAAAGCTTGCACTTGGGAGGGGTTCATGCCGAATCGAAGCGGCCCCAGCCCAAAATTTGGAAGTATCTCCATTTCCTTTGCCCCCGCCAGTTCAGCACGCCGGTACATATAAGCAATTAGGGCAATAATTAGGGCCAAGACAGTTAAGAGATTTTGATTCATCTGTGCCTCGAACCCATGCTCTATTCTATGGGCCCTGGATGGTTTAGTTCAATATTTGAGCTAGCCCGCGCTAACGCCCAAATCCTCGCCGTCACCCCCGCCATTTTGCAGGAAACGATTCCGCCCGTTTATGACGCCGAAGGAACGAAGAAGTACCTCGAATACAAACTCGGCGCGTTTTCCGCCAGCACGGGATTTTCGGAATTGCGCCGCGATTCCGAGACGTCCCTATGGCTGCTCCTGGGAATCTCCGGACTGGTCTTGCTCATCGCGTGCGCCAACCTGGCAAACTTGATGCTCGCACGCGCCAGCGCTCGCGAACGACAAATCACCATCCGGCGAGCGCTCGGAGCCACCCGTTGGCGAGTGGTTCGCGATCTTCTTTCGGAAAGCCTATTGCTCGCGGTGGCCGGGTGCGTTTGCGGATTGTTCTTAGCTTTCGCGATCAGCCGAACGCTTGTGGCTTTCATTAGCACACAACAAAATCGGATTTTTCTGGATCTCGGACTGGATTGGCGCGTCCTGGCATTTACGACCGCGCTCGCGGTCCTGACAACAATCTCCTTCGGGCTGGCCCCCGCTTTGCGCACCACACGTACCGAGCTTGCCACACTGCTCCAGTCAGGGAGCCGCGGAGGACCGTCGGTCGCGAGCGATTTAGTCTTCGGCGCATTCTTATCGTCTCCCAAGTGGGCCTCTCTGTCGTCCTTCTGATGGGTGCGCTGCTTTTTGTCCGCAGTTTGCGCAAACTGACGACTCTGAATGTGGGCTTCCAGCAAACCGGAATCTTGGTCACCTATATCGATTTCACGCACTTGCAGCTTCCGGAGGAACGCTATACCGAATACAAGCGGGACCTAGTCAAGCGTGTCGAGGCCATCCCGGGCATTGAATCCGCTGCCTACGCCATGATGGTCCCTTTTGGCGGAATGACCTGGAATGACGATGTCATAAACGAAGGTTTCGATCAGGACGCAGGTGTCGTTTGGGAAAATTTTCTCGGCCCGGGCTATTTTCATACCATGGGAACCCCGCTCCTCGCCGGGCGCGATTTCGATGACCGCGACACTGCGACTTCGGTTAAAGTCGCCATCGTGAATCAGGCCTTTGTGCGCAAGATCCTCAAGGGTGCAGATCCCCTTGGCAAGAGATTCCGCATTCACGAACACCCGGGGAAGCCGCGCCCCCTCTATGAGATCGTCGGAGTGGCCAGCGACAACAAGTTCCAGGACATGCACGAAGAATTTTTGCCGTTCACGTATTTCCCGGCCACGCAGGAGGAAAAACCCAGCCCCGACGGTCAAATTCTCATTCGCTCGTCGCTCCCTTTGACCAGCCTCGTCGCTTCGATGAAAGACACGATTGCCCATGTGAATCCCGGAATCGACCTGGAATTTAGAGCGCTCAAGACGCGCATTCACGACTCGCTCTTGCAAGACGAATTGATGGCCACACTTTCGAGCTTCTTCGGGTTCCTGGCCGCGCTCCTGGCAGCCATTGGACTCTACGGCGTTATGTCCTACATGGTCATCCAGCGGACCAAGGAAATTGGAATCCGCATGGCGATTGGCGCCGAGCGCGTCGACGTCTTGCGCATGATTCTTCGCGAAGCGACGGTGGTTACCGTCACAGGGTTGGTGATTGGCACTGCCCTGGCACTTGGCTGCGCGCAAGCGGCCAAATCTCTCCTCTTCGGACTAAAGCCTGGCGACCCGCTCACTCTCGTAATGGCGATCGTTACCCTCTCCGCTGTCGCCGCGCTCGCCAGTTTCTTGCCGGCCTATCGCGCCTCCAAACTCGACCCCCTGACAGCCTTGCGTTATGAATAGCTGGGCGCCTCGAGAACAATCGCAATGATTCTTGTCAGCGTTCCCCAAATGTTCATCAATTTGTCTGCTACGGCGGGTGTCTCACATCAGGATTCTGCGAAGCCAACTTGAGTTCTGAATGTGTTGTCAGCAAACAGGAAGTAATCCGGTCATTTCCGGTTAATTCTGGTGTCAATGAAGACCTAGCCAGGGGAGGAAATCAGTTTCCGAGTAGCTCGTGACTCGGGCGCAATCCGAGAGGCTGCGCTACACGTAATGTAGATCCGTTCTGCGAAAAGCCGCCTTGGCTACCACGTGTTCACGACTGATGGCTCGCGCGTTGTAAAACTCAGATGTCGCACCCCTCTTGAACCTTCATTACCACAAGCGTCACATCGTCGCGCTGTGGCTCGCCATGTGCAAAGTCGGACACTTCGCCCAGGATGCGTTCAACAATTTCGGCCGGCGCCATTCGACTGCAACGTCGCAGCAGGCTCTCCAGCCTTTCCATGCCCCAGAGTTGGCCTGAAGTATTGGCCGCCTCCGTGATTCCGTCTGTGTATGCCACAAGAATATCGTCCTTCACCAATTGGAACTGTGTCGCCTTGAACTCAACCTCTGCGTACATGCCAATGGGCACAGCTTCTGCGGGCAGGTGGAACAGTTCGCAGGAAGGTGTTCCGGGCCTCACAATGATCGGCGGATTGTGGCCAGCATTCACATATTGCAACATGCGTTTCGCCGGCTCGTACTCTGCATAAAAGAGTGACGCAAAGAATGCGGTCGGGGATGATTCGTGAACGAGACGGTTGACATCCCGAATTAACGCGGTAAGGTCCAAATGCGTGTGTAGTGCTTGTGCTCGAAGGGACGCCTGCAGACTGGCCATGAGCAGCGCGGCACCAATTCCTTTTCCGGACACGTCGCCAACAGCAATACCCCAACGTCCGCCAGACAGAGAAAGGAAATCGTAATAGTCGCCTCCTATGCCACGAGCTGGCTGGTAGAAGGTTTCAGTAGAGAGACAAGGAATCGAGAAGCTCTGAGGCGGGAAAAAGGCCTGTTGGACATCTTTCGCACCCTCCAAATCCTTGCGAAAAGCCCTGTGAACTCCCGAGTCAGAATCCAATTTTTTTAGATATTCCACAAATGTTTCAATGTGGTTCCGCAATAAAAGGCTGGCTTCTTTTCCTCGTCCTTTCTTGAGGGCATCGATGATCGGCTGATGTGAGTCGACCGCTTCGGGAAGATCTTTTGCCAGCTTTTCAATGGTGATGCGAATGCGCACATCGAATGCCAGAGTGTCCCACACATGTCGGAGAATGGTATTCCCCGACGCCTTCAGTATGCATTTGTGGAACTTCGCATCATGCTCCGCGTAGGCGTCCAGATCGCCTGTAGCGACTGCGGAGCGCATGCCCTCTAATTCCTTCTCCAACTCCTTGGTATTACCTTTGAGCACTTCCGCGGCTGTTCTTCCTGAAATTTCCTCCAGCGCGGCCCGTATCTCATACGCTTCCTGCATCTCTTTGGAGTTTGGCGCGTGCACAACGGCAGAGAAATTGCCCGAAAGCGTCACCAATCCGAGCGACTGGAATTCTCTGAAGATCTTTAGAACCGCAGCGTTGTCCAGTCCGTACTTGGCCGCAACTTCCCTCAGGCGCAAGCGCCGGCCGGGGCGGTACCCGGCACAAAACAATTCTCGAGCCAGCCGAACTCGCCCCAATTCGTTTAGCTGACCGTTTGTGCCAACGATCGATTCAGCTTTGCGTCTTTCTCGGTTCACCAAAATCATCAGACTTTCTCCTTGAGCCACAAAGATGGATTGTGCGGTTCTTCACTGCGAACTGAGACTGGCACACCTGGTGCCATTTACGAGAAAGGAGCACTCGGAGGGGCATGGGCAGGGCTCGCTACGCTGACATCACGTACAACGAAGCATCCGGATCCGTTCTAGAAATCAGCATCTCAAGTTCGATACGAATGGCATTCATTCGGTTATGCCATTCCTGTTAAATCTTTCGGGTGTTGGATGTGACTAGCTGTCCTCAGTCCCGTGGCACTGATGATCGGTGTGCGGAATCTCAACTGCCGCCGTCGCATTAGTGCGTGCTGCTGGGAATTCGTTTCACCTCAGATAAACTCGCTTTCGGGAATCTCTTCTGCTAATTTTGCGGCACGGGTAAACAAGAATTCGTGGCTCCAAGCGTTGGCAAGTTTCTGGTCGCGAGGGTACTCCGCAAGACGCTGAACATTATGAACTTCGCGGCCAAGTCGTACGAGTGGGATTGCCCTCGCCACCTACATGTCCGGTATTGCGACTAATCAGGAGTTGCCCGCCACCCTAGTCTAGCAACATTGGAAGAACGACGAGCAGACTTACGACAATTCTAGAAGCGGCGATTATCTTCAACTCTCTCAATGAAGACCTTGCTTGTGGCGGCACGGTAGGCGATCAAGCTCCAGACGTCCTGGGCCTCATCGTGTCGCACAACATAGAGGTCGCCGTCGTCCGCCACGATGCGAAAAAAGGTCGCTCCCGGCGAATACCAACGGTCCTCGATCCTGACCACGTCAATGGCGTGCGCGCCCAGGTGCAGCCGCAACGGGCGCTCATCCGCCCTGTATCCCGAATAACACTCGACGCGTACAATCTGATCAGCCATCGGGCTATGCCGCCTTTCGGCTCTCCGCGAGCTCCGCATTCCAGGCGGCGCCCAGGAAAATAATCACCGCGGAGAGCTGCATCCAGATGATCAACCCGATAACCGCGGCCAGCCCGCCATACACGATACTGTAGGGCACGCGCCGCACATAGACTCCAAACAGCACGTCCACCAGCCACCAGAGGAGCGTGGCGACCATCGCGCCCGGCAATACATTACGCCAACTGTTTTCAAGAGGCCGGGCCACGCGATAGATCACCGTCAGCGCCATCATTGCCAGAACCATGGCCATGACGGGGAAAAAGATATTCCACCAGCCTTGCAGAATACCGTGCTTCCCGAGTTCATGCGCAATCCACCGGCGCAGGGGCTTCCCCAGCACGCCGAGAATCGCTGCTCCGAGTAAAGGAGCAATGGTCACGAGCAGCAACATCAGCCCGCGAATTTGCCGATGCAGAAATCCGGGCTTCTGTTTGTCGCCGTAGATGACGTGAATTCCCTCCATCACCAGCTTCATCACTTGCGAACCGGCAAGCAGCGTCCCCGTCCAGCCCAATGACGCGATCTTCCAAGTCTCCGGCCCGCGCCTCACCAAGAACTCCGAAACGATTCCCTGACTCCCGGGGGGCAAGAATTGTGTCAGGTTGGTGATCAGGTCAAACAAGCTGGTGCGCCCCCCGATGCGGCTAGTGGCCAGCGCCACAACGACCAGCATAGCCGGGAAAAACGCCAGGAAGAGGTTGAAGGCGATGGCCTGCGCAATCATGCTGCATTGCGGGAATACCCGCGCGAACATCCGATACCCCCGTCGCAGGAGGTTTGGCACCTGTGTCATGCCGACGCATTATACCCGCGACCTTCCTTTCGTGCCCGCGTCGAGAACAGCAACATACCGCCAAAGAGGCAGGGCCCAAGCTCAACCTACTCTCGCGTCCGATGAAGAAAAAGAAGGGGAAAATGCAGTACACTCGGGTTCGGGAAATGCAACAGACACCATGTTCACTGGAATCATCGAACATCTCGGAACGATTGAAGCGCTCAACCTCAAAAAAGACGGCGGCCGCGTTACCATTCACGCGCCATCTGTCGCGCCCTCGCTTACCGTTTCAAACAGCATTGCCGTGAATGGCTGCTGCTTGACCATCGTCGACATCCACAACTCGCGCCTCTCCGCCGATCTTTCCGGTGAAACCATTAGCAAGACTTCTTTCGGCGCAAAGAACGGCGCCCTGAAAACCGGAGCGCGCGTTAATCTCGAGCAGCCTCTCACGGCCGGCAAAGAGCTCGGCGGCCACTTCGTTCTCGGCCACGTGGATACCATCGGCCAGGTCACGCACCTTACACCCGAAGGAGAAAACTGGTGGTATGGCGTGCGCGTGCCGGAAGAATTTGCGCGCCACATCGTGCCAAAAGGATCGATTACGATCGATGGCATCAGCCTCACCATCGCGCGCTGGCGGGACAACCTCGCTGAAGTCGCCGTCATTCCCTACACGTACGAACACACCAACATCCGCAACCGTAAGCCCGGTGACGCGGTCAATCTCGAAGGCGACATCCTGGGAAAATACGTGGAGCGCTACTTGGAGGCGCGAAAAACTTCGTCGTCGAGCAGCCTGACCATCGAGGAACTTGTCCAGCAAGGCTTCTGATTTTTCGGCTTGCTTCTGAAATCTGCAGAAATAGGATCAGACCGCGCTCGCTTCCGCTTTCTTCGCACGCACGCCGCGGTAGTACAAAACCAGCCCGAGACCAACGGCCACCACGGTCCCGCTAATCAATTTGAAGCTAAATAAAAGTTTGTTCGCTGATTCTCCCGGCGGCACAAACGACAATGCGATGCCACCCAGCGTGATCAGAAAGCCAAATCCGCCAGCGATCCAGACGCCCGCCTTTCCGCCAGGGATAAGCACCGCGTGTGGATTCTCTCCACGGTCTTTGCGGCCAGCCAGTTTGATAACCGCCGCATACATATAGAGAAAGGGAACGAAATAGAGGATGGTCGCAGCATCCACCAGGATTTGGTACGCGCCGCTGATCGTCTCGTTAACGTTGCTCAGAACCAGCAGCACCAGCGTAATTACCGCCTGCACCAGAATCGCCACATACGGCGTTCTCCATTTGGAGTGCAGCTTGCCAAAGGCCGCGGGCAAATACCGGTCAACTCCCACGATAAACGGCACGCGCGAGAGTCCCGCCACCGTGGTTCCCACGCCTCCGGCATTTCCAAAGGTAACGAGAAACGCCGCGATCATGCCAACCAGACCAATCTTCAATGCTTCCGAGCCAACCGCCAGCGCCTGATACACGCCGGACTTCGGATCCACCGGCGCAGCCTGCATGATCGCCAGCACTGCGAACGTTCCGACGATGTAAATCACGGCGATCGAAATTCCAGAACTCCAGATGGCGCGCGCCAAGGTGCGCCGCGCGTCACGAATTTCATCGCTCATCGCCGAAACAAGTTCCAGGCCGGCAAAAGCAAAAAGAATTTGCGGCCAGAAGTTCACTGTTTCCCAATTCCACCGGGGCATCATGTTAGCGAACGTAAAATGCGTCGCCGAGCCGTATCGCAGCCAGATCGCCGCTCCTACGCCAGCCAGCAGCAGCAGCGGCACATAGGTCATCACGCCACCGGCGTTCTGCAGCCACTTGCCGACATTCAAACCCACGATGTTCATGGCCACCGCGATGAACAGCAAGAGAAAGGAGCCACCCAGCAAGAACGGCCGGTTCTGCGCAAGATGCCCCCAGGAGCTGCCGCCGATGTAGGCTCCCATAGCTGCGCTGGCCAAAAGCAATCCTGGAAAATAAAAAAACGAATAAATCCAGTATGTCCACCCCGCAACGAATCCATGAAAGTCGCCGAAGGCTTTCTTCGACCAAACATACAAGCCGCCTTCATAAGGAAACCGCGTGGAGAGTTCGGTGATCACGAACGCCGTGGGGACAAAGAAAAGCAACGACGCCAGAACCCACAGACTGATCGAAGAAGTTCCGTTATGCGCTGCCGCTGCAATCCACCGCGGACCCAGCACAGCTGCGATGTTGAAGAACAGAACATCCCAGAAGCCCATCTCCTTGCGCAATTGTTTGATTGGATCGGGAGAGCCGTTGGCGGCCTGGCTCACAGGGTCACGTCCAGAGCAGGAATGAGTTCATCTTCGAGGCGGAAAATTTTAAGGACGGGATCCTCGGATTTCTCGAACCCGTCCCAGGGCCCGAAGAATCTCACTCGGCCTTCGTGGAGAAACACCACGACGTCTGCCAGTTTTTTTGCCAAATGCGTGTCATGCGTCACGACAATGGACGTTTTGTGAAACGCTTTTTTCAATCGCAGAATCAAATCGCCGGCATGCGCCGCCATGATCGGATCCACCATGGTCGTGGGTTCGTCATATAAAATCGCGTCGGGATTCTGCGCCAGCGCCCGCCCGATGGCTACCGCGCGCTTCATTCCCGTCGAAAGCTCGCTGGGCAATTTTTCGAGCACGTGTTCCAATTCCAGCATATGAGCGATTTTCGCCACGTACTCGTCGATGTCCTCGGCCGTCAGGCCAGGTTGCTTTTCCAGCGGGAACGCGATGTTCTCTCCGACCGCAAGCGAATCGAAGAGCGCCCCCGATTGGAATACCATCGTCACTTTGCGGCGCACTTCCGTGAACTGCTCCTCGCTGAAATTCGTGACGTCTTCCCGGTCCACGATCACCTGTCCAGAGTCGGCTTTCAGGAATCCCATGATGTGCTTCAGCGAAACGGATTTGCCCACACCGCTACGCCCCATGATCACGCACGTTTCGCCGCGCTTCACTGTGAAGCTGACGTGATCCAGCACCAGCCGCTCATCAAAGGCTTTGCACACCTCGCGAAACTCAAAATAATTTCCTTCCGGCGGCTCTGTGAACGCTTCGGTGGGATTCAAATTGGTCCAATCCCGTTCGGGATTCAGATTCGTTGGCCCCCCACGGTTGATCTTAAGTATGTCGGTCATCGTAATCCCGTTTGGAGCATCCGCTGGGCTTCTTCGTAGTCCGCGAACGTGTTCATGTTCCAGAAGAGCCGCCCTGCGTTATCAAATCGTTTCCAATCCTTGTCGTCAAGCACTTCCGCGCGCAGCAGTGCGATCCCGTCAGTCACTTTGCGAACCCCGCGCTCGAATCCGGAACGCAATGTCCTCGCAGCGTCTGTTCGCCAGCACGCGCACAAGGGCTCTGGTCCGGACGTCGAATGCGGGAGAACGACTTGCGCAGGGCTCTTCGCCGCTCGTTCTGCCAGGTAAATCAGCCAATCGTGGGTCAAGAACGGCATGTCGCAGCTCACAATCAGGTTCCACTCGCAGAGCCGGTCTCCGGCAGCGGCATTCTCCAGTGCCGTGATGATTCCGCCCAGCGGTCCTTCTCCGGGCCATTGATCGGTGACTGTTTCGATTCCGAACTCGGCATACTTTTCGAGCGGCCCCACAATCTTTACGCTCTTCGTCGCCTTCTGAACGAGCTCTAGCATTCGCGCCAGCATCGGCTTGCCGTCGACATGTACGAGTGCCTTGTCGCGGCCAAAACGCGTGCTGCCTCCTCCAGCCATCACGTACCCAGCGAAAGGCATCAGAGATTTAGTTTGCGCGATCACCAGTCACCAGTCACAAGTCACCAATCACTCTTCTTCCAGCGGGTCACGCCCCGGCCTGCGAATGCCCAATTCGCGCAATTTTTCCTGAAGACTCTGCCGGTGCAGTCCGATCGTCGCCGCCGTTCGAGAAACATTCCACCGGTGACTCGCGAGTTGCTTTGTCAGATAAGCCACTTCGAACTTCCGCTTAGCCTCGCGAAAATCCCGTTCCCCGATCCCATTGTCCTGCTCGTCCCCACGGTGTTTGCGCGAAATAGGATCGTCGTGCAAGACCTCTTCAGGCAAATCCGGAACGCCGATTTCCTCTCCGCGGCACAGCACCAGGCTGCGTTCCAGCGCGTTCTTCAGCTCGCGCACATTCCCAGGCCAGTCGTATTTCTCGATCGCGGCGATCGCTTCCCGCTTCAATCGCGTGGTACGTCCCAGCCGCGCTCCATGCATCTGCAGGAATGCATCTGCCAGCAGCGCGATGTCTTCCTTGTGCGCGCGGAGCGGCGGCAGCTCCACGGTCACCACGCGCAGCCGGTAGAACAAATCCTCGCGAAATTTTCCATTGCGAATTTCCGCCTGCAAATTCCGGTGCGTCGCGCTGATCACCCGCACATCCACGGGAATAGTTTGCGTTCCTCCCAGTCGCTCGATCGTGCGGTTTTCCAGTACGCGCAGCACTTTCGCCTGCGTCACAGGATTCATGTCGCCAATCTCATCCAGGAAAATCGTTCCGCTCGAGGCCAGCTCGAACTTCCCTTTCTTCTGTTGCGCCGCGCCGGTGAAGGCGCCTCGCTCGTATCCGAACAATTCCGATTCGATGAGCGTCTCCGGCAGCGCCGCGCAATTCACGGCCACGTACGGTTTTCCCGCTCGTGGCGATCGCGTGTGAATCTCCTGCGCCAGCAAATCCTTTCCCGTGCCGCTCTCGCCCAGGATCAGGACTGTTGAATCCGTCGGCGCCACGCGGTCGGCCATTTCGAACGCGCGTCGCATTTCTGCGGACCGCCCAATCATTTGTCCAAACTGCCCCTCGGTCGTCAAGCGCTTTCGCAACGCGTCATTCTCTCTCTCAAGTGTCGTGAGTTTCAGCAGATTCGCCACGCGTTGCCGCAACTCTTCCAATTCGAAACCTTTCACCAGATAATCCGCCGCGCCAAGCTGCAGCGCCTTCACCGCGGTTTTCGCCGTGTCTAGCGCCGACACCATCAGCACCGGCACTTCGCTTCCTTGCTCGCGCATCCAGCGCAAAAACGAAAGTCCATCCTGCCCCGGCAGCACCACATCAAGCAGCACCAGGTCCGGCTGCTCGCGCGGCAATGCCTCGCGCGCCGCTTCTGCGGAATCCGCTTCCGCAATGTGGTATTTCGCTTCCAGAGCCCGCCGCAACCCGTATCTCGCAGCAGGCTCATCATCCACGATCAGGATTGTTCTCATCGCGTTTCATCTCCAAGAGGCAGCCACACCAGGAACCGGGTCCCACGCCCTTCCCTCACCGGGCTCTCCAATTCGAGCTTTCCGCCCGCATCCGACGCACGCCGCGCCACTATGGCAAGGCCCAGTCCCGTCCCTTGTGTCTTGGTGGTGAAAAACGGCTGAATGATCTTCTCGCGCAGCGCCGCAGGCACTCCCGGCCCGTCGTCCTGCACCACGAGCAAGCCTTTGCCGTCTTTCCGGGAAATTTCAACTTGCACGTGTCCGCCTTTCGGCGCGGCGTCCAGCGCGTTCACGACAAGGTTGGTCAAAATGTCATTCACAGCTTCCGTGCCAACGGCAACCGGCACGGCGTTGGCAGCAGGAGTCAGCTCCAGCGCGATGCCCTTGCGCTGCGCGTCGTGGTGCAAGACGCCCGCAACCTCCCGCGCAACTTCGCAAGCATCGCATCTCGCCACTCTTCCTTCGCCCAACACCGCAGGGCGGCTGAACTGCAGCAGCTGATTCAGCTTGGCGGATAGACGCCCGATCTCTTCCAGAACCATTTTTGTCTCAGCGCGCATGGATTCCGGAAGTTCGGGGTTCTCGAGCTGTACCTGCAAAATAGTCTTCATGGATCCCAGTGGATTTTTCAAGTTGTGCGAAATACTCGCCGCCATTTGCCCCACCAGAGCCAACCGTTCTCGCAGCGCCAATTCCCTCTCCAGGAGCAGCTTTTCCTCGATCAACCGGCACAAATCCAGAGCCCCCGGCAATTGCTCGCACAAAAACTCCAGCGCCGCCGCCGTTTCGCCGGACAGCATCGCTCCATGAGACCGGACGTATAGCGTTCCTGCGCTCCTGCCGGCTTGCCGAATCGCAAACACATCTTCAGAAGCTTTATGAGCAGGTTCGCCGTCCGAAGCTCCGTCCAATTGAAGCCTCACTTCCGCAAGTTGCAGTTGCCCGCCAATCCATTTCTGCACGAAATGCGTCAGTCTCTCCAGATTCCCAAGCCGCGCCACTTCCAGAATCGGTCCCATCATGCGCTGCGTTCGATCCATTTCCGTCTGGGCAGTTTGATGGAGAATCTTTCTCATCAATCGCTGTAGCGGCTCAAAAACCACCACCGGGAGAAACAACAGGAGGGCCGCCGTCGCTTCTGGTGGCAAATACGGTTCCATCCACAAGCCGACCCGCCGGACGAGGCTGAGATACAGCAGCGCCAAAAAAGTGGTGAACACCGCATAGATCAGATTTCGCTGGCGTCCGATCTGCAGAAAGTTGAAGCGCTGAACGTTTCGAATGAGGCCGACGAGTGGCGCCAGCGCGAAGCACATCACCATCGTTGTTATGATTGCCGCATTTTGATCGGTGAACCCTCTCAATCGGGAGAACCCGAAATGAAGTGCCAGTATCCATACGCCCACCCACGCAAGTTCAAAACGCACTAAATCGTGGAATGACTTTTGCTCCTTGTCAGGAGCTGTTTTCACAAATCGCCATTGCCATCCCGCCGAAATCAGCATGCCAACCGCCAACCAGGCTTGAAACGCCCAGCCCAGGGCATTGCTCGGCAAAACAAAGTCAAAGCCGCTGCGCTGAAGTAGCGCGGAATACAACCACGGCAGAATCAAGACCGCCGGTGAATACGCAGCAATGAGCCACAACCTTTTCGGGTTTCCCGCCCGAATTAACTCTCGAATCTGCGCATATTCGACGTGCAGATGAACCAAAAGTGACGGCAAAAACCACAAACCCAGGCACAGCACCGTCCACGTGAAAATGGCGAGCGATGGCGGCATCGTCGAGTAGTACAGTTGCGCATTCAGAGCCAGAAGCGAGGCGCCAAAGAAAAAAACAAGCGCCAGGCACAGGAAAAAAAAAATGCGCTCAAAATTCCTCTGCCGGCGGTGCCCGAGAATCACCACGATCCAGAAGAACGGCAGGAGCGTCCCCGCCGTTAGAACGATGAGCCGCAGATAAATGGAGAGGTGCAACAGTAATCTCTTCGCGATTCTATTCCCCGGAAGGCAGCACGGCAATCTCCAAGTGTCACTTTTTTCTTGCACTCCATAAGTTAATGACAACAAATAGTTTATTTGGAATTGGATACAGCCCTGAAACCACTGGTACTGCCGTAGAAATGCTTGACATGGCAGCTTTTTCTGCTATATTAGCAGTCGGCTACGAGGAGTGCTAATTCCCCTTTTTGCTCCTAGCCACAGTTAAAACCGCAAACTCACCTACGGAGGTTGTTCAAGATGGCAGTGAATCTTACCCCGCTCCACGACCGTGTCATCGTGAAGCGCATTGAAGAGAAGGAAACCGTCAGGGGCGGCATCATTATCCCTGACTCCGCAAAGGAAAAGCCTATGGAAGGCGAAGTGATTGCTGTTGGCGCTGGCAAGCGCGAGAAGGGCGAACTGATCCCCCTGGACGTCAAGCCGGGCGATCGCGTCCTCTTCGGCAAGTACAGCGGCACGGAAATCAAGATCGAAGACCAGGAGCTTCTCATTCTTCGCGAAGAAGAAATTCTGGCGAAGCTGAGCGGCGCCGCTAAGGCCGCCAGGAAGTAGTTTTTTCCGTTGTAGAAGCCGGGCTTCAGCCCGGCCGTAGTGGCCGGTCTTTAGACCGGTGCTTTTCTCTTAAAGGTTTTCCAGTTCGCAATAAGAATATCAGGAGGATTGAACAGTATGGCGAAGCAGATTGTAACAGGTGAAGCGTCACGCCAGGCGATTTTGCGCGGCGTGAACGTTCTTGCCGATGCAGTGAAGATCACCCTCGGCCCCAAGGGCCGCAACGCGGTGATCGAAAAGAAGTTCGGCGCACCGATCATCACCAAGGATGGCGTGACCGTAGCCAAGGAAATCGAACTCCGCGATCCCCTCGAGAACATGGGCGCGCAGATGGTCCGCGAAGTCGCTTCCAAGACTTCCGATGTTGCCGGTGACGGCACGACCACCGCGACCGTGCTCGCGCAGGCCATTTTCCGCGAGGGCGTCAAGACTGTAGCCGCCGGCGCCAGCCCCACCGCTCTCAAACGCGGCATTGACAAGGCTGTCGAAGTCGCCGTCGCGGAAATCGAGAAGCTCCACAAGGACGTCAAGGGCGACATGATCGCCCAGGTTGGCACCATTTCCGCCAACAATGACAAGCAGATCGGCGGCATCATCGCCGAAGCCATGAAGAAGGTCGGCAAGGATGGTGTCATCACCGTCGAGGAATCCAAGACGATGGAGACCACCCTCGAAGTCGTCGAAGGTATGCAGTTCGACCGCGGCTACCTCTCCCCTTACTTCATCACTGACCCGGAGCGCATGGAGTGCGTGCTCGAAGACGTTCGCATCCTCATCCACGAGAAGAAAATCAGCTCGATGAAAGATCTGCTTCCTTTGCTGGAGCAGACCGCCAAGATGGGCAAGCCCCTCTTGATCATCGCTGAGGACGTCGAGGGCGAAGCGCTCGCGACCCTGGTAGTGAACAAGCTCCGCGGCACGCTCCAGTGCGCGGCCGTCAAGGCCCCTGGCTTTGGCGACCGCCGCAAAGCCATGCTTGAAGACATCGCCACCCTCACGGGCGGCAAGGCCATCACCGAAGACCTCGGCATCAAGCTCGAAAACGTGAAGCTCGAGGATCTCGGCCGCGCCAAGAAGGTCACCATCGACAAGGACAACACCACGATCATCGAAGGCGCCGGCAAGGCCTCCGAGATTGAAGGCCGCGTCAAGCAGATCCGCCAGCAGGTGGAACTCACCACCTCCGACTACGACAAGGAAAAGCTCCAGGAGCGCCTTGCCAAGCTGGTCGGTGGCGTTGCGGTTATCAAGGTTGGCGCAGCGACCGAAACCGAGCTGAAGGAGAAGAAGGCTCGTGTCGAAGACGCTATGCACGCCACCCGCGCGGCTGTCGAGGAAGGTATCGTTCCCGGCGGCGGCACGGCTCTGCTCCGCTGCCTCGCGGCTGTCGAGAAGCTCAAGCTCCATGATGACGAAGCCGTCGGCGCAGGCATCGTGCGGCGCGCTCTCGAAGAGCCCTCCCGCCAGATCGCGCTCAACGCCGGCCATGAAGGCGCCGTTGTCATCGGCAAAATCCGCGAATCCAAGGACGAGAACTTCGGCTTCAACGCGGAAACCGCCGAGTACGGCGATATGGTCAAGATGGGTGTCATCGATCCGGCCAAGGTCACCCGCCTGGCGCTGCAAAACGCAGCCTCCATTGCGGGCCTGATGCTCACCACCGAAGCGCTCGTAGCCGAGCTCAAAGAAGACGAAAAGAAGGCAGCCGCTGCCGGAGCCCCCGGCGCTGGCGGCATGGGCGGCATGTACTAAATCCTGGTGGCACAGGCTTCAGCCTGTGCTCTGGGCCTGCTTTTGCCAGCTCGCCCGTAACCTCAATCCTAAAGGGCGTCGCGGCGCAAACCGCGGCGCCCTTTGTTTTTCGATTGCCCACCGGCCAGCTCTCACGAATCGGGCGGGGCGGTGTTATCATCGTTCCATCTTAGGAACAGCCACTTATGACTGACAAGAACTCACCGTTCGCCACCGTTGAAGAAGCCGTCGAAGAGATTCGTCAGGGCCGCATGATTGTCCTCGTGGACGACGAGGACCGCGAAAACGAAGGCGACCTCGCCATGGCCGCTGAGAAAATCACGCCGGACGCCATCAACTTCATGGCCAAATACGGCCGCGGCCTGATCTGTCTCCCGCTCACCGAGGAACGCTGCGATGATCTCCACCTTCCGCTGATGTCGCCCATCAACACCTCCGTCCACGGCACCGCCTTCACCGAAGCAATCGATGCCCGCCTCGGCGTCACCACGGGCATCAGCGCTTCGGACCGCGCCATCACCATCCTCACGGCCATCGATCCAAAAACCAAACCACAGGACCTCGGCCGCCCCGGTCACGTCTTCCCGCTTCGCGCGCGCACCGGCGGCGTCCTCGTTCGCGCCGGTCAGACGGAAGCTTCCGTGGACCTTGCGCGCATCGCTGGCCTGCAGCCTGCGGGGGTCATTTGCGAAATCATGAACGAAGACGGCACTATGTCTCGCGTGCCGCAACTCATCGAATTCTGCAACGAGCACAATTTGAAGATGCTCACAGTCGCGGATCTCATCCGCTACCGCATGCAGCATGAACGCTACGTCCGACGCGTCGCCGAGGCCGTTCTTCCCACGCGCTATGGCGATTTTCGTATGATTGCCTATTGCAGCGATGTGGATCACGACCAGCACGTCGCCCTCGTTCGCGGTGAGCTTTCCGGCGATCAGCCGGCGCTCGTCCGCGTCCATTCCCACTGTCTCAGCGGCGACGTCTTCGGTTCCACGGCGTGCGATTGCAGACAACTGGTCTCACTCTCGCTCGAAACCATCGACAAAGAAGACCGCGGCGTCTTTCTGTACCTTCACCACACCGGACGTGGCTTCACCGTCGATCCCGCTGAAGAACCCGGCACGCTTCCGCAAATTCATTTTCATAAGCGCGGCCAGCTCGATCGCGAACCGGCTCGCCAGCGCATGGTTCAGCATGAAAGCGGCATCGGCGCTCAAATTCTGATTGACCTCGGCCTCAAGGACATCCGCGTTCTGACTAATCACCCGAAAAAAGTCGTCGCCCTCGAAGGCTACGGCATCCGCATCGCCGACCAGGTCCCCCTCCGCATCGAGCAGCCGCGTCCCACCCACCAAACCCTATGACACGAATTCATATCACGCGTGCCGTCATTTCGAGCGAAGCGAGAAATCTCTCCTACGGTTTGTCTGATTGTTTCTGAGGTGAAGCGGCCGGACTTGCCGCAGGCTGCGCGGCCTTTGGAGCTACAGCTTTTCCGACTGTCAGGTACTTACGCATTTTGTCCAGGCGCTTCGGGCCGAGTCCGCGAATCGCCAGCAAATCGTCCACGCTTTTGAAAGCGCCGTAAGATTTGCGCATCTTCAGAATCTTCTCAGCGGTCACTGGCCCGATTCCAGGCACCGTTTGAAGCTGTTCGGAGGAAGCGGTATTGATGTTGACAGGTTTCTCCGGCGGTTTTTTCTTGGCGAAACTTCCGGCGGAAAACAGAAAAGTGATCAAGCCAAGAAAAAATAGAACGCGGAAACTCGCTGCGCGTCGCAACATGACGGGAATATAATGCACCCATTATATTAATAAATCAATAATACAGGCTGAATATCGCAGCTACAGCCGGTTGCCCCGGGCATCGAAGATTTCGAGATCGCCGAACAGCGCAGCCTGCGCTTCGATTTGCGCGCGGTCGCCCACCACGACGATTTGCATGTTCGCGGAATCGAAATATTTTCTCGCAGTCGCCATCAATTCTTCCGGTGTCACCGCGCGAACTTTAGCGCGATAAGTTTCTAGATAGTCGTCTGGCAATTCGTTCAGCGCCACGGTTGAGAATTGCGAAAGCAGCCCGTCCTGCGTGGCCAGGCCCATCGAAAACACTCCGCTCAAGTAGTTTTGCGCATCGGTCAACTCCGCCTCGGGCACCGGCAAAGATCTCAGTTTGTCGATTTCGTAGAAAGTCTCCGCGAGCGACGCCGCAGCGACATCGTTTCGAACGGCTGCTGAAACGGAAAAATATCCGTGCTGCCGCAGAGCAGTGACGCCGCTCCGCGGACTGTACGTGTAACCTTTGTCCTCGCGAATGTTCATCACCAGCCGCGAATTAAAAGCGCCGCCGTACAAACTATTCGCGAGTCCCAGCTTCACCCAGTCCGGATGCTTGCGTGTGATGGCGTGGCAGCCAGCGAGAATTTGCGTCTGGACCGTACCCGGCACGTGCACGAGGTAAACGCGACGGCCGCGCGGATTCGCGGGAGCGCCGGCCGCTTTCGAATCGGGCTTCTTGCCGCTCCAGTTGCCGAAGATTTTTTCGGCCGCCTTCAGCATGCCGTTCGAATCGAAATCGCCGACAAGCAGCAACAGCGCGTTTTCCGGTGTGTAGGCCTCGCGGTATACCGCTTGCAGATCTTCGCGCCTGTAAGCGGCTACTTGCTCTTCGCTGGGCGAAACTTGCGCATACGGATGCGCACCGAACAAGACTTTTCGCAAGCGCTCGCTTGCCAGAAATCCCGGCTGAGTGCGTTCGAGTTTTACTTCTTCGAGTTTCTGGCGGCGCTCGCGTTCGAATTCGGCTTCGGGAAAGGAAGCTTCCCGCACCAGTTCGTTCACCATGCCGAGCAGCGGTTCCGCGAATTCCGATAAGCCAGCAAAAGAAATCGCGCTGGTGTCTGCGCCGGCGTTGGAAGAGAGATCGGCCCCGATTCGCCGCAAGTCTTCTTCGATCTGGCGGCTCGCGCGCTTCGCCGTACCGGTTCGAACGACGGTCGCGGTCATTTCCGCCAGCCCCGGAGCGCGATCGGCGACAGCGGCGTTGCCGGAGCGGAAGAAGAGTTCGCCGTGAAATTTGGGGATAGCGTGAGATTCCGCGAGAATAACTTCGAAACCGTTCGAAAGCCGCTCCTTGGTGCGTTTGGGCCAAGCGACCGCGCGCTCGGGCGCCAGGCCGGGTACGCCAGTTGCCACTTCCATCGTGCGCGTGGCCATTACGCAGCCTCCTTGACGCCGGTAGCTGCAGGCGTGCGGAAAATAATCGCACGCTTTTCTCTTTGCAGATATTTCCTTGCTGCGGATTGAATCTCCTCCCGCGTAACGGCCAAGAATCCGTTCAGAATCGAATTCACGAGTTGCGGCTCGTTATCAAAAAGCGTGAAACAAGCCAGCAGGTGCATCAACCCGTATTTCGGCATGTAGCCGCCGCGTCCGCCTTCCAGGGTTGCGTAATAGTCTGAGCGCCACTTCACTTTTAGCTGTTCCAATTCGTCCGCGCTGATGCCGCTTTCGCGCACCTCGCGAATCACCGAATCAAAGGCCGCTAGCGTCGCTTCGCTCGAGTACTCCGGCCTGTGAAGAATGCGAGTGGTTATCTGCGTTGGTCCGTTGTAGCCGAAGAGGTCATCAATGCCGCCGTCGGCTTCCACAGCGATTTGCTTCTCCAAGACCAGTTCGCGATGCATTCTTCCAGCTCTTCCGCCATGCAGGGCCTGATCCAGCAGCGCCATGGCACACCAATCCGCGGTGCGGCGTTTCGGCATGAGGTAGCCGATGGCCATGGCCGGCAGTGTGCCGAATTTTTCTTCTACATGACCGCGCCGCTCTTCCGTTTGTTCCGGCTCTGTAGGATCTGCGAATGGCGGCACCGCGCCTGCCGGAATGGTCTCAAAATATTTCTTCGCCAGCGCGATCCCCTCATTCGCTTTGACGTCGCCGAGGATCAGCAGGACAGCATTATTCGGGACGTAATACGTTTTGAAAAACGCTTGTACATCGCCGAGGTGCGCGGCGTCGAGGTCCGCGAAATCGCCGTAAAAATTGTGCGCGTTAGCCCAATTGCGAAACGCCACCGGCGGCATGTCGAGCCAGGGAAATCCGCCATAGGGCTGGTTCATGACGTTGACGCGGACTTCTTCTTTGACGACGTCGCGCTGATTTTTCAGATTTTCATCGTCCACTTTCAAGGCGCGCATGCGGTCGGCCTCAAGCCAAAGCACTCGCTCAAGCGCATTGGAAGGCACGGCTTCGTAATAGTTCGTTACGTCATAGCTGGTCGAACCGTTGAGAACGCCACCGCTGGAATTGATCAGCTTGATGTGCTGCATTTTGGGCGCGTTGGCCGAGCCCTGAAACATCATGTGTTCGAACAGATGCGCGAATCCGCTGCGCCCTTGCGGCTCCAGGCGAAAACCAATTTTGTAATAGATGCCTACGGTCACGACCGGCGCCGTCGCATCCGGTGCAATCACCACCTTCAGGCCATTCGCCAGCGTCGTGCTTTCTATTCCAATTTGCATTCGACTCACGCGTTTCCCCCCACGATTTTTGCTTTCTTTTCAACAGATATGTTCGCTAGGTCGGCGAGCATCCCAACAGCATCCTGCGCAAGCACTCGTGCCGCCAAACGATTTAAGGCGGCATAAGCCGCCGCGAGCTCCGGCGGCGATTCTTGCAGCGCTTTCCAGTGTGATTCGACGATTCGGTAGTCACCGCGCGACAGCGGGCCCGTCCAGGCCGCTCGCGGTCCAAGCCGCTCAAAATTCTCCAAAACCTGGCGTGTCAACGGCAGCAGTGCGCGCACGGCCTGGCTGCGAGTCATGCCAATGGAGATCAGTAATTGGGTTGCGGCCTCCTCGACCGCGAGGACATGGCCGGCGGCCATTGCCGCCGCAGCGTGATACAACATCTTTTTATTCCCGGCAATTCGCACCGGTGAGCCGCCTAACGAGCGCACCATTTGCCGGGCTGCGCGCACCGCTGCCGCATCTCCCTCGATCGCAAAAATCTTTCCTTCGAGTGGCGGGACCCCGACGCCACTAAAGGTCTGCAAAGGATGCATTCCGCCAACAGCCGCACCGTATTCTTTGAGCGCGCCAAGCGCGGTGCCGTCCAACGCGCCGCTGGTATGCAGAACAATCTTGCCACGCAACTCCTCGGCACCGATGCGGGCCAGTTCGCCTGCCACTTCCACAACCGCATCATCGGGAACAGAAACCAGTATTACGCGGGACGCTAACACATCTCGCACCGAAGCGGCATGCGCGCGACCCGCGCCAATGAACCGTACCGCCTTACGCGCAGTCACGGCATTCCGCGTGACGACCGCGCCGATTTTCCATCCCAACTCGCGCAACCGGCGGCCCAGCGCTCTCCCAACTCTTCCCGCTCCGATGATGGCCAAGCTGTTCGGCATCAGATGTTAGGATAACCCGATGACGATGTTGGCACCAATTCCCATGCATCCACTCGGGTTCGTACTTTTTGGTTTTGTTGCTTTGTTCTGGCTTACCCACGGACTGCGGGTTGTCTATGGCGCGACTCGTTTGCCGTGGCTGAAGGATTTTGCGCCTGCGCAGGATAGCGATTGCCCGCCTATTTCCATTCTATTCGCCGCGAGAGATGAAGAAGAAAAACTGCGAGCCGCACTCGCCACGCTCATGGAAATCGATTACCCGAGTCTCGAAGTCGTCGCCGTGGATGACCGTTCGAATGACTCGACGGGCCGCATCCTGGATGAGTTTGCCGCCGCTCATCCGCGCTTGCGTGTCGTTCACGTCAGCACACTACCACCTGGCTGGCTCGGCAAACCGCACGCCCTCCAGAAAGCTTATGAAATATGCAAGGGCGATTGGTTGCTGTTTACCGACGCCGACGTGCGTTTCAACTCCGATGTCCTCCGCCGCGCGATTTCGCTTGTAAAGCAGCGCAACCTGGATCACCTATCTCTCCTCTGTGACATTGAAATGGCCGGTTTCTGGGAAAAGGCCCTCATTACATTCTTTGCTTTCGTTTTTTACATCGCGTCCGACCCGCACCGGGCCAGCTACCCTCATTCTCGCTTTTATGTGGGGATTGGAGCGTTCCAGATGGTGAAACGCTCCGTATACGAGGCCAGCGGAACACATCGCCGCCTGGCCATGGAAGTCATCGACGATATGAAGCTTGGGAAAATCATCAAGCAATCGGGGTTTCGTTCGGGGGTCGGAGTTGGGCAGGACATGGTGATCCTTCGGTGGCACGCAGGACTCGGCAACGTGGTTCAGGGCGTGACAAAGAATTTCTTCGCCGCGGCGGGCTACAACCTTGTTGTGGTGGGCTTGGGAATCGCAGGTCTTTTGCTCACGAGCGTAGCGCCATTCCTCGGCCTGCTGATTGGCCGCGGGTGGATTCGAGTATTCGCTGCTGTCGCCGTTGTCATCGCTGTCTGTTTCCATGCTGCCGTCGCCGTCACGATGCGCGTCTCGCCTCTCTACGCTTTGACCCATCCTCTCGGGACGATTCTCTTGAGCTACATGCTGCTACGCTCGACAGTGGTGACGCTGTGGCAGGGCGGCATCGTTTGGCGGGACACGTTTTATCCGCTGGAGGAATTGAGGCGCGGGGTGGTATAGCCTGCCGGTTCGGCCGAAGCGGGGTTGGGTTCGATCGAGAAAAGGCCAGACAGGTCTTTTTGCTTGAGTGAGCGGATCCGGTCGCGGAGTTGAGCAGCTTTCTCGAATTCGAATTTTTTGGCGGCTTCGCGCATTTGTGTTTCGAGCTGTTGCAAAAGCTCAGCGAGCTGCTGTTCGCTTTTGATATTCGAGGTGGCAGCGTCCAGGCTGGCGTCGTCCACAGGGACGGTGACGTAATCCGCTTCGACAATGCGTGCCAAATCCATGTCCACGGACTTAATGATGGACGTCGGCGTGATGTTGTTTTCTTTGTTGTAAGAGACTTGTTTGGCGCGGCGGCGATTGGTCTCGTCAATGGCCTGGTTCATCGAGTCGGTGCGCCTGTCCGCATAGAGAATCGCGCGACCCTCGACGTGCCGGGCGCAGCGGCCAATGGTTTGAATCAGAGAAGTGGAGCTGCGCAAGAAGCCCTCTTTGTCCGCATCGAGAACCGCTACCATCGAGACTTCCGGCAAGTCCAGGCCTTCGCGCAATAAATTGATTCCGATCAGGACGTCAAATTCGCCGCGACGCAAGTCGCGTAAAATTTTAATGCGGTCAAGCGTTTCGACTTCGGAGTGCAGGTAGCGGCATTTCACGCCGATTTCCGAAAAATATTCAGATAGGTCTTCCGCCATGCGCTTCGTGAGCGTGGTCACAAGGACGCGTTCGCTCTTTTCCGCGCGCACGCGGATCTCTTCCAGTAGATCGTCCACCTGGCCCTTCACGGGACGAATCTCCACCTGGGGATCCACGAGACCCGTCGGGCGAATCACTTGTTCGACCACTACGCCGCCCGCCTTGGTCAGTTCGTACGGCCCTGGCGTAGCGGACACGTAGACGACCTGATTCATGCGGTGTTCGAACTCTTCGAAGGTCAGCGGTCGGTTGTCCAGCGCTGATGGCATGCGAAAACCGTAATCCACGAGCGTTTGTTTGCGCGAGCGGTCGCCATTGAACATGCCGCGGACTTGACCGACGGTCTGGTGCGATTCGTCAATGAACATCAGAAAATCCTGCGGCACATAATCCAGGAGAGTGGGAGGAGCTTCCCCCGGCAAGCGACCGCTCAGGTGGCGCGAATAGTTTTCGATGCCGTGGCAATAGCCGATGGTGCGCATCATCTCGATGTCAAACATGGTGCGCTGCACGACGCGCTGGGCTTCAACGAATTTCCCCTGCTTCTCCAATTCTTTTTTCCACCACCACAGCTCTTCCTGGATGGTGATGATGGCACGGTCGCGCTGATCCTGCGGCATGACGTAGTGGGTCTTTGGATAGATGGGGACGCGCGACAAATCTTCCTGGCCGGCACGCACTTCGCCGGTGAGCGGATCGATCTGCCGCAATGCATCAATTTGATCGCCCCACATTTCGATGCGGTAGCCCTGATCTTCGTATGTGGGATAAATTTCGATCATGTCACCGCGGACGCGGAATGTGCCGCGCCGCAAATCCTCGCTTCGGTCATATTGAACATCCACGAGGCGCCGGAGGAGCGCTTCACGGGAAGTTTGCTGGCCTTTTTCCAGCATGACGAGCATGCCGTAGTAAGCTTCCGGCGAGCCGAGGCCGTAGATGCAGGAGACGGAGGCGACGATGACGACGTCGCGGCGTTCAAATAGCGAGCGCGTGGCGCTCATGCGCAGCTTGTCCAGCTCGTCGTTGATGGTGGCTTCCTTATCAATGTAAATGTCCGAGGAGGGAACGTATGCTTCCGGCTGGTAAAAATCGTAGTAGCTGACGAAATATTCGACGGCGTTCTCCGGGAAAAATCCCTTGAACTCATGGTAGAGCTGCGCGGCTAGTGTTTTGTTGTGGGCGAGAACGAGCGCGGGGCGGTTCGCTTGCTCGATGATCTTGGCCATGGTAAAGGTCTTGCCCGAGCCAGTAACGCCGAGCAGAACCTGATGTTTCTCGCCTGCATCGAGGCCGCTATAAAGTTGATCTATGGCCGCGGGTTGATCGCCGCGAGGCTGGTAGTTGCTATGGAGCTTGAATTTCATGGGAAGCGTCTCCTGCTCGTCTGGCGGCCACTGCCGAAACCTTCATTATACTCCGGCATGCAAGCTCCCGCCTTGTTATGAGGAAAGGCTTGGCCAACTTCGCGTTAGGGATGATTCAACGGCGTTTGCGTAATCAACAGAACCTCGGAGTGACTTGTAGCGTCCACGTTGTAGTGGACGCGATTCGAACCATCAGCCGTCATCACCACGACATCCATGAATTGATTCGCTTGTTCCGTGGCGCGCACGACGAGACCGCTCTTCAGTGAAATGTAAGTGATGACCTCGTTTTTTCCCTTGGCGGTTCCCGCGGTGCGCAACTCGTGAAGCTTGAAATCTTCCGGAGTCGCATCTTTCTGGGAGGATTTTTGTTTCAGGGTTGCCGTCGTGAGGATGACCGCGCAGATTTCGGTCGGCACGCTCGCTGTCGAAAGTTCACCAGCGCCCGATAATTGCGTAGCGTGGCAAGACTCGTCTCTCACGTAAGTGGACTCTGTCGTCCAGTTCAAGCCGGCAATCGGCGCGCTCGCCTGCTCTGGTTGCTCAGACTTCCATTTTTCTCCTTGCTTTACTCCGGCTGCGGGAATGGTCCAGCCCATCGCGAATCGCGATACCCATTCCTGCCAGGCTTGCTGCTGCTCGAGAGAAAGATTTTCCAATCCCTTCGAGTTTTGGATGAGCCCGTCAAGGGAGATCGTGAACTCGATTGTCTTGCCAGCTGGGTCCATGCGCTGTGCATCGCCGCCAGACTGTTTCTCACGGGGCTCTTTCGCCGAAACAGGGAAATCGAGCGAGAGAAACTGGCCTCGTGCTTGGAGTACTTGCTTGCCGCCGAGTGGTTGGGCGTCCAGTACCTCGATCTGCAGAAGTCCACGAGCGTCCATTTGCGCGTTGTTTGGCGCCATGGGGGTGGCTACGGTGCTTTCGGTTTTGACGTTCTTAGCGCTCTGGAAGCGGATCAAATACGTCAAAACTTGCTTTTGCTCCAAGATAGGAAACAATTTCGCGCGGTTGTCGCCAGCCACGGCCGCGGCAGCGATGAGCAAAAGCATCCCGGCAAGGAGCTGATGTCCCAATTTCACGATTGTTGGCGGCCGGGTATAAGCGTTCATAAAGTTAGAGCGCTCTTGCACTGCGGACGCATGCCCGATCACTTCGCCGAATTGCTCAAATGGCGGTCGAAGAAATCACTCGCGGCGTGATAGGCCGCGAGCCAATTGCGGTGCAAGAGGAAATCGTGCACGTCATCTGGAAAAATGAGTTGCTCGATCTCCACGCCTTTTTCGCGGAGCCGTGCGACCAGATCCACGGTCTGCGTGAAATAAACATTGCGGTCGTCGTCGCCGTGGATGAACAAGACGGGGGACTTCCAAGTGTCCACCGAAGTCACAGGGGAAGAATCATGGGCCAGTTTGTTCAGCTCGGCGGGAATGTTCTTGCCATCCCAATTGTCGGTAGGCCAGTCATGAACACCGTGCAGATCCACGCCCGCGGCGAAGAGATCGGAATTGCGTCCGAGACCCAGGGCCGTCAAATAACCGCCGTAACTTCCGCCCCAGAGTCCGATGCGCTTGGCGTCCACATCGCTGCGGCCCTGCAAATATTTTCCAGCAGCGACGACGTCCTGGTATTCCGTGGCACCGCGACCGGCGCGGCCAGGAGCCTCGCGGAAGGCGCGGCCGTAACCTACGCCGCTACGATAGTTCACGGCCAGCACGATGTAGCCGCGGCTGGCAAGATACTGATTCATGGCATAGGAATTCGAGTAGTAGTACATGTAGTGCCAGCCAAGGAGCATCTGGCGAATCGGCCCGCCGTGCAGAAAAATCAGGGACGGATACTTCTTCCCTGCTTTCGCATTCTTGGGCAGGAATAATTGCCCGTGAATCTCTAGACCATCACTAGAGTTCAGCTTTACCTGCTGGGGCTCAACAAGATCATCCACCGGGACCTGTTCCGGAAAATGATTCAAAAGGCTAAAGACGGTGGCGTGGTCGGACAGTGTCGTGAGCCGCGGTATTGCGGAAACGTTTGCATTCGACCCCAGGTAAGCGATTGTTTTTCCATCGGACAGCGCCACAGGGCTCCAGTTGATGCTTTTCAGTTTCTCCCACTGATTCAAATGATCGCCGCTGATATCCACGCTCCATAAATGGCGACGGTCCACATCGTTGCAGTTTGAATTGAACAGGATGGTTTTCTTGTCAGGCGTGAACGACCATTGTTCGACTTCGCAATTGCCCGGAGTGAGGAGCTTGGGCTTTCCTCCGTCGGCAGAAAGCGCGTAGAGATGTTGCCAGCCATCTTCTTCGGACGCGATCACCAGCTGATTGTCTGCGGCCCAATTGAGGACTCCGCCGCCCGTGTCTTTCGCCATGTGAGGATACGATCCCTGCGGTGTGGCGCTGCTGTGCCAAATTTCGCGTGCCTTACCAGTGTCTGCATCAGCCATCCAGATCGCCCACGGGTGCGGTTTGTCAGGCGCGATAAAGTAGCCTTGTGGTGTGTCTCGCGCTTCGGCAGGGCGCCGCACAAAGGCGATTCGTTTTCCGTCCGGCGACCACACGAGATCGCCGTCGGAATCCACCGATGGGGAAATGAAGTGGACCGTCTTTGCCGCAGCATCATATACGCCAATGAACGCGTGATCCGTTCGTGCGGAAACGAAGCCGAGGCGGTTTGCTTCCGGGGACCAATGCGGGTCAGCGTTTTGTCCGCGAGCTACGAGTTGCTGCGGCTTCTCGGATCCATCGAGCAGGGCGAGCCAAATCTGTCCATCTTTCACGTACGCGATGGTCCCTCGCGAAGAAATCTCCGGTGAGTGGCCAGCGTCCACGCGCCTCGGATCGCCACCGCTCCATGCCACCGTCCAGACTGACTGCTCGGCTCCCGCGGGATTGCTTGTGGGGTTTGGGACTTGGCCGGCCGTATTTCTCCCATCGCCGCGCACATAGACGATCGTGTTTCCATCCGCGGAAAAACCCGGCTCGGACAATTCCTGGCCGTCGTCGTCGTTATATTTTGTGATTTGCCGCGCTGCGAATCCGGGCCCTTCTGCGACCCAGATATTTCGCTTACCTTCCTGGTTCAGCGTCCAAGCAACACGATTGTTGCCTTTCGCCGCGGTCAGATTTGAGGGAAACGGGGCCCTCATCACCTGTTCCAGCGTGAAGGGCTTCTGCGCGTTCGTGCGTGGAATCGAGAGCAGCAAACCCACGGCACAAAGAATGGCGTGACGTTTCATCGAGCGTTTCTCCCTCATCTCAAAGTATCAATTTTTTCCAACGTTCCATCGTCAATCCGCGGGTTGCCGCACGCCGGCTCTCTCCACGGAAATCTTCGGGCCGTCGAGCGGTCCTGAAATCTTAAGAATATGCCCGATGGCCAGCTCGCTGGCATTGCGATTCTTGCCTTTTCGCGGACTCGTTGTCTCGATCGCCAGTTGCGCATCGCGTCCAAAACTGAGCGTGCCGCTGACCAGCGTCAATTCGTTCCCGCCATCCAAGCGCAACTCGTCGAGCTGAATGCTGCGATCCTTCAAGAGAAAGGCGCCCTCACCCGACAGCCAGCGAGAAACTCCCGCGTGGGCCGCCCCGTCCGCGACGCTCGCGCTAACGTCCCAGCCGCGAAATTCGATCTTCTGCAGACGAATTTCCCCCCTCCCGGACAACTTTTCCAATAATTCGTCGCGGCCCACGCCCGCGGTCTTTAATTCCAAAGTACCAGAGGCTGCCCCGGCAATTCGCTCCGCGATTTTTCCAGCCCCGGGCAATTGCGCCAGGTTCATGTGATCTAGCTCAGCGGAGATTTCGTACGTTGGACTGGGCAAAAACTTCGCTTCAATCTTTGCCCGCACCTTTCCGCCCGCCCATTGGGCCTCAGCACTGCTAACATGCAGTTGCAAATCGCGCAGCGATCCCCACACATGAATGTGCCCGAGCTTCACCTTTTCAACGGTTAGCTGAGCAACTTCCAACTCGCCTTCCGCGTTCACACGGCGCACCAGTTCGCTTGCGGTTATGCTCGGGCTAGATCCACCGAGCAAAGAGGGCAATAACCGCTGAAGCCAGTTCGGCCGCGCTCTCGGACCGACCCACCGGTCCAGATCCGCAGCGTCCAACTGGCCGGCGTTAAGATGAAACCTCCATCTCGGGGCGCTTTCCGTATCTGTGCTCGTGGACAGCGGCTCTTCGATGATTCCCTTCCACGTACTGCCAAATCCTTCCACTTCCATTACGCGTGCGATGCGCCGTCCGTCAACCCAATCGACGGCGCCTTCGGAAATGTCCAGTGGCCGGTTCAATCCCGCCACCGTCAAGTTCGCGTTGTTAAACCCAATTCTTCCGTTCCAGCGGCCTTCGAACGATTGATTCCATTCCCATTTTGTCACCGCAGTGGCTTGGCCACCCAGTTCCCAGCCGTGATTCAGCCGCCGCCCCAACGCCGCGGACAATTTCAAAAAATCTTCCACCTTGAGGATATTTCCCTCGATGCTGAGACTTCCGGTCTGAGTGTTTAGATCGTGGGAAATCGTTATGTCCGCGGCATTTTCCATGAGGGGTGCAACGCGCCTTCTCTTCGGCGCCAATACATCGCGCAACTCCCCGCCAAGAGCCACGCGCACGGGTCCAAGCACCAGCGTTGATCGCTCGCGCCCTCCGCTCACCGGACCGATGCGGACCGGCGGCACGAAGCCCGGCACTCTTACAGTACCTCCACTGCTGGATAGCGCCGCCGATTCCAGCGTCAAGGGCCATCCACGCAAAATCAGTCCGCCAGTAAAATACTGCTCCGCCGTTACTCCCTCCGCGACGTCCGGATGGAAGGCGCGGTACCAAGCCAGCAAATCCGCAGCCTGAATCCCCATCGAATCCAGCCGCAGCTCGAGGGACGGCGCAGTTCCTCCGATCAAGCGCATCGTGCCTCGCAGATTGGAACGGGGACCTTCCACAAGGATTTGATCCGCGGACAATTTCGCAATCCCTACGTTCCAATGTCCGTTAACATTCACTTTCAATCGCGGATTATCCTGCCGTTCCGTCAAATCCCAGCGGTGGATGCGCCCAGAACGCGCCTGTATCGTGAACGCCCAGTCTCCTGGCTGGTTCTCCTTGGCGTCTCCGCTTTTCGCCGTCGCGTCCATGGCGAACACGCCGCGCACGCCATAATCCTGACCGCGAAAAAGGCGGAAGATATCGGCCAAAGATGCTTCACTCCATTGCAAAGTGATTTGCGCAGGCCTCAACCGCGCGGAAGTTCCGGCCACGTCTCCACGTACCTTGACGGTACCCGCTGATTGCAAAGAAACTCCGCTACGCCAGGGTTGCGCCTCCAGTTGCAATTGCCATTTGCCAGACGAGACCTGTTCGACGCTCCCCGAAACGTTTAGGAAAGCAAAAGGCTGCTTGTCCTTTCCAATCTTGAAATTGACACGACCTTCGTCGAACTCGATTTTTTCGAGCCGGTTGACCGGAGCAACCGGCGAAGGCGGCCCATAAAGGCTTGCGCTTTGACCGGGAATTGGTTTCGGCGGCGGCAGCCATCTCTCCAGGTTCCATCGTCCTTCTCCATTGCGTACAAGAATCAAGCTGGGCCTGCTGAGCGATAAAGTCCCGAATTCAAAATGGCCGCGCAAAAGTCCGAACCAACGGAGACCGGCGCTCATGTGTTCTGCGCGAAGAAAATATTCGTAGCCAAAGTCAGGGTCCTCGCCTACGGTCACGGCATCGGCTTCCAGTTGCGGGCTGGGCAGAATTCGCACGTCGAAACTCCCCACTTCGATGGGCCGCCCAAAGGCTCGCTCCAGACGTGCCACCAGATAAGCATGCACGCGGTGGGTTCGCGCGATGAGGGAAACCGCTGTCTGCAAGACGATTAGCAGCAAGCAGACCGCGAGCGCCCGTTTCCACCACTTTCGCAGCATATTCATCTCGTCCGGAAGTTTCGCAGACTCAGGAACAAAACGGTAGAGGCGAGTCTTGTCTGCATAGGGCAAAGGCGGGCCACCCCGCAGTTCAATATTGGAAGAGAAAAATCAGTGAACGGTATGGAGCATGCGGCTCCATCTCGTCCGCGACGGAAGATGCGCCAGCGTTTCAAACACGCCCTTCAATCGCTGCCAAAACGTGCTGTCCCCGGTGTAATCCCCGCTGGTCGCTTCCACCGACCAGTAAATCAAAAAGGGCCGGCCCATGATGGCGTCGCGGTCCACAAATCCCCAATAACGGCTATCTTGGCTGTGGTCGCGATTGTCGCCCATGGCAAAAAACTTCCCTGGCGGCACGACGATCTCATCACCTTGAACATACTTGCGGATCTGCGGCCTCCACTCCGGTATCGCATTGGGGGACATCATCTGGCCCTTTGCGGGTGGAAACGAATAATTGAAAGGGTCTGCGAAGACCGAAGAGTCGTGAAGGGCGTAGGGTTCATTCAACCGCTTCCCATTGATAAACACATCCCCATCAACGACTTTTAGACGGTCTCCCGGCAATCCGATCACACGCTTCACGAAGTGCTGGTGATCGGCATAGGGATACTTGAAGACAATGATGTCTCCCCGTTCCAGTTGCCGATAGGGCAGAAGTTTTTCATACCACGCACCGGTTCCGCCGAAGACAAACTTATTCACCAGCAAGTGGTCACCGATCAGGAGAGTGCCTTCCATGGACGCCGAGGGAATTTTGAAGGCCTGCACCACGAAGGTCGTTCCGAAAAGCGCCAGGATCACGGTTACCAGCAAGGACTCCAGGTATTCAGAAATCGTGGTCTGATCGCCGTGGTGCTCCTGTTTTTGCTCCTGTGCTTGTTCTTCGAGCGTGGTTACTTGCGGCATTCCGTCTAGCCTTTCCACTGCGCACGCTCGAGTTGTTCCAGCGCGCTCCGCGCGGCGTGTTGCTCCGCTTCCTTTTTCGTGCTGCCTTCGCCACAAGCCATGCGTTCCCCGTTCACCCACACCTCGATCTGGAAAATCTTTTGATGATCCGGTCCGGCCTCCCCCGCCAGCCGATATTCCGCCGGAGGCTGTCCGCGTCCTTGCAGGAATTCTTGCAGCGCGGATTTGCGGTCGGACTCCGAGATTCGCTCGCCGCGTTCTTCGAGCTCATGTTCAAACAACAAACGCCGCAAGACCTCGCGCGCCGAACCCAGACCCGCATCGAGGTAGACGGCTGCGACAACCGCCTCAAACGCATCTGCCAGGAGCGTTTGCTTCTCCCGCCCGCCGGTTTTTTCTTCGCCGCGTCCCAGCCGGAGGTGATCACCCAGGCGCAGCCGACGCGCCGCCGCTTCCAGCGAGCCGGCGTTCACGATGCGCGCGCGGCTCTTGGAAAGCTGACCCTCGCTCCATTCCGGAAAACTCGCCAGGAGATACTCACTGGCGAGCAGCTCGAGGACCGCGTCTCCCAGAAACTCCAGCCGTTCGTTATCCCTGGGTAGCGGCGTATCCATCGAATCTTCCGCACCTGCGCCGCGCAATTCCGGCACGGCGGAACTATGCGTCAGAGCTCTCTCGAGCAGCTCCTTGCTCGAAAACTTATGCCCCAAACGCTCCTCAAGGGCAGCATCGGCGCTGCGCGTGACCTCTTGCATAATTTCTGCCGCTGCGGCGGCATGGCTCACTTCGGCGCGCTAAGCTGTGTGGCGCCTTGCTTTTTTGCGTCTTCGGCTTGGGCCTTGCAGGTCCCCTGCATTGGGCCAGGCATCCCGCCGCAATGAGTAAAAGCCGCGGCGGCATCATCCCAATGTGACGTGCTCTTGTTTGCCATTCCCAGCAGATAGTAATTCACGGGGTCGGGAGTCGGATCGATTTTCACGGCCTGCTCGAGCTCGGGAATCGCTTCCGCGCTCTTGCCGCGCCGGACGTATACCAGACCGAGACCGCTATGGGCCATCGCCAGCGTTTGGTTTTTCGCCGAAGCAAACGCTTCGTCCGTCAGCCCCGCCGGCTTCGGCAGAGTTGGCGTAATTTCGATGGCTTGCTTTGAATACTTTTCCGCCTTAGCAAGAATCTTCTCGGAGTCGGGGGTATTGGGGCGCCAGGTTCGAGGAAGCGTCTGCCCTAACAGGGCGAGCGTGGACACATCATTCGGAGACATCTCGATTTCCTTCTCGCCGTACTCCTGCATCTTTTGCACTTGCCCAATCTGCACGGAAGCGAACGTCAAAGCTCCGTAGACGGGAGACCGGTAACGGCTCTGGGGATATTTCTGAAGAAACGCTTCACCCACTTCGATCTTCTTGTTCGCGTCAGCGGGCGGGACGTCTTGAAACGCTTTATATGCGGCTTCCTCCTCCGCGCTCACTGGCGGCGGAGCGTCCAGCGTTAGCGGCGTGACTTCGGGCGTCTTCGATTTGTCGCCCTGCTGCGCAGGTGGCTGGCTCTGGCTTCCCTTCCCGTACCCCTGCGCGGCGGCATATCCGCTGCCGCAGAGCAGCAGTCCCGTAATCGCTCCTGCTTCAATCAGCGCTTTCCAAGTCCTTGTCATACGATTTCTCCTCTTTCCTTCGTGTGTTGGGTGAGCTCTGTGGCTCGATTACTTACCTTTGCCTAAGTTCCCACTCTCAAAACCCATTGCTCTAAGGTTAGGGCCTCGCCGTCGGTTTGTCGCTTGCGGACGCCGAGAGCGCTTTATGCGCCGCCTGCTTGGCTTGGTCGGGGCCGCCTTCCACAGCCAGCGCGGATTCATACTCTGTCTTTGCCACTTGCGGATTCCCCTCATCATCGTAAATCCGGGCCAGATAGATGTGCGACCATGCCAGCACCATGGGGTCCTGGGCCGCGGCGTGCTTGCCAACGGTCAGCCGGCCGAACACCTGCTTGGCCCTCGCCGCATCGTGATCCAGCAGCGCCACTAGCCCGATGCCATACCAGGCGCGAGCCTGATCCGGATATTTCGCCAGGACCCGTTGAAACGAGGCCTCCGCGGCGCGCGGATTCCTCTCCGCAATCCGCCGCTCGCCTTCCGTCAATGCAGCCAGCACCTCAGCATCATTCGGCACCGTCGTGGGCTGTGCCTTTCTCCGACGCGCCACCTCTTCGCTGGAAGTTCCGTCGGACGCTTGTGCCTTTTCCATTGGTGCGAATTTCACACCCTCCAGCCGCTTTACTTCCTCTCCGGTGTCAATGGCTCTAACCAAATCCTGGAAAAAATACTTCATCGCCGGCTCGGAGCTTTCAAATTTTGGCAGCGCTCCAAACAAGGGACGGACTAGCACATAGCCGTCTTCATCGTCGCGGTTCAGCGCCGCTTCTCTCTCCCCGGGCGAAATCCGTTCAAGCTTCAGGTCCACCGCCCGCACGATGCACTCGGCAAAATACGAATCAAAGTCGTCCTTCAGTTCCGGCGAGAGACGCGGCGCGGTCGCGGCCTTCTCGAAGAGCGGCCGCTTCACGGCGGTCACGTGTGGATACATCAGCGGAAGCTGATCCAGCAGGAAGTGCAGAAACGCATGGCGTATGACGTGCGTGGGGATCTCTTCTCCCCCGCTCAGAACCAGGGCGTAGTGATCTCCGAAATTCCGCACGTTGGTGATTCGTCCAACCAGCGGCTCGACGACGATGGTAAACGTCCGCGGATCAGAGGTCTCAAGGATTTCCCGGAGATATGCCGAGGAAACGAACACCACCTGCGACACAGGCTCATGCAGCCGCTCCACCTCGCGGCTATAGATTGGCTGCACCTGACGCCAAAGGTCACCGATCTTCTGCTCCTGGTAATAGTTGGACAGGATTTCGCTGAAGCCTTCGAGCGAGATCACCTCGGGCGGCAACTCGTCTCGTCGCAGAACGGAGCGGAATCCGGGAGCGGATCCCGAAACGAGGCCAAACCACAAATACCTGGAAAGGGTCGCGCCGGGGTCTCTCAGCTCATGCTGTCGATAGAATTCCCGGACAGCATCCACCGCCGGGCCTTGTTGTTGCCGCAACCGTTCCCGCATTTGTGCGCGAAAGGCCGACCAATTGTCCGCGCTCACGTTGGATTCGAAGCCCGCCGCCAGCAGCGCGCACATCGTCGTGAACATCGCTTCGCTGCCGTCCACGCTCACTGGATTTTGCACGGCCAGGCGCGTCCGTGGCCCCGTCGCAGGGGGGGTGGCGGGAGCCGGCGTTTGCACTTGGGCTGGGATAGGAGCAGCCGCCTGTGCCAGCGTGGTCGCCGGGCACGCTAACGCCGCGCACATCGCATACATCACCACCTGCTGTTGCAGTGTTTTCATCCTGTTTGCCGCAGTTCTCACTTGGGCCATACGCTGCCCGTACTTCCGCTGGCAGCGGTTTTCAGAATGGAAGGGCATCCCTGAAAGCGGTCCATGTACTTTCGCGGCGCTGCGGCACTTTTCAATCTACCGTTGCCTTGGGCTTCCGTCAAGGAATCGCACAGGTTTCTTCACGAAAATCTGATGCAACGCTTGCCTCTTGCTCCGGCATCTGCTAACAGAGAGGATGCGACCAAACCTTGTTTGGGATGACTCAATCGTATGGCTCGGCCTCTCATGAAAACGCACATCCTGTTTGCCGCGAGTTTGTTGGCGATTGAATTCTTCCCTCTGCGACTTTCTGCTCAGCTCGTACGCGAGAACACTACGCCACCGGGGCAGGAGGTCACGCAGCAGGAGAAGACCGCTGCCGAGCAAGTCCCTTCGGGCAAGAAGCGCGTCTCTCAGGAGGTTCAGCTCACGGGGCAAGAGTCATGGATTGACACCGGCATTGACGTTCAAGCCGGCGAACACGTGTTGATCACGGCGACGGGCAAACTTCAGTATGCCGACGCCAAAGATGAAAATGGCCCCGAAGGGCTGGCCCGCGGATTCAAGGACCTGCTCCGGGTTCTGCCTTACAACGAGGCGGGCCGCGGCGCGTTGATCGCCAGCATCGGAGACAGAGATACCGCGCAGCCTTTCCTTGTCGGCGCGCGCCACGACGTCCTCGCTCCCGTCTCCGGGCGCCTCTCTCTCGGCATCAACCAGACCACGGATGATGCGGGCGATGGGAACTACACCGTGCGTGTTGAGGTTTACACTCCCGAAGGCGGCAACACGCGCGTGGTCGCCAAACAGGTCAGTTCACTTCCCGGCATTGATAACCATCTCTTCGCGAAGATTCCGCGCCGCATCAGCGACAAAGACGGCAAGCCCGGCGACATGGTGAACTTTCTCATCCTCGGCTCGGAAGCGGCCATGCAGCACGCGTTCACCACGGCCGGCTGGGTGAAAGTGGATGCGGACGTGAAAGACACCGTGCTCCACGGACTGATCGTCAGCCTTTCGAAAGAATCCTACCTGACCATGCCTATGAGCCAGCTCTACCTGTTCGGCCGCCCGCAGGATTACGGCTGGGCCCATGCCGAACCCATCAGCGTCGTCAGATCGCGGAATCACTTGCGCATCTGGAAAGCTCCATTTCAAGTGGGCACGGAGACTCTCTGGATTGGCGCCGCTACGCACGACATCGGATTTGAACGCGACCAGCGCAACAATGGCATCACCCACAAGATCGATCCCGACATTGATCTCGAGCGCGATTACGTTGAGAAGACTCTCACCTCCAGCGGCCTTGTCACGGAAGTCTCCCACTTCCTTCCGGACAATCCGCTGAAAGAAGCTCAGACCGCCACCGGCGGCAGCTTCCATTCGAACGGCAAAGTTCTCGTCTTGAAACTGGGGGAGACGGACAAAGATCTTTCCGCCACCGGCCACAACCGTTAACCGCCCGCAATCTTCTTTGAAGTTGCCTTTCGCTTCGGCCATCCGTCAAATTACTGCAACGACCAATTGCGCTTTCATTTTCGGTTCTTTGGAGTATTATTGCAGCCCGGCCAGGATGCGTGTGGGACCAGAATCTCCAGCGGGAGGTTGCACATGGTCATCACCAAACCAGATAACGAACAAGCTCGGCTCGATGCCCTTGAGAAATACGCCATTCTCGATACCGACCCCGAGCAATACTTTGACGACCTCACGCAGCTCGCTTCGTTCATTTGCAAGACGCCCATCGCTCTCATCTCGCTGGTCGATGAAGACCGCCAATGGTTCAAGTCCCGCGTGGGCCTGGACGCTAAGGAGACATCGCGGGATATCGCTTTTTGCGCTACAGCCATTTTGCAATCCGAAATTTTCATAGTTCCCGACGCGCTCGAAGACGAGCGCTATCGGAATAACCCTCTGGTTACTTCCGAGCCGCATATTCGCTTCTACGCTGGCGCTCCCCTCATCACCGAAGAAGGCTACGCGCTCGGCACGCTCTGTGTGGTGGACAAAACTCCTCGTGAACTGATGCCGGAGCAAAAGGAATCGCTGAAAGCGCTGAGCCGCCTGGTGCTCGCACAACTCGAATTCCGCCGCAACTTGATCTTATTGAAGGAAGCTCTCACCGACCGCACCAAAGAAGAACATGAACGCCAACGCGAACTCGTCCACGTTCAGGAAACACTGATGCGCGTCATGGGCATCCGCCATTAAGGGTCCCCCGCCGGAGTTTGACGCTCCCGGCCTCAGCGGATCATTCATTGCCCCACACTTGGGTGCCTCCGTTGACTTGTGCCTGCGGTGCGGCCTAAGATGCGCCTGTTCTCTGCCAGCATTGGCGGTTCCCCGCGGTGCACGCGACGGAGGGTTTTGTGAGCGATTGGAAATTTGCTCAGAAGGACGTTTCCGAAGAGCTCGCTCTTCTCCACCAGTTCTCGGTGAAAAAGCAGCAGAAGGGCGGCGAAATTTGTTTCCTCATCACCGTGAAGGAATTCGCGGCGCCCCCAAAGGGACAATTTGCTCGTTTCTTTGCCCAAGCGGACAAACACGTGAACCAGAAAACCGCCGCGATTCTGCCCACCGGATGGGGTAATTCGATGCTCGATGCGCTCTGCGACTGCGTTCGAATGATTCGTGAATTTCCTTACGAGGGCGAGGAAGTCCCGGCGGCAGCGGACGCGGCCCGGACTTGACGCGAGATTCGGGCAGTGCTGGCTGTAGAGAAGCGTATTTTGCGGCGAATTCGTTCACAATCGGGCTGCAACCAGGAAGGAATCTTTGCAAATCATCAAAAAAGAGGTCAAGCCGGGAATCACCATCCTTGAGCTGCTCGGTCCGCTCCAAATAGGTGTTGAATGCAAGCAATTGGAGCTGGCGTTCGATGAACTGCTCCGCGAAAACCGCACCCGCGTCATCCTCGATCTTTCCGGTCTGACCAAACTTGACAGCGCCGGGCTGGGAAAAATTGTAAATTGCTTTTCGCGCCTGAAGCCCGCCGGAGGCATGCTTCGCCTCGCCGGCACCACCGAGATGATCGAAGGCGTCCTGAAATTAACCCATGCTGACCGCTTCCTGAGAACTTATCCCACTGCCCGCGAAGCCGTCGAAAGCTTTTCCGACGCGGCGAATTCTTCCGGTGCTTGACCTCCGCAGTTCAGTTTGCTCCAACCGTCGCAACTCCAGGAGTTCACATTACCCAATGCGCCTTGCTCAGTTCTGAAACGTGCACTTTGCGTGCGCCTGAGGCTTGCAACCCTGTGGAGCACGCAACTGCAGGATGGCCAGTAGCGTCCGCGGCATCTTCTTCGGCACTTCAAATATCGCCACTTGCGGTGCGTTGCTTTCATCGTAATAAGCAATGCGCAGGAAATGCTTGCGCTGCCGTTTTTTGAGAAGCCCGACTCCAATCGCCGGCAGGACTCCCAGATGATGCGCAACCTGTTGCGAGTACTCATACGAGTCTATTCTTGCGAACGGGATAGCCAGTTTGCTTCCGGAAGATTCGAACGCCACCTCGGTCTGCGATGTGATGTCTAGCCTCCCCAGGGCACCTTCCTTCAAACTCGCAACCGTGCCGCCTACATACATTACGGTTCCACCCTCCACTGCACCTGCGGGCAAGACGATCGCCAAGAGCAGGCACGTCACCGCAGCAAATCTCTTCATCACCCACCTCCCAAGGACATTATTCGTTGGCCGACAGGAACCTTCTTCCGCGATGCAATTGGCATGCCGGTCGAGGAACCGTGCAAGTCTCTTCTCTTGTTCATAACCCTCCGTGCCTGCTTGGGCAAACTGTCAGACCATGCGGACACCTCAAGCCCTGACCCTCCTTAACTCAGGTACGTCTCCAAGCCCACCTCTGTTTTGTGGAATTGACCTGATCGAGAGACGCTGCCCATCGTCGGCGGGCTCAGCTCGCGACTAAGCGCCCTGGACCGCGCTCTTCAGCACTTCCCGCGAAATATTCGCTCCGCTCACGACTAGCACGGACCGATCGCTGCAGTTGATGCTCGATTCCAGCAGCGCCGCAGTGCTCGCGGCCCCGGCGGGCTCTGCCAGTACGTGCTCCTCAACAAGCAGCGCCTCTATCGCACGCAGCATTTGTTGTTCACTTACCAGGACCATCCCATCCACCAGGCTCTTCACGTCGAGCACGTTCGCCGGCTCGGGCGTTCGCGTCGCCAGTCCATCGGCAATCGTGTCACACGTCTCGGTGCCCACGACTTTTCCTCCTTTCCAAGAGAGGTAGTACGCCGGCGCGCGTTCTGCCTGCACTCCAATGATCTTCACCTGCGGCGCAATCTGCTTTGCAGCCGCGGCGATCCCGCGAATCAACGCTGTATCCCCCATCGGCACGATGATCGCACTGGCCGTAGGAAGCTGTTCGAGGATTTCGCATCCAATCGTCGCGGGGCCAGCAGGCAAGTCCGCATCAGTTGCGTCATTCAGAAAAAATACTTCGGGTTGTCTCGCATATTCCGCGGCCAATTCGAACGCCGAGGCCAGGTCGGCGCCACCGCTCTCGACTATCGCCGCGCCCAACGCCGCGATTCGGCCCCGCTTCACCGTATTACAATTCGTCGGCAAGAAAATCTTCGCCTTGATGCCAAACTGTTTCGCCGCGTAAGCCACCGCGGCCCCATGATTCCCGGTGCTCGAAGCCACGACTTCCTGAACGCGCCCCCTCTTCATCCTTTGCGCCAGCGCATAAAACGCACCGCGAACCTTGAACGACCCCGTCGGCAGCTCCGTTTCCAGTTTTAGGAAGACCTCCTTGCCCGTTTTCTGACTGAGAAACGGCGCAGAAACCAACCGCGTGGGCGCGAAGAATTGCGCCAGATATTTTTGCGCTTCTCGAATCACCGAAAGGCTGGGATGCATTTGTAATCGTACTCCGTCTCCCCCCGTGCTCATCCAGCCTCCCCTATTGCCGTCCCTCGATTTCTTGTCGCTTGCCGTGATTCGCTGTTCAGCTTGCATTTGCCTACCATCTTATTCCACACGGCGCCGGCTTCGCGGCCATAATTAAATAATCCAATCCGTGTACGGGTGGCCAGCTCCCGGTACTGATTTATTCGCTTGAGTTAATTACAAGAAGGGGGCGTCGACAACTGAGGAACTACGTTCAATTGCTCTCCAGCAGCATGCTAAGCAGATTGGCGAGGTGCGACTCCTGTTGCATAACCGCCTCTTGATGGGCGGCAGCATCGTCGCTTGCCGCCAATCGCGCGAGTTGCGCTGCCAAATGCTTCACCGCGACATCGTGTGGCACATAATTTCGATCTACTGGGGTAACCGCCTCCCAGCCGGATTCTGTGCGCCGCAGCTCCCACCGCACTCTCTCTCGCTGCCTCTTTAGACGAGCCGTCCCGCCCCCGATGACCACCTTGGAATCAATCTGCAGACGGGCCCAGCCATGGTCGCGTTTGAATTCCACCCGCTCCACTTTGAATTGCTCGACGATGACCACGGGCAACTGAATTTTCAATGGATCGTCGCTGCGCAATACATTCCCGACCGCGTCGCTCAATTCGAATATGCCTTCCGCTATTTCTTCGCGCGTTGGCAGCTTGTTCCCCTGGGCAATGATAATGCTGGATGGTATCTCGAATGCCGCCGCTTCCTCTATCGGCGCTGGCGGAGCCGGCGGCCCATAGATTTCGGCTGTCCGTTCAGAAACTTTTTTTGGCGGGCGGTTCGAAGAAGAATTCTCTTCGGAGGTTTGCTCTTCAATGACGGCGGCCGAACCGCGCGTCTTCGGGCCGCTCGCTAATCGAGGTGGCGCTGGTGTCTTGGCCGCGCTCAGGATCGCGCCGCTTTCTACTTTGTACCGGTAAAACCGCGGTCTCCCCCGCGACCTCCAGTAGGGCGATTGGTAATCCTGCGCTTCCAATCCTGTGCTCACCAGGCTGTAGAAGTTATGCTGCAAGGAATCTACGACGATCCCGACGTGCCCCGGCCACACAATCAAGTCCCCGGCGTGCGGGAATTTCACGCGCGCAAAATTCTCGTTCCCCGCATAAATCTCAAATGAACTCGCATAGGGATACTTAAACCCCGCGTTTAGGTAAACCTGATGGACTAAGTGCGAACAATCCTGCGTCCCCCGCGCGGGCTTATCCAGCTCCCACGCAGCATTCACGATCGAGCGCCCTTCCTCTATGCTTAGCAGCCGCGACGGGGACTCCGGTTGTTGTGTGGGAGCCGCGACCTGGGCCATTACCGCCGAAATACCGAGCAGGGACACACATGCTAACCATAGTGCGCCTGCCATTCGCTGCGTTGCGTTCCCATTGAATCTAGCTATTGCTTCCCGCGTCGGCATCGGATCACCAGCCCCCTAAAAGGCGACAGATCCCCCTTCTCCTAGAAAACACTTAGGACTTGGCAACGCAATGGAACTTGCCCTGAGCGTAATCGGCCGTTCGGTCAGTTGCGCACAGGCTTGCTACTCCGCTGGGTTCTGGGCTGGATTCAGGAGGAGGGTTGGGCTTCGGGCTACTCCTAGTTCACCGTTTCTATTTCTGCGGCAGCACTAGTACCCGGCAATTCCAAAGTCAGTGAAATTTTTACCTGATTTCAAGTTCCAAATCACGCTATTTCCTTTTATCTGTGCGGAATTTTGGTTGCAACTTTGGTGGTCAGTTTGCTCTCTACCAGAGCGGCACAGTAAGAGGGTTGCCGGAGCTGGACCGGCCTATCTCAGCCCACCCACTCCACTCACCAAAGCAGCACAGGGCTCAAGAACCGTCGTTAATGGGGGCAGCATGATAGGTAACAACTATAGCTATGCCCGAGCTCTGTGCGGGCACACCGGCGATTCAGAACGCGGTGGATTCCAAACGAACACAATGCCCGAGGCGGAAGCCATCCGGAGATCACAGCGGGGAGATGCCGCTGCGTTTGAGCGCCTCTATCGACTGTACAGCAAGCGCATTTACGCTCTGTGCTTGCGGATGGTTGGGAACACCACCGAAGCAGAGGATTTGACCCAGGAAGCATTCCTAAAAGTATTTCGCAAGATCCACACGTTTCGCGGCGAATCGGCCTTCTCTACTTGGCTGCACCGTTTGGTGGTCAACGTAGTGCTCATGCAACTGCGCAGAAAGAATTTGCTAAAGGCTACGTTGGAAGATGCATTCGAACCGGACCGGGAAAATGGCCGCGCGGGCAAGGAGTTGGGGGGCCCGGACGTGTCCCTGATTGGGTTGATCGATCGCGTCAATCTGGAACGCGCCGTCGCTCAATTGCCTTCGGGCTCCAAGACGGTGTTCGTGCTTCACGACATGCAGGGATACAAGCATCATGAGATCGCCGAGATGCTGAATTGGTCGGTCGGTACCTCTAAGGGACAACTTCACAGGGCCCACCGCAGGCTTCGCGAGCTTCTGCAGGAGAGCCGACGCTGTGTTGAAATCGGCCCCGGAGCCTTTCATCAAAACGGCTGGTGTCCGTCCTCCTACTGAGTGGATTGCAGGGATGAAGCATCCCGCTCAATAACAGAGATGACCCTGCGCAGATGTGGTTGCGTAGGAATCCAGGTCCTTGGAACACCGACTCTAGCCTTCCACCGTCAAGATACCTCTAAGTGGGCTCGGAACGCCTTCCACTTGACTCCCACCCTGAATTAGTGTATATACACTAACGCGTTCTCTTGGGACGCCAGGAAAGCCCTGAGCAACCCTCAAGAAGCACGGCGTGTCGTTTGAAGAAGCCACGACCGCTTTCAGCGATCCTGTGGCGCTTGACTGGCACGACCCAGAGCACTCAGAGTTTGGAATATCGTTCCAAACGCCTGGGTCTCTCAGTTGCAAGTAGGATTTTAATCGTCGCTTACACACCGCGGAGGTTAAGAGATGGCAGAGAAATCATCCGGATTATCAGTGCGCGCCGCGCGAGCCGCAAGGAACGCGAAGTATATCCCAGATAGCAAGATCGACTTCTCCGACATTCCCGAGTCCACGGATGCAGAGCTGCGCCGCGCCCGCCGCGTCGGCCGTCCCGTCACCGGCAACGCCAAGCACTTGATCGCCATCCGCATCTCCCCGCGGCTCCTGAATCAGCTCCGCCGCATGGCCGCCAAACAATCCAAGCCCTACCAAACCCTCATCCACGAACTCCTCGAACGCGCCGCTCGCAAAGAAGTCGCCTGAGCTGCAGTTCGCGGGACCTTTCTATCGGCGTGGTGTCTAAGAATCCATGGTGCGGAAAACGACGCATTGGGTGTTTGCTCTCCTGGGCCTCCTGGCATCGCTAGGATGCTTCGCTATCTGGCTCTTGTCCTGGGAATCAGAAGAGTACGCTGTTTACGTCGCAATCGTTCGCGCGGCCTACGACGGTCCCGACATCTCGCACCATGTCATCCTTGATACGACGGAACCGTGGGGACGATGGGGAGTCACTCCATTTCACTCGAAAGTCCTCGGTCTGCCCATCGACGTCAGAGCGAGTTACACAGTAAAGAACTTCCTACGCTTTCACTTGCCCTCGACGATGCGCCTTGGGAATCCCTATACGCTGGCTAGTGAGAACGAGCTCAAAGCGAGCTACAACGAACAAACAAGCAAAACGCTAAGGGCTACGGAACCAACAAAACTGATCCGCGGAAATTGGGGAGTCATTACCTTCTCCCGAGTGGGGTTCGACCTTCACCGCAAGCACGCCGTCGTTTACGCGCAGTTGATCTTTTGTGGCCTCTGCGGAGGTGGCGATTATTTCTATCTGTCCAAAGAGTAATGGTGCATGGCACGTGAGCAATCGAGCCGGAACTTGGATTTCCTAGCCATACAACTACTAGTTTGGCGCCGCGAGTGCTTGGTTGTGGCGAGAATCTTCCCACAGTCGAATGTAAGGAGCGAGATCCTTCATCATTTTTTGGAATTGCGGGAGGTCGAGCGATTGCGCGCCGTCGCTGATGGCCTTTTCCGGCGCGGGATGCACTTCCACGATCAAGCCGTCCGCGCCAATCGCCACGGCCGCGCGTGAAAGGGCTGGCACCAGGCTG
>DASSXG010000031.1:0-3722 GCA_035704085.1 Candidatus Acidiferrum sp. | reverse complement strand
CTTCTTGCGCCCGTTGATGACCCAGGTCCCGTCCCGCCGCACAGCGCGGGTCCGCACACCCTCGCCCGGCGGAGGTGCCGCGGCGTTCGCGCTGCCGCCCGGCTCGCTGGAGCAGAACCCGGCCAGCGGTGCGCCGCTGGTATCGAGGAACGGGGCCAGCATCTGCTTCTGTTGACCGGCGGACCCCCCGGCCAGCAGCGGCTGCAGGCCCAGCATTGTGCCGAGCAGGGTCAGCGCGACGCTCGCGTTTTCCGTGTACAGCTCCTCGTACACCAGCGCCGTGTCCACCAACGACCGGCCGTCGCCACCGGCTGATTCCGGGATGCATAGGCGCAGGTAGCCGTCCGCGATCATCCGCTCGTACGCCGGCTTGGTCGCCGCGAAGCGTTCCTCCGGGGTCGGCAGGTTCTCGGCAGTCCTCGCCTCCCGCAGGACGTCGACAGCGAACCGCCGGGCACGGGCTTGGAGTTCACGTTGCCGGTCGTCCAGGCTGCAATTCATGGGCATCGCGCCACCTCCGCAGCTGAAACGTATGCGCATTCAGGGGTTCGACGGAACCGGCCGGGTTTTCCGTCCGCGGCGGTCGACCCCGTCGCGGCGGGTCCCCCACGTTCCTCGGCAACCGAGCCGCACCGGCCAACGCCTTCCGCAGCAACATCTCGATGTGCGCGTTGACGCTGCGCAGTTCGTCCTAGATTGATGGCGAAGGGTTTGCTTGTCAGGCTGCGGATCTCAGCGATGACCTCGCTAATCGCTGAACTGCCAAGTGTGACCGCTCCGAGCGAGCCGAGCCCTCCCAAGTTGGATACGGCTGCAGTCAGACGCTGCGACGGCAGTCCGCCAAATGGCGCTTGGATGATGGGATAATCGATGCCTAGTTGTTGTGCGACTCTGGTGGACCGCCAGGATTTCCTTGCATTACCACTTGCCAGCATGCGCTCCTCCGTCAAGATGAATTACTTCGCCGTTTAGGAACGGAGCAGATTCCAAGAAGAGTACTAGGTCCACGACTTCCGCAATTCCGGCCAATCGATTGAGCGGACTCAATTGTTTCAAGAATTCATGCGCCTCTACTCCGTGCATTGGTGTGTCCACAACTCCAGGAGAAATGGAATTGAAACGTACTCCATCTCGCGCAAACTCGATCGCCAATGCGCCCGTGACAGACTCCAAACCACCTTTCGTCAGATTGACCAGACTGCACGTGAGTCCCGCGACGGGCTGGTCGACTATTGACGATGTTATGTTGACGATATGCCCGGACTTCTGAAGGCGCATCTGTGATGCTGCAAGTTGCGAGACATAAAAGAATCCCCAGAGGTTTGTTTCCGTGGCTTTGCGAAAGTCTTCGGTCGTATATTCGGTAAAGGGCTTGGGTATGAACACTCCCGCATTGTTTACCAGCAGGTCGATTCTTCCGAAATTGGCGATGGCAGAATCCACCGCCTGCTTCGCTACGCTGTGACTTGCAATATCGCCGTCAACCAGCTTCAAACGATCTCCGGGCTTCAGCGTTTTCGCGGATGTGATATTTCTCGAGTTTGCAACCACGCAGTACCCTGTCTCAAGAAGCCGTTCTGCGATTCCGCGGCCAATGCCTCTTGATGCGCCAGTGACGATCGCGACTTTTGTTCTAACTGGTGCATCGAGCCCCGACGATGTTGCGCGCCCTTCCACTTGTTGCCCTAAAGGCATATTGCTCTCCTTTGACCGCGCAGCCGTATCGCTGTGCAACGTTTTGCGCGCATTGAGTCCGATGGTCTTTGACCATCATCGAGAGCATAGCGAAGGGCTTAAGAGGTTACTCACGAAAAGGAGCCATTCTTACACAATCAAACCATAATTGCGGCGGTATTCGCGGGGAGTTACTCCGACGATTCTGCGGAAGGTGTTCGAAAAATGTCCATGGCTCGAAAAACCACAGTCTAGCGCGATATCGATCAGTGAATTGGAAGCTTTCTGCAGGAGGGTCTTCGCTTCTTCTATCCGCAGGTGCGTTAGCCACTGGTGCGGGGAGTATCCCGTCGATGCCCGAAAGGTACGCAAGAAATGGGTTCGGCTGTATCCGCTTTCTGCAGCGATAGTATGTAGATCAAGGTCGGTGGCGAGGTCAGCCCTCATCCTGTCGAGAACGCGCTGCAGAATCCGAGTCGGCATCTTCCCAGATTGTGACGGTTTGGGACCTCGTACTCCGCCGGAAAGCTGTCGAAATCGAAGAGCGAGAGCGTGAGCTAAGTGATCCGCATATAGCTTTCCCGATGCTCCCTGTGAATTTGCCTCTGCCGCCAAGAGCTTGACTATGGCTTGCAGAGAATCGTCACGAAGATTCGCGATCGGTCGAAACTCCACCGTTGAAGGCGCCCCCAGATCGTCTCCGACTTCCGCCACCAACTCAGGGTCGAGGGCGCACGAGATCGTTGTAGTGTCGGTAAATGGCCTGCATGCGCCAATCGGACCTGCAGAATAAAGTTTCATGTCTCCTGGAGAGAAGGAGTAGGGGACGAAGCGGGCGTGTTCCCCCGAGGTTTCCCCTCGTGATACATGACTGGTAAAGAGAACAACTAAATGGTGAGTGGAAACAGAATCATTTCGTTCAACTGGAAAGGCCCTATGATGTTCCAGACAAACTCCATCCCATCCTAGTCTGTTGCTGGAGCACAGCCGGGCAGAAGATCCACGCACAAAAGCGTCGATCGCGGCGAGCGCGGGAGCGCTTCGCGTTTCCGACTTCTCTACCATCATTCCTTTCCTCGTTTCTACTAAATTCTCCATATGCACGAGTCACCGGAACCCAGGCAACACTACTTAGATGTTAGGCGCGGCGGGAAGGTACCACGCAGTACGCGGAGGAGAAAGGCAGACTTGGCGTGTGAGCGGATCATTCCCCGGATGACGGGCAACCTGGAAGCTATCGGTTCGTCGGATTGGTATCGATAAACGCGCTTGTGGAAAGTTACGAGGCAACAAATATTCCGCCAGCGGTCGCACGAAAAAGGCCGGAACCCTGGGTTCCGGCCTTGCATTCCGGACTCGTAGGCGAGTGGGGGCGGTGACGTCGAGAGCGATCATGTCTTCCATCTTCTGGATGTCGGCATGGAGCAGCGGCGCGACGGAAGCGCAGCCGGCATTGTTGACGAGCAAGGTGATGCTCGGATCGTCCTTCACCTTTGTTTCCACTTTCGCGAGATCGAGCTTGTCCGTCCGATCGCGCTTGAGAGGCTCGCAGCCAGTGCATTTTCTGAGGGGATAAGGATCGCGTCCTCAAGGCGCCGTTTTTGGGGAAGTTGCGGTAGTTTCGGCAATCTTGCGGATCTCGGCTTAGGGATCGCCGTTATGACGATAGTCCGCAGCTTTTCGAAAAGCATTTGGCGCGAATCCTAGTGTCTTTTTGACAAGCGGCGAGTCATCATTTGGCGACCTTTACATTGAAGGTCACCGTGTTGGCCCCGCCGGCGTTCTTGATGACGAACTTGTACTGCCCGTCCTTCGTCGGCGTGAGCTTAACCGAACACTTCGGTCCGGGCGAGTCGTCCTTAGCGACTTCCGTGCCGGAGGAGTCGTAGACGAAAAGGTGCACGTCGGTATTCTTCAGGCCGTCTGTGGTGGCCTCGAACTCTTTCCCCGCCGTGAAAGATAGGAGGTAAGCGACCTCTCCCTTGTCCTTTATCTCGATCTTCTTGCCATTGAACGCCGCCCCCTTACCCAGGTCGGTTGGCTTGACG
>DASSXG010000038.1:0-27477 GCA_035704085.1 Candidatus Acidiferrum sp. | reverse complement strand
TGCGCTTGGGGTCGTGCTCACCAGCACCCGCAGTATCTCGGCGAACTTTGCTATGCAATTGGCTTGGGCTCTCTCGTTCCTGTCGGGGGATTCGTCATACTCGTTGGAGGGGAAGCCCTACGCGTCTTTCGCCTAATCCGTTGTCATGCACTGGGCTCTCAGCACCTTGCGTTGTCCGTGGCTCGGCCACTGTCACGTCCTAGCCCAGAAGAAACGAATCACAATTGGAGAAAGGCATTCCGTCATGAGGCAGTCAAATGGGGAATCTTAGTCACCATGATCGTCTTCGTGATCACGCTGAAGGACCGATATGCGGAGTTCCTTGCCGTGGCTAGCTTCCTTGTAGGCACACTTTTCAACCTGCTAATCGTTAGCACATTCAACGAGCGATGATCGGCCCTTCTAGATCCTACTCGGCTGCTAGTACCCACGTCTCCGGTTACCGCGTTAATCAGGCATAAGGTCCTGCCAATCAGAAGACTCTTGGCAGTCTCGGAGAATCAGGTCGGGTCACTGGACAAGGGCCTGTTCCTATGGGCGAGTGTCTGAACTTACGTACAGTTAATTGATACGAGACCCTGCCAGGCTTCGTACTGTTGTTTGTTCATGGTGTTGTCCCCACCATAGACCCGATTGCGGTTGCCCAGGTCAAAACATTCCTTGTCGCATTGAAGAGGCAGTTTTGATGCGCTCTTAGCCTGCTTGAGCCAACCGCCTAAGCCAGTGCCACGCCGAGTCTTCGCCCTGGAGGCTTTTCATGCGTAAGTGCGCGCTCTCGCTCGGACTCTCCCTGTTGTTGCTGCTTTTCAGCGCCAGGGCCAGCTTTGCCCAAGCGCCCAGTGGTGCCCCGCTGATCAGCGAGGTGACTCCGCCGAGCCTCGCGCCAGCGCCCTCGCCTTCTCAAATCGTTCAGTTCACGCTGACGATTGTTGGGGCCAACTTTCCTTCGAATGCCGTTGTGAAATTGACCGTTCCGGAAGGGCCTTCGCTTTATGCGGCGAGCGCTTCGGTGAACGCCACTGGCACGCAAATCGTGGCGCAATTCAATACCACACTACCGAGACCGGCTGCGTATGCTGTGACGGTTGCGAATGCCGTAAACAATCCCACGCGAGTCTCCAACGTTTTTTATTTGCCAGTCACGCCGCCCGCAAATACTGTGGGCGTTGCCCAAACCTCGACCGGTTTTCTCAGCGGTCTTCCCGAGGCCGTGGCCGTTGGAGATTTCAATGGTGACGGGTATCCGGACATAGCGGTGGTTTCGCAGAATTCGAACACCGTCTCCATTTTGCTGGGGGCGCCTGGAGGCCCTTTTGCTTCGGGAGCATCTTATCCGACGGGCAATCTACCAGCCGGGATAGTTGCTGCTGATTTCAACGGGGATGGTGTGCTCGACTTGGCCTTCACCAATGCGGGCGACAACACGGTCACCATAATGCTGGGCAACGGTGACGGCACTTTCCGTCTTGGGACGACCATCGGCACTTCCGGAGTCTATCCGACACGACTGGTTGCGGTGGATTTCAACGCTGATGGAGCGCTTGATCTTGCCGTTATCAACCTTTGCGGACCCGGGACGGGAAGCTGCTATCCGCAGGCTGGGTTGGGCTCACCTGGCTCCGTGGCTTTGTTGCTGGGCAACGGTGACGGCACGTTTACGGTCTCCGCAAATTCCCCTGCCACGGGAATTTTTCCGAGGTCAATTGCGGCGGCGGACCTGAACGCGGATGGCGCCATCGATCTAGTGATCACAAACCAAATCAGCAACACCCTGACCTTGCTCATGGGGAACGGGGATGGAACATTCACGGCCGCGGCGAATGTTCCAACCGGGAATGGGCCGTGGGGGATGGCTGTGGCTGATTTCAACAACGATGGAAAGCTGGATCTTGCGGTCACCAATGTCGTTGACCGAAGCGTTTCCGTGTTCCTGAACCAAAATTGTGGGGTGCCGGCATCGAGTTGCACCTTCACGGCCAACTACACACTTCAGACTGGAACGAATCCCATTGCGGTTTCGGCCGCCGATATGAATGCGGACGGTTATGTAGACCTTATCGTATTAAACGGGAGCGACAACACGGTAACGGTCATTCCGAATAACGAAGCGGCGTTTGCTCCGACCATTGGCATCTATCCCGTTACGTTTTCAACCAGTGCGGGGCCAGATGCCGTGGATCTGGCGATGGCGGACTTCAACGGAGACGGGCGCCTGGACATGGTCACTCTAAATCAGTCCGGCAGCTATTCTCTCCTTCTGCAGACCCCGGTTCCCCAAGTGGTACTCACCAGTAGCAATACATCTGCTCCCTATGGACTGATGGTAACATTCACCGTGAATGTTGTTCCGGCGGCCGGCGAGCAACAACCGACCGGCACGGTGTCATTGTACGACGGCACATTCTTTCTCGCCGGGGCTCCTCTCAGCGGTAATCAAGCAAGCTTCTCCATCTCATCCCTGGCCGCCGGAACTCATCAGATTACCGCGACGTACTGGGACCCCTCCGTGCTGCAAGGCACGTCGAACGCGGTCACCGAAACTGTCAGCCAGGCGCCAACAACGGTCACGCTGAATAGTAACGTTAATACGGTGCCTTATGGACGGCCGTTCACGCTTTCCGCGACCGTACAGTCGCAGACTTCGGGTACGCCTACGGGCACGGTGCGTTTCTTTGATACGTCCACTTCGTCCTTTTTGCCCTTTGTGTTTTTGGCAAATGGCGTAGCGCAATTGACGCTTTCCAATCTTTCACCCGGCGCGCACGTGATCACCGCAACCTATCTTGGTGATTTCAATTTTACGGGAAGCACTTCGCCCACGTACCAGGAAAACATAACGCAGGCGACGACCACCGTGAATCTCTCCGTGTCTCCGGCGCCGGCGCAATTCGCGCAGGCAGTAACGTTCACTGCAGCGTTTCCGGCGCAATCCGGAGGCGCTAGCGGGCCAACCGGCAACGTCAGCTTCTATGATGGCTCAACCTTGCTGGGCACGTCGGCGGTTGCCAATAACTCAGCAACCTTTTCGACTTCCGCGCTTGCCATTGGTCTGCACAGTATTTCCGCACAATATTCCGGAGACGTTAACTTTCTAAGCGCCTCCTCCAGCACCGTCTCTTCAACGGTTACGAAAGCTGCCACAACAACGACCGTGAGCTCCAGCCTTGCCCCTTCCGTTTACGGGCAGAACGTGACGTTCTCTGCGACGACAACGCCTGCATTCGGCTCGCTGCCTGCTGCTGGCCAGATCTCTTTCTTCGATGGGACTACTCTTCTGGCTACCGTTAACGCAACAAGTGGTGTTGCGCAGTATACGCTTCAGAGCCTGACCGGCGGGACGCACTCCATCACAGCTCAATGGCTGCCTACTTACAATTATGCGACCAGCACTTCAACTCCTCTGGCGCAAATCGTGACGCCTGCGGCTACCACGCTCACTCTTTCCACCAACATCAATCCGTCTTACGCCGGCCAACAGATATCGGTGAACATCTCCCTAAACCCGGCGTATGGCTATCCCTCGAACGGCGCTACCTTCACCATCTTTGACAATGGGAACGCGCTCAGCACGTGGACACTTATCAGCGGAAGCTCAGGAAGTTTTCCGATCTTCACGCTTGCTGCCGGCACGCATGTGCTGACCGCGACCTATGCCGGAGACGCCAATCTTCAGGGCAGCAGCACCGCGTCTGGCCTAACGCAAACGGTCAACCAGGCCTCCACGAGTTCGTCCGCATTTCTGACGTCGTATTCCACGCTCTACGGCGCTTCGGTAACCATCAGTGGCACTCTTTCCATTTCCATCCCGTCCAGTCTTCCGCCAACCGGTACCTTCAGCTTCTACGATGGCACGACGCTCCTCGGCACCGCTCCCGTGAGCGGCGCTCGTGCGCAATACACGACTTCTAGCCTGTTGCCTGGAACTCATCCCATCACTGTGCAATACAGCGGCGACGCCAATTTCCTTGGCAGCACTTCCTCACCCGCGCAGACACTGACGGTCAGCAAAGATCCTACGCTTACCAGCGTGTCGGTTGACGTCAATCCGTCCACCTATGCCCAGACGGTCACGCTGACGGCAGCCGTGCAACTGGAGTATGGGAGCGGGGCGACCGGTTCGGTCAGCTTCCTTGACGGCACGACGGTGCTAGGTACCGCGCCTTACGCCAACGGAGGCGCGAAGCTCACCATTTCTACATTGGGCGGGGGTTCCCACAGCATTACGGCACAATATAGTGGCGATACCTACTTCGCGAGCAGCACTTCCACCGCCCTCACCCAGACCGTAAATCCGGCGCCGACTTCTATTAGCGTTGCGTCCGGAACGAATCCGTCTACCTTTGGGCAGGCCCTTACGCTGACGGCCACGGTGCAGCCACCCGCAGGAACGACGGCGACAGGGTCGGTTACGTTTGTGGACGGCTCGTACGGGATCGGAACCGGCACTTTGGCGAATAACACGGCTCAACTGAGCGTGTCCTTTCTTACCCCTGGCTCGCATAGCGTCACGGTGGTGTACGCTGGGAATGCAAACCTTAGCGGAAGCACCTCGAGCGCTATAACCGAAACCATCACCCAAGCTGCCACGACGACTAGCGTTGCTTCGAATTTGAACCCCGCATCCTTCGGCCAGTGCGTGCAGCTTTCTGCGACCGTTCAACCCGCGTCGGGGACAACGAAGGCAACCGGCACTGTGTCTTTCTTGGATGGGAGCACTTCGATCGGGACCGGCACGCTCGCGAACAATGTCGCCACGCTCTCCTATTGCGGATTCGTGGGCGGCACACACACCATCACGGCGAATTACGGTGGTGATTCCAACTACATTACGAGTGCTTCGCCTGCGTTGACGGAGACCGTCAATCCGGCGTCCTCCGGCGTAACGTTGGCATCCAGCCAGAATCCTGCGCCCTTCGGTTCCGCGGTAGCATTTACCGCAACGGTTGTTCCGTCCGTGAGCGGCGCCACCGTTACAGGGGGTGTCACCTTTTATGACGGTTCGACCTCGTTGGGTGTGGCCACGGTTTCCGGCAACAGCGCCCAACTGAATGTCTCCTCTCTGGCCGCTGGGCCCCACTCCCTCACGGCTAAGTATAGTGGCGATGGGAACTTCAATGGCAGTACCTCTGCAACGCTAAGTGAGACTGTTAATGCGGCTCCCACGACGACCAAACTTGCTTCAAGTCTTAATCCTGCAAGTTACGGCCAGTCCGTCACTCTAAGCACGACCATTCAGCCGCCTTCCGGCGCTTCCGCGACTGGAACGGTCACATTCTTTGATGGCTCCACGTCTCTTGGCACCGCGACAATTTCAGGCAACGCCACGCAGTTGTCTCTCTCTTCTTTGCTGGCTGGCACACACTCAATTACTGCCGTGTATAGCGGAAATTCGAACCTAGCGGGCAGCACGTCCAGCACGGTGTCGGAGGTTGTTAATCCGGCAGCGACCACGACGACCATTTCCTCCATTGCTAATCCGGCGTCTGTGGGGCAAGTTGCGACCTTCAGCGTTTCCGTGCAGCCGGCCTTTGGCGGCACTGCCAGCGGCGGTGTTTCATTCTACGACGGCACCGTCCTTCTGGGGACCGTGAGTCTCACGAACAACGCCGGCCAACTTTCTGTCTCCACTCTCGGCGTGGGCTCACACTCCATCACCGCGGCGTATAACGGAGACGCAAGCACCACCGCGAGCACCTCCAGTGTTTTGTCGCAAACCATCAACCCGGCAGCGACCACCACAACGTTTACAGCGAATCCGAATCCCAGCGTATTTAACCAGTGGATCAGTTTCGTTGTCACCGTTGCTCCCGCGACGGGCGGCACTCCCACCGGCACCGTCACTTTGATGGACGGCATAAACACCCTGAGCACCGCAACTCTTTCCACAGGTGTTGGGCGGATTTCGTACAGCGGGTTGGCTCCCGGTACTCACTCCATCACCGCCGTGTACAGCGGCGACGCGAATTTCACCGCTAGCACCTCCGCCGCGCAGAACGTGACGGTGAACCAAGCTTCGACGACTACAAGCGTTAGTTCGAGCCTCAATCCTGCCACCTATGGGCAAGCGCTGACCTTCACCGCCAGCGTCCAGGCGCCGCAGGGAATCAACCCATTCGGCACGGTGACATTCATGGATGGGTCGACAACCCTGGGCTCGGCCAGCCTCTCCAACGGCTCCGCTCAGCTCATTCTGTCTGGGCTGGCGGCAGGTAGTCATTCCATCACCGCAGCCTACGGAGGCAACACCTATCTGACGGGCAGCGCATCCGCTACGCTCTCAGAAAGTGTAAGCACGGCTTCGAGTGTCACCACGGTTTCTTCCAGTGCAAACCCGGCCACGTTCAGTCAAGCGGTGGTTTTGTCGGCCTCAATACAGGGCGCCTTTGGGGGCAATGCCACCGGCACGGTGACCTTCCTCGATGGCGCGACTGCCCTTGGCACGGCCCCAGTCTCCGGCAACGCCGCGCAGCTGTCCGTTTCATCGCTGGCGGTGGGCTCGCATTCGATCACTGCCAAATACAATGGTGACGCGAATGTCGCTGGCAGCACGTCGGCAGCACTGACGCAGACGGTCAGCCAGGCCGGCACGACAACCACCGTTACCTCCGGGGCCAATCCAGCTGTCTTCGAACAGTCGGTCACCTTCAGCGTGAGGATTCAGTCCTCTTCCAACGGTACTCCGACGGGCACAGTCACCTTAATGGACGGCTCCGGCTCGTTGGGAAGCACGGCCTTGCCTGCCAACGGTGTAGCGCAATTCGCAATCAGCAGTTTGGTTCCTGGCGCCCACGCGATCTCCGCGAGTTACAGCGGCGACGCTAATTTTGGCGGCAGCACTTCCGCGGCGTTGAGTCAGGTGGTAAACGGAGCATCCACGACTACAGCTGTCAGCTCGAGCACCAATCCGTCCACGTTCGGCCAAGGCGTAACGCTGTCCGCGACGATTCAGACAGCCTTTGGAGGCAACCCGACCGGAACAATCACGTTCCTCGATGGCACAACGTCCTTGGGAACAACTACGGTATCGAGCAACGGCGCACAGCTATCGTTGTCCAGCTTGTCGGCAGGTGCGCACCAGATCACCGCGAAGTACAACGGTGACGCGAATTTCTCGGGAAGCACCTCACCCGCTCTCACGCAAACTATCAATCAGGCTTCGACGACGACCGTGGTCGTTTCCAGCACGAATCCGTCCACTTTCGGACAGACAGTAACGCTCACAGCTTCGGTCCAGTCTTCATCCAGCGGCACACCGACTGGAAACGTGACGTTCTTTGATGGCAGCACTTCACTGGGTTCTGTCAATCTGTTCGGCAGTTCGGCGCAATTGACGCTCGCATCTCTTTCGCTCGGCTCCCACTCCATCGCCGCCAAATACAACGGAGACTCGAATTACGCGGCGAGCTCGTCGGCGAGCTTAACGCAAAGTGTTAGTCAATCCGGCTCAACGACCTCACTCAGCTCAAACGCGAATCCATCTTCCTTTGGTCAAGCGGTTACCTTCACGGCTACCGTCCAGCCGAGCTACAGTGGCACACCGAATGGTAGTGTGACCTTCTTTGATGGCGGTACTTCGCTTGGTTCTATCAGCTTGACGGGAGGGTCCGCGCAACTGACTCTTTCCAATCTTTCGCTAGGCGCTCATTCCATCAGCGCCAAGTACGGCGGCGACTCTAATTTCACCACGAGCACCTCAACGTCCATCGCCGAGAGCGTCAATCAAGCAGGCACAGCTACGACGGTCAGCTCCAACGTCAATCCAACTTCGTATGGTCAGATCGTCACCTTCACAGCCACGGTAGCAGCGGCATACAGCGGCACGCCGACCGGCAACGTTACTTTCTTCGACGGCAGCACCTCGCTGGGTAACGGCAACCTGTCCGGCGGCGTCGCTATTTTCAGTACCCAAGCGACGGCGCTTGTCGCGGGTTCGCACTCGATTACCGCGAAATACAATGGCGACTCGCACTTTCTGGCCAGCACTTCCGCGGCTTTCGTGCAGACTGTTGGCCCTGCGGCGACGGTAACTACGCTTGCTTCGAACGCAAATCCGTCGCCGATCGGGCAATCCGTGAATTTCACGGCGCATGTTTCGTCCGCGGTAAGCGGCAACCTGACGGGCACAGTTAACTTTTACCTGGACGGCGGCACCACGCCCGTGTTCTCAGTTGCACTTTCCGGTGGCAACGCGCAATACACGACGAGTTCTCTGTCTGGAGGAACTCACTCAATCACCGCTGCGTTCGTGTCCACCAACGCCAATTTCAATGGCAGCACTTCCACGTCCCTAACGCAAACCATCACCGACTTCATCAACTCGGCTTCTCCCGCATCTGATACTATCGCCCGCGGTAGCTCAGGGACATACACTCTAACGGTAACGCCAATCGGCGGCCTCACAGGCAACGTTTCACTTAACTGCAATGGCGCTCCCGGCGGCACCCATTGCAGCATTTCGCCGGGGCAGGTTACGTTAAACGGAGTGAATTCCGTACAAGCAAGTGTCACAGTCACCGTGGACAAGAACGCGACCGTAGGCACCTACACTCTGACACTGAAGGCCACATCGGGACCCATCACGCATAGCACTACCGTCACTCTCACGATCGACTGACGGCGGAAGCGCGTTTGACCAAAACCGTCCATCATATTCTGGGTGTATCGTCGGCAACTCCGAAGTTATCCTCGGACAATGCGGCTAAGTCCTGGTAAGTCGCCTAACCGGACAAGTCCTGTACCAGGACTCCACCTCTCCGGTAAGCGCGTTTATCAGGCATGCGGATTACTGTCTGCCGGGGAGCTGAACACTAGTCAGGCGATTCTCAAAGTCCCAGGTGTAATGCTTCGTACTGGCGGAGCCAACCCTGGTAAGCATGATGCCGTTGTTGTTATACGCGCCGCGGCTTCGGACTCCATCGCTCAAGGAGCCAGAGGAAGAGGCGAGCTTTGAGTGAGACGGCGCGCCGCGGGAGTGGCTCGGAGATGGTCGCGCCTGTGTGTTTTCCAAGAGTCCACCCCGCGCCGGCCAGGTGCCGCTCGGCAAAATCCTTCGGCGCCGCTTCGAGGGGAGTCGCGAGCGTGTCATTCCAGCGGTTGAGAAACCCGAGAAAGGCTACGGCGGCTACGATCTCCAGGATCTCATCCTCGTCGAAGTGTCGCCGCAATTCGGCGAAATGCGCATCCGTCACAGCGTTCGGTACCTGACCTGCGGCTTGGGCGAACCGCAGGGCGGCGCGTTCGGCATCGTTAAATTCCGCGCTCGTCTCGTATTGCCAGACTTCTTGGACTTTGCGCACCGGAATAGCGCGCGAGGCCGCGAGGTTCGCCGAATGCGCGACGCAATACTGGCAGCCCGCCGAGCGGCTCACGATATACATGATGAGGGCTTTCAAGCCAGGATCCAGCCTGCCTGGGCGAGCAACAATGACCGCGGAGAGCTCGGCAAAGGCGGCAAGAAGATCGGGATCGCGCGCCATGATCAGCATGCTGTTTGGAACGAAGCCCATCACCGCCTCGGTGATGTCGAAGACCGTCTCTAGATGCTTACTACCGTCACGCCGCACCGGAGCAATGCGTGCCATCTCTGACTTTACTGCGAATTTCATTTGTCTCCCCCAACCGGATTTAGCCGAAGCCAAATCTCCAGACGAAGCACGGTCATCTGATCCATGAGGTCCAATAAAGCATCTCCATTCGATTATCGTTTGCGAAGAAAGTTACCAAATCCGCGAACAGTCAACGGTTTGGTTTGGCCTTGCATGCCTGAGCCCGCGGATGAGGGCAATCTCGGTTTGCGCGTCCGGGTTGTGCTTCTGCGGAGTACGTTTGTCAAGTTGCGAAAACTTGCACTCACTCGCAGTCGAGGATCCGTAACTCCTGGTTAGTCCTAACCGGACAAGTTCCTCCCAGTACTTCACATGGACAATTACCGCGTTAATCGGGAGTTGAACGGGCCGTTGAACAGGGCGTCTTTCAAAGTGAGCCATGCACGGAAGCTCTAAGCCGGTACAACACGTGACGGCGGAGGGGGTGGCCCTCGGGCAGTTTCGGATGGTCGAAATCATCTTCTGGGTCGTGCTTCATGCCGAGCTTTTCCATTACACGGCGAGACCTCACATTAGCAGGGACTGTAAATGAGACGACATCATCAAGCTTGAGAACTCCGAAAGCGTACCGCACCACCTCGCGTGCACCTTCGGTTGCCAGTCCCTTGCCCCAGTGAATTGCCGACAATCTCCAACCCACCTCCACACAGGGGGTGAAGCTGGCTTGAAATGACGGGACGGCCAGACCGATGTAACCAATGAAGGAATGGCTTGCACACAGTTCCGCTGCAAACAGGCCGAAACCATGCGCTCGAAAATGCTTCTGGATCTTGTCCACTAGCAAATCACTCTCTGAGTTAGAAAGAGTGGCTGGCATGAACTCCATCACCAGCGGGTCCGCATTCATCTGAGCGAACGGCTGACGGTCGGCTGCGCGCCAATTTCTGAGAATCAACCTTTTTGTTCCAAGAATGGTCATCTCTTTTGACAACGGAAATCAGCCGGGACGCTGAGAACCTTATTAAAATACTGATTGTTCGTCCCACTACCCAACTTTTTCGGTTAGCGCGTTTTATCAGGCATTGGGAACGCAGCCAGGCAAAGAATGGGATATGTTAAGCGAGAATTATTGAGTCAGGGAGGCCGCGATGAAACTCTTCGCCGCAGCAGTTATGGCGTTTTCTATGCTTGCTTCGGAGGCCGCTTTTGGCCAGGCAGGAGGCTCCTCGGGCCCGGAGGCTCTTCAGACCAGGGCATCTCAAGACCCGCAGAGAATCAACGTAACGCGAAGTGGCGAACACTCTCCCACCCAGGCCCCAGCCGAACACTTCACTGGCTCTGCAATCGTTGATCGCTTTTTCATCGAAAATGGCCCCTCGCATACGTCTGGAGCAAGTGTCGCCTTTGAACCCGGAGCCCGCACAGCCTGGCACAGCCATCCGTTGGGTCAAACTTTGATCGTCACGGCTGGCACCGGCTTGGTTCAGCAGTGGGGCGGTCAAGTCCAGGAAATTCGTCAAGGTGACATTGTCTGGATTCCGCCAGGAATAAAACACTGGCATGGCGCTACGGCGAGCACGAGTATGACTCATATCGGTATTCAGGAGAGTCTCGATGGGAAAGCTGTCGAATGGATGGAACAGGTAAGCGATCAACAGTACGGGAATTCACAGTCCACGTCGGGAGCCGTTCCGGGCGGAGTCAAAGACGCTTCGGCGGCGCCGAAATTAATGAGAGACTTCGACCCCAAACTGGCGGAGTTAACGAACAATGTGCTTTATGGCGATATTTGGGAACGTCCAGGACTTTCAAAGCGCGATCGAAGTCTCATCACTGTCGCTGCGATGATTGCCATGAATCGGCCGGAACAATTGCGATCTCACCTTCAACGTGCGCGTGACAACGGCGTAACGAAAGACGAAGTCGTGGAGATGATCACGCACTTGGCCTTTTATTCAGGATGGCCTAATGCGGTAAACGTCCTTGCAGTCGCAAAAGAAACATTTCAGTGAGGAGGGTCGCCAGTTCGCGTGTATGGGTTAACTCCCGACAAGTCGCCTTACCGGACAAGTCGTTCCCGCTCCCATTTGTCTGGTGACGCCGTTATATCGGTACGAATCTTCCAAGGTTCTCAACAATGTGATGTGCGATTACCAACCCATTTGGCGCATTCGCTCTTGGATAAGTCCGCTATACCGATTCATGTGGTCGGGCCGCCGCTTCAGGGGCAACGGTAGAATTGCGGCGAGCCGGGCCGCTTGATCCCGATCGATACTCCAGGCTGAGGTTTGGTAGTAGGAACGGCACGCCGACTCTGCTCCATAAACGCCAGGGCCCCATTCGACGACGTTGAGATAGAGTTCCAGAATGCGCCGCTTGCCGAGAGCCAATTCGGCCACCGGGACAAGCGTGAACTCGGCGCCCTTGCGAAGGATGGAGCGGCCGGTTCCGAAGAACAGATTTTTTACGAGCTGCTGCGTAAGGGTGGAACCTCCGCGAATGCGGCCGCCTTCCATATCGTCTCCAACCGCGATTTGCATGGCGTGCCAATCGAATCCATGGTGTTGGTAGAAGCGCTGGTCTTCCGCGGCGATGACCGCATGCTGGAAATCGCGCGAGATTTGGCTCAGCGGAACAAATTCGTATCGTACATGATACGGCTTGTGCTGTATCCATGCCTGCAAACGCCGCTCCATGTGCACCGCGGTGGTCGGCGGGTCGATCCACCGGGCGGCCACAAGGATCAGCACAGAAATGGACCAAAGAAGTACCACTCCGAGGAGCACCCACTTGAGGAAGAATCGGAGAGGGCTTTTCCGCTGCGGAGCCCCGGGGGTTGGGTCGGGGGTTATATCTGGATTTTCAGTCACACTTTAGAATAATCGTTCGGGCTGGATTGACATAGCTCCTGAATAGTCGCGTACTCGGATATGTGGAATCACGGATCGGCACTTGTCCGGTTTGCGCGTTAATCAGGCATGTGGATTACTTCCGAGTTGCCCGTCACTCGCCATCTTCTCGGCTGAGGGTCGTATCCCGTGCTTGTTAGCTTCGGTAACGCCATGCAGAATAGCCACATGCTGTCGGCCGACCAAATGGGATCTATTCTTGTCACGGGTGCAAGCGGACACATCGGGAGCGAAACCTGTCGTGTCTTGAGAACCGGCAGGCGAGTGATCTTGCCGATCGACGTAGAACCCGATTCCGCGGCAGGCATCTTAGCCTGCGATCTCACACTGAAAGACGAATTGTCGCGACTGTTCCAACGCCATCGGATCCAAACTGTGATCCATCTTGCGGGCCTTCTGCCCAGCGCTTTTCGCTCCGATCCACTCAGGGGAGCGGAGGTCAATCTATCGGGTTCTTTTGAACTGATGCGTCAAGCACTGAACTCTGGCGTCAGGCGTTTTGTGTTTGCCAGTTCCATGAGCGTATACGGGTCAACGCCAAGCACCCACCCGTTGACCGAGCATGATCCGGCTACGCCCGACGAGCCCTATGGTGCATCGAAGCGAGCAGTCGAACTCGTTGGAGAGACGCTTGCAGTTGGGAGAACAATGGAGTTTGTTTCGCTTCGCATTGCGCGGGTAATCGGACCGGGGATTAAGAAGACCGCCTCGCCTTGGCGTTCCCGGATCTTCGAGCCACTCCGTGGGGACGCCGCCATCCAAATTCCATTTGCACCGGAGGCGATGCTGTCGCTGGTACATGTGGAGGACGTCGCGCGAATGCTTGTCGTCCTGACGGATACAAATGAAGTGTGCAGCTCCGTTTACAACACGCCAGCGGAGTTATGGCAAGCGAGAGACTTGAAACGTTTGATTGAGGAAAGCGTGGGTAGTCCGGTTGAGCTTGGCCACGGTCGAGCTCTCGCCGGCCCCACGTGTGACGGCGGCCGCTTCGTAGGAAAATTCGGATTCAAACTGCAAGGGCTTCGAGAGCGCCTTTCAGGTCGCGAGGTCAACAAAGATTAAAGACGAGGAGTCTGCTCTGGAGTCTGACTCCCGGTTTGTCGGCAAACCGGAACTTATCCTTGAATCACACGGTCAAGTCCTGGTAAGTCGCCTAACCGGACATTGAGGATCGGGCGGATTCCACTTCTCCGGTAACCGCGTTTACCAGGCGTTGGCAGACTGCTGGTGATGATTCCAGTTCACGGCAGTCACCATACTTTCGGTTTGAAGCCGATGTTCTGTTCAAAATTACAGAAACCGAACCACTTGGCGTAAGCTGAGTCTCACTATGGCAGTCATCGAACTCTCTACTGAGATCTAGAATGTGGAGCGTCACGCGGAAATAGAAAAATGGTTGTAAAGCTGAAAGCGATCAGCAATGCGCCCACAAAATAGGGAGGGCATCTTGGCCGCAAAAATTCTCATGGTTCTTAGTGCCAGCATTGTCTTTACGCTCGGAGTCGTTCACCTTGTCTATACGTTCTGGGGGCCAACGCTCACGCCTCGTGACCCCGCACTGCAAATCAGCATGAGCCAGATTGCACCTGTCATTACGAAAGAAACAACCATGTGGCGGTGTTGGGTGGGCTTTAATGCCAGCCACAGCCTGGGACTTATTTTGGTCGGCTTGGTTTTCGGTTATCTCGCATCGGCTCACGGCCAACTCCTCTTTCAGTCACCGTTCTTGCTTGTTGTTGGGCTGGCAATGCTTGGTGGGATTGTTGTGCTCTGCAAGGTTTATTTCTTCAGTGCGCCTCTCAGAGATACGAGTATCTCTTTGGCCTGCTATGTTGCGCTTCCAACACCGAGACTTGCCACGATGCGTGCTTTGTCGTTTTCATGTCCGCCATACGCGCAATAGGATTACTGCGTGCCTTCTCCGTAGCGGCTCCGCATCTGGCTTGACTGGGTATATTCGCGCCACGCAAGGCCGCCACAATCGCCTCAAACTTGTGCCGGCTTAACCCTTCCCACAGAAGGACTACTCTTGCAGCATCAGCCTCACTGGAGCTGCCAACGAGTAAAGCTAAGCAATGGCAGCATCGACCAAACCCCGTTCGGTACTCTGACTTGCAGATCGGGCAATAAGGCATCTTTGTGTCTCCGATCAAGCCAATTCTACTCGCCGGAATGAGGCTTGCAAACGCGGCCCAGGCAGGCGTGAAGCGAAATACAAGCGAAACTTCATGGGTGTCAATTTCCGATAGCCTTAATCAGGAGTTAGATTCCAGATAAACCAGTTTCAACACAGACGATGCGGAAGCAGGTATGTAAAGCCCATGAATGCTTCCCAGCGGGTTGACGTCGTAGTTAGGCCCCGGTTGAAACCGGCATCGACGACAAGGGTTTTTCGCGCGGCATAGCTTACGGCCCATAGGTTCCCAACCGCATGACTGTGAAGGAACGGCTGCGTGAAATGCCAAATCTCACCCGAAAGCGTGAACTTCCCGACGAGATGATGCGAAACGGAAAGCGTCTGGCCGAACTGAACTCGATGCACGGACGCTTGCGTCTGCTCGTTGAAGAGCGCGTTTGCATCGTAGTGAAATCCCTTAACGTCTGCGCTGGCGAGAAGAAGAAATGAATTGCGAGGGCTCCCAAAATCAACCTCCGGAGCTCCGCCGTCATAGCCGCGGTGAAAATAGCTCGCGGCAACCGTGGGTTTGGCGCCTTCTCCGCGGCTTACCACCGCTTGCGCTCCGAGAAATACCTCCGCTGTGCCATTCGCATCCGCGCCACTGGCACGATAGTGAACAAACGGCTCAGACGATGTGACGAGTTCAAGCCGCGGCGTAACGGACAGCTTCATGACCTCGTTCAGGCCGTAACGGGACGAGAACTCCGGTGAGTGACTAGCGCCCAGGACACCCGTTTCAAACTGCAGATACCCTACGGGCGTGAGCGTTGCTTAGGCTACCACTCCTTCTGGTCGCAGATGTTCCTGCTGACGTCTTGCGCGCAGGCTTGCAAGGCCTCGTCGATTCGCATGATATCGGCATCGAAGCGGTAGAAACCAGGGCGCCAGTTCTTGCTGGCTTCTGCGCCGGATATGCGCAGTAGGGCAAAGTTAGTGGCTCGACCTTTCTTTTTCGTTGGAAATTTCTGTCCGACGTAATCGGTAGAATGATGGTCCAGGAGGCTCATAGCTTCCTCCGGTGATAACACCGCACGCAACATACTCTGCTTAATAGATTCGCAGAAGTAAAGGTTTGGCATCAAGTCGTCTCCACTTTGCGTTTTGGGCCGCGCGCTGGCGGACCGTTTGGTTCGGCGCAGACGAGATTTCGGTGAACATGCCAACATGTGCTTGCATAGCGCCTTGCTGGGCGTGGGCTCAGCGCACTCGCGACGCGCCCACAAGCGCAGGTTCGTTTTCCTGGCTCACGTTGGCGATGCCTTCGGGCACCGCACGGACGACACGCATGCGATAGTAGAGATAGACGAAGTACATCGCAGGTAGGATGAGCAGAGTCAGGCCCACATTGGTTCCGTGGCCTGCGGCACTGGCAAGGCCGGCCACAGCGGCGCCGACTACGAAGTACGGGAAAGTCCATTCATAGCAAGATGACCAGAGCTCTTTTAGGGAGCGTTGCTCGGCCAAGGCGATCACCAGCGAGACCAGCCCGGTGTTCAACACCACATAGACGCAGGCTCCCAGAACCATTGTTGCTGGCAGAGAACTTAACCCCAGCATAGCTAGGACAGAACGCGAGGCCAAAAATGCAGCAGCGGTGCAGACCGTGAGGCACGCGGCATTGAAAAGCACCTGGACTGGCTTGGGCCGTTTCTGAGTTTTCCAGAGGGATTGAACAAGGGCCCCGCCGAGAGCGATCAGGACGGTCTCGCCAAAACTGAATAGCGCGATGCCGATCAGAACGAAGACGAAGTTCAAAGAGATGGTGGTCTTAAAGCCGGGAAGGCGGATTTTCATTGCCGAGGCCAGCATGGCCATGGCGAAGAACAGCACGAAGCGTTGCAGGTGATCAGGATTCCATCGAGAGGCGGCCAGGACAAGAACGATTGAAGCAAGTGCGGCGATTACTGCGATGTAGGCTTTAGCTAGGCTTGGCATTTTCTTTGTTCCTCCTCTCATGCACTGAGCCTATGCTGCCTATTGGTCCCCTCCAGATCCGTCGCTGTTGCCCCAGACGACCGAGTCACCCCAAACTACCGAGTTGCCCCAAACCACCGAGTCGCCCCAGACGACCGAGTTACCCCAAACTACGGAGTTGCCCCACACGACCGAGTTGCCCCAAACCACGGAGTTACCCCACACAACAGAGTTGTTCCAGATGGTCGAGGGATCTCCCGCGATGGAAACAGTGTTTGTCAGGGCGTTATATGTAGCCGTAGGGGACTTTGCGGCGCCCACATTGGAGGGAGCGAGGTCGGTATTGGCCAAGGCTGCCGAAGCGTCCACGGCTCCCGCGCCTACTACGAAGAGGTCTTGTTCAATCTGGTAAACAACGCCCGTGCCTATGTCTGTCGCCGTGCTGGAAGAGGAGAAGCCTTTCCAGGCGGTCTTCATCAAGCGAGCCTTCACCTGATCGGGAGTGAGAGAGGGCGTTTTCTGTAGCAGGAGGGCCGCGACACCGCTGACCACGGGCGTCGCCATACTGGTGCCGCTGAGCCGAAGATAGCGAGCGCTGCCGAATTGCGAGCCGCAGGTACTGCCCGAAGAGTTGCAAGGATAAACGACGAGCGCCGGATACGAGGTGGCCAGCGTGGTGCTCGACGACGGCATACGTGAGACGACCTTGTTGCCTGGGGCGACGAGGTCTGGTTTGACGATGTGGTCGAACGATGTCGGCCCCTTCGAGCTATAGCTGGTCATTGTCTGCGCGGCTTGCGAACCCGTCCCGTGAGTGTTGGTCGCTCCCACCGTAATGACGTACGGATCATTGCCTGGAGCGCCGACGGTGGCATAGCCGTTCGTGTTGGCACCGTTGTACTGTCCCATGTTACCCGCAGCGACCACAACGACAATTCCTGCGTTCCAGGCCGATTCTACGGCTTGGCAGAGCGGATCGAGGGTATAGCTCTCATACACACCACGGGCCAGAGATAGATTGATTACGCGGATGTTGTAGGTGTTCCTAAGAGCGATCGCCTGTTGAATAGCAGAGATGACAGAGCTGTCTGTACCGGAACCGTTAGCATCCAGGACCCGAAGATTAATGATCTTTGCTTCCGGCGCAATGCCGCGATACACGCCTGGATAAGTGGAAAGATATGATGAAGCGTAACCGTTACCAGCGATGATTCCCGCCACGTGGGTGCCGTGACCAAACGCGTCGCCCGTGCTCGTATCGTTTGGCACGAAGCTTTGGCTATACACGATACGCGAGGGATTTGTGTTTCCGTCGGCATTTAAATCATAGTTGCTGCTCACGCCACTATCGAGCACGGCGATGCCAATCCCCGTGCCGTTCCAGCCGCTGGCGTAGGCGAGATCTCCATTCACGGCAGTCACTACGTGGTCGAGAGAGCGTCGAACCGCGCGATCCGGCGATATGTAGGCCACGTCCGGGTCATCTGCCAGGGCATCCAAAGCCTCAACCGGAACGGAATAGTGGGCCGCCTTGATGAAGTCAAGCTTGGTCTTCAGGGCTCCGCCCTTGCTCTGCACCTTCTGATGATGGGCACCCGTCGGGGGCACATTGTATTGGACGATGACGTCAACTGTGGCGCCACTCGGGCCGCCTTTCGCTGCGTCGAGATCCCTAGAGAGCCTGTGATTCTTGCCGTCGGCAAAGGACAGTCCGGCACCAAGCAGAATGATCAGCGCCATCAGCGCGAACCGCCTGCCCCACGTCGTAGTTTTCAGGACACTACTGTTAGGCGTTCGCTTTATGTCATGAAGGCTGAGCATGAGCTAGACTCCTGAGCTAAGTCGTAGGCCTTAAATCTCGAACACAGAAACCGTTGCTTGCGGCACTTTCGATACCGGAAGTATTGAGGACAGGTCGGAAGGCGTCGATAGTACAGGGGCACCCCAGGTTTAGTACTAAAGTACAGGCCGTTTTCGGAGGGCCGGGGACGGTTCAGTAGCTCCCTTCGCTTCGGCTTGTCTGTGGGGCAACACCGGATTCCTGTTTCCTGGAAGCCAGTATCCTTTTCAATACAAATGATGGCTGTACTATTCCCAATCCTTCGCCTACCTCTCAACATTTAATAAAAGCACTCGATTCTGTCGCTCTTCGAGCGCTGGTTCAGCGGATTATTCCGGGCCCATTCCGGTCAGGGAAGGGTCTGTTCGAAGATTTGGCCTTTCTACATGGTTCTGAGGCTGCTGCCTGAGGTCGACGCACGTTGGCACTGGCACTGTGGGGGAGCAGGAATACGAATGAAAGTGAAGTCGGAAAAGAGCTTTTGGAGCAATGCCTGGAGTGACGTCCGGTCACTCGGGGTTCCTGCAGTCACGTTTATTGCTACCCAGCTCATTGGGGGACTGCCCCTGCTGGTGTACGCGCTCCTACATTGGCACTCGGACGACTTGTTTCGATATGGATGTTTTCTCGGCGTTGCGCTAGGTGCCTCCATCTTGAAGGTGCACCTGCCAGGTATCAAAGCGACGATGTCCGCCAATTTCCTCTTCATTCTGGTCGGGGTCATCGACCTGTCTTATTCAGAAACACTGTTCATGGGGTGTTTGGGAGGACTCGTTCAAACGCTTTGGCACGCTAAGCCGCGTCCCCGGCCGATACAGTGGCTCTTCAACCTGGCCAACCTCGCACTCTCCGTGACCGCTGCTGAGATGGTCTTTCACAGTAAGTCCGCGGTGAGCTTTGGATTCCAGTGGCCACTTCTGCTGGCGGGCGCGGCAACGGCATACTTCGCTTTCAATACACTTTCCGTCTCCGGAATTATCGCCATGACGGAAAGACGCAATCCGGTCCAGGTTTGGAAAGAATGCTATTTGTGGGCTTTCCCGTACTATTTGTTAGGCGCGCTGATCGCGGGCGGTGCAAGCATCGTCAATCGAAAGTTTGGCTGGCAATTCGCGCTGCTGGTTTTCCCGATCGTTTATTGGATTTATCGCTCCTACCGGACATACTTGGCCCGTCTTGAGGCACAGAAGAAGCACGCTGAGGAGATTGCAGCGCTTCACTTGAGGACCATCGAAGCGCTTTCCCTGGCGATCGAAGCGAAGGACCACACGACGCATGATCACTTGCGGCGAGTCCAGACCTATGCCGTCGAGATAGCGAAGGAACTTGGGTTGGACGAGGCACAATCGAATGCCATCCGCGCGGCCTCCATGCTTCACGACATCGGGAAGCTCGCCGTACCCGAGCACATTCTCTCCAAGCCGGGACGCCTCACACCGGAAGAATTCGAAAAGATGAAAATTCATCCAATCGTTGGGGCTGACATTTTGGATCGGGTGCAATTCCCGTATCCCGTCGTGCCCATCGTTCGCTCTCACCACGAAAAATGGGACGGAACGGGATATCCCGATGGACTGAGGGGCGAAGCGATACCGATTGGGGCGCGAATCCTTTCGGCTGTAGATTGTTTCGATGCACTTGCTTCAGAGCGGCCCTACCGGCGCGCGGTGACTCCAGAAGAGGCTATGAGCACCCTAAGTGCAGAGAAAGGACAGAGCTTCGATCCTCGTGTTGTCGAGGTAATGGAGCGCCGATATGTCGAACTAGAAGCCATGGTCAAGAGCACAGAAACCGAGCGTCGGCGGTTAGAGATAACACCCACGGTAGATCGCGTGGTTGCCCCATCGTCGGGATTCGCAGAAATCGCGAACGACGCCGAGGTTCGTGCTACGTCTTTCTTGACTTCCATCATCTCAGCGCGCCAAGAAGCTCAGCTTCTGTTTGAACTCGCCCAGACGCTCGGGAATTCGCTGAGTCTGAAGGAAACGCTTTCGGTTGTTGCGGTCCGGCTAAAAGAAATGATTCCGCACGACTCGATCGTCTTCTTTGTTTGTCAGGACGGAATGTTGGTACCTGAGTATGTTCACGGCGTGGACTACGACTTATTTAGCTCGATTAGAATTCCTTTGGGTCAAGGTCTTTCTGGTTGGGTGGCGAGTAACGAGAAACCGATAACGAACGGCAATCCGGCCGCAGAGACATTCCACATCGGCTCCGCCTCCCCGGTAACAACGCTACAATCAGCCCTTTGCGTCCCTCTTCGTGGCCGCGACAAGGTTGCCGGAGTGCTCACGCTTTACCACCGTGAGAAGAATTGCTTCACCAAAGAGCATCTGCGCATGCTGCTAGCGGCCAGCTCCAAACTCGGCGTTTCCGTTGAAAACGCCCTTCAGTACGAGAACGCTCAAAGCACGGCGAGCACGGATTTTCTCACTGGCTTGCCCAATGCAAGATCTATTTGTCTGCATCTTGAAAAAGAGCTGTCTCGCGTGCGGCGTACAAAAAGTCCGCTGGCCGTACTGTTGTGCGACCTGAATGGCTTCAAAAGGGTTAATGACAATTTCGGGCACCTGACCGGAAACAAGTTACTGCAAGAGGTGGCCTTAAGATTCAAGTCATCCTGCCGGGAATACGACCAAGTTGGCCGGCTCGGCGGAGATGAATTCGTCTTTGTTCTGCCAGAGATGACAAAGGAAAATGTCGTCGAAATGATAAAGCGATTGTCGCGAGCTGTGGAAGAAGCGAGCCGCTCAACATGCTCTGAAATGGTCATCTCCGTTAGCGTGGGAAGCTCCTTTTATCCCGTGGACGGCGCCTCTGGAGAAGAGCTTCTTTCAGAGGCGGACCGCAACATGTATGAGTCCAAAGAAGAGCACTATACGAAATTGCATGTCGCGTCCTAGTCGGATGAGCCAAGACTGTTAGTAACCCTTGTTAGGATACAAAGTGATTGAGATCAACAAAGCCTCGAGAGCAATGCGCCTCGTGTTATGGCGGGTGTTGGTCGTACTGTGTCTGGCCGTTGTAGGTGGGCTTCTGAGCGCGACGCTTGTTCGGTTTTCGCCAGGGTACGGCGTGGATGAGAGCGAACTCGACCCTCGCCTGAGCCACTCCAGCGTGGAAGCGATTCGTAATGAGAATAGGAAAAATGCCAGCCTAATCCGATACTACGCCACATACTTTGCGGCAGCCGCCCACGGCGACCTTGGGACTTCCCGATCACTTCGACGACCCGTGGCTGAACTCCTTAAGGAGCGGTTTCCCGTTACGGCGCGCTCAGTCCTAGTCGGAATAAGCACCGCATGGACGATGGCGTTCCTACTGGCGATCCTGGGCCTGCTATTCTCCGGCTGGTTATTCGAAGTTTCGAGCACTCTATTGAGCGGGCTCCTACTCTCCCTGCCTTCCGCTGTCATCGCCCTGTTCTTCGTCTATCTTCGTGCGCCTGTTTTTCTGGCGATTGCGTTGGTCATTTTTCCAAAACTGTTTCGCTTCATCCGTAACCTGATATCACAGGCCTATGAACAGCCGCATGTGCTCGCCGCGCGGGCGCGCGGGGTTGGGCGGACCGGGATTTTTCTGTGGCATGTGGTTCCCTATGCCACTCCTGCGCTTCTCGCACTCTTGGGGATCTCACTGGGCATGGCCTTCGGCGCCGCCATCCCAATTGAGGCGTTGTGCGATTCCGCCGGAATTGGCCAGCTCGCGTGGTATGCCGCAATCAATCGAGATTTGCCACTCATCATGAATCTGACCTTAATCGTAACACTGGTCACGGTTGTGAGTAATTACATTGCGGATTACTCCTCAAGGCTCATTGTGAGCGAACCATGAGCGCTAAGCGAGGCTTGCGAATTTGTGCCACATTCATGCTTTGCGCGGTGGGATTGCTAGCTCTTGGCGCAAATATTGTTGCGCCTTATTCTTACGCTCATCAATTTCGCGATCTGCCCAGCTCTGCTCCCACTGCCACGCACCTCCTGGGTACCGACACTCTTGGACGGGATATGTTTTCCCGCTTGTTGTATGGCACACGCGTTTCGCTTCTCCTCGCTCCAGCGGCGGCGCTACTCGCCACCCTCATCGCGGGAGTGCTGGGAGCAGCGGCAGGCCTCCTAGGGGGCTGGTGGGAACGCTCTATCCTCGCTATCACGGATTTGTCGATGGCGTTGCCCTTGTTGTTCTTGTTGATCGCGCTCCGGGCAATGTTGCCGCTGAACGTTGAATCAGTGGTGTCCGTGGTAGCGACTTTCTTGATGCTTGGTTTACTTGGTTGGCCATCTGCGCTTCGAGTCGTCTGGGCCGCCACTCGGAATATCCGCCAATCCGATTTCTTGCTCTTGGCTCGATCCAGCGGGTCTGGACCTCTGCGGTTGATTTTTCGCCAGGTGCTTCCGAATCTGCGCCCAGTTCTGCTGGCTCAATTCTGGATTTCCATCCCTGTCTTCATTTTGACGGAGGCTACTCTCAGCATGCTTGGCTTAGGCGTGATGGAGCCTCTGCCTTCCTGGGGCAATCTCCTGCGTGGGCTGGAAGACTTTCCCGCGGTTAGCGCCAATCCTTGGAGGATTGCTCCGCTCGTTTTGCTGATCTTAGTGGTGATCTGCTTCCAACTTATTTTGCCGTCTCAGGAGGACTCAGTATGAAGCCGCGCGCGCTCCGAAATCTCGCTGTTGTAATGCTCTTAGCAGCTGCGCCGCTTGCCTTAGGGCAATCCGGCGGCGTGCTTCACTTCTGCCTGCACGGCGAACCCAAAACGTTCAACCCCATTCTTGTCGACGATGAAGCATCGGAGAACATTCGCTATCTGACGGGAGGTGTTCTAATCCGCCTCAACCGACAGACCCAAGCGCTCGAACCCGGCCTGGCGGAGTCCTGGCATGTCTCGAAAGATGGCCGGACAATTACGTTTCGACTTCGAAAGGGACTGCATTTCTCAGATGGGACGGCGTTCACATCGGAAGACGTCGGCTACACAATGAAAACTTTGATGGATCCTCAGGTTCACTCTCCAACGGGTGACGCGTTCCGCTCCGGTGAGGGCGCAATCGACGTACAAACGCCAACACCCGATGTGGTAACGATCACATTTCCCGCGTCTGTAGCGGGATTGGAACGACTCTTCGACCAAGTGGCCATCCTCTCGGTTCATTCCCCACAAAAAGAGATGGCCGTGCTGGGCCCTTTCTATGTGTCAGAGTACAAGGCCGGCTTATATGTTGAGCTGAAGCGCAATCCAAACTACTGGAGACGCGACGCCCAAGGCCATCCCTTGCCATATCTGGACGGCATTCGGTTAGACATTCAAAGGAATCGCGACATCGAACTCCTCCGCTTCCGCCGGGGAGAATTGCAATTAATCAATCGACTCGATGCCGAGTCCTATCAGCATTTGCAAAAGGACGATCCGAATGTGGCGCGCAACGCGGGCGCGGGTCTGGATTCGGATCATATTTGGTTTAACGAAGTGCCCAGTGCGCCGCTGGCCGAATATAAGAAGGCATGGTTTCGCACGACAGAATTTCGCAAAGCTGTTTCGTTGGCCATCAATCGGGATGACATCTGCAGGATCGTCTTCGCCGGTTACGCGAAACCAGCTTATGGGCCAGTCTCACCGGCGAACCGCTTTTGGTTTAATGCGGCCCTGCCAGCTCCAAAATACGACCCACAAGGCGCGCTGCGGCTCCTGATACAAGCCGGATTCCGCTTTGCAAACGATGAGCTTCGGGATAAGGCAGGCAATCGCGTCGAGTTCACGCTGGTCACAAACTCCGGCAATACGGTTCGCGAGAAGATGGCGGCAATGATTCAGCAGGACTTGTCCCAAATTGGGATCAAGGTATCCGTCGTGACTCTTGATTTTCCTTCCTTGATCGAACGCATGACTCGAACCTTCGATTACGAAGCTTGTCTGCTGGGACTCGTCAATACCGATCTTGATCCCAGCGGCGTGATGACAGTGTGGTTGAGTTCAGGCGAAAACCATCAATGGAACCCAAACCAGAAGAACCCGGCTACTCCTTGGGAAGCCGAGATGGACAAGTTGATGCGGGAACAAGCGTCTGCAATTGCCGATAAGGACCGTAAGAAAAAGTTCGATCGCGTCCAGCAAATTATCTACGAACAGCAGCCCTTTATATACCTCGTGAATAGAGATGTGCTTACCGCAGTTTCCCCCGCGGTCGTGGGCGTCGCGCCGACCGTCCTGAATCCTCAGGCCTTTTGGAACGCGGACGTCTTGCAGCTTGGGCCTGCCCCGCAACTGGGAGCACAGAAGTGACTGAAGATTCCCCGCTGCTGGCATTACGTTTGTCGGTTGACTACCGCAATAAACCGAGTGTCTTGAGGGATCTCTCGCTGGACGTTCAGCCTGGTGAAATCGTCGGTCTCGTTGGACAAAGCGGATCGGGGAAAAGCACGCTCGCGCTTGCCATCCTCAATCTTCTGCATCTGAAAGGTGGCAACATTCGAGGCCACGTGATCTTCAAAGGCAAAGATCTCTTGCCCCTGGGTGAAAGGCAGTTGCGCTCACTGCGAGGCCGCGGGATCAGCATCGTGTTGCAAAGTCCACTTACCTCCCTGAACCCCGCGCTTCGGATAGGCGCGCAACTAAAAGAGGCCTGGCACGCACATGCGGATGGGTCCGGAGATGACTGTTTGAAGACCATCCAGACGGCGCTCAGCAGCGTCAGCTTGCCAAACGACAAAGAGTTCTTATGCCGCCGGCCTTCCCAGCTCAGCGTGGGACAAGCCCAGCGAGTTATCATTGCTATGGCAATACTGCACCGGCCATCACTGCTCATTGCAGACGAGGCGACGAGTGCGCTCGACGTCATCACGCAATCAGAGATCCTAAACCTCTTCGTTCGCCTCAATCTCGAACTCAACATGGCGATTCTGTTCATTTCCCATGACCTTCTCTCCGTGGCTGCTCTGTGCCATCGCATTGCCATTCTGAATGCCGGCGAGATCGTCGAATGTGGTCCCCCATCACAAATCTTTGGTGCGCCCCGGCATGCTTATACTCGAAGGCTTGTGTCCGCACTTCCACGCGTTCCTCGCTTTGGTTCCAGAAGTGAACAGTCCTCAGACACCGATTCGAGTGAGGAGCATATCGAGCCCGCGCTGGGAAGAGGGTTAGGCAGACTGTGACTTGAAGTTGACGAGCTCTTCGCGTAGTGTTGCCACCCGAATTGTCGTTATGGCGCTAATTAGTCCTTTGGCGTTTCCTCGTCGGCTGTGCTATCCCTGCCACTGATTTGTAATCTTCAGCCGACTTTTGTGTACGTATGTGGGCTCGTTTTCCACGGTCGGGCGTTTCGACGGCTTGGCAAAAACGAGGGAACAAATCAGCGAACATTAACAGTTCCTTGTTGTTCCTTATGCGGCTTTTTTGCTCCATCGCGTTCCTTGTAAGTGCTTGAAACTCCGTCTGGGATTACACGTAAGCTAGGCCAAGGCGAGTAAGACCGCAGAGACCCTCAAGGGATTCGCGCATTGCTAGAACTATGTCACCAAATCCGTTTTCCCAGCGATGCGGGGAAAGTCCCGTACTACGCTATGCACTTGGTATGAAGCCGCTCGCGCGCATCATGTCGACCGCTTCGAAGCGACTCTCTGCATTGACCTGCTTCATAATGCGGCGAAGGTGGCTCTTCACGGTGAATTCGGACACATTCAAGCTTGCCGCGATCTCTTTGTTGCTCAGGCCTCTTGCGACCAGCGCCACTAACTGGCTTTGCCGGTGGGTTATTCCAAACTTAATCCTAGCATCCCGGTCAGTAACCACTGGTTGCTTGCGAAACTCGCGAGCTACATGCTGAAAGAGCGTCATGCACAGCTTCGGGGGACAGACAGCTTCCCCCTGCGCTACCGCGCGAACCGCCGCGATTATCTCTGCCGCAGAGGCGTCCTTAACGACATAGCCGCTGACCCCGAAACGAACAGCCTTTAGGAAGGTTTGCGGGTCTTCATCCATCCCAAAGAGAACGATCTTGATCTTTGGAGCCTTCTCATGAAGGTCATCGAGAAGCTTTGCGGCGTGGGGTGCGGTCAGCGAGTCCAAGAGCAATACCTGACAGTTTGAGGCGATGATCAACTCAGATGTGGACTCGATGTGGCGGCTTTCTCCAACCACACAGATATCAGCCCTCTTCCGCAAGAGTCGAACTAAGGTTTCCCGCAGCAGACGATGTTCGGCCAAGACGTAGGCGTTCGTCGATGAAGACGACTGTTTATCATTAGTAGTCTGCATAACGAGAGTCTCGAGTTTCGTTTCCAAAAGACCCACGCGACTTGAGGCCATCATGGCAGCTTCATCCTGAGGCGCAAGCGACAGGGAGCGACAATTCGAAAGTGTCGTCTAATGTCGCTACTTGGTAGCAGGCAGGGCGGGCTGTTGCAATCCGCAAAAAGGCCCCTTTAGTGATCACGTAAGTCCTTCTGCCAAAGGGATTTACCGAGTGTCGCGCAGTGCGTGATTCCTTCACGCTCCCACCTTTGGCGAGGCACGACCAGACAACTTACGGGAATGATGGAAGGAGACGGTTGCTTATCTCGGTGGGGAAGTGCGCACCATCCATGAGAGCGGCTTACTCAGTTTCTCCGTACGCATCATGGGATGCAACACCTGTATGTGCCTCGACAAGCAAACTTCGCGCTAAGCGCTCGGGAGGAAGCCGCTGGCGCGGATCATGTCAACGGCTTCATAGCGGCTGTCTGCGTCCACCTGTTTCATAATGCGGCGAAGATGGTTCTTCACGGTGAATTCGGATAGATTCAAGGTGGCTGCAATCTCTTTGTTGGTAAGACCTGTCGCGACCAGCGCCACTAACTGGTTTTGCCGATGAGTCAGACCAAACTTTATTCTTGCTTCCCGATCAGTGATGCCTGGTTGCTTGCGAAACTCGCGAGCTACATGCTGAAAGAGTGTCATGCACAACTTGGGAGGACAGACAGCTTCCCCCTGCGCTACCGCGCGAACCGCCGCGATTATCTCTGCCGCAGAGGCGTCCTTAACGACATAGCCGCTGACCCCGAAACGAACAGCCTTTAGGAAGGTTTGCGGGTCTTCATCCATCCCAAAGA
>DASSXG010000102.1:0-29060 GCA_035704085.1 Candidatus Acidiferrum sp. | reverse complement strand
GAACGTCGCGGCTGCAAAGGAGCGGGGTTACATCGAAACATTTTTCGGCTGGCGCTTGGACGTGGAGCACGCACCGTTCAACACGATCCTGAATTTTCCGCAGCAAGCCTCATGCGCCGAAGTCCTGCGCGCCGCCTGCGTTGAGCTTTGTGATCGTGGCTGGGGACCGTATCTAGCAGCACCGCACCACGACGCCATTTACATGCACGTGCCAATCGAGCTTGCAGAGGAAGCCAAGCGAGCCTTGGAAGAATCCCTCATCCAAGCCGGGGACGCGGTGATGGACGACCCGGATTTCAGGCTGCGCGTGGATTCTGACATCGAGCCTTACCCCAGTCACTACGTTGACCCGGACGGCGCTGCGCTGTGGCAGATCGTGAGCGAGTTTTTCAGGTGGGACGCAGTATCAAGTTCTAATCGGGAGCTAACACATGCGTGATCCAGAGTTGTTCTACGACGGCGAAGGTGGCGTCGGCTACGACGGTCCAGAAATCGAGGAAGAGGAAATTCCAGAGGACGAGGAATTTGAAGAGGAAGAAGAAGTCGAGGAAGACGACGGGTGGATGCAAGGTTGGCATCCGAGTCGGAACAAGCCCGAAAATCTCTGCAAGTACCTGCGGGGTCTCGGACTATGCACGGTGTTCCCATACGGTAACGCCTACAAGCTTGTCGTGGGCGGACAGTTCTACGGTCCTTTCCCGACGCAGGAAGAGGCACAGCTTGCGGCTAAGAGCCTCAAGCCGTGAAGAGGTTTCAGCACCGGTTAAGGTCGGTGCCAAGGAGAGCAACATGTCAGAAGCACAGCAGCAGCAAGTGAAGTACGCCAGCAAGGCGCAGTTCGACAAGCTGGTGGCCTACATTCAGGAGCTTGTGGCAGACCACAACGCTCTGGAGCAGCGCGCAATCGAACTTGAGCGACGTGAAGAAGCGCGCCGCAACCACGAGAACCAACAGCCGGGCGTAGGCCGCAACAAGACCAACCCGAAGTTCCAGGGTCGCGACGCGGCACTGGAGGCGGAGGCATCGTGAACCGCGCGGCCATCAGGCAGGAGGCGCATGACCGCGCCTCCATGGCCCTCGACATCGCGGGGGGTTGCAAGCGTCTTTTCCGAGCTGTTCAGTGGTGTTCATCGTCATAGAACGACTTTCATTTCCATGTGTGGATAGAGGAATCGGTATGGCTGTTCGCGTCAAGTCCTTTCGAATCAGCAAGCAGTTCCACTATTTTCTCTCAAAACCGGGGCGCGAGCGCCTTCGTGGAGGAATTCTCAGAAAAAATGAACGTGAGACCTGAACTGAAAGAGGCGGCCCTTGTGCAGCGCATGAATTTTTGGCTTTTACGCGCTCGTTACGGACCGATGGGCAACTGTTCGAAATCGAGGGGAAAGAAGAATTTTTGGGCACTGGTACGGCGACACAGGGCCTTGGCTGAGCGCCACGGGCTGCGAGAGACCGATGTCTTTTGAGGTCACACCGTGCAAAATAACGATACCCCAGAAAACGTGCACCGCTCCAAACTACTTGACCGCAGATCGGTCCCGCTCACGCCGGCCGACATCCCGGTGGCCACCGACGTGTTCCTTCACAACTTGCCACCCTTCACGCTGGAAGCTCTCCTTGAGGCCGTCGAGCAGGGCCTGACGCCCTCTGGCTTGGATTTCGCAGGGGATGTCGACCCTATCGTGATTCTCCGGCTCACCCGGTCGCGTGCCCAGGAAGCGCGTCTTATGGCCGGCGTCGAATTCTATCCCGAAGACAACGAGGTTGTCGGCAGGGTCTACGACGCCGAGTCACAACTCAAGTACGCCACGGAACCCCGCGATGCGCACCTCGCCGGAAGCGTCCGGGCCACGGTTTCCCGCCTCCTTCGCGAATTGGCGGCCAAGGTCGCTGGCGACCCGAACTTCTGACAACCGGCATCGACCCGCAAAGCGGCGCATCCCTCGCCACGAAGCGCAGGAACGTCTGGACGGCGGCGTATGTGAAAAGTCCGCGAGGTGCAGTTAGCTGGCGTGCTGGAGCTAGTCACGGCGAGGCTGCGCTCCGGCGAGGGATGGGACGAAGAAAACACAGGCGACGTGCTGGGTTCTGCACGTCTACCCCGCGCACGTGAAGAAGGCGCTGGCTATGGCTCTGCTGACGGGGAAATTCCAAACCAGCAGGTCTATCACCTTGCAGCATGCGCCAGTGTTTTCCCCTCGGTTTTAGATTCCTACCACGGAACCCGTCGCACATGGCACAGCTCCGACTCGACTTTGCGGATGCAGCAATCAAAATTCTTGGTGTGGCCGCGTTTCACTTTTTCAGCCTGTAGGTCTTGCTGATCATTCCTCTTTCAGGGTTGCCCCGGCGATGTGCCCTGACCCTGATCATGCCCACCGTCCTGCCCGGTATCGCCGGGTGCCCGAACAGCGGTCTGGTGACGCGGTGAAGACTCGCCCTGACCGTGTGCTGGCGCGGACTCTCGCGGTCGTCCTGCACCGTGGGGCGCAGGACCGTGACCTTGGAAAAGCGCTTCAGCATGGCAATGTCGAGCATCTTGGCGTCGAAGAAAGGAACGAACTCGATCCTTGGGAGCGTGAAGGGAACGGCTTTAGGCATGATCGGGTTAGGAGCGGACTTCTTCTTTTTCACTGTCCGGCGCGGCACCGTCTGTTCGTCCCAGTTCATCAGCCCGAAGGTGACCCGCACGATCAAGGTTAAGTGTGCCGCAAATGCCTCGAAGCTCGCAAAGCTGGTCTTCTCCCAGAGCTTCGCCAGTCTCCGGTCACATCCTTCGCCATGGATTTCTGCGTTAGGGGCTATGTTCCATTCCTTGTCGAGCGCGAGGAAGGCGAAATCCACCATCGGCAGAAGCGCTTTGCCTTCTGGCGTCTCGGACTCGATGAACCCGGTGAGGCTAATGCCTTGTCTCTCCTGTTCGTGCAGGGCGAGGATGCCGACGCGGCTCGACTTGTTGCCTATCTCCAGTCTGCTTGTCTCGATCCACGTCACTTCGTATGGCGGCATTCCGCCCGCCTTGAAAATGTCGTCTTGCAGCTTCCCCGGTCCCATAACATCGGGATCAGCGGCGAGGTTGTCGGCATCAATCCGCCCAACGTTGTCGCTGGGAAGCGCTGACAAGCATTGTCCGTATGCCTCTTCGTATTCCTGCGGTAGATCGACCCGATAACGCAGCACCTCGTCGATCAGCATTGACTTCAGCGACGTGTCGCCGCAGCACTTCTTGTACTTCCAGCCGGAACCGCAGGGGCACGGGTCGTTCCGCCCGACCTTCGCGGCGGACGAACGCCGGATGCCCAACATGTCAGCGGGCTTGTTGGCCACCTCGACCAGCTTGGTCTGCCCGCTGTTGACGATTTCCTCCAGCACGTCCCGTCCTTCCGCAACCATGCCGTCCGCGTCAAAGACCACGCGTGGTAAGTCGTCGCTCGCGTCTTGGTTGTACGTGACCTTCCCGCCCAACGCGGCGATCTCCTCCATTACTGTCCGCTGGTTCGCAGCGTCTCTGAAAAGGGGGTGCAGCTTTTTCTCATAAAGCCGCTCCTCCGACCGACGAATTTCGCTGAGCACCTTCTCGTTCAGGTGAGCGTCCTCCGGGAGAGGCAGTGCGCACTCGCATACCATTGAGTACCCATCCTCGTGGCGCTCGAATAGCTTCGCCAGACCGTTCTGCCGGAATTTCCAGTCCTCACCGAGTGAGACCGTGTACAGCGCGACAGGTATAAAGCTGTGTTCGTGCTGCTTTGCGTAGTCGGCTTTGAGGCTCTCCAGCGCCCGTGCGCTGAGTCTCTGCCCCGACAGGCGCTGGTTCGTCATGTAGCTAAAACGGGACTCACCTTCCTCGTTTGCGAACGACAGCGCCACCGCGAGCAAGCCCGCGTTGAGCTTGTCGTAGACATCCTGTGCCCACTGATCCGCGTTCCATCCCATCTGACTCTTCTCATGTGCGTACCGCATCTTCTCCGTTGTTGCCATTGGCTTGCTCCTCTCCATGCCCTAGGTATACAGTCACGCCGAAACTTTTGGCTAGTTGACGTAAGTTGCTGATTTACGCCAACTTGCAGACTGGAATTGTTCAATAAATTGTGTGATTGTGTGACAGAATTGGCGCGACCGTAAATACGTGAGGGTGCGATGAAAGACGACGCATTCGAAGATTTGCAGTGCCCCTTCAACTACAAAGCTGAACTTAAGAAGGCACGAAGAGCACTGAATGCCAAGGTCGGCAGGTACATTTCAGAGAATCCGACAGAGAGCTATAGAGATTTAGCGAAGGAGTTCCACCTGTCGATTGGTACGCTGAGTAAGATTGCTCGGCGATTCGAAGGTAAGCGCAAAGCTGGACGCCGACCACGGCGATTGCCTGTGAATGACTCGATCTCGCCAACGCCCCATGAGAAGAACTCGTCTGAACTGCCATAATCTTCTGCATGTGCGGACGCTATCGTCTCTCGCGGCGGAAGCAGACCATCGAGGGGTAATTCGACAGGGACTCGCCGGGTTTTCAATGCGTCTATTAGTCCGGGACCACCTGCAAGTGCCACGTTTCGTGGTGGATAGAACGGATACGTCGGCAACAGACGCCGAACCGATAATACGGAACACCCGATCTCTCGGCTGCGACTCCAATGACTCGGAAAAGTCATCTGGACGATTTTGAAACCTCGCCTGTATACATAGGGAGAGGGCAAGTTGACGATCCGAGAACTTATGGAGGAACAACGGAAGAGAGTTCGCTCCTGCAATCCAGCGGAGCGACTCGCAGCTGCATTGCTGATCCCCCCCGAGCTGTGCAGACGGCTGCGGCTGCTCGGCAACTCTGAGATCGCACAACTGCTGGACGAAGAGGTCTGCGAAAACATGAGCATCTTGGCTCCAGAGGCGACGGTCTGCGTTGAAGCCGCGTTTCGCCTCTGGCGAGCCACCGTAGGCGACCGATGCCGTTCGTGATCATTCTACTGGTTCTGGACGACAAGCTCGGCTACCGCGCAGGGACACATTCTCGATAGGAGGAAACATGCAGATCAATGACAACAACGGCAAGAAGATCGGTCGGCTCGACACGAGCGTGTCGGGAGACCGAGTGGTGACGGTGCATGAAGTTCGCAACATCACAACCATCACCACGCGAGATCGAAACACGGGAAAGGTGAAAACCGAGACTCTAATCGGCGAGTCGCCTTTCGGGAAGTGAGCTACAAACGCGTCGACCCCAATTTCAAGGCGATCTGCCAAGAAGCCCACAAGCGCGTGGTCGCGGTGTTGCGCTGTCTTGACATCTTGGTGCCAGACGCGACGCCCCGACAGAGGAAACGGCTCGCGAACAAGATTCTCACGCTGTGTGACGGCAAGGATCGCTCGGTGAAGATCACCCAGACTCAAGCGCAGGAACTGTTCCTCCCGCACATGCAATGTATCAAGCATGATTGTCCCCAGCTTTGCTTCTGGGAGCCGATTTCGCGGTCGCTTAACATTTTCTTCAACAAGGAGGAAGGCTGATGGAGATGTTCGACGAGATCGTGAGCACGAAGATCGAGCACGGCAAGGTCACGGGCGAAGAGCGGGAGCGGATCGAGGACACGCTGCAAGCCGAGGCAATGCAGGAGGCGTGCAGGGTGTTCCTCACCGCCGAGCGGAAATTCCGAAAGATCAGCGAACACCCGGACGTCGTCACCGACCCAAAGGTCAACGGCGAATGGTGGGATGCCCTCGAACTCGTGTACCGCTCCGAGCGCACAGTATGGCGGCTGTTCGTCGGCCCACAGCCCGACATGCGGTCGAACAGGCTCTACGCCCGATTCCGCGGGCTTTTGCTGAAGGGTAAGAACCTCACGGCCGACGCCTGAGGCGGGTATCTTTCGCCCGGCCACGAGAATGACGTCCGGCCCGCGACACATTGTACGCAACAGTTCGCGATCCAAGATGGTTTGAGTTCCCCGCTCTAACCAGGTCGACCAAATAGATCACTTGCAGGAGGAGAATGCCTACAGCCCAGTCCCGACAAGTTCAACCGGCGCGGTCGCAGCGGGGCCACCTTCGTCATCCTGTACGAGACTCGCAGCTCTGCCGGCTCCGCATTGCTTCGGCCATCGCCGATTACCTGGCCGACGTCCGCGCTCGGCGATCCGTACAAGCAGCGGACCGGCTCAAACAGCTTCTGAGTGATTTCCGCAGGTCATGCCGCAAAAGGCATTTGCGAGCGATCAATCGCCGAGACCTCATCGCCTATATGACCGCACTGCGCGACCGTGGGCTTGCCGATCGCACTATCTTTAACCGCACTTCTACTATGCTCACCTTTCTTCGCTCGTTTGGTGTCGAAGGGCTTTTATCACGTCGCGATCTGCCCCGTTACACGCAAAAATCCGTCGATGCGTACAGCGAAGCTGAAATTGCACAACTCCTTCGAGGTGGCAACGAAAAATCGCGTGTGATTTGCGGATTCTTTCTCGGCACGGGCTGCCGTGAACAGGAGGTTGCGTATATGACCTGGAACGATGTCGACCTCGAACAAAAGATTGTTCGCGTCACAGCGAAACCACACTGGAATTGGAAACCGAAAGACTCTGAGGAACGGTCGGTACCGGTTCCTGAGTGGCTGGTCAACAAACTGACTCGACTGAAGTCAAGGAGCCTTAACTCCCTGCTTTTCCCGAATCAGCTCGGCCGACCTGAAGGTCACTTCCTCGCAAAATTGAAGAGTCTTGCCTTGCGTGCTGGGTTGAACTGCGGACACTGCGTTAACAAACGCGGGCAGTCGTGTAAGGACAAACCCGTCTGTAATCGCTGGTCGCTGCACAAATTTCGGCGTACGTTTGCCACGATGCATCACGAGTCCGGTGTTTCAGCGCGCACCTTACAGGCTTGGCTAGGACACTCGAATCTTGAAACGACCCTGCGCTATCTGCGAATTGCCGATCTGCGAAGCGATCGCATCCGCTTTCAGGTGGACAGGACGTTTGCGAAGTGCGTCCGCAAATAACAGACTCGCAATTTACGTGTTAACGATAATCGATCATCCAATCGAGGGAGGCGGACAACGGCTAGATCGAGTCGCATGCGCGAAGCAATGTTTCTGCATAGGTGAAAGCCGCCGTGCGCGCACTAGTCTCCGTGAAGAAAAAAAGCCATGTGAAAATCATTGCGCTCGAAACGATCAATGAGGCGGTCGCTGCTTCCGGAATGTGGCCAACCGCAGACATATCGATGAATCTGTGGTTGGGACCGAATAGCAGTCCTTCCACGACCAAGACCCATAACAGCGACGCAGCCGATAAGAGCAGACCGAAGGGCTTCACCCCCAGAGCATTGCGCCGAAAACCGTAGGCCACGTTCTCCTTGAAGATCAAATCGAACTTCTTTCCGTCTTCCGGGCGGGTGTGGTTGAGAAGCCATCGGACACCAGATTGATAAATGTCATCGGCGGCTCCCGGATCATTGGCCTCCTTGTCCTTGTCAGGAAAAGGCACGTTGATCTTCCCTGCCAAGAACGCGTGATACCTGCGTTTTGTCACGGCTTCGATTGTCTGATCGCGGTGCCGTAGCAACTGAGTTGTCGGTTTGCCGCCCCAGGCGCGGTAGAGCTTCTCCTCAAGTCTCTTCCCCAATTCACGACATAGGTTTGTTGTCAGGTACAATCCGCCACACGACACCGCGACTGTCACGGCGCCGGTGAGCGCCGTCGCTTTGGGACCGTACAGAAACATTATCAACGCGAGTAAAGGCAGGAGCGCCAGCAATGCAGGATAGAGTCGAGCTGGCCGCTCGTATGGGTCAGTGACTTTTGAAACGATGTCGTCGAGCGTCATCGATCTAGTGCGGTATCACCAGAGCGTGAACGGAGTCGTTGATGCGTTTGGCCTTGACCCGGACGGGACAGTTGCCTAGGCGCTTGCCGTCGCTGCTCGCCCACAACGAGAGATTTTCTTCCGATTCGGCATAAGGCAGGTCGTCATAGAACACCCTATGGATTACCGATTCGGTTGGGACTCGAAAATGCGGAATGATCGTGATCTGGAGCTGGCGTGCGGCGTCATTGGGTGTTGCATAAACTGCTCGAAGCGAGGGTTGGGCGGGTTGCTTGAAACTAAACGAGCGTTGCCCACTATTCTGATTTTTCTTCACCGCAAGCTTCGCTTCGAGCCAGATGCAAGGTGTAGGCCAAAGCTTGCTGAGGTTTAGTACGGACGAGTAAAAGCTCGCCTCAGGGCAGAGCTCATCCCGAATTTCTTGGACTTTCTCGAATGAGATTTCGCCACGGGCAAAGGGCACGATCATTCGAGGGTAAAAGGAAAACTCGCCGGCAATTGTGTCCACCAACGATTCTTCGGCGCTTTTGGGAACTGCCGGGTCGTGCGTGCGGCGAAAGGCGAAGCGCGTCTGGTCGGTCAGAATCAGTAGGTGTCCGAGCTCATGCCACTTGGTGTGATAGCTTCGGTGTCTTTTCCTTCCGCGGCAATCGATAATGGAGACGTACGCCGGTTCCCAAAGCTGGCGGCTTTGAAGTTTCAAAGTGATACCGTAGCTTTGCTCATCGCTAAGTTCCTGTTCGAGGGTCGCAAAGGCCCGTTCGCTACGCGATGTGAATTCGGCGATGGTCCGCCGCAGGTCCGCTTCAGAGTGGATCTCAATTATGCGCGTGCTAAGTTTGTTCGCGAGAAAGTCCAACAATTTGGCTGGGCTCGGACAATCGGGATAGTCAGAGAGAAACACCTTCACAACCCGGTGACAATACGAAAGTACGGCACGAACGGGATCGACCGACCCGCGCAGTCCCAGGTCGCAGGCGAGACGATGAACGACGATGCTACTGTTTAGTCTGGCGCACATGCCTGGTCATCCGAATACCTGCTTGATTGCTTTGTGCAACGCGACCCAGTCATCCTTACTAAATGGCTTGGATTGTTTCATGCTTCGTCTGGCAATCACGGAACGATGCGCCTCCAGGAGCTCGATTGTTTCCGCGTAAGAAAGGTTGAGTCGCTGCGCTGCATCCGATAACTCAGGCGATATAACGACCGGTTCCTTATTGACGTTGGACACGTCAGTGGTGCCGCGCAGAAGATAGTCGACCGACGCACACAGAGCGTTGGCAACACGCAGCAGATACTCAGAACTGACATTGCGTTTCCCATTCTCGATCTCGCTTAAGAATCCCTTGCTGATGTCAGCCTTCTCCGCTAGTTGGTCCTGCGTTAGTCTTTGGGCTTCTCGAATTTCACGAATCCTGTCGCCGACGCTAGGCATGCCTCTCCTCCAGCCAAGCTTAGCTGGTAACTTATTCTAACGGAAAAGACATCAGACTGAAAGTGATTTGACTTCTCCTGGCAAGGTTGAACTATGCTTGCTATAGTGGTATAAGTTAGTGTATCGTTGAACTTTGTTTGGGAGATGCACCATGGCAAATGCCAAAACACATGTTGGGGTTGCAGCCGGAGTCGGGATTGCAAGTTACGTTCTGTACTGCACCTACAATCAGCGAAAGTTCGACTTTGGCGAGGCTCTGCTAGCGGTCGGAGCTTGCGTCTTAGGAGGAGTCGCTCCCGATGGACTGGAGCCAGCGCTAAACCCCTGGCATCGATCGCTGGGACACAGCGTCAGCGCGGGTGCGGTGAGTGCCGGCGCCGTTGCACGCAGCTGGACCGCGAGTGGAAGCGGTCCAGGATCAAACTTTCTTCTGCTGTTTTTTGCTCTGGGATACTTCACTCATTTAGTGCTGGACGCAGGCACACCGAGGGGGTTGCCCTTACTGATGTGAAATCCACCGGACTCACCGGTGGCTTCAGAGATTGACGAAGCTGGCACGGCAAGTATTTCCGAGTCGAATTTGGAGGCAAGAATGGGAATCCATCGTTTGAACTTCTTTCCGCTGGGTAATGCCGATTGCACCAGGATTGATTTGGCTGGCGGGCAACAGATTTTGATCGACTACGCCGCGATGCGCGACGCCAGCGACAAGAAGGATCGGCGCATCGACTTGCCGCTGGTGCTTAGGCAGGACCTGGAAGAGAGAAAGCGCGACTACTACGATGTGCTTGGATTCACACATTTGGACGAGGACCACATCCGGGGTGCTTCCACCTTTTTCTACTTTGAGCACGCGCAGAAGTATCAGGAACCTGTTGACGGCAAGAAGCGCGTCAAAGCCCGGGAACTTTGGGTCCCGGCTGCTGTGATCACGGAGGAGGGCTGTACCGATGAGGATCGCATAATAAGGCAGGAAGCGCGCTATCGCCTAAAGCAGGGTAAAGGTATCCGCGTATTTTCCCGACCAGACGCGCTCAAAAAGTGGTTGGATGGTGAAGGACTGTCCCTAGAAGCCCGTGCATCGCTCATAACCGACGCGGGCCAGCTGATTCCGGGCTGGAGTTCGGAAATACAAGGGATCGAATTCTTCGTTCATTCCCCGTTCGCGTCCCGCACTGACGATGGGACGTACGTAGAACGAAATGATGGTTGCCTCGTGCTGCACGCGACGTTCAGTCCGATGCGAGGCGCGTTTCGGCATTTCTGAACCCGATGGGTACGGATGTAGTCGTACTTGCCGAAGACAGTACTCGCACGGTCCAACTTGACGCGGTGGAGATGCAGTATTATCGCTTACTTTTGGAGGAGACAGGATTAGAGAATCATTTCCGCGAACCGGAGGGAAGAATTCGGACTGCTCGATCCTGTCGTGACGTCTCTACGGTGTTACCAAACGATTCTGTCTCTCACCATGCGGCGGCGGCAAGCCGCGGAATTCGCACGGCTCTGGAACAGGAAAGCGCCAGCATGGCCGTCTGGACGACGGACCCAGAGTTCAACACTCGCCTTTTCCGTAGGGCGGCTGTCCCGGTGCAGGAACGGCAGATCGGCAGTTGGCGTCTCGTCACAGATGACTCGTTCATATTGTCAGTACGTCGCGACCGTCGGCGCAAGCTTCCCCGAGAAACGGGAGGCGTGCTGCTAGGATCGTGGGATTTGGTGCGAGGCATAGTTTACGTTGTGGCGTCGATTGCAGCTCCCGACGACAGCGAAGAATGGCCCACGAGTTACATCCGCGGCGCCGGAGGGCTCGAAGCCACAGTTCGGGCAGCAACGATGCGCACTGGATCGCAATTACAGTACATCGGAGAATGGCATTCCCACCCTGACGAGCACACAGCGGAGCCGAGCGAAGACGACCTAAAGCTCTTTTCTTGGTTGCAAGAGTATTTGCGTCAAGATGGTTATGCGCCCGTGATGCTAATTGTTGCGGAGACGGAATTGGGCTGGTATGTCGGAACGGTCTAGGATGAGACCGGGGAAGCCAACTGAGGCTTGCCTGACTTGTTAGACCCCATCGGCCGTCGGCATTGAACCTGCGTTGCCTTAGTCCTTGATCCCGAGCGCAGCGTTCAGCCTCTTCAGTAGCTCTGCTCTTTTTTCGGAGTTCAGCTTTGCGAGGTTCTCAAGTTTCCAGCGTACAGCAGGCAAATCTTTTGCGACTGGCAGGTCCAGTAAGGCCCAGTCTGGCTCTCCGCGTTTCACCGAAATCAGAAAGCGCTTGTGATGGTCGGGCATTTTACCGACGATTTCCGCAATGAGGACTTCGCGCGCTTTGAGAAGTTCATCGAGGCCCACCGAATCATTGATCATGCCTTCGAAGCCACGTTTGTATTCCTCCGAAATGTCGAGCCGCGGCGGGGCGAGGACTTCAGCCATCGGGCGGTCGTGGCTGATGAGGTAGACGATGAATGCTTTGCGTAGCTTGTCGTCTATTCCTTCATGGGTGAGCAAGTCTCGCGCGTCGAACAGGTCGCGTGGATGCTGTCGATCAAGGGCTGCGACGATCTTGCCTGCGTACAGGTCGGGAAAGCTTACCACCTGCATCTCGGCAAAGCCGAATTCCGCTTCGACGCGCGGCGATACGGACCTGACGGTGGGCTCGTAGACGCAGCCGCGTAAAACTGGAGTAACTTCGATCTTTATCTGCGCTCCGTCGGCGCGTACGATCAGCTTGGTTATGGTTTTTTCGCCCTTTGGCGTGCTCGCGCTGACTTTGGCTCCACGAACACCGCGCTCGATTTCCTTTGCGATCCGGCGCATCGCGGCGTCGATCTCCGTGAGCGAGGATGCGCGGTCCTTGACGGGAAGATATGTGAGATCTATATCGACGGAAAGCCGGGGCATGTTCCGCAGAAAGAGGTTGATGGCCGTTCCGCCTTTGAGTGCAAACACCGGTTCCTTAGCGACGAGCGGAACAATCTTTATGAGCAGAGAGACTTGCTTGCGATAGCTTTCATCCACCGGCATCGATGGACTCCGGTACCGTTATTTTGAACTTCGGATCGAGCTTGCCGCCACGCACGAGCATGCGATTGCCCTTCCCGAGGTCGACGCGGTTGCGGTCCAGCTTGTTTAGCCAGGCGTGCTGATGCCGTTCGGCAAACCACAGAAATAGGCGCTTCACTTTGACACTGCGGCAAGTGGTCAGCAACGTTTGAAGCCGTCGTGGGCTAAGGTTACTCAGACCTTCTATCAGGACATCGGCCTGATGAAAGGTTTCTCGCTGCGGAACCTCGTCCAGCAATTCGAGGATGGCCCTTTCTGGCGATGACACCGTAAGCGGCCATTCCCACTGTCCCCAGGGTTGCCGTATGTAGCTGTTTTCCTGAAAGCCGTTTTCGCTGTGGCCTTCCTTTCTGTGCGGGCGCATCGGTTTGCTCGTAAAGAGTCTGCCCGCGTTGTGAAACACAAAACGGTCGTCCAATTTTAGCTTGAAGGCCCAGCCCGGTGGTTTCGGAGTTCCATAGAGGTGGATTTCACGGTGTCTCGCGGACAGATAATGCGCGAAGCCCTGGAGTTCGAGCGCTGTCCGCCCGCCGACTGCATATGAGTATCCGAGGAGAGTCTGAAAGGATATCACGACGGGCTGCCACCGCAGGCCCTCGCGAGCTTCACCCTTCAGGGTCGGGGCCGGGCGGCGGTACACCCCGCGAGCCACTTGATCGAGCCAGCCACGGGTGACATATTTATTACGCAAGGCCCTGGAATAGCCATGCTTTTCAAGCCAGGCAGCATCGGCAACTAGCCCCTCGGGGAGGGAGCGCTGCAGCCGGTTTAACTTATCCTGTTTTCGTATACCCATAGTTGACAAAATAGCATAAATCTAAACGACAAGGCAAGTTTACAACTCTACAGTTTTGTATACCAAGGGTATACAAAACGACTACTTCCCAAACATCGCATCGCACCTTGCTGAGTCCATTTGCTTAACGCTTCTTCTTGGTTCCCAGAGGAGATGTTGAACTTGTGGCCTCGATCGGTTTGAGTGATCTGCTCCAAGCACTTCCCAATACATCCCGAATTTTCAGGGATCCAGACCCAGCCGGGCGAGTAGCAAAGAAGTAAATCGGAAGAGAAATCTTCCTAACTTACTGACTCGACGCCTCTTATCGTTCAGTCCTACCTCCTTTAATCATCAAAAATAGCCTCTAGTTGGTCCCAACTTTGGTCCCAAAGGACCGGAAAGGATGAGGATATGTCTGCTTGCGACTCTCACATCAAAGCGTTGCTCTGGCTGGCCTATCGGTTGTTCCGATGGGTTGTTAGAAACACAAAGAGCTCCTAGGATCGTAGCCCTCAAGAGCTCTGAGCTCTTCTTTGTATACGACCCCCGCGGCCAAATCCTTTGTAGGCGGACCCTCACTCGTATAAGGCTTGGCACCCTTGATGTGCCAGAGGATGGCAAGTGCACAATAAGAGTTGGCCGACCGCCTGGTCCCGAACCATCGAAGTGAAAAATCTATCGCGTTGAATCGACGTCGGATAACTGTGCAACTTCCTCCCTTATTCGGGCTACTCGCTGGGCTACGGTACCTCTGTATTGAACCTCCAACATTTCGGTTAACAGTCTTGAGACCAACCTAATCACAATTTGCCGGAGCCGTGACAAATCTCTGATCAAATGGGGCTAACTCAGATTCACCTTCTCTTTTCAGTTTTCGTTACATGACACCGCAGGAATTCGAGAGCACCTGCTTTGCAAGCATGCCTGCATCTCACATAAGTCGTTGAATCGGCGTCTCTTCACAGTGTAAACCCCTCTGCTAGTTGGGCTACTAATTGGGCTACAGAAAATAAGGTACTTTGTCCAAGTTTGGACAAACACTCAGAAAAATAGACTCGATTTGAGTCGAGCGAGCACTACTGGAAGAACGACCTCGGCTTGCTTTTCTGCAATCGCCGGATGCGTCCATATTCCGATACACCTTAAAACACGGCGGCCCGGAGGCTCGAAAGAGTATCCGGGCCGTTTCACTTCTTTTCGCTCGCGGCGTCTTGCACGCCGATAGCGGATTCACGGTTCGACAACAGGGTGACAAATTGTGGAGCGCAACGCCGCAAGGAAACTATGCGTACTCTCCCCCTGATCAGTTTCGTACAATGTCCACGAGGCTCAAGTGCTTGGTGTGCTTCGCAAGTACAGGTGTGAACACGCCTAAGACAATATCGCCAAGCCAGAAATTCACCGGTTCGCTAAACCTACCTGCCCTGTTTGCACTCGCTGATTTTCACGTGTTTTCAGTAATTTACGCTGCTGTCAGTTGCACTCGGCTGACCTCATCTGCAGGCTAAAGTGCACCAAGAGTGCACCAGACCAGGTTCCAGCTAAATATTTGCGAGAGCACGGTTTACCAAAATCCGCGTCACGCATTGTAACAGGATCATTGGGACGCGTTCTTTGCCTCGCGGCCTAAATACCTTCGGTTTTACCCGTCTCCGCCACATTTTGTGTTTTCGGGGCGAGCTTTTTGTCAGTTTCTCTGAACGAAAGACAGCCGCCCAGCTGACGAATATCGTGTCGGCTTCGGGTGCGTCTAGCGTTGAGTACGGACTGCACTACGAAGTTAATGGAAACGATTGGAAGCCTGGGCTCACTACAAATCGTACTAGAGCGCAGTCGCGGTATCTGCAGGAGGCCCTATGCCCGCAATCACACAGGTAAAAGTCCACCCAGCGATAGGAATTGCCCGTATCGGCAACAGTCCAACGGATTTCTTTGTTGGGCCCGAGATTCCTTTGGACCACACCCCACCAGCTGGAGGCTACAAAGATGCCTCCTGCCGAGTGAAGCGGCAGGCCGCGCGGTTCCGCCTTTTCGGTTACGACAGTGGTGGAAATGTCGTTCAGGAATTGACGTCGGTCGATGCCGACATCAGCTGGACGGTGCATTTGTCCAACAAGAAAGCTGCGACGCCGGCGCGCAACTCAGGGGTAATGGGTGCAGACCGCGCGGGACTTGTAATCGATCCCGGCTCGCGCACGCTCAATGGTCCCAGCCAATCGGCTAAGTTGGACACCGGTGTGTTCAAGATTCCTGGGCAGTCGGCGATCACGGTGCCACTGGGTGAGGCTCGCACGGATGTCGAAGGCCGCCTGCTGGTGCTAGGTGGCTTTGGAACTTCGAGATCGTCACCGAGCGGACCGCTGAACGGCAACTTTCTCAACAACGACAACTGGTGCGATGATGTATCTGATGGCCCAATCTCCGCCACGGTGAAGCTCAAGTCGGACGGGTCGACTCCCCCGGTGACTGGCGCATGGGTGCTGTGCCCGCCCCCGAAATTCGCACCACCGTTCGACAGTGTTATCACGCTGTATGACCGCTTGTTCGACCTCTTCGTGTCTCAAAATTTGCTCCAGGCTCCCGCAACACCCTCCTACAGCAAAGATATTTACCCGATCCTGAACCGCGCAACTGTGATCGCATTTGTCAATCAAAGCGCTTCCGGTCACCACGGGTTTACGCACCCCGTAATCGACACGCCGACGCGCAACCTGATCTTTCAGAAGTTGAAGGCCTCCGGTGGCGACATGCCTGATCTGAACTCCGCGCAACTAACGAACACGCAACAAACGCTGATGGCCGCCTGGAATAGCAATAACTTTATTAATGATTGGATTGGCGTGCCGACGCCCGGGAACACCATCACTCCGCAGGGCATGGATCGGGCGGCGCTGGAGGCGTGTGTAGGGATGGCTTTTTACCCCGGGATCGAAGCGGGCGGTATCGCCGCGACACCGATCATCGATCCCACTCTGTACCTGGAACCTTTCCGCCTCGACCCAACTAAGGTCAACGCCGGCGACATGACTGCGAACATGGCCTGCCCCTGGCAAGCAGACTTCAGTGCTTGTGGCAGTAACTGGTGGCCCGTGCCGCGGCCGAATCAAACGATTCAGCAAGCCAGCGGCACGTATCAAGAGTGGTGGACCGGCAATGGGGACAGTATGGTGACGGACTGGAACACGCTTGGGTTCGTCGTGCAACAAGGCAGTACCTACGTCGAAGTCGACCGTTGCGCTACGCCCTCCATCACGCTGGTGACGCCGTCTCTCAATTTCCAGGATGTGCCGCAAGGCCCGAGCGGAATGTCGCGTAAGCAGGCGCTGGCCGTGGTTTTTGAGGTGTCGTCCACGGCCGCGGCGGTAACGCTACAATTCCAATCCGGTCCGTCATTTGTGCGCCTGGTGCGCTTCACGGCGGGGCCGGTCGTGGTCGGTCCGACCGTCGGCAACACTCTGGCCACGGCTCGTCTTTGGATTACCTATGAGACCGGAGCGGTTGGCGAAACCGTAAGTGATAGCGTTACGGTCATTCACGTCGAAAGCGGGAGAACCTGGACGGTCCCAATCGCTGCCAACACCGTGGCCCGAAAGACGGCTGCTGCTGCTCTGGTGCTGGACCACTCCGGCAGCATGAGCGATGATTCCGGTGATGGTGTGACCAAAATCCAGAGCCTGCGAGAGGCCGCCTCGATTTTCGTGGACGTAATGCTGGAAGGCGACGGTGCCTCAGTGGTCCGGTTCAATCAGACTGCAGATCTGCTGGCCGGCGTTACAACGCTGGGCTCGGCATCGGATCCGTTCGACGTGGGCCGTTCCGCGATCAAGAATATCTTGAACAGCAACCAACTCGATCCCGGAGGCTCAACTTCGATCGGGGCCGGCATCCAGACCGGTCGGCAGGCTCTCAACGCCGCGCCTGGATTCGACGTGGACTCACTCGTGGTGCTTACGGACGGGATGGAAAACACGGCGCCGTTTATTGCCGATGTGGCCGCCGACATCAACGCCCTCACATATTCCGTAGGGTTCGGTACCCCGGAGAATATTAGTGTTGCCGCGCTCCAAGCAATCTCGGGCAATCATGGCGGCTACTTGCTCATCACCGGAGCAATCACTGGCGACAATCGTTTCCTCTTGCAGAAGTATTTTCTCCAAATTCTCGCCGGGATCTCCAATGCGGAGATCGTGCTGGATCCTCAAGGATACTTGACTCCCAGCGCAGGCCAGGTGATTCCGTTCCCGGTGACGGATGCCGATGCGGGAATGGACGTGATTCTGCTGACTCCTTACCCGGAATTCGTCAATTTCCGGCTGCGCACTCCAACCAGCTCGATGATCATCGATCCGTCGAGTCCGGCGGCACATCCCTATATTCAGTTTGTTCGCTCGCGCGGCGTCAGCTATTACCGGTTGTCACTTCCAGCTGAACTTGCGCCGGGGCGCCTGGATCAGGGAGGCGTTTGGCAGGCACTATTGAATATAGGTAAACCGAGGGACACCGGACAGGCGGTGTCGACCCGGCCCAGCCGCGATGTGGCATTTGCCCAAGAGCAACTTGGCGCTTCGCTCCGCGGGCAAACCGGTCTGCCCTATAGCTTGGTAATACACGCGTACTCTAATCTGAGTCTCCACGCGAGTGCTTCACAATCTGGATACGAGCCTGGGGCTGCCGTTCAATTGAACGCAACGCTTGCGGAATCGGGGGTTCCGATGGAAGTCGGTGCGAGTGTGTGGGCGGAGGTGACCACTCCGGGCAAGCAGGTGATGCAAGTTCATTTCTTGCATGAGAACCAAGGAACATACTGCGGGAAGTTTGTTGCGAGCGACGCTGGAATCTACCGCGCCCGAGTACGCGCCGCAGGCAAGAGTCTGCGCGGGTTTCCATTCCTCCGCGAACAAACGCTCACAGTGGGAGTGTGGGTCGGAGGAAATAATCAAGGCTTGAATGGTGGGGGCTCATTGGGCGCATCTCTATGCCACCTCCTGAACTGCCTGTTCGGCGAAAGAGGTGTCATATCCCAGCAGGCCGAGGAGATGTTACGTCGGCTTGGGTTTGACTTCGCTGCACTCCGACGCTGCTTGGCCGAATGTGCGCAGAGCCGCATCCCGCTAAATGAACGTGCACCGGCGGCTGCACCAACGCAGTTGACGAGCACGATGAATCCGGCTGAGCTTTCGCTTCTGGAGCAGTTCGTGAGCAAGCCGGGACAAACAGGCAGCCAGTGAACTATGAACTCTTCGACGTTCTCGTAGTTGGCGGGGGGCCGGCTGGAAGTGCGCTGAGCTTGCGGCTCGCGCGAGCCGGGTGTTCGGTGGCGGTGCTGGAACGGACAGGGTATAACGAATTCCGGGTGGGCGAGTCCCTCCCGCCCAGTGCGGTGCCACGCCTAGCGCGGCTGGGCGTCTGGGAAGCATTCCTTCAAACCCAGCCGGCTGCCGTTTACGGAGTGCAAAGCGCCTGGGGTTCGGCGGATTTGGATTCATCGTCATTTTTGGCTCATCCGTACCTCAACGGATGGCATGTCGATCGATCGCGTTTTGACGGCATGCTGAGCGCTTCCGCAGCGGACGCGGGGACCCACATCTTCAGCAGGACAACGGCACGTACCGTTCACCGCGACCGCCAAGGCACGTGGTCCGTGGAGGCTGCTTCACCGAGAGGAGAGATACATCTTCGCGCCCGATTTCTTGTGGACGCCAGCGGCCGTTCCGGGCGTTTGTGTACGCGCCTAGGAGTGCGGCGCCATAGCGTGGATCGCTTGGTCGGGATCGCAGTCACCTGCTCGGAACTACGTTCCGACGATGTTCTGCCTTCGCTTATCGAAGCATGTCCGCTCGGTTGGTGGTACTCGGCGGGACTTCCCTCGAGTTCGGGCCGCGCGATCGTTATCTTCTTTACAGACTCCGATATCTGCGCACGAGGCCGCTTCGCCAGACCCGACGGCTGGCGTCGGCTTCTGGAGGAATCCCAGCACACTCGCCACCGTCTCAAAGGCTGCCTTTTTTCAGCGAAGGCTCGAGTGTTCCCCTCAGGAACTCACCGGCTTGATCGTGCCACGGGAGATTTTTGGGTCGCGATTGGCGACGCGCTCACCGGCCGTGATCCGCTTTCTTCCAGCGGAATTGACTTTGCGCTTGCGTCTGCCGAACGCGCCAATGAGCTGCTGCATGCGCTGGCAAACGGTGTTAGCGATTCTGCGGGCGCCTACAACGCGGGAGTGCGATCCGATTTTGCGAACTATCTCGTTCAGCGGAGCGCGTACTATGCACTTGAAGATCGCTGGCATGATTCGCCGTTTTGGCAGCGGCGACAGAACCAAAACCATTTACGAGCGACTGCTGATTGGCCCCCCGAGCTAGATTCGAACTAGCAACCCTAGAGGTCTTCTAACGGGGACAAACATGGAAGGTTCAATTCGGTAGACGTCAGATGTAAGGATGATACGTTTCGCCCGGTTTAGTCACATTACTTGCAAAGAGGTTTGCCCTGCTCTCAACAAGAGCGTGGCGAAATCGCATTAGGGTTTCAAACGCACTGCTAGATACAGCGCCCTCAAGAAGGAGCAGCCATGGCAACGAGGCGAATTGTTTTCTCAGCCGGTATAACCGCCTTATTGGTATTGTCAGCGATTCGTGGACGGCTTCCCCGCACATCTGCACAACCCCCGGCAACGGTCACAACAGCTGTGCGTGGCTACATTGCCAGCGCGGTCGGCGGGAAAGTCGATAACGGGCGCCGTTTGCCGTGGTGAGGAATCCATGCGTATACAAAAAGGGATTCTCTCGGGAAACACCAACCAGAGTCTTTCGCACCGCCGGACATGCAATGCGTTCCAGGATCAGCTACGTCACCTGCGGCTTCTCCTTTGCCTAGCCGGGCTCATACTGGTCATTTGCGTCCCACATTGCGTAGGCTCGACCGTTACCTCTTCTGGACAGTTCGCCACGGAAATACCCATCATAGTTCCGCCTTTTCACGGACTCGAGCCGAAGCTCAGTCTCGTCTACGGGTCGAGCCCGGCAAATGGCTGGATTGGGGCAGGATGGGAACTTGCCGGAGGGCCGTCCTACATCGTGCGCGCGTCGAAGGGTAGAGGAGCGCCGAGGTTCGACGGATCTGACATCTTCTTGCTCGACGGCATGGAGCTCGTGCCTTGCTCACCGACGAGCGTCAGCCCAAGCTGCACATCTGCGGTTGCGGCCTTCGGCAGTAGCAACGGCTTTTACTCGACGAAGATCGAGAATTTTCAGCGTATCCAGTACGTAAGCGCAAGCAATTCGTGGACGATCTGGGCAAAGAGTGGGACGCAACGAGTTTTTCAGGCGGACCCCGTTCCTAATCCACCGGGGACACAGCGCTGGGGGCTAACCTCCGAAACAGATACCCACGGAAATCAGGTCGTCTACGGCTACGGTGTCGACGTCAGCGATCAGCCTCCCACTGCTTCGTACTTGTCCTCCATAGCTTACAACTCAAGCGCTAACGCCGGGATTACGTTCTATGGCGCCTCGCGTCCTGATGCTGTCACTTATGGAAACGGGCAGGCCGTGGCCCGAATGAAACAGCGGCTTCAAAGTATTGACGTATCATATAGCTTGAACCGTATCCGCGTCTACGCACTTAATTACCACACTAGTTCCAGTACGTCGGGTTCGCTTCTCGACAGCGTGCAGATGTTCGGCAGCGACGCGAAGGTCAATTGCGGAACTCTGCCAGTGGATACTTGCGATACGTCGAAACCATTTGGACTTGTAGTTAGTGGCACATCCTTACCACCCACATCATTCCAATACGACGAGACGGCTACGGGGCAGTTAAACGCGGTCCAGCCAAAGTTGGCAGCCTCATGGGGCTACCCGTTAATCGCCGGCGATTTCAATGGTGACGGCAAGACAGACTACCTAGCCGTAACTCAATTCTTCGCTACGTATTTGTCCAATGGGGACGGTACGTTTACACAAAACAACGGGACTTCCATCCCCGATTGGTGCCAAATAAACGGCTCTCCTTCTCACCTTGCGTGGACATGTTTCCCAAATGGATCTTCAGTAGTCGTTGGCGACTTCAATGGCGACGGCAAGACCGACTTCATCGTCTTCTCAGATAACATGTATGTTTTTCTCTCAAATGGAGATGGGACTTTCAGAGTTGTTCCCTCTAAGCCACCCGCGTATTGCGGCGGTCTGGCCATGTATCAGTGTGTGGTTCCTCCTGTTCCAGGAGCGACTGATCAACCAAATTTCCCTTTCCCAGATGGCCGTCGTCGGCCTCGAGTTATTTCTGCCGGCGAAATCATAACCGGCGACTTCAACGGGGACGGCAAGACCGATTTTCTGGTAGCGAGCGACAATTTTTATACGTATCTCTCCAGCGGCGACGGCACCTTCCGCGTGGTAACGATGTCGCCACCTCCCTGGTGCCGTGGGCAAGCTTCTGGGTGTCTGAATAGCCAGCCCAATCACATTGTTGTTGGAGACTTCGATGGCGATGGCAGGACCGATTTTCTTTCGGCGAACGGCAACTTTGACGTATTCCGCTCCAAAGGCGATGGGACCTTCACCTGGAAAGCCACGCCTCCTCCTGCGGAGTGTCAAGTGGGAACTACGCTAACTGCGGCGTCATGCCTAAGCACTGCTAGAAATGCCGTGGTCGTTGGCGATTTCAATGGCGACGGCAAAACCGAGTTTGCTTCTGCAGTGACAAACCATGTGTTCCTTTCCAATGGCGATGGAAGTTTCACCTTGGTGACCGGTGCCGGAGTTCCTCAAGGCCTATTGATCGCTGGAGACTTCAACGGTGATGGAAAAACGGACATCATGTCGGTGAGCCAAAACTTCGATCTTTGGATATCACTCGGTGACGGACGTTTCGAGTTTCAGCGCTCGACTCCTCCACCGACAGATTGCGCTACAGCAACGAAGTGCATCATTCAGAACGATGCGGGCGTCTTTGTTACGGGCGACTTCAATGGTGACGGAAAGGCTGATTTCTTTTCGAAGTATACGTGGCTGGCTGTCGGCGGTCCAGCCGACCACCTCATCAACATTTCTAGTGGCCTCGGCGCGTCGACCGTCATTTCGTACACACCGTCGAGCAATTACATAAACACGTATGTGCCTGTGGGTGCAGTCTTTCAGACGGTTGCTAGCACGACAATCAGCGACACAGCCACCGGAGTGTCTGACACCTATGCCTACAAGTACTCCGGTGGTCTCTGGCTTGACGTAGACCGGCGTTTCCTCGGCTTTGGCACAGTAACGGAGACCGTGGATGCTGTCGGCGATTACAGGCAGACCCTCTACAATCAAACGCCTGCTTGCTATTCGCAGCCTCTTCAGACCTATCTAAAGGATTCCTCGGGCTTGATTTACAATTTCAGCGTGTTTTCGTATGTGGCGTGGACCGGCCCTGCGCCTTACCAATGTCTCCATGGTTCGCGGACTGATTACCAGGCCGAGCGGACCTGCAAGGATTGGGCCTCTTGCGCGCAGTCAGGGGCAGCTCGCGCCATCAGTACCGATTTTCATTACGATAGTTACGGGAATCTGTACACCAAAATTGAGCACGGCGACCTAAGCGTTAAGGGAGACGAGCGAACTACGCAATCGAAGTTCATCAATCCCAACGTTTCAGCCTATATAGTTGCTCTTCCGTGTCAAATCCAAATCTTTCCCGGCGAGGATACGAGTGCGCAACCCCTGCGGAAAACGCTCTTTGATTATGACAAGCAAGCTACTCCTTGTCAGGCAACCATCGGAGACCTGACGGATCGACAAGACTATGTCAGTAATGCAACAAAGCCTGCTATAACCCAATTCGATTACGATAGCTACGGCAACCAAAAGTCGATAACAGACGCGAACAATCACAAAAGCACTAAGGAATTCGATCAGGCATACAACCTCTATCCCATTAAGAACTGCAATCCACTCGTGCAGTGCTCGACGCTTTCCTGGGATACTGGCCTTGGAAAAATAACGTTGACAACGGACCCTAACGGAGCGATGACGAAGTACTCGTACGATGTCGTTGGGCGTCTCACTCAAGTCGCAAATCCTGACGGCGGAATAGTCCAGTATGCATACGAGTTAACGGCCAATCCCTCCGGGCAGCCAACCGGACAGAAAACCCATGAAACGGTGTTCGACGGTAGCAGCGACGGGCTTTGGACAGACACTTTTTCCGACGGACTTGGCCGTACATATCGAATTGTAGGAAAAGCTGGCTACGAAAAAGACATTCAGTATTCAGACTCCACTGGGAACCCATCCACGGAATCCCACTGGTATATATCCCCAAACGCCCCGCAATGGACCCGGTACAGCTACGATGCTGCCAGACGGTTGGTTGAAACTATCTTACCGGATTCGAGTTGCAGGACTTCACTCTACTCCATTGCGAAAGTGACGAAACTCGACGAACTAGGTCAGGACACAACCTTCTACACCGACGCCTATGGCCGCATTGTGAAAGTGCAAGAACACAACGGAGGCAACAGCTACCCAACGACCACCTATACGTACGATGCGCTTGGAGAGCTCACAAAGACCCAAGACGCCGCCGGCAACTTCTCATTAATGGCCTCGGATATGCTGGGGCGCAAACTCACGGAGGCAGATCCCGACATGGGCGCGTGGAGCTATGCGTATGACTTGGTCGGCAACGTGCTTACGCAGACGGACGGCAAGGGGCAAATTATCGCTTTCAGTTATGACGCCTTAAACCGGCTCCTAACCAAAACCTATCCCGACGGTTCGAGCGTGACCCGCAACTACGACGAGGCTAGCCACGGTTCGGGAATTGGTAGACTTACGAGTATCACCGAGACGGCCGCTGACGGCACTCAAAAAAGCTCGGACAGTTTTTCGTACGACTCGCTCGGACGGGCCACATCTGCCACAAAGTGTCGAGCAGGATTGTGCTTCACGATTAACTCCACATACGACAAGGCTGGCCGTGTATCGCAGTTTACCTACCCCGATTCCTCGGGAAAGATTTCAGCAGGCTCGGAGACTGTGACCTACAGATACGACCCCTCCGGCCGGCTTTCTTCGATCGCCGGACTCGTTCCTTATGTTAGCAAGATCTCCTATGACCCCGACGGAAAAGTATCCTCAATAACTTACGGCAATGGCGTCTCTGGGCAGTTCTCTTATGACCCTGCCCGGCGCTGGCTAAATTCCGCTGGCGTGCTCGGTCCAGAATCTCCGCCGCCGAGTCTGTATGCTGCTACGTACGTGCATGACTCCGGAGGCCACATAAAGGAAATTTCGTCCTCGACGGATCAGCTACTCAATCTTAACTTCACTTACGATTCTCTGGGTCGGCTTACGCAGGTCAGCGGGGCGCAAACGCAGCAATTCGCGTACAACGACATTGGAAACGTCATGTCTAACTCCGCCGTCGGCGTGTATTCTTATCCGGTACCACAAAACTGTTCTCCTGCGACCCCCTGTTTCACGCACCCGCATCAGGTCATAGCGGCGGGAGGCAATGCCTACACCTACGACGCGAATGGGAACATGATTAGCGGCGCGGGGAGAATGATCACGTGGAATTTCGACAATCTTCCGCTGAGCGTAACCACGAGTGCGGGTAGAACTACTTTTGACTATGACACTTCGAACCGCCGTGTCTCAAAGAGCGAGCCTGGAGCAAGTTCTCCAACGTATTACTTCAGCCCACTAGTCGAGCGCACACCCAGCGGCGATTTGGTTTACTCGTATTATGCCGGCCAAACGCTAGTGGCGCGACGCATGGCAAGTTCATCAACGGTTGTCTGGTACCATCAGGATCAGCTTGCGTCCGTGCGCCTCATTACGGATGGAAAAGGCAATGTGACACACAACTACGACTACGCTGCGTTCGGCACGACTCTTATGCCGGCTGGCGACCCTCCCGATCCTTATGGGTTCACTGGTCAGCTGCGTAATCCTTCGACGAGTGCGTCCGGAGGGGACGCGGCGGGTCTGATCTACATGAACGCCCGTTATTATGATGCGACTCTCGGACGATTCATATCTGCAGATTCGATCGTTCCAGATCCGATGAACCCGCAGTCACTCAACCGCTACTCCTATGTCCTGAACAATCCAGTTTCCTTCAACGATCCGACGGGGCACCACGTTTACGGGAACAAAGATTGCAATGAGACTCAAAGCTGTAGAGACCCGGACACGCGCCCCTTGTCGAGACCGCGTTACGACTTGCCATTACAGGGTGACCCTGGGCTTGCGCTATGGTTATTTCAGGGGGAGATGAGTGGAGGTATTAGCTTTACTGATACCAATACGGCTGTGTATCAGCGCATAGCGGTTCAAGAAATCCTACGCTGGGGCGCGAACGGCGCGAAGGTCGAAGAATTTCCCGTTGCGGCAGCGGAGTATTTGAGGGATACGATGTCGCCAGAGCAGTTAGGTCAGGTGATGGAAGGAGCAATGTCAGCAAGTGCTGCGCCATCTAAGCTGAACACGGATATAGGAATGATCGCAGAGGGATTTGGGGGTGCGTCATGGCCAGAACCACAGAATCTTTCTGTTGAATTCAATCCTTCTGAGTTCTCTCCACCCCCAGGCACTGCTGTGCCTTTTGTCAACTACAGCCCTGGTCCAGAAGCAGCGCCCGTAGTTGAGCAGATTGACTATTCCGCGGCACAAACGGACTGGAGCTGTGTGGGAAAGTGCGGTTTTGTCACTGTATTGTTCCGTACAGCTCTCGGCATGGTGGTTCCGATCGGCGGTGAAGTAAATGCTGCACTGACTTTCGGTCCTGCGCTGGGGTGCTTTTCAGGCTGTACACCCACACCCGCGTCGCAACCGCCATACATGAATCCGATGCAGGACTGGTTCTGACGTATCCCTAGAGACGTGTGCTGTTATCCGCACAAGGTGCAATTATATCTAAATATAGAAATTAATCGGGTATCAGCAGTGAGGCCCGGTGTTTAATGCTCGGAGCCAACGTCTTCATTATTGTGTTATATACTTATCTAATATCTACCGTAGTGACTCCCTAATCCCAGACTTCCATCCCACACAGGACTTATCACACGCCATACGGAGAAGCAGCGTTCGCGGTTACGTGCATTCACGCCATATGGTCGCCAACGCCGAAGTTGAGGTCTCACGGACCGCACACTCCGAGCGTCGTTTACATGTAACCGACGTGCGGAACGATATTGGCTGCGCGGAAGCTAATCGACTTGGACCCTGGGCAAGCCGAACATGGCGAAGGGATTTTTCGTGGATCGTGTCATCGAAGATGCTGCCTTCATACTGGAACGGATCGATGCCCGATGGCCTACGATTGTTAATTCTCTGGCAAAGAGGCTTAGCGATTGGCCATTTTCTGAGCCATATGCAGAATAAGTTTCCGATCTTGCTCGTCCGCCTTGCCCAAGAGACGGCGAAGCTTCCTCAGATACCCCGCGTCCCTGCCGGAACTACCCCATGCATCTTCACGACCCGAATTTCCCTTGAGCAGATTTGGCACTTTAGGCGGCTCGTCGCCTTCGTAAAAGAGTTGATAGAGTGGGACTTCTAAAGCGCGAGCCATCTTCTCCAGCGTTTCGATGGCCGGAACGGTGTGGCCGTTCTCGACACGGGAAATGTAGCAACGAAGCAAACCTGTGCGCTTCTCGATGTCGCCTTGGGAAAGTTTCTTTTCCTCGCGTAGTCCGCGAAGGCGGTCGCCAATAATCATGGCGGGATTATTCCACCGAGTTCAGAGTAAAGCAAGTACGCTAATTGGTTAATCCTTGAACGCATGCGGAGAATCACAAAAGAAAATGAAGCGCATTGCGCAGTCAAGTGGAAATGAGGGTCTATCCTTCTCTGTATTTCCCAAGCTCCCGTTTCCACTTTATCCAACCTCTTAGGAGGAGCACGGAGCTTACGACCCCGACAGACAGAAGCGTGGCACCGGCAATGGTCTCTAGCTGCGAGAGGTCTCTTCCTGAAACTCCATCGTAGAGGAAAGCGGCACCGAGCAGGATACAGACGACTGCGAAGATAACACCAGTCATGCCGTGCTGCATTGATTTGCCTCCAGTTCAGGGCGGGCTACGATGTCAAATCTCGATCTGCTTCAAGACGGCTGGCAAGTTCATCATCGGGGTCGAGCATTCGCAGAACTGGCGGGCTATAGGGCTTTTTCATTTCCGCGCCGCAGCCACATCGAGGGTTCGCGTTGGCTGCGGGCGAAGCTTTGGTTACGAGGATTTCAGAATTACAGTCCCGATTCTGGCAGTGATAGATTTGGCCTTCGGTCATGGGGACATAACCTCTGGAATGGACGAGGCTGAGTATAGCAGCGGTAGTAGTTGACTGACAAGTGGCTGAATCGCTGTGAAAGTGGCTACGTCAATACGTAGATTCCCGTATGTAATTCCACGCATGTGGGCAAGAAGAGTTGTAGATTTTCTTCGACGAATTTCGCGTCGTGGAAAATCCGACGATGATTGTAGCCTTCACCTTTGCCTTCCAATTCCTCCAACCGCGTCAACCGAAAGAAGGCGAAAAAACAATAGGCCGACAAATTCTGGAACAATTTTGGGCCTAGGACCGCTGAGGATTTTGTGCCTCATGCGCGTGAACTGTTTAGGCGTTCACTAATAGGGAGCATCCTGACTTTTCGGAATTCTACTCCGCGCTACAATGTCCACTACCAGCCTCCTGCACCTGAATCAGGCGCGAAAACTGTGCCCAACATTCCTATCCGCGGAGGCCGCCGATCCATACGGGCCGCCATGAGGAAGCGTGCCAACCTCGTCGTCAATCTCGGCGGAAGTCAGACAATGCTTCCCTGTCTCATTGTCGATAAGTCGCAAGAGGGATTCAGATTGCGAGGTAACTTCAATCTGAGGCGCGGTCAACTCGTCGAACTTGTCGTAGATGACATGAATTCAGTGCGGTGCGAAGTTATATGGATCGGCAAAGCAGGGTCAGAGCAGGCAGGGGAAGCGGGGTTCCAAACCGTAAAGCCTCGTGAACTGTTCAGAGGTGTTTCCTAGAATCTGGAGTTTATTGGAGGAGGGGGCATGGCGACGGAATTGGAAGCCACCGATTTGCAAGGACGAATCCAGCGAATGGAAGATTGGGTCAAGACCCTGCGTTGGATGCTGGCGGGCGCTGGCGTGTTTTTGGCTCTACAAATCTGGTTTTCGATCCACCCCACACTTTTCCAAGCAAACACGATCCGGGCACGCAACGTTACGATTGTAGATGAGAAAGGCAACAGGGTCGCGCTTCTCGGCTCGGAGAATGGAGTGTCCTTTCTTTCCTTTTACGACGCGGACCACAAGTCCAAGGCGCAAATCGCCGTGAGTGACGCGCAAGGACCAAAAATCATTCTGTTTGATAGGGATGAACATCAGCGGGCGCTCCTTGAAGTGACGGAAACGCCGCAGTTGGTACTGCATAGCCCGGATCATCAGGTACGCGTGCTACTGACAGCAGACGACGAGACCGCTGTTTTCTGGCTAAAGGACAAGGAAGGATTCACCACGATCCTGGGCAATGCAGTAGAAGAGACCCGGAGAATAACCCAGAGCGGCCAGCCCGTAGTGACCGACGGGGTGAGAAAGACCCCCGGTGCCTCCATTCAACTGCGGGACCCCGGAAACAGCACGCTATGGAAGGCACCGTAACTCGAATGTCCGGTGAAAAGCGCACTAGGTTCGAGGTGAAGGCGGCAAGATTGTCGGCGTAAAATTCGGGTGCCGCTGGCGGACGAAATCGACAGCGATCTCAACGCTTTCGTCAAAACTCTTTCCATGCTGGTATTGAGAAGTGACGATTTGCCGCACTTGGTTCTGTGGGCTTCCTTTTAATCCGCGTGGGATTCGCTCCAGCTCCTTTCGGATCGTTTGCTGACGCTCGTAACGCATCGGCCTGCTCCCTCACAACAGGAGTATAGCGCCAATCTTGAATGGCATACTCGTTCACGCCATTGCATCACCGTG
>DASSXG010000114.1:0-3663 GCA_035704085.1 Candidatus Acidiferrum sp. | reverse complement strand
GAGTTTACCCAGAGGATTGAGAAGGACATCCTTCCTCTGCTTCGAAAACAGAAAGGATTCCAGGACGAAATCACGTTCGTTGGACAGGGCGGCACGGAAGCATTCGGAATCAGCATTTGGGACAAGGCGGAGAATGCCGAGGCTTACAACCGCGGAACTTACCCAGGAGTGACGAAGATCCTCGCCACGGTAGTTGAGGGAGCTCCCCAGGTTGAAACCTTTGACGTCGCTAACTCGACGTTCCACAAGATCGCCGCTGCTGTGGCGGCCTGAAGCCAGCAGGTCTTTCGTTTGGAGGGGGGCGGGCTAAGTCTGCCCCTCCTAAAGAGAAAACCCGCCGCAAAGATTAGAGTCGACTCCGGAGAGCTGCCTAGCGCCCTGCCGGTGGAGTGAGGGGCCATGCCAGGTAAGGAAGTCCAAGTCGCACTCGAGAGGAACGATCCCGCGCCGCTGCCGAAAGCGGCACGCACGCACCTCCCCGAACGCAGCAGCCGCCAAAGGTTTGTCGCGGACCTGAGCAACATTGTCTCCGCGGCCCATGAGCTGCCTGCGGAGGTCGATCCGCCGGCGCGCGTATGGACTTCTTTGCACGCGCAACTAGAAGAAGAAGGCATTCTCACTCGTTCGGTGAAAGGGAGATTACAAGAACGCGCGCGATTTCTCATGCGCAGAAAAATTAGAGAACGGCCTGAGGAGGCGCACCTGCGAGAAGAAGCCCTGCGGCAGAGCGAATTAAACTTCCGTAAATTAACCGAACCTATTCCATTTGCCATTTTCATTAGCCGGGGAAAGCGGCTGCACTATGTGAATCATGCCGCTGAGGTCATCACGGGCTACACTCGAGAAGAACTCTTATCAATGAATTTCTGGGATCTTGTCCATCCTGATACACGGGAACCAGTCATAACCCTGGGGTGCGCTCACCGAAAGGAGATCGGGCTCGCTTCGCGATGCGAGGTCAAAATTCTTACGAAGAATAAGGAAGAGCGTTGGCTTGATATCACCGCAACACCGATTGATTTTGATGGCCAGCTGAGCAAGCTGATTTCAGCCTTCGACCTGACCGAGCGCAAACGGGCGGAAGAGCAGGCACAACTTTTGGCTGTTACCGATCCCCTTACTGGCCTAGGCAACTATCGCCGACTTCTCGACGTCCTCCACGCGGAAATCGAACGATCAGGGCGCACGCGACGGCCGTTTGCTGTCCTGCTGCTCGACTTGGATGGGCTGAAGAAGATCAATGACCTCTACGGCCACTTGGCAGGCAGCCGGGCACTTTGCCGCCTCGGTGACGCGCTCCGATTGTTTTGCCGGGCTATCGATACAGCCGCGCGATACGGCGGTGATGAGTTTGCTCTCATCCTGCCCGAGACAACCGCAAATGCCGCAGGATTTGTTGCCTCTCGCATCCGCGAGCAGATAGCAACCGATAGTGAGCAACCGGCACTTTCCGTAAGCATCGGTGTGGCTGCCTATCCGCAGGATGGCCAAACTATTGAGGCCCTCCTGCAAACAGCGGACCGCGAGTTGTACGGGATGAAGAGCCGCGGTGCGGAACGACCTTCTTTACTCGTGGTCGAGTGAATTCGCCAACCCGCTTCGGGTAACGAAACGTGTCCTTCGAAAGGAGGCACAAATTAGCCACTTGCGTAGAAGCGGTTAGAAGATTCGATAAAGGAAGGAATGTATGTACTTACTTGCATCGATCTTGATCGGGGCGGTCGTTGGCTGGGGAACGGGAAGAGTTTTGCAAGGTAACGGTTATGGCCCGTTTATGGACACCCTCATGGGTGTTGGTGGCGCGGTAGCGGGCGGATTCCTGATGCGCTCCGCGGGCCTAGTTGGTGGCTACGGTGGAACAATCGTTACAGCCCTGGTTGCGATGATTGGCGCATTGCTTCTGACAATGCTCGCTGGTTTCGCGAACGGGAGAAGGATTTACGCCCGTCAGCTCTAGTGGTTTCAACACGCGAACACTCAGGATGTAGGAATTGATCCTAATCTCGAGCGCTGCTGTTCCCGTGAATGGTGCTAGTCGAAGATTTCAAGTCGCTGGGTGTTCTTTGTCGTAGGCCAACGTCACTGTTAAGCGATGCTTGCGCACTCAACGTTTAGGAGGCTCAAATGTCAGCCAACAACATGTCTGAAACCATACTCATCAGAGAGAACACACTTTTGCCGGCAGGTTTGGTGGTCGACAGTGAAGTTTTCTTGTCAGGGTGGAGAATCGTCAAGAATCTCGATCGCTCCACGCTGGCCCGAAGCATCGAGGGTGCGAATTGGAGCTTTTTCTACCTGGCCGGTGAAATAAGAGCCACCGTCTTCGGTCGCGACCGGTTAGGAACCCTGCGCCGGGCAGTGAAGTGTGTTCTCGCGAAGCAGGAGGGGCAGAAGTTTAACTCCCTGGAGATTACGAACGTCGTTTCGAATCGGTTCCTCGGGATTCCTTTCATAAGCATTACCGCCCATTCGCGGCATATTCAACAAGGTATTGGCCTGGTCCCTGCAAAAGATTCTACCCTGAGAACGCCTGTTGCCGCCCCAAACAAAGAAATGGCAACAAAGCGATATACGGCCCTGATTCCAAGTTCTTAGCAATTCGTAGGAGATATGAAAATGAAAACGATACGCAGTTCAATTATTTGTCTTGTTGTCTTGCTTCTTTCGGCGCCACTGCTTCGCGCGCAGGATCTTTCCAAGTATCGGCATTTTACCCTTGGAATGAGCCTAACCACAGTGTTGAAGCATACCGACCAAAAGGTGACCGATTTGAAGGTGATTCATGCTCGTCCAGCAATGATTCAGGAGCTGGAATGGTGGCCGTCGAATGTTTCTGGAGCTTCGTTCCAAGCGGATCCTGTCAAACAAATTCTTTTCTCTTTCTACAACGGCGAGCTCTACAAGATTTCGGTGACTTACGATCAAAGTTCCACGGAAGGGCTCACTGCAGAGGACATGGTGAAGTCCATTTCGGCGAAATACGGCCCGGCGACAAGTGTTTCGCTGGCAATTGATTCCGCAAAGAACGACCGCTACGACGTGAAACCTATGATCGTGGCGTCTTGGGAAGATGCGCAATATTCCTTCAATCTTGGCCGTTCTTCATATGCTGATCGGCTTGGGCTCGTCATTTATTCCAAGCGCGTTAATGAAGAAGCTGAGCTTGCTAGCGCGGAAGCCGTGAAACTGGATCAGCAGGAGGGGCCGCAAAGAGAAGCCGCGGTTCAGAAAAAGCAAACTGACGACCTCGAAGTGGCGCGACAGAAGAACCGGAAGGTTTTTCGCCCGTAGTGTTGGCCTAGACCCACAAGAAATTGATTGTTCGAGTTTTGGAATGGATTGAATGGAGGTCAAGAAATGACTGTGAATATCACTCCCCTGCATGACCGCGTCCTCGTACGAAGGTTAGAAGAGAAAGAAACCGCGAAAGGCGGGATCATTATTCCGGATACGGCGAAAGAAAAACCTCATGAGGGCGAAGTAATGGCCATCGGAGCCGGCAAGATTGAAAAAGGCAAGCGCGTCCCGCTCGACGTAAAGGTGGGTGATCGGATCTTGTTCGGCAAATACACGGGCAACGACATCAACATCGACGACCAGGAGTACCTGATCCTCCGTGAGGAGGAAATCCTGGTGAAAGTCAGCGGGATCGCCAAAGCGGCA